>CAYOCT010000147.1:0-1956 GCA_964402555.1 uncultured Nitrospiraceae bacterium | reverse complement strand
GAAGGCGAGGGCGAGGGTGAGGGTGAGGGTGAGGGTGAGGGTGAGGGTGAGGGTGAGGGTGAGGCCCATCATTGGTGGGAATGTGTGGGTTCGATGAACCGTCAAGGAGAGGGGCATCTCTCGTGGACGGATGCGCTGGGCGACGGACTTATGTTGTTGGCCGTCTTGGGCGTGTTGTCATCGTGCCGCCGCGCCCGTTATCGCGTTACCGCGGACGCCACGCAGGACCGAATATAGCGATAGATAACGTCTGCCTTTTCCCGGCTGCCAAGGTCGTTCATGTGGCAGAGGTCGAGAAACCAAGCCGGGTTGCCGTCGATATGTTCGGCGACCGGCACGTATTGCATGCCCATCGTTTCGCACAACCGCCGGTACGCGCGGTTCATCCCGTCGATTGCGTCTAGATAGGCGCGAAGGCAGGGCGCGTTCCATTGGGTCTCGGCGTCGATGGAGTAGTACAGGCGTTCCTTCAGGTCTTCACGAGCGGGACTGGGATACGCGAAACTGCACAGTGCAATGGACGCGCCGTGTTCTTGAAATGCGCGTACCATCGCTTCGAGATTCGCGATGGTTGTCTTCCGTTGCGTCTCGTCCAACGCGGTTTCGCCGGGACTCAGCAGACCGCCGAGCCAGAACCGTACGAAACTGGAATGTGCAAGGAAGTGCTGGAACGGCGTCGCGCCGATCAGACCGGGCAGCGAGAACATCATGTTCGTGTCGTTCACGCCCAAATAGAGCACGACAAGGTCCGGTTGGAGGCGCAGGTAGTCGGGCATCCGAAGCAGGTGGCCAAACGTGGAAATCGCGGGCGTGCCGCAATTGACCACCTCCACCGCGCCTTGGCCGAAATCCGCGTTGAAGTGGTCCTGCAATGTCGACGGGTAGCTGTGCGCGACGAACTCCCGTTCCTCCGTCGTCGAGCCGCCGATGCACACGATCCGAAAGACGCCCGGCGGTTTCGGCAGGTGGACGTCCTCGCCGTAGAAACCGATGTTGTTCGTGGGACAATCGCCGCGGAGGTTAGGCCTGTACTTGAGAAACGGGATCTCCCAACGCGAACTCTCCGGATGGTCCGGCGGAATGGCCAAGGTCATCAGGCGTTTCACGATCGGTTCCGTGGGGATAAAGGCATACTCGCCGGCGCGCGACGCGGCGTCGGAAGGTTTCGGCTCAAAGTCCACGGAGAAAGGTACCTCGACGCGGTTCCCTTCAGCCTCCACCGAAAACGTGATCAGCCCAGGCGCTTGTTTGCCTGCGCGCATGTCCTCGAAGCTGGCGCGCAACGCCGTCGCGGCATTGGACGTGAACAGCGGTATCAGGAATCCGTTGCCGTATGCGCGCGAGAATCCGCCCCGTTCGTCCATTTGGAAAACGAGCTCGTTGTTGACGAGCGCGAAGAGTGCTCGATCTGCCTCGTTAAGCGTAACGAAGAGCGCATGCCTTTGCGATCGTTCCGCAGGATTGGAACCCAAACCAAACGGCGTCTTCCACAACGGGATCGATCCCGATTCACTTGCCGCAGCCGCCGCCGTGCATGGGTGGTCTTGCGAGCCGCCAAGAGAAGGGCCTGGGCGCGCCGGAACGGCATTTTGCGGCGTCACGCGGCGCATGGCCATGTCGTGAAACCGCTTCACGCCCGTGGCGCGCCACCACGCCTGTCCCCCTTCGAGCGCCAATACAAGGACCCCAACCCACATCAAGACGAAGCACGCTCGCAATATCTGCCGTGCCGCACGCGCTCGTTTCGCGTCCTCTGGCTGGTCCATGTATCCCGCCCGCATTTCGATATTCTGCGCCGCAGTATATTCCCGATCCCTGCCTCACGCATAACGCGGGTGTGCCATCGCCACCTTGACGCGTCGATGGCGAAGAAGGACATGCACAGAGCTTGTGAAGAAATAACAAGGTCCCGCGATTTCGTTTGTCGGCTCCGTCCTTCCTGTCATCCTGAGCGCA
>CAYOCT010000146.1:0-2117 GCA_964402555.1 uncultured Nitrospiraceae bacterium | reverse complement strand
ATGCAGTGTTGACGAACTGGCTGATTAACGCGCACCCGAACCTGTACCTGTACGAAACGCTTCGGCAAGCCGCGATCTGGACGAAGGACGACCGCGCTATTGAGCGGTACGCGAACCTGCTGCAAGGCTACTGGTCGTCGCTGAAAGCCAACGATGTGAATCGGCGCTTCGGCGGCTCGGCGTTGCGGGTGAGGGCTGCGTAAGTGGCCGGCTTGCTCGACCTCGTTCGCCAGTACGGCGCAGGCGTCAAGGAGCGCGTCGGACTATTGGGGCGCGATCCTGTGGAGTACACGCGGCAGGCGTTGCTCGACGTGTTGCCGTCGGACGCAGAGGCGAAAGCCGCGCAGGGAATGCTCATGGGCGGGCCGGTCGATCAGCAGTCGTATCAGGACTACCTGGCCAAGATTCAGAATATGGGCAACTTTGTCGGGTCGTTGAAAGTGGATGGCGGCCTGCTACAGATGCTAGCCAATCGCTCAAAGGTGGCTGCACGCAACGCAACCGCGCCAGCCAACAAGGGCGGACTTGCTTTGAGTTCGAGAAATACAGCCGAGCAGCGCATGACTGCGCTCGGGATGGAGCGCGGATGGTATCGCGGCGGCGAAGCGCCGCAGGTAGGAGTGTCTACACCACCGACCGGCAGATGGTATACAAGGTCGGTCGATGCTGCGGAAGATTATGCGCGACGCGCCAAGGCGCCGGACGTGCGCGAATATGCCATTCCAGCAAAAACTCTGGACATGATGGAACAATACCCGCCAGAGGTTGCTCGCAAGATAGGTCGTCAACTGGCGGATTCGAGCAATCCGAAATTAGCGCGATTCGGTCAGGAGTATCTCAAGGCGGCTGATGCAGGCCCGGTCGACGGCCGCGCTCTGTTCCAGGGGTTGCATAACACTTTCGGCGTCGATGTTGCATCGGACATTCTAAAGAAAGCCGGATTTTCTGGCGTGCGCAACTGGAATCAGGCGGGCGATGCTTTCGTGTTCCCTGGCGAGATGATCCGCGACGCACGCGCCCCTTTCGATCCGTGGATGAAGGCGCGCGACGACATTTATGGCGCGGCATCGATTAAGTTGCTAGGCGCGATTGGCGCAGGTTCTTCGCTCGGGCTGATCGGCTCGAAGTTGGGTTTTGGTTCCGAGAAATAGACGGTGCCAACGCCGAATTGCTTGACGTAACAGTAGTTATACGCCGCAGTCGCAAGGTCGGCTTTCGCCTTGGCGACATCAAGAATGTCGACGGTCGAGACCAGGTATCGGTCCCTTGTGCCGTCCGGCAGGACTTCGACGCCGTAGACGAAATACAACCCATCAGGGTCGCCGTAATGCTCCATGTCGTTCATTTGTATGCCTCCAAGATGAGTGCGTGCGCCCGTTTCATACGGGCTACCGCGTTACTGCATGACTGTATGGACACGCCGGCCCCCTCTGCTGCATCGGTGGGGCGCAACCCATCAACGAGCACCAGGCGAGCCGCAGTGCGTACTGGTTCGGTGGATCGCATGAGCCGTGCGAGTGTATGGAATTGCGCAGGGGTGAGTTCCCCGCCGGCTACCTGGTGGGCGCGGCGGGGGAATTGCGGTTGAGTCACGGCATCGTTCCGCGCTGGATGACTGGGCGGCTCACTCCTCGCTGACGTGGAAGTGCCTGCCTAGCGACGTGGACATGTTGCCGCCCGACAGGCCGATATACGCCTGGAAAACGCCAGATTTGCCGGGGTCTCCGGTCTCGCGATTCGCCCACGCACGCGGACCGAACCATTTCCGCGCGGCTCGCGTCGCAGCGGCCTCGACGGACTCTGCCCGAACGGTCAGGCGAAGCTTGTTCTCGTTCGCGCGTGGGTCGATTTCGTAGGTCGTCATGTCGTCTCTCCGCTCCGGCTACTCACCGCCGGTTGGTGGTTCAGCGTTCTGCTGATGATTCTATTATACGCCACGACGTATAATCGTCAAGTGTTTTTTGGGGCTGTATGACAATTCAACCCTTCATCGGTTGGGCGCCCGACGCCGACGCGACGACGCCGGGAATCCTCGTCGATGTCGAGATGATGGAGCCGAGCCCGCGCGGCATGCGCTCTGCGCCGTCTGCTGCGGTCACCGACTTGCCGGCGCTTGC
>CAYOCT010000145.1:0-2587 GCA_964402555.1 uncultured Nitrospiraceae bacterium | reverse complement strand
GCAAATGGCGCGACGAGGACCCTCCCGGTAAGATTAGCAAATGGCTTGACAGGCCGCCCCGCGTCCATACTTCGACCGTCGTGAAGTCCACGGCGGCGAGCACTTCCCAATGGGCGTTAAGAAATGTCTTCCACGTCGTGGTCCGCTGTCGATCTGGAGCCGGTTCGATGCCGTGTTCCCGCAGTATCTCTCCGATGGTTGTATCGGAAAGCTTCAACCCCAGATTCCTCAGTGCGCCCTGAATCCGGTCATATCCCCATGTCGGATTCTCTTCGGCCATTTGTATGACAAGCTTGGCAATCTCTTCTTGCGTGCGAGGACGACCAACGTGCTTGCGTAGCGCGCTGAAGTCCCACTTCTGCGCCACCAACTCCCGATGCCAACGCAACAGCGTGTCAGGTGTAACAACGGTTGTCAGGTCACGAAGCAATCTTCGGCCAAGGGCTTTGGCTTTCACTGCCAGTCGGCGACGTTGGTCATCAGTCAACAGAATCCGCTTCTTGCCCAGCTTTTCGCGGAGCACTTGGTTCTCCACCTGGAGACACTCGATGATGCATTGCTGCTCGCGATTGATCTGCGAGGCCAAGAACAAGACGATCACATGCCAAGGCCTGAGAATGAAATCCAACATGCGCTCAAAGACTCCTTTCCGAACAGAAAAGAAGCATCATGCCCGCACATTCACATTCAGTCAAATCAACTCAAAACCAAGACACGGTTTCGCCATTACTCACATTGCCAAGACTGGTCGCGCATCGGCGCAATGTTCTGATTATGCGGGGAAGCCACAGGAAAACCATCTGCTATTTTGCGTGGGCAGTCCGTTTTAGCCATCCGTCCGGATTACAGACATGAACCTCCAGATTGGAATAGGTCTTGACATAACCATCGACATTCAGCGGGCCGACTACATAGTTGCTACCGTTCGGGTAGTATGAACGGAACACGGCCATTCCCGCGGGATCGAACTGGCGGGGATCCCATTTGCATTCGATGACGTCCACCCTGTCGCGGCTGCGTGCAATCACGAAGTCCACCTCGTGCCCGGCGGCGTCGCGCCAATATTGAACCTGCCATTCATGGCCATGCGCTAGCAGGTACTCCAGCACAAGATGCTACCATAGTGTTCCGTAATCCGAGGGTCGCAACGGATCCCAGCCGCGGCTGAAACTGACGAACCCTGTATCGAACGCATAGGCCTTGGGCATCTTGACGAGTTCGCCTTGACCGCCACCGTGGAACGGACGCACGACCGTAAGCGCATGCGTCGCCTCCAAGGCGCGAACATGGCTGTCGACGGTTTGACGGCTGATGCCAAGCGCGCGCGCAACACCAGAGATCTCCAAGAGGCCGCCGCTTTGCTTCAACATGTACTCAAACAGCGAATTGAACTTGTCCGGATCGCGGAAAGCGAAGATTCGCTGAATGTCCCGGGCGTAGAACGAGTCCATCCACTCTCGATAGAAACCGGGGGATTTCTTTTCCGCCAGCAACGCATCAGGAAGACCCCCTTGATAAAGCCGCTTGAGCAGCGGGGATTGGTCAAACGCGTCAAGTTCGTCCCAGAGTACCGGCGTCAGGTGGACGAGCCGTTTCCGCCCCGTTAACGTATCCCGGAACTTACGAGATGCGGCCAGCGTCGAAGAACCGGTTGCCAGAATCCTCAAATGCGGAAAGACGTCGGCCCCTATCTTCAACAGCCGGCTCGGATCCGAAAGCTGGTGAACCTCATCAAAAACCACGACGGGCCTTTCAACGTTTCGAAAGAAAAGCTCCGGGTCAGCCACCATCTCCGCGACTGTTGGCAAATCGCAGTTGACGTAATGGATACGCTCATCCCCAAGGCTCCGTGCTAGCGTCGTCTTTCCAACCCGCCGCACCCCGGCAAGCCACACGATCGGCGCTTCCGCCCATGCGCTCTCAATTCGGTCAATCCAAAATGGCCTCTTGATCATGAGAATATACTTAGCAAATTATCGGCACAGATGTCAAGTATGATTGCGCGCGATTGGGCGTGCCTATACGTAGACGTTCGCTTTATCCCTTGCGGAGTGTTTGCGGAGTTGGTACAATACGGCTAACGGCGATGCGGGAACGCGGCATAGGGATCTGCGCCTGGAACAATTGAAGATGGAAGTTATGCCGAGGCCCAAGTCATCCCAGAAGAAGAGACAATGACGAGAAATCGAGGCGTTTCTTGCGGATTTCCACCGATGCGCCGGATGGGTCCAAAGCCGCGCAAGTGCTTGGTACGAAACGACGGCTATAAAAAAGTACCCCTTGGACGAGCCCTTGAACGGCCGGAAGAGCCAAGCCAAGGTCGGGGTGCTGCCGCCGAGGGCCTCGGAACCTCGGGAGCGTACCACATCCGCAGTGCGCGTGTGTTACTTAAATTGTTACTTAAAAAGCGGTCAACATGGTCAACATGGTCAACATGGAACACATGGACACGTAGTGGCCAAGGGACGTATCCCAAGCGTCCGTCGTAAGTTATAGATATTGCAGGGGGTTAGAGAAAAACACCAGATAAGTCTCATAACCCAAAGACATTTTATGGGGCAGATCAAGCATTTTCTCGATAGTTATC
>CAYOCT010000144.1:0-2740 GCA_964402555.1 uncultured Nitrospiraceae bacterium | reverse complement strand
TTCAGAACTCCCGACATACCCCTATGCCTTGGTGAGCGGTTCATGGGGCTGAATGGCCAACTTAAGGCGGAGGCAAATACCGGGAAATTTGGTGTCCAAGGCGTTAAGCTCAGCGCACAACGCTGCAATGGCTTTGGTGCGGTGAGGAGAGGACTGGGGTGCCAATTCCACATAGAGCTCCTCCTCTCGGACTTCGATGCGAGCGGTTGATTGAAAGGCAGCTTGTAAGAGCGTTCTGCCTTCGTCGTCCTTGCGGCAGTAATGGTCTCCCAACAGGCTCAGGAGGCGAGTCTCGACCTGGTAGGCCGTCATCTTGATCGTGTCGGCGATCAGTTTCTTTTCGGTCTTGAGCGTCTTGAGACCATTCGCGGGAACGCGGCGTGGCAAAGCCGCCAAGGCCGTGAGGATCCGTGCCACATCGGCTTCCGCTTCGGCCAGCTCCGCCCGCAGTTTGGCATGCGCTATTTTGAATCCCCGCATCGTCCGCTGACGGGACGGCGGATCCACCGCCGCGCCAAGTTGCGATTGCAGCCGTTGCACCCTTGTCCGAGCAGCAGCCAACTCGTGTTCCAAGGGCCGGCGATCCGGATTCGGGCGGTCCCGTTCCCCGGAGACATCCTGAACCTCGTATTCCAGCAAGGCATCCAATTCGAATTCCGCAGTCATGTACTTGAAGTAGTTCTCCTGCCGCCAGCGATTGAATTGGCGATAGGGGACCTGGATCGTCTCCAGCTCTTGGCGGGTCGTCAGAATGGCGGTTTGCCGACCATCGTCACGAAGCACCCGGACCTCGCGCATCCAAAGGTACTGAGGGCCCAAACTGGACGACCGCTTCTTGCCTTTGGGCCGAAGACGCCCAACCCGCACACGCGGACGTTCCGCCATCCGGTATCCATAGCGCCGCCCCTCCACCACACACTCCACTTCCACGAACTGCGAGACCGGCCAAGGTACGCTCTTTCCCTTGCGATAGGTCATCACGTCGAAGCCCAGCTTGTTCAGGCAAGCGAACAACTTGGGACTAAACCCACCCCGGTCGAAGATCACAACCGGTCGGCGGTCGCCAACCAACTGTTTGACCTCGATCAGGATTGGCTCTAAGACTTGCGTCAGGGCCTCGTTCATTTCACTGGTCACGACCAGCAGCGGCTCTCCGTAGGCGTCATGCACCCAGTTGTCTGTGGCTCCTGGCTGGGCCACCTGATGCTGCGGCTTCTTGGCCTTCGCCAGCGGATGCTGGCCGTAATACGGATGCACGTGTCCGTCGATGTAGAGAAACGCGACGCGCTCCGGATCCTCGGCGATCCGTCGCTCGGCCATCGCCCGCATCAGCTCCCGCGCCAGTCCTCGGGCTGCCAAGTAATCGAGTTTGCGATGCACCGTCTTCACCTCGGGCAGGCGGTCCAGCCCGACCACATGCCCCAATTCTTGCGGGTTGTGCTCCTTGAAATGCTCCGGACGCTTGATCCGTAACAACGCGGAGAGGAACAACACCACCACCGTGGTCCGCAGGCCATAAAAGGCGGGAGCCAGCGAACGGTAAGTGCTGGCGAACGCCTCCAACAGCCCACTCTTCACCAGCAACGGCACCGCCAACAGCACGCCTGCTTGACGTTGACACGGCCGGTCGCCGAATAACGGCAACGCATCCTCCAGCTTCCCCAGCCGCGCTAACGCCCGATCTCCCGCACGGTTGTCCGGATCGCAATCCAGCGTGAAGCCCTGCTCGGCGTACTCCGCCAGCACGTCCTCCAGAAGCTCGCCGAACACAGGACTTCGCCCCGCACTCTCTTCCGATCCATCACCCCGTTCCGTCCGTAAGGAATCCGGCCCGGCTCCTCCTTCATCTTCCTCCCCGTCTTTGCCGATGGCCGCCTCGCACCCGCGCGCTTCTCCTGGCTCCAACGCATCTCCCTGACAGGCCAACTCCTCGCCCTCTTCCGGGCTTGCTTCCGCGGGCCTCTCCGCGACCGCCGAGCTCGGCGTCTCGGTGGCCTCCGCTCCGGCCGTCCCCCGGTCACCGTCGCTCACGCTCGTCTCATCGCCTTTCGCCGCCCCCTCGGAGTCGTCCGGCCAGGGAAGCGTCGCAGCAGACCGTGGCCGTCGATGTAAACCTAGCCGAGCTAAGGCCCGGTGAATCGTGGCTTCACCGACTTTCAGACGCTCCGCCATCGCGCGATTGGAGACCCCTTCGGCAAACCACTTCCGCAAGACTCCGTCCAGCGTTTCGGGAATTCCCGAAGGGCGGCCCGAAGATTTCCCACTTCTCAAGCCGTCCAGCCCATGCGCTTGATATCGATTCTCCCAGCGACGCTGGGTAGCTACTGAATGGTCAAATGCCTCTGCGATTTCCTCCTGCGTAGCCAAGTTGCCGATACGAAGATGAACCGCGGCATAGCGAAGAGTCAGCGTGTCGGAGAGAGCGAAGCGGAACAAGGGCTCATGCCAATGAAGGACGACACGCACACCGGCTTGATCCACGAAAGAGAGAGTTCGGTTGATCGCCGTTCGTTTCCGATCGTCACCCTCGTCAAAACTTTCATTCTCCTCGAATAGAACAGGTGTCCGGTTATTCGTACTCATGTTTCCGCATCCCTTTATAAAGCGATGTCTTCGCTCTCATATAGAGATGCATAGGAGGGCCAAGTTATTCCCGAAAACCGCTCACTATTTTCGGAATTCTATGAGCGCCCCACCCCAAGAAAACCAAAGGAATGAAGGGGTATGTCGGGAGTTCTGA
>CAYOCT010000143.1:0-3371 GCA_964402555.1 uncultured Nitrospiraceae bacterium | reverse complement strand
GAAACAATACCCAACAACTCCAAAATACACCTTGATTTCAAGGACACTATCTACGCCGAATTTCCGTGCGGATCGCGGCCTATCGGATTGCATTTGCGTCGCCCGCCCTTCATGATAGTGAAGGAGTGGGTTCCCATGAAGAATGTGCACTGGTTTCTCCTTGCCGCGTTGGCCCTGGGGCTTGCGTTTCTTATCCGAAGCCCGTACATGGCCTTCGCTATCTACGCGTTCCTGCTCCTGGTTTCACTCGCGCGCGTCTCGGCCTTGGCATGGCTGGTGGGAATCGATTGCGAACGCAGCGTCAGCGTGACGACGCTGCAACAAGGCGAGAGCACCGACGTCGAGGTGACGGTCACGAACCGCCGCGGCTGGCCGATTCCGTGGATCTACCTCGAAGACATGCACCCGAGCGATTTCACGGTCAGCGGCGAAAACTCGCGCCTGGCGATCCTCATGCCGGGCCGGTCCATCACGATGAAGTACAGCATGCTGTGCCCGCGGCGCGGCTACCACCGCGTCGGGCCGCTGCTCATGGAATCCGGCGATTTGTTCGGCTTGCAGAAACGCTTCCGTACGGGCGTGGTCCAGAATTACGTCTCCGTCCTCCCCACCGTCGCGTACATCGAAACGTTCAACGTCGCGGCACGGCGGCCGCAAGGCCCGGTCCGCATCTCGAACCGCATCTACGACGACCCCACGCGCATCGTGGGCGCGCGCGAGTATCTGCCCGGCGATCCGCTGAACAAGATCCACTGGAAGGCGTCCGCGCGCACGGGCCAACTGTTCTCGAAAGTGAACGAAGCGTCGACGGTCAGCGGCGGGACGCTGATCCTCGACTTGCATGACGACAGCTATCCGCCCGAGAACCGCGATGCGCGCATAGAACTCGCGATCACGACTACCGCTTCGATCGCGTATCTGTTGCAGATGTCGGGTGAACAGGTCGGCATGCTGACCAACGCGGTCGACGCCGCCGAGGTCGCGCGGTACGAAGTTGACGCGCACGAAACGTTGTCGCGGGCCGAAGCGGACCAAAGCGTCGAGGACGAAGAGGAATCTACGCGGCTCAACCCGCTGCAAGTACCGACGTTGCGCGCGGCGGGCCAGGCCCAGAAGGTCATCGAAAATCTCGCGCGTGTGCTGCCGGGCCACGGCTTATCGCTGCACCGACTCATCATGTCCGAGTTTCATCGCCTGCCACGCGACGCGGCGTTGCTACCGGTTGTGCCGCAGGTCGACGAAGATCTTGCGCTCGCGCTGGGATCGATGAAGCTCTCGGGGTTCAACGTCACCGTCTTTCTGATCGACAACGCGCTCGGCCACATGGCCGCGGCAAGTCTGCTGGCCATGCAGAACATCGACCTCATCCATATCGAACACGAACGGAATCTCCATGAGATCTCTCCCGCCCGCATCGGACACTAAGCGCGCGCCCGCCGAACCGGCGGACCCGACCGACTTCCAGTCGCTGTCGGCGGCGAAGTTCTCCGAACGCCGTCCGGCCAAGGAAGCCGTGGCGACGGATTTCCAAACGCTGAAACGCCAAGCCTTCGCCCCACGCAAGAAACTCCAGAAGCGGACAATCACCGACTGGCTCATCGAGGGCCTCACCCCGTTCATGATCTTCGTCATGATGTATTCCGTGGTGTCGTTCCTCGTCGAGGTCCGTTACGTCTACCTCGATTTGGCGCACGTCGATCGTATCGCCCAGTTGTACGAGACGACGTTGCGCTCGACGGCGTTCTTTTTCATCATGGGTATCGTGGCGCTCAACCGCCTGGTCGTACGCGACGGCCAGAACGAATCGGTCCTGTACGTTATCGGCATGGGTATATCCGTGGCGCTCTACACGTTCACGACCACGGACCAGATGGGGTCGCTGGCGCACAACTTCCTGAACAACCCCTACATGGCCACGCTGTTCAACGTCATGCTCGTTGTCATCATCTGGTGGGTCACCAACCGGCTGACGCACGAGTGTTGCGTCGACGAAAACGTGACCGCGGGCGAAATCGGCATCCTCACCGGCACCGCGCGGCGCGTCCACAACGCCGTCATGCAGACGAAGCTACACACCGGGACGGAGCAGAAAGGCGAGGATCCCTATCTCTACCGCCAAGACTTGGATGCCATCGACCCCACGAAGTGGAAGAAGCCGGAGCGCGGCGAACGGTACACCCCGGAAACCGCGGTAAGCCGCCTACCAAAACGGCACCCTGGTATCTCGGTGTTCTACGCGGCGATTCCGTCGGTCGCGTGTTTTGTGCTGGGCCAATGGGTCTTGCAGACCGGCCCGGTCGAGACGCGCCTCTGGGCGCATATGCGTCTCATCGCGTTTACGGTGGCCGCGTTGTCGCTGCTGATGCTTTCGAGCCTCGCCGGGTTGCGCCAGTATTTCCAAGAGCGGCGCGCCAAGATCCCGGCGGGCATCGGCCCCTTCTGGATCGGCTTGGGTTCCTTGATGATTGCCGCGGTGATCATCGGCGCAAGCCGGCTGCCCAAGCCGTCCCTCCCAATCGAGGCCATCCAAATTCGGATGCAGGCCGCGGAGAAGGTAGCCCAGCCACAATCCACCGCCGACCTCATCGCAAAGCAGTTCCCGACGCTCGCGACCTATCTGTACATCGGAGAGATACTCGTGCTCGTGGCCATGGGGCTTGTCGCGCTTTACGCCTTCCTCCGCATCGTCGGCGCCAGCGCGATGAAACTCTCCACACAACAGAATCGCATCGGCCGGAGGCTCGCGCGCTTTTTCCGCGCGCTCGACCAGTTCCTGCAACGCATCCTGCGCATCCCGTCGTTGCCGACGTTCCGCAGAGGACGCAAGATCCAGCGCGACGTAGCGCTTTCCGGACAATACGTCAACCCGCTCAGCGACCCGATCCTCAGCCGCGAGATGTCTCCGTCGCAAATCGTCGAATACAGTTACAGCGCCCTCTGCGCGCTCGCCGAAGACATGGGCGTGCCGCGCCAAGTCGCGCAGACGCCCTACGAATTCATCCAGCAATTCCCGAAAGAAATGGCCACCTTGCGCGACGACGCGATTAATCTGACGAATCTGTACGTCGTATCCGCCTATTCCGAATTCGAACTCGACGAACGCACGCTCGACACCGTCCGCGGATTCTGGAGGTCGTTCATCAAAGTCCGCGGCGCCGTGCTAAACTGAACCGTGGTTGCTCGTGCTATCTCAAGAATGGAAACCTGACCACCTGTCATTCTGAGCGAAGCGAAGAATCTCGCTTGGCGCGGAGGCCCAGACTGCCATGAGATTCTTCGCTTCGCTCAGAGCTTGTGAAGAAATTGTGAAACGCGAGCGCTTTGCCTCTTGACTACGTATTGCCTGTCATCCTGAGCGCAGCGAAGGATCT
>CAYOCT010000142.1:0-3987 GCA_964402555.1 uncultured Nitrospiraceae bacterium | reverse complement strand
AAGCGCCCGCGTTTCGCAATTCCTTCACAAGCTCTGAGCGAAGCGAAGAATCTCTTAGCAGGCGAAGCTTCTATCCCGGGTGAGATTCTTCGCTTCGCTCAGAATGACAGGTGGTCGAGTTTCTGTTTTAGACGTAGCAAGAGCACGGATCTTCACGAAACTGGGGATACGTGAGATGAAATAGTCATTGCGTTTTCTGAAGATTAGGCATACTATCTAGATGAAAGCCTGCCGTAGTTGAACGGCCATGCCAGAGCGCAGTCGAAAAAGGGGAGGATCCACCGATGTCCAGGCGAAGTGCCGCCGCCATTCTCACACTCTTGGCGTTCCTTGCTGGCGCAGGGATGCTGTCGCAAACGATTCATGTCGCGTGGGCGCAAAGCGGTCCGCCAGAAGTCCTGTACGTCGACAAGGAGAACCATAGCGGGAGCGAAAACGGAACGTCGTGGGCGACAGCCTTCACGACGATTCAGCGCGCGATCGATGCTGCTGGGATCTACAGCAACACCGAGGTCTGGGTGGCGCAGGGCAGCTACGGCGAGAGACGCACGTCATACATGCACGCGTACCTCATCAACACCGGATCGCTGCTCATGAAGGCGGGCGTGCACCTCTACGGAGGTTTCGTGGGCAATGAACTCTCGCTGCTCGAACGGTCGGCGGGCATGTACAGTACGATTAACGGAGCCAACGCGCGCGACGGCGAGCCGGCCTTTCATGTCGTGGTCGGCGCCAGCCAGGCAGTCCTCGATGGCTTTGTGATTTACGGCGGACTCGCCATCGGTCCGGAACAGAAGCTGAGGCGCGGGGCGGGCATGTACAACGAGGAGGTCTCGCCGATAGTTCGAAACTGCGTCTTCACGTACAACAGGGCGGGAGGAAGCGACGCCCGTGGCGACGCCATGTACAATCTGCGAAGCGCGCCGCAGATAGTGGGATGCGAGTTCGATGGCGCCTCGCGTACTGCGGGAGTCCCGGTGGCCGCAGTAGGGACGGGCATGTACAACGAGAATGCGCAGCCGGCGCTCGATGCGTGCGAATTCACCTGGCATGTCACGGGCATGCGCAATGTGGCCTCGCGGGTGTCCGCGACCGGATGTACCTGGCGGTTGCACGGCGGCGGGATTATAGGAGAAGACGGAACCGCAACACTGAAAGACTGCGAATTTACAGGCGACCCTTCGATCAAGGCCGACTGTCGCGGCATCCAGGACCTTCGAGGCGCGCTGGTTCTGGACGGCTGCACGTTCAGCGATAACGTCTCGAAGAGCGGCCTCGGCGGCGCGCTGTCGGCAGACAACGATACCGTTGCCCTGCGCGGCTGCACATTCCTACGCAATACAGCGCGCCAAGGCGGCGCAATCCATGCCGGCCAAAGCGCCCGCCTAACGGCCGAAGCATGCGTGTTCGACAGCAACACAGGCGAGTACACTGGCGGGGCTATCGACAACGCGACTTCTGCGACAATAATCGTTACGGACTGCAAGTTCTACAACAACCTCGCGGAATACGGCGGGGCGATCTTCAATATCTCGTGCGTCTTCCGCGCCACGAACTGCGTGTTTTGGAACAACGCTTCAGGACCGTCAATCAACTTGGGTAACGCGATATACAACAGTTACACGAGCCCGACGACGTTGGTGAATTGTACCCTTGCCGGCAACGGTTCCGGGGGCCAAGGCACGGCGGTATGTAACCCGGAGAGCGCCCCGACGGTGCTTCTCAACTGCATCCTCTGGGCCAACGGGACCGGCCATCTTTACAATACCAGCGCCGCGTACTCCGATATCGAAGGCGGCCTGGAAGGGGCGGGCAATATCGACAGGCCGCCGCTGTTTCAAGACCTGGAACACAGCGATCTCCGGCTTCAAGCGGATTCGCCTTGTATCGGTACCGGCACGGCCGCGAACGCGCCGATCCATGACCTTCTGGGCGTTGTGCGGCCGTATCAGCGCATGGACATGGGCGCGTTTCAATACGTGGGCGGCGTCGATCCCGAGCTAGACACGGACCAAGACGGGTTGCCCGACTATTGGGAAGACGGCTACGCGCTGGACTCGGGAGATCCCACTGGCGCAAACGGCCCGGATGGCGATCCCGACCACGACGGGCTCACGAACGAGGAGGAACTTGCCAATGGAACATCGCCGATCAATGCGGACACGGACGGCGACGGAGAATGGGACAAAGACGAACTCGACAGCGGTCACGATCCGCGCATGCCCCACGACATTTCAAGTCTTGACTACGACGGCGATGGGCTGACGTTCTTTGAGGAGGTGACGCTGTATCTCACCGATCCCAATAACGCCGACACAGATCGAGACGGCATGCCGGACGGCTGGGAGGTCGGGTACGGACTTAATCCGCTAGCCGACGATGCCCTCAACGATCGGGATGCCGATGGATTGACCAACATCGAAGAACTGGAGCACGGGACGTCGCCCATAGACTCCGATACGGACTGGGACGGCATGCCCGACCGCTGGGAGATCGTGCGCGGGCTGAATCCGCTCGTCAACGACGCCGACGGCGATCCGGACGGGGATGGGCTTACGAATCTCGAAGAGTTCCTCCACGATACGTATCCGACAGCCTCAGACAGCGACGAAGATGGCATGCCTGATCTCTGGGAGGTCGAGAACGGATTGAATCCGGTGCTCAACGATGCTAACGGCGACCCCGACAGCGATGGCTTGACGAATGGCGACGAGTTCGCACACGCCACCCTGCCGTTGAAACCGGACACTGATAACGACGGGATGCCCGACGGCTGGGAAGTCCAATACGGGTTCGATCCACGCGTGGTGGACAGCGCGGACGACGCCGACGGGGATGGCGTTCCCAACGGTTTGGAATACGCGGTTCCATCGGACCCGAACGACCCTACCGATCCGCCCAGCGAAGTATGGGTTACGCCGGCTCCAGCCGGAAACGATGAATCGGGTTCTGGCGCCGAGGACGCTCCGTGGGCCACGATCGGCTTTGCGATGAACCATGTTCAGGTCTTCGCCCTGGCCACGCATCCGGTAACGCTTCATCTGGCCGCAGGCGCCTATTCTGAACCGGTCCTGTTTGCCCCGCACGTTTCGGTCGTGGGTGCCGGGCCCAGAGACACCAAGATCGCGTACTTTGACATCCACGACGCCGAACACGTGATCGTGACAGGCGCCTCGAGTGCCGCGCTCCGGGATTGCGCTATCGGGCTTCCGGGATTCTACTCGGCGACGACCGTTCTTGCGAAGGTGAACGATGTCTCCATGGAATTCTCGAACGTCGTCTTCGACGGCAACGACAATCTGTATTCCCTCGGCCTCTTGATTTCCGGCGTGAACTCGTCGGCATCTATCATCGAGGACTGCACATTCCGCCGGCTGCATTTTGGAATCCAGGCGGTAAACACGGGAGTAAACATCACGCGCAACACCTTCGACGGGATTCGGGGCGACGCCGTATTCGTGCGCTTGCCCGACGAATTCAAAGGCAAAGCCGAGGGAACAGAAGTCCCGCTGCTGGGTGATGCCGCGCAAAGCGAAGCTACCGGACTCAACGCCTTCAAGTCGGTCCTGGGCAAGTGCATTATCAATATGAACTCCGTAATAACCAAAGCGGAGAACAACGACTGGGGCGTCTACACAGAATCCGAAATCGCTGCAAAGGTTCAAGGCCCCGTGGATTTCAAACCCTTCGTCGGAGAAATCGGCGAAGGCGAGGGCGAAGGCGAGGGTGAAGGTGAAGGTGAGGGTGAGGGCGAAGGTGAGGGTGAGGGCGAGGGTGAAGGTGAAGGTGAAGGTGAAGGCGAAGGCGAGGGTGAAGGCGAAGGTGAGGGTGAAGGCGAGGGCGAAGGCGAGGGCGAAGGCGAAGGTGAGGGTGAAGGCGAGGGTGAAGGCGAAGGTGAGGGCGAAGGCGAAGGCGAGGGCGAAGGCGAAGGCGAGGGTGAGGGTGAGGGTGAGGGTGAGGGTGAAGGCGAAGGCGAAGGCGAGGGTG
>CAYOCT010000141.1:0-4069 GCA_964402555.1 uncultured Nitrospiraceae bacterium | reverse complement strand
CACCTTCACCTTCACCTTCACCTTCACCTTCACCTTCACCTTCACCTTCACCCTCGCCCTCGCCCTCGCCTTCACCTTCACCCTCACCCTCGCCTTCGCCCTCGCCCTCGCCCTCACCTTCACCTTCGCCTTCACCCTCCCCTTCGCCCTCCCCCTCGCCTTCGCCTCCCGGATAGATAGCGGGATTCAAAGCCGCGGCTGCGTAGCTATCCCCGTCGGGACCGAATGCATCGTACTCTGCACGATTCGTGTATCCGTCGCCGTCGGCGTCGCCATCCGGACCGAAGTACTGTGGAAGCCGCGCATAGTTGTCGAGATCGATCTGCGGGTGGGCGACCGAGGTCCCGAGCAGATAGAGCATGCCTTGGACCAGGCCTGCGGATCCGGTAGCCGAGATGTAGTCGGGCACGGAGTAGTCGGCAGAGCCGTCACCCAGGATCATTGCGCCCTTCAACATCTGCGGAACGCCATCGGCAAAGACGCCGAGCAATTGCCAATTCGATGCCCCGACATCGATGATCAGTTGCGCCTCGTTGGCATCCCATGCGTCATGAACCAGGCCATGAGTCAGTCCGTTGGGAAGACTGAACTGCGGATCCTTCAGGACAACCTCGAGAAGCCTGTACTCGATCGAGCAATCGAGCAAGCCGTTACCGTTGAGTTCGAAGGTGGTTGTCGGCTTGGTGCTTACCCACGAGGAGCCGTTCATATCGGCGGTTGCCGGCAAGAACTGCTCCGCAAGCGCGGCGTTTTCTGGGTCCAACGCCCAGAGCGGATTGTCGTGCACTTTCTGAAACAGTGAACAGAACGTGTCGTTGGGGCCCAGTCCTTTGACAACGTCTTCCCCTTCCCCTTCCCCTTCCCCTTCCCCTTCCCCCTCACCTTCGCCTTCGCCTTCGCCTTCACCCTCGCCCTCACCCTCACCTTCGCCTTCACCCTCGCCACCAACATACTCATAGGCGCCCATATCGTAGTCGGAGCCATCGCCAGTAGGTCCCGCGCCGCGGCCATCGCCGTCTTGCCCGTACGCTTCACCCAGAAAGTCCAACGTGACCACCCCGTATGAGGTGCCGCCGGTGTTGCGCCCGGTATCGATGCATGGCGAAGTGGAACCAAGTGACAGGTCGTCCGCGCCGGTACTGCGGAATTTTGGATCGACCTTGATGTTGCCCTGTCCGGTGTACCCTCCGCGGACGTCGCAATACGTGACAACCGGCTTCGACACGGCGTCTTCGTTGTAGAATTCCGCGCCGGTCGAGGCGCCCCACAGAATACAATTCGCGACCGTTGGCGACGATTGCCGATTCCCGATGCTGGCGCCCGTTTGGGCATCGTTGTTGGAGAACGTGCAATTCACGATGGAGGTCGTTGCCGTGTCGTTGCAGAGTCCGCCACCGAGACTTGCGGTATTGCCCGTGAACACGCAGACCGCCATCCGGCACGATGCATCCTGCACGTAGAGCGCGCCGCCGAAGAGTCCGGTGACATTGCTCTCGAACCAGCAGCGGCGCAGCGCGATGGGCGCGTTTTGTTGAAAGATCGCGCCGCCTCCCGTGAGCGCGCTGTTGCTCTTGAAGGTGCTGGCCTCGAGGGTCAGGCTCGATCGCTTGCTGTAGACGGCCCCGCCCATGGTCCACGCGACGTTGCCCGTGAATGCGCAGCCGCTCACGTAGGCGGACGCGTTTTCGTTATACATGGCCCCGCCCGTATTCGTGGCGGCGTTGTCGGTGAACGCGCAGGCCGTCACAACCGGCGACGCGTTTTCGCTGTACATCGCCCCGCCGAAGTACGCTGCGTTCCTGGTGAATGTGCAATGGCTGACAGCGGGCGAACCGTCCAGCGTATACATCCCGCCGCCCTGCGCATTCGCCCCCGAACTGCCCAGCGCCGCGCCGCCCGAGATCGTAAACCCGTCCAGCGTGGTTCGATCCGCGCCGGTCACGACATGGTATGCGGCCTCGCCGCCACGCGCCTTGCTGCCGTCTATAACGCATACGTTGTGCGTCACGTCGCGCTGATCGCGCGCCGTTTCGATCCCTGCAAACCCGCCGTATACGTCGACGCCGCGCCGCATAATAAGCGCTCCCGAGCCGCCCGAACGCGCCTCATCGTAGACGCCCTCGGCAACCCACACCTGGCCGCGTATATAGCGGTAGAACGCCTTGTCAATCCCCTTTTGAATCGTCGTGTACGCCGTGGCCCACGACAGGCCGTCCTGCAAAGGCGAGGCGTTGCGCTGGTCCACGAAGATGACAACTGGTTCGCCTTCGCCTTCCCCTTCTCCTTCGCCCTCTCCCTCGCCCTCGCCTTCGCCTTCCCCCTCACCCTCTCCCTCGCCCTCCCCTTCGCCTTCACCCTCGCCCTCCCCTTCGCCTTCGCCTTCTCCAGCACCTGGAAGCGCCGACACGCTGATGACCAGCGAATTCATATCCCACAAGACCGTGACATAGCCCAGATTGGACTCGGCGCGGAGCCTGTCGCGATGCACGCGGACCTGAATTCTTGCGTGGTCGTCTGGCCCTTGCGAGGAACCGCCCGTCGGAGAGACCGAGAGCCAGGGCTCGCTTACGACGACTTGAAACGACAACGGTGCGTCCGTGGTTTCCGAACTCCATACTTCGAAGGTCCACCGCGAATCGATCGCGCCAAAATCGTGCGACGTTGCCGACACTTGAAGCTGGGGTTCAGAGGGACATCCGAGAAGTACGATACAGGAGGCCAAGGCCATCCCCATTGCCGCCGCCACACGCACCCGACCCATTACTGCTCCCTCCGCACGGTTGAGCTTACGACGCTGGCTAGTATACCACCGCATTCCGGCCATTGAAACCCTTGGCGTCGGTTGTGGCTAGACCTTGACGATTATCCGATTCCGATGAAGCGTCCATGCCAGTCCGTAGCACAACCCGTAGACACAAAGAAGACCCACTGCAATTTGAGGCATCCGGCCCTGATTGGGCCACATCCACTCGCTTGCAGGAACAAGAATCGCCTGGGCCGCGTATAGCACCAGCGGATTCTCGCCCAGAATCGTCAGGTGGGGCAGCCGCCTGCCGCCGAGGTCGCATAGAACGTAGAACGCGAGCAGCGTCAGGAAGCACAGGCCCGTCGCGTAGAGCGGATACGGAGCGGACATGCCGTACTGGCTGAAATGCCAGATCGGCTTGAGGCCGGGCCACGGCGCGCGGATCGCCCACCCCAGCGCAACCAGGGCCACGCCCCACACCGCAAAACGCGTCAAGACGCGGCGTGGGTCTTGGAGCGCCAGGATGTCGTAGGCGACGGTGCCCATCAGCAGCATGAACGCCCAGCTCAGCGGACCAAGCGGCCCGCCGTTGATCGAATGCGCCATGACCCACTCGCCATACCCCAACCAGGAATAGGCGCATTGGTATATCGCGAGATATACTGCCGCGGCCGCGATGCGCGTTGCCGGCTTCTTGTCCATAAACGGCAGCGCGAGGAAACCCGCCGCGCCGATGTCGGTCAACGCGTCCCAGAAATAGCCGAAGTAGGCTGCAAAGCCAATCCCGAACAGAATGGCGTAGCGTCTCAAGGCGGCACGGCGCGCCGCCGCAAGCCCGGCTTTGGATACGGTCCGCAGCAGCGACAGTCGAAACCCCATACCCACGACGAAGATGAAGATCGGCGCGACTGTGTCGTTGAATGACATCCCGACGCGGTGATGTTTGAGCATCCACGGCGTCAGGTCAAAGCGGCCAACGGAATTCACGAAGATCATGGTCAAGATCGCATAGCCGCGAAATTGGTCCATTGACGCGATACGCGCGGACCTCGCTTCCGGATCGATTCGAGAAAACACTGTTGCCCGTCCTCGTGCGCTGCACCGAAGCGCCCTGCCGTGCGCGGTATCGTACCCTTGTACGCAGTCCCATTGCTACCGCGCGTACTCTCACGGCTCGGCGGTCTCGTGAAGAGCCACGTTTCCCATAGCGCCCCGCTCATACTCTTGAACATGCTGCCTCGAAAACAGAAACCCGACCGCCTGTCATTCTGAGAGCTTGTGAAGAAATGACAAGGTCCCGCGATTTCGTTTTTCGGCTCCGCC
>CAYOCT010000140.1:0-4178 GCA_964402555.1 uncultured Nitrospiraceae bacterium | reverse complement strand
AAAGCGCCCGCGTTTCACAATTTCTTCACAAGCTCTGAGCGAAGCGAAGAATCTCTTGAAAGGAAATGCCTTATCTCAGAGGGAGATTCTTCGCTTCGCTCAGAATGACAGGGGGCCCAGTGTCGCTTGATGTATCGGCGCGCCACTTGAGATCCGCCGCATTTTCATCCTCCCGAGTGAAGCCACGCTTCACGATGACTCGTAATCGAACGAAGGCCGGATGGTAATAGCCCAAACAGGATGACCCACTCCACCAGCGGATTGCTGCAAAACCGGCATAGCCATCGGGGGAGGCTATGCAAAGTTTGCATGGCGAAACCAACGTGAATCCAAAGCGAAACCACCGCGACGGCATGCGCAAGGCTAATGCCAACATGCCAATACAGACCGCGCGTGGCATATTCAACGTACGGCAAGGAAGGCCGGTATGGGAGTTGCTCTCATGAAGAGGTGCAGTTTGAGTGAGGAGGAGTGGATTATGAGAAGAACGACGATCAAGTTGTATGGCGCGATTCTTGGGCTGGCCTTTGGTATTGCGCTGATGGGCGGCTATGTGCTGGCCCAAGTGGACACGGAGATCACAGTGGCGCCGCAGACGCTGGTGCTTTCCTCGAACTCGACCTCATGGGTCACCGTCCACACCGACCTGCCGTACACCTCGGTGGCCTCGGCATCCGTAACGCTCGATGGCATTCCGATCGCGTGGTCAAAATCCGATAGCCGTGGCTATTTCGTCGCCAAGTTCCAGATCGGGCAAGTCAAGGGCATTGCCACGCCGCCATCCGTAGAACTGACACTCGCGGGCACGTTGTATAACGGCGAGACATTCTCCGGAACCGACGCCGTCACTGTCATTCCCTAAGTGCGGGATCCGAGAGGACAGCGACTCGCAACAGCGATCTCGTTTCCATATCGCAATGACGAATTCGAATCGAGGTTCGTCAATCCAGCGAATCGCAATCACGATCACAGGGACGCGTATCCAGCCCGGTCGTTGGGTTTCGGCCTCCGCAGCCTGCTATAGTGACGAGGATCGTTGCCTAACCCTCGAAACGATGCGCAGCGCGCGGAGGTCCCCAATGAGTTGCATGCCTATCAGTAGTGTCCTTGTCGTTTTATTCTGTTTGAGCGCCTCTCTAGCATCGATCGCCGAGACGGCCGACAGTCAGTCGGCCGTGCCCGCTGACCCGCGCCATATCGCCAACGGCTGGCCCATCCCAAGCGAAGGGTATGCGGATCAGCCGTATCTCGTGAAGACGGACGACGGCGCGTGGCTGTGCGCGATCACCACGGGAATCGGCAAGGAGGGCGAACCGGGTCAGCATGTCGTGTCAATGCGGAGCACGGATCAAGGAAAGACATGGACGGACCTCGTGCCGCTCGAACCGGCGGACGGCCCGGAGTCGGCCTACGCGGTGTTGCTGAAAGTGCCTTACGGGCGCATCTATGCCTTCTACAACCACAACACCGACAACGTGCGCGAGGTCAAGCGCGAGGACAAGGGCGTCTGGAAACGCGCGGATTCGTTGGGCCATTACGTGTTCAAGTACACCGACGATCACGGCCGCACGTGGTCGGCTAAGCGCTTTGAAGTGCCGGTGCGTGAATTCGAATGCGACCGCACGAACGTGTATGGAGGGTCGCTTCGCATGTTCTGGAACGTGGGCCGTCCCCTCCTTCTTGGCGACGCGGCGCTGCTCGTATTGCACAAGATCGGCGCATGTGGGATCGGAGGATTCTCGCAGTCCGAGGGATGCTTCATGCGCAGCGCGAACATCCTAACCGAACGCGATCCGGCGACGCTCACCTTCGAGACCCTTCCGGATGGCGACGTGGGCCTGCGTGCGCCCGAGGGCGGTGGCCGCGTGTCCGAGGAGCAGAGCATCGTTTCGCTAAGCGACGGCTCGCTCTACTGCGTGTATCGCACGATCGACGGGTGGCCGGCCTGCGCCTATAGCCGCGACGGCGGCCACACGTGGACCCCGCCCGCCTACGCGTCGTACGCTCCCGGAGGCCGCCGCATCAAACACCCGCGCGCCGCCAATTTTGCGTGGAAGTGCTCGAACGGAATGTTCCTCTACTGGTTCCACAATCACGGCGGCCCGTTCATCGCGAAGATGACCGCTTCGGGCGACGGCAGTTCTCCCTACAACGACCGCAATCCCGCGTGGCTGGCCGCTGGAATCGAACGCGACTCGCCGGAGGGCAAGGTCATCTATTGGTCGCAGCCAGAGATTCTGTTGTATGACGACGACCCGTTCATCCGAATGAGTTATCCCGACCTTCTTGAAGATGGCGGCCACTACTTCGTGACCGAGACCCAGAAGAACATCGGCCGTGTGCATGAAATCCCCGCGCCGATCCTTGACGGATTGTTCCATCAGTTCGACAATGCCACCGTCGCGCGGGACGGCATCGTGCTCGATCTGCCAGGCGACAAGCCCATGCCGCAGGCCCTGACGATGCCTGCGCTCCCGGAGTTCCAAACGCGGAACAGCAAGGCCCCCGACCACCGGGGCAAGGACATGCGTGCCGGGTTCAGCATGGATTTCTGGCTACAACTCGACTCGCCAGCGCCGGGCCAGGCGTTGCTTGACAGCCGCAATGACTCGGGCGCGGGCGTCCTGGTGGCCATGACCGATCTGGGAACGCTCCGCATCACCCTCAACGACGGGCGCGAGGAATCGAGCTGGGATTGCGATCGCGATGCGTTACATCCCGGGACCCTGCAGCACGTGGGCATCGTCGTCGACGGCGGGCCGAAGATCGTCACCTTCATCGTCGATGGCGTGTTGTGCGACGGCGGCGACTGGCGTCAATTCGGCTGGGGCAGGTTCAGTCCGACGCTACGCGCGCCCAACAGCGGCGGCGAACTAAAGATCGCGCCAAGCGTTCAGTCGTTGCGACTCTACAAGCGCGCGTTGCGCACAAGCGAAATCGTCGGCAACTGTCGCGCCGGCAAGCCCTGACCCCGTGTCATTGCGAGCGTAGCGAAGCAATCCCCCGAATGGAAACACTTGGAGTCGGTGAGATTGCTTCGCTACGCTCGCAATGACACGGGGAAACGTCGCGAGTTGATTTTGCCGACATGCTCATGTCAGGCGTCCATTCGCGACACAATATCGTCAAACGCGTTTTTCGAGCTTGAGATGACTTCGCTGGCGCCGAGCCCTTCGAGGATCTCCGCAAATTCGTCCTGGTAACACCGAGCGACAATCGTGCAGGCGGGGTTCGCCTCATGCACGCGCTTCGTCACGAGCAACGCCGTCTCAAGGTTGTTCGACACGATCAGCACGGCCTTCGCGCCCGCTACGTTGGCGTCCTCAAGCGCGTCGGTCTCGCGCGCATCGTCTACAACGACCGGTTCCCCACCCCGCAGTAGGTCATCCACACGCTCCATGTCGCGTTCGATCACGCAATACGGAACGTTGTGCTCACGGAAATGCGCGACGAGACGCCGTCCGAGGTGGCTGAATCCGACCACCACCATATGATCCTTCATCGCCTTGGCAAGCATCCGGCAGCTCCTATCGGGGTTGTAGCGCATCAGCACGTTCTCGAAGGGAACACTGAAGGTCACGCCAAAGATGACCCCCTGGGTCCACATCTCGTAAAAAGTGGTAAAGCGGCTCGAGTTATCCCGGAAGAAGAGGCTGGCCTCGAGGGCTTCGACAACACTCATGCGCAACGCGAACCGGTACATCAGAAAACCGAAAACAAACCATAGGAACAGAACAAACAGGACAAGCGAGTTATCCTTGGCGAGCAGTTTGATCTTGATCCACGTCAGTTTCTTCATGGAGTGGCCCCACGCGTCGCCGCGTATGCTACTCCAACGCGTCCCTCACGCGCATCTTGCCTCGCGCGACTATTATTCACGTTGGTAGCGTGAGTCGCCTTGTTGGCAACTTGAGTCGCTTAGGTTCTTGCTCTTGCTCTTGCTCTTGCTCATGCCCTTCCTCTTGCCCTTTCCGTTGCCGTTGCTCTTGTACTTGTTCTTGTTGCCTCGGAAACAAAGACCCGACATCCTGTCATTCTGAGCGAAGCGAAGAATCTCCTCGCAGGTGAGGCTTCTATCACGGATGAGATCCTTCGCTTCGCTCAGAGCTTGTGAAGAAATTGCGAAACGCGGGCGCTTTGCCTCTTGACTACGTATTGCCTGTCATCCTGAGCGCAGC
>CAYOCT010000139.1:0-4206 GCA_964402555.1 uncultured Nitrospiraceae bacterium | reverse complement strand
CCGCCGATGATCCCGATGCATACGAACTGGGCCATGAACGTCTTGCCCAGCAGGCCGCCCAGGATGTAACCCACGCCAAGAACCACGCCCCCGATCATCGCGATCGGACGCGGTCCGGTCTTGGCTTGAAGACGCCCCGCAATCACCATGACCACTGCGAACGTCGCCAATCCCGCGGAGAAGACCCACTGCGTCTGTGACGCGGTGAAGGCGTACGTGCCGCCGTCCGCCGCCACCTTGGTCAAGGCCGCCGTGAACACGTTCCAGGCATAGATGGCGCCAAGACAGAATTGGATCATGATAGCCCCGACAACGACAATCCACCGATTCATCACCTTTACTTCGTCCATATTCGTACCGCTCCCTCTTCGTCAATACACATGAGAAGCCGGGCGCACCTGAACGGCACGCCCGGCATGATTTGCGACGGGTTACTTCTTGGTGATCTTGTTGTGGTCTTGGACAAGCGCTTCGACGACCGACGGATCGGCAAGCGTCGTCGTGTCGCCGATCTGGTCGACCGCGTCTTCGGCGATCTTGCGCAGGATGCGGCGCATGATCTTGCCGGAACGGGTCTTCGGCAGCGCCGGGGCGAACTGGACGACATCCGGAGCGGCGATCGGGCCGATCTCCTTGCGGACGTGACCGACCAATTCCTTCTTCAGCGCGTCGCTCTCTTCGACGCCGGCCACCAGCGTCACGAACGCGTAGAGGCCCTGGCCCTTAATCTCGTGCGGCATTGGCGCCACGGCCGCTTCCGCGACCTTCTCGTGGCTGACCAGCGCGCTCTCGACTTCCGCCGTGCCGATGCGGTGCCCGGACACGTTAACGACGTCGTCGATACGGCCCATGAGCCAGTAATCGCCGTCCTGATCCTTGCGGGCGCCGTCGCCCGTGAAGTACACGTTCTTGTACATGGTGAAGTACGTGTCGACGAAGCGCTCGTGGTCGCCCCACATGGTGCGCATCATGCCCGGCCACGGCTTCATGATGCAGAGCTTGCCGCCTTCGTTGGCGTCCGCCTCGGAAGCGTCGTCGCGCAACACCGCCGGCTCGACACCGAAGAACGGGCGCGTGGCGCTGCCCGGCTTCAACGTGATCGCGCCCGGGATCGGGGAGATCAGGATGCCGCCGGTTTCGGTCTGCCACCACGTGTCGACGATCGGGCAGCGCCCGCCGCCGATGTTCTCGAAGTACCACATCCACACTTCCGGATTGATCGGTTCGCCGACCGTGCCGAGCAGGCGCAGCGACGTGAGATCGTACTTCTGCGGCCACTCGACGCCCTTCACGATGAGCGAGCGGATGGCCGTCGGGGCGGTGTAGAAGATCGTGACCTTATACTTCTCGCAGACCTGCCAGAAGCGGCCGGAGTCCGGATAGGTCGGCACGCCTTCGAACACGATCGAGGTTGCGCCGTTGGCCAGCGGCCCGTACACGATGTAGCTGTGGCCCGTGACCCAGCCGATATCGGCCGTGCACCAGTAAATGTCGTCGGGTTGGATGTCGAAGATGTACTTGTGCGTCAGCAGGCAGTGCAGCAGGTAGCCGCCCGTCGTATGGACCACGCCCTTCGGCTTGCCGGTCGATCCCGAGGTGTAGAGGATGAACATCGGGTCTTCGGCGTTCATCGGCTCGCACGGGCAATCCGCGCTCGCGCCCGCCATCACGTCGTCGTACCACAGGTCGCGGCCTTCGACCATCGGGACCGGTTCCGCGTTCCGCTTGTACACGACCACCTTCTCGATGCTGGGGGCGCCCTTGAGGGCCTCGTCCGCGATGCCCTTCAGCGGGATGTGCTTGCCGGCGCGCAGCGACACGTTGGCCGTGATGAGCACCTTGCAGGCGGAGTCGTTGATGCGGTCTTTCAACGAGTCCGCGCTGAACCCGCCGAACACGATCGAGTGGATCGCGCCGATGCGCGTGCACGCCAGCATGACCACCGGCAATTCGATGATCATCGGCATGTAGATGCATACCCGGTCGCCCTTCTTCACGCCCAGGGACTTCAGCACGTTCGCGAACTTGCACACTTCCTTGTGCAGCTCTTCGTACGTCATCTTCACGACGTCTTCATCCGGCTCGCCCTGCCAAATCAACGCGACTTTCTTCGCGTTCGGGCCGTTCAGGTGGCGGTCAAGGCAGTTGTAGGAGACATTGAGTTGGCCATCGGCGAACCACGCGTGCTTGATCACGCGCCCATCGGTGTTCCACGTGAACTCGCGCCCCTTCGTCGGCGCTTTCACCCACGACAACTCCTTGGTCGCCTGCTCAAGCCAGAACGTATCCGAGTCGTTCACCGACGCGTCGTACATCTTCTGATACTCTTCGAACGACTTGAGGTTGGACTTTGCGGCGAAATCCGCCGGCGGCGCAAAGGTCCGGTTCTCGGTCATGAGCGATTTAATTGCTTTGCTGCTGTCCTCACTGGCCATACTGCTACATCCTCCTTTGTCTGCTTCGGTGTAAACCCCCTCCCACGAGCGCACGCCCTTCCGCATGCCGGCCTTAGCGCTACCTGCAACTCCGTATAGGGAATCCGCGCGTTTCGCGGGAGGACGCGAACAATACGTCCGCTTCACGCTATCAACGCTCTGATTCGTCCCGGCGGCGATACCGCCGGGTAACACGGTCGCGTACTATACCATGCCAATGTCGGTTAATCAAATCTTCGCGCTTGCTACACTTTTCACAACTGGCTTTCGCCTTATTCACGCCATGAAACAGATACGATTCTCATGTTCTCATGAGAAATAGACAGCGCCCGCCGTGATAGGCACTCGCGAAGGAAACAGCGCTATGGTTCCGAAAGAAAACGAGTTGCAAGATGCGCCCAGAAACGCACGCCAATTGCCAACGCCGTGTCATTGAAATTGAAGTACGGACTGTGCAAGGGCGGCATCGCTCTGTCCGCGTCCGGATGGTTGCCCATCCAGAGGTACGCACCGGGCACTTTCTCCAGGTAGAACGAAAAGTCTTCCGAAGTCATCGAGGGATGTTCGACCTCGAAGATGGCCTGCTGTCCGAACGCCTCGACAATAGTCTCTCTTGCGAATTCCGTCATCGCGGGATCGTTTACAAGCGGTGCATAGGTATCGTCGCGGAACTCGACCGAGGCCGACGCGCGGAAGGTGGAGGCGGTCGCCTCGGCGATGCGCAGGATCGATGCCGCGATACGATTTCGGACCTCGCCTGTAAGCGCGCGAAACGTGCCCGTCAATTGCGCCGTTTCCGGCACGATGTTCGACGCGAAACCGGCTTGAATCTGTCCGATCGTAACCACGGCCGCGTCCCACGGATTCAACTCGCGGCTGACGATTGTCTGCAACGCGGTCACGATGTGCGCGGCAACAACCACGGGGTCGACGCCCGCAGCCGGGTCGGCTCCGTGGCATCCGCGCCCCCGGACTTCGACGCGGAACCAATCCGCGCTCGCCATCAGCGGCCCGCTCTTCAGGCCGAACTTGCCCAGCGGCACCGAGGGCCACGCATGCAGCGCGAAGACTGCATCCACGCCGTCCAGCACGCCTTCCTCGACGACCATTCGTCCGCCCGCGCCCAATTCCTCCGCGGGCTGGAAAATGAAACGCACCGTGCCGCGCAGCGCCTCGCGATGCGCCGCGAGGATCTTTGCCGCGCCGCACAGGCACGCCATGTGCCCGTCGTGGCCACACGCGTGCATGCGTCCCGCATGGAGCGACGCGTAGGGCAAGCCCGTGCATTCCTGCAGTTCGAGGGCATCGATATCGCTTCGCAACGCGATGGTCTTACCTGGCCCATGGTTTATTTCGGCGACAATCCCCGTGCCCTTCGCGAATCCCCGTCTATACGCGATGCCGTTCGCGTCGAGAAACGATGCGATGCGATCCGAGGTCCACTGTTCCTCGAAACGTAATTCCGGATGTTGATGAAACTCGTGGCGCAACGCCACGAGTTCGGGCAGCGCGGCGGCTACCGACGATTCAAACTGCATGCCATTCGATCCTGTTCGTTACGGCGCCCCTCAGTGCGCACGACCCCGGCATTGTACTCGAATCGAACAAAGCGGTCGAACCGCGTTACCGGCGCGTGGAGTGCTCCCCAGTTTCTATGTGGCTCCGTCTCTTCGTGCTCTTGCTCTTGCTACCTCTAAAATAGAAACCCGACCTCCCGTCATTCTGAGCAACGCGAAGAATCTCGCCCACGATAAAAGCCTCACCTGCCAGG
>CAYOCT010000138.1:0-4315 GCA_964402555.1 uncultured Nitrospiraceae bacterium | reverse complement strand
GAAAGCGGCCGCCTGATCCCGTGATTCCCATGATGTCGAGGAAGCGGCTGGAGGCGGTCGAGTGACCTCCGACGACTTCGGCCTGACGCGCCGGCACGTAGCGATTTTGCAGGCTATCGCAGACGGCCAGCCGATGCAGGAAATCGCCGCCAGTTTGCAGATCAAGCCGGAGTCGGTGAGCCGAGCCGTGAACCGTGCCAGCGAATTGCTTGGCGCGCGGTCCAAATCCCACGCGGTCGCCGCTGCGCTTCGCAAAGGGTTGATCGAGTGAGCGCGGTTCGGTTTCTGTGGCGAGCAATCAAGTGGCGATCCGTTGTGCTGGCGCGATGGGTCATGTCCTACGAACGAGAAGAACGGAAGGGTCAATGAGCCTCGAACTGCACAGGTTGTACGTCGTTCGATTCACTGACGATCGAGTGAAGATCGGCATCAGTGCGAACGTGAAGAAGCGCATGTCGTACTACGCGCAAGAGGCGCGTCGAAACGACGTAGACGGAATTGTCTGGTGGGCATCTTCTGCGTTCACGAGCAAAGAAGGTGCGTTGCTCGCGGAGCGCGTCATGTGCCGCGCTTACAAGGAGCATGCCATCGCCGGGCACCGCGAATGGATACGAGCCAACTGCGACGGATTCAAGAACGTCATTGAGTCTGGTGAAGAACTGAGAACGGCGCTTGGCGACGAAGTTGGCAGCGGATCGTACGGCTACAGGTTCGGGCTTGCGGGGGCGGCGCAGTGAATCAAGTCTCCGTGATCGAATCGGATGCGGTCGTCGCAACCATGAACCGAGCGAGGCTCGCCCTCGCAGAGGCCAAGACGATCCAAGAAACGAAGCGCATCGTCGACGCAGCGGCCGCAGCAGAAATCTACGCGAAGCGCCAAAGGCTCGGAGAAGAAACGAGCGATCTGGCGCTGTCAATAAAGGTCGAGGCGCTTCGCAAGCTCGGCGAAATGCTCGCCGACAAACCAAAGCAGGCCGGCGCGCGCGGCACGGCCGGGCCAGGTCGCGGGAAAAACGGGGTTGCCGCGAGGAACCCCGTTTCCGAAGCTCCGACGCTCTCCGACCTCGGACTGACGAAGAAGGAAAGCGCGGTGGCGCAAAAGCTCGCCGCCCTCTCTGACGATGAGTTTCAGCAGGTTCGTACCGGCGCCGTTACGGTCGCGAAGGCAATCGCCGCAGTGGATGCCACGAAGCGCGCGAACGAAAACGGGGTTGCCGCAAGGAACCCCGTTTCCGCCAAGCGCAAAGTCGAACCTGCGCCGCGCGACGAACTCGAGGACGCTGTGCAGGCGCTCACCGAGGAAAACGAGCGGCTGATGGCCGAGAACGACACGCTCAGGCGTGCGGCCGATCCAGAAGCCGTGGCGAAGATCGAGCAGTTGAAGGGCTACATCAGCACGGTCGAGAGCCAGCGCGACGATTGGATGAACCAGTGCGCGCAACTCAAGCGGGAAGTGAAGAGGCTGCAACGACAACTCGGGGCCGTCAATGCCTGAGATCGAACTGCGTCCGTACCAGCGCGAGTGTATCGACGGCCTGCGGGCCGGCATTCGCGCCGGGCATCGGGCGCAGATTCTGTGCGCTCCCACAGGAGCCGGAAAAACGGTTGTGGGCGCGCACCTGATGCGCGAAGCGCGCACCAAGGGTAGCCGGGTGGCCTTCGTGGTCGATCGTGTGAACCTCGTCGACCAGACGAGCGCGGCGTTGGATTTCTACGGAATCTCACACGGTGTCGTGCAGTCCGGGCACTGGCGCCGGCATGGGTACGAGCCGATCCAGATATGCAGCGCGCAGACGCTGGAAAAGCGCGGCTTCTTCCCGGAGCTGCAACTACTGATCGTCGACGAGTGCCATGCGATGCGCAAGGAGACGATCAAACTCATCCAGAACCGCCCGGAGCTTCGCGTCGTTGGCCTGACCGCCACGCCTTTCACGAAGGGGATCGGCGCTGTCTACACCAACGTCGTCAATGTCACGACGACCGACAAACTGATCGAGGAAGGATTCCTCGTGCCGCTGAAACTCTACGCGGCGAAGGCGGTGGACATGACCGGGGCGAAGGTCGTCGCCGGAGAGTGGTCCGAGCGCGAGATCGAATCCCGGGGGCGGGAAATCATCGGCGACATCGTGGCCGAGTGGTGCGACAAGACCCGGCTGCACTTCGGTGGTCCGGTCAAGACGATTGTATTCGCCGCGACGGTGGATCACGGCGAGGAACTGTGCCGGCAATTCAACGCGGCCGGCTTCAACTTCCAGCAGATCAGCTACCGGGACGCCAACGAGGAACGGCGTCGCGAGTTGATCGCTGAGTTCCGCAAGCCGAACAGCGTGATCGACGGCCTCGTGTCCTGCGAGGTGTTCACGAAGGGGTTTGATGTGCCGGACGTGCTCTGCGGGGTCGCGGCTCGACCGTATCGCAAGAGCCTGTCGAGCCACATTCAGCAGATGGGCCGCGTCATGCGCCCAGCTCCGGGTAAATCCTTCGGGCTTTGGCTTGACCACTGCGGAAACATACTGCGATTCAAGGCAGATGCCGACGAGGTTTTCGCCAACGGCTGCGGTGCGCTCGACGACGGCGAGAAGGACGCGAAAGCGAGGAAGGAGCCGACGCAGAAGGAGCGCGAGACGATTCGCTGCCAGTGCGGCTACATCCTCGCGGCCCACATGCGCGTATGCCCCGCCTGCGGCCGGGAGCGGCTTCGTCGGTCGCTGGTCGAGACGGTGGCCGGCGTCATGGTGGAGATCGGCGGCAAGCGGATCGAGGCATCAGGCAAGTACGACTTCCTGCGCGACCCAGACAAGGTGTGGGAGCAGCTCGCCTACATCGGGCTGCGCCGCAAGGCAGGAAATCAGGACGCCGCGCAGAAGTTCGCGCAGGCGCAGTACCGGAACATCTACGGGTCGTTCGCTCGCAAGACGATTGCGCACACCGACCCACGTGAGCCGAGCGCGCAGGTCGAAAACCTCGTGCGGCACAACATCATTCGGTGGGCGAAATCCCGCGAAAGGATGGCTGCGTGAGCTTCGTCGCGTTCGCCCGCGAGCACGGTGTGCTGATCCGTGACCTTCGGGCCGACGGGCGCATTCATCGCGTCCCGACGATCGAACACCCGAAGAAACGAAACGGGGCGTACAAGTTCACCGGCGAGTGGGGCTGGGTGCAGGCCTGGGAGACACATGCAGAGCCGATTGTCTTCCGGAACGAGCACATCCCGCAGGAGGTCGTCCAGCGGGACATGGCGCGAGAACGGCGTCGTGAGCAAGCTAGGCGCGACAAGGCGGCGATCGAGGCCATGGAGATCGTCCAGCGCTGTCGATTCGATCATCACCCGTACCTCGATCGCAAGGGGTTCAAGGATGAGCAAGGGTTGGTCGACTTCGACGGCCGACTCGTGATTCCCATGCGATCGGTCGGCAGGTATCAGCGCATCAACAGCGTGCAGTGGATCACGGCGGAAGGGGAAAAGAAGTTTCTTCCGGGTGGCGCGGCGAAGGGCTCTGCGCTGATCCTCGGCACGGGATGCGAGCAATGGTTGTGCGAGGGGTACGCAACAGCCCTGAGCCTGCGCACCGCGCTCGCAAGCCTGTACCGGCAGGCCAAGGTCGTTGTGTGTTTCTCAGCAGGGAATCTGGCGCATGTGGCGGGCCTACTGACGGGGCGCCGGCTCGTCATGGCAGACCACGACGCAAGCGGAACCGGAGAGCGATACGCGGTGGCTACAGGCCTGCCGTGGGTCATGCCGCCGGAAGTGGGGATGGACGCCAATGACATGCACAGGGCGCACGGCGTCCGCGCGGTGGCGAAGCTGATGCGGGAGGCCGCGAACACGTCATGAATCGTCATGCGTTCGCCCCGCGCAAACGTACTGGGCCTGCATGGGCTGCCAGGGCAAGAAACACCGCCGATCCCGAGGCGCAAATCGGAACCGTGGCCAATAACCGGGTAACTGCCCGCAGGTTCATGGCGTCGCTGGCTGACCGAGTAATCGGGCCGCGCGGACGGGGATACCGCGGGAGACACAGGCGCCCGCGGGAAGCGCGCGGATACAACCTGACATCCTCCGGCCCCGCTCGCGTGGGGAAGGGGGGCTATTGCCTGACAACGAGTTCCTTTGAACGAGGGGTTTATGCACGACGCGCGCATCGTCGAAATCGGGAAACGCGCCAACGCGCTGCGCGGCGTGTTCTACAGCGACGACGAAGTGCGCTGGCTGGCCGGCTACGTACGCGATCCGCTCGCGCTACTGGTGGAGGTGGAGCTATTGCTAACGAACGCCGAGGAAACCGTGAAACGCAAGGAAGCTGCATGACCTGCC
>CAYOCT010000137.1:0-5270 GCA_964402555.1 uncultured Nitrospiraceae bacterium | reverse complement strand
CTTATGAGATCCTTCGCTGCGCTCAGGATGACAGGCAATACGTAGTCAAGAGACATAGCACCCGCGTTTCACAATTTCCTCACGCGCTCTCAGAATGACAGGAGGTCGGGTTTCTATTTTGGAGGTAGCAAGAGCAAGAGCAAGAAAGGCTGAGCCACACAGAGACTGAGGACCTCTGACGGCAAGCAGGTTGCGCTTTCCCCTTCGGATTGCTACATTGGCGGCTGGAGTTGGAAGCCGGTCCGCGCCGTAGCGCGCGGGAAAGGAGATCGCATGACACGCACGAAGTGGACGTTCGTAGGAATGCTTGTGGCGCTGGGCATGGCCATGCTGCTCGCGGAACCGCACACGCAAGTCTTGGGCGCGGACGACGAAGCCGGTTTCGTGCCGATCTTCAACGGCAAGGATCTCACGGGATGGACCGGCGACACGAAAGGATACGTCATCGAGAACGGCGCGATCGTCTGCAAACCCGGCGGCAATCTCTTTACCGAACAGGAGTACTCCGATTTCGTGTTCCGCTTCGAGTTCAAACTGACGCCTGGCGCGAATAACGGCATCGGCATCCGCGCGCCGTTGACGGGCAACGCCGCGTATGACGGCATGGAAATCCAGGTGCTCGACGACCGCGACCCGAAATACAAGGACCTCCATCCGTACCAGGCGCACGGCTCGATCTACGGTGTCGTGCCCGCGGAACGCGACCATCTCAAGCCTGTTGGGGAATGGAACACGGAAGAGATCACCGCCAAGGGACGGCAAGTCAAAGTCGTGTTGAATGGCGTGACGATCGTCGACGCGGACATCGACAAGGCCAGCACACCGAAGACCATCGACGGCAACGCGCATCCCGGTCTCAAGAACACGAAGGGGCACATCGGTTTCCTCGGACACGGTGACGTGGTCGAATTCCGCAACCTCCGCGTCAAAGACTTGACGAAGTAGCGCGTTGACGCCGTTCCTGATCCTCATGGCGGCATGCGGGGCGTCGATGAACGACGTGAGTTTCGTCGCGACGTGCGACGGCACGACTCAGCGCTATGTCGAGATCATGCCGGACCCGTTTGACGAGAAGGCAGCGCATGATGTGCTTATCGCGCTGCATGGCCACGGTTCGGATCGGTGGCAGTTCGCCAAAGACCCGCGCGACGAATGCCGGGCGGCGCGCGATGTCGCCGCGAAACACGGCATGATCTTCGTCTCGCCGGACTATCGCGCGTCAACTTCGTGGATGGGACCCAAGGCCGAGGCCGACACGGTTCAGCTTATCGAAGAACTCAAGCGCCGTTACCGCGTCCGCAAAGTCTTCATGTGTGGCGGCTCAATGGGCGGCGCGGCCTGTCTCACATTCACCGCCCTGCATCCGGACCTGATCGATGGCGTGGCCTCGATGAACGGCACGGCCAACCTGGTCGAGTACGAGGGATTTCAGGACGCCATTCGCGAGTCCTTCGGCGGAAGCAAGTCTCAAGTCCCGGAAGAGTACAAGCGGCGTAGCGCCGAGTTCTACCCCGAACGCTTCACAATGCCCGTCGGGATCGCCGCCGGCGGCAAGGACGAGGCCGTGCCGTCCACGAGTGTAATCCGTCTCGCGCACGCTCTCGACAAGCAGGGCCGCAACGTCCTACTCCTGTTCAGGCCGGATGGAGGACATGGCACGACCTACGAAGATGCATGTGCGATTCTGGAATTCACTGTAGAGAAGAGGAGATGAGAATGCGGGCTGCTCCAGATGTAGTCTCGATGTTAGGGGGCGTGTTCGAACACCGACCATCGCAAGGGAGCCTTAATCAGTTCTCCTCGACTTCTTGCGGAATGTCAATCCTGAGATCGAACTCGTAGTCGTCGAGTTCCGCTTCTATGACGTGAGCCCGTAGCCCAATTCTCGCAACCAGGCTCCTGATCTCATCCCTGCATTCCGTCGGCATCATACAACCAAGTATTACCATCTTTATGGAGTCTTTAGGGAGAACGTACAGCCTTTCAGTGTCGGGTTGTGTACCCATTACTAACCTGTACTCCGCTTCTCCGCACCATTGACGCGATTTTGTACAGACTACAACAGTGTCCCATTGTCCCGGTTCGTAATCGGGTTCAAAAGGGCTGAGCACTGGGTAGTCAGGAACGTAATTGACCATCTTCAACTCGCTCGGTATGTTTTTCTGTATATACAGATTATAACTAAACTCTTGGAGTGCCTTGGTTGAAAGGCCGACACATATACCCTTATGAGAATCCGCATAATGTGCCCACATGACGAGGCTCCTCGGGTCTTCTGAAAGCGAGAACACGCCATAGCCTTCATCCATCAGACGTCGTTGCTTCCGCTTCATCGCTTTAACATCTTTATATTCAATGATCCGTTTAGTAACCCTCCTATGGCGTTCCGAAGATGACATAAATGGGTATCTTTCACGGAACGCGTCGTCAACGATTCGCCGCACTTTGCCAACCGGCGTCTTGTCAAATTGGAATGCTATCTGACAGTCGAAAGGATCATTGAATGAACTGGGCCGCGAGAAATAGATCTCCTGGTCCGACAAGAGTCGTTTATGAAAACCATGCTCTTTCAGGTCGTCCCAGTACCTATACTTGTATAAGACGCGGGGAGGTGAATGCGGCACTTCTGAAGTGGGTTCATCAGAGAGCTGTCTTTGATGGGCCGAACAATGGGGGGAGCATGGGCGCGAAGAGAGTCTGCAAGGTTGTCCCTCTTTCTTCACAGCGTCTCGACCGTGATATTCGTGTTGGTGTAGACGCAGATGCCCGCGGCGATGTGCAGGGCTTCGTTGACGACGCCTTCGACATCGAGCGTGGAATGCGCGAGGAGCGCGCGCGCGGCGGCGAGCGCATAAGGGCCGCCGGAACCGATGGCGATGATACCGTCGTCGGGTTCAATGATCTCGCCGCTTCCCGCAATGAGCAGCGACTTCTCGGCGTCGCACACGGCTAGCAGGGCCTCAAGCTGGCGCAGATATTTGTCCGTCCGCCATTCCTTGCCAAGTTCGACGGCCGACCGCACGAGGTTCTGGTTGAACTGGTTGAGCTTCGCTTCGAAACGCTCGAACAGCGTGAAGGCATCCGACACCGCCCCAGCGAATCCCGCCAGGACACGGCCTTCCGCAAGGCGGCGGATCTTCATGGCCTTATCCTTCATAATCGTCGCGCCGATCGTGACCTGGCCGTCCCCGCCGATCGCGACCTTGCCGTCCTTCCGCACGCTCAGCACCGTCGTGCCGTGAAATGTTTCCATCGGGTATTCCTCCTGTCAAAGTTGTATCAGAAGGCGAGCCGGGGAACAAGAGAAGGGAACTGAATGATTTTGGCGCTGTAAAACGACATCCCCCTAGGAAACCTTTGCAACGCACTTGACAAGTACATACATTCGTACATATACTCAATTCATGTTCGAGTGGGATCTGCAAAAGAACGCGCTCAATCAGAAAAAACACGGCGTTTCTTTTGCGGACACGTTTGGCGTGTTCGAGGACCGTATGCGCTCACCATCGTCACGTACGAACGCGACGAAGAGCGCCACGTCACCATGGGCATGGACTGTTTTAGGAGAGTCCTCACAGTGGTATACACATGGCGCGGCGACACGATTCGCATCATATCGGCCCGCAAAGCGACGCGGGCGGAGTTGAGGAACTATGAAAGAGAACTATGATTTCGGCAAAGCCCGGCGCGGGGCCGTACTCCCTCCCTCCGGCGGCAAGGTCAGGATTACCATTCGTCTCGACAAAGAGGTTATCGGATGGTTCAGATCGAAGGTCGAGGAGGCGGGCGAAGGGAATTATCAAACGCTGCTCAATGGCGCCCTGCGCGACTACATCGCGCAACAAGAGGAACCGATCGAGAAAGTTCTGCGCCGAGTCGTGCGAGAGGAACTCCAGGCGTTGCGCTGAACGTCTTTCTCTCCTACGGCATGCTCGCCAGTTCCGGGTGTCTCGGTGTAACCGTCGAGAAGAACTCGCGCACTTGGATCATGTCGGCATCGTAGTCGCCGGTGGGCATGATGAGCGGCCCCATGCCTCCGGTCTTGCTCGGGTAGTCCAGGTACGCGAGAAGAATCGGCACGTTGGCGCCACACGCGATGTGATAGAAACCCCGCTTCCATGCCGCCACTTTTCTGCGCGTGCCTTCCGGGGCGATGACGAGAACAAGCCGCTCTTCCCTATCGAACGCCTCGATGGACTCCGTGACAACTCCATGCGCGCGGCTGCGATTGATCGGGATGCCGCCGAACCAGCGGAACAGGCCGCCGAACGGCCAGCGAAACAGCGAATCTTTCGCCATGAACCGGATCGGCGTGCGGTAGGCGAACGCCATGAGCATAGCCAGGGGAAAGTCCCAAGTGCTGGAGTGAAACGCGCCAGCGATCACCATCTTGGGAAGATCGGGAATCTCGCCCCGCCTTCGCCAGCCCATCAGTCGCAAGACAAGGCCCGCGATACGATACATGATACTGCTGACGATCGGCGTGTTGAATATCGTGTATCGCACGCGCGTTCCTCGATGCGTTCTCCTAAACGCCTGCCGCAGCGATGAGGTCCTGAATCTTCTTCAAGCCTGTGGCGGCCACGACGCTCGGGTCCTGTTTCCACTGGTCGCGGTTAAACATTTCGAGCGAGAGCGGCCCGCGATACCGGATAGTTGCGAGCGTCTTCAACAACTCCTTCAACGGAAGAATGCCGTCGCCCGGATAGATGCGATGTTCGTCGCCGAGCTGTTCGCGCGGCGGGTCCGCGGGCACGTCATTCCAGTGAAACACCGCGATGAAATCGCCGTTCAACAGCCGCACCCCTTCGAACCCCGAGCCGCCGCGGTACAAATGGAACGTGTCCGCCACGAGGCACGCCGTCGCGTCGTCGGCATCGAGCGCGATCGCCGCGCCCTGGCCCAGCCGGTGCACGCCCTTCAGGAAACCGACAAACTCGCACGCCACGATTAGGTTGTACTCCTCGCGGCCAATCTTGAGCAGGTCACGATAGCGGTCCGCGCCCCATTTGAGATCGAAGTCCGGACGATCCGGCGCGGGAATGGCCGCGACGTGCTGAGACCCGACCGCCGCAGACTTGCGCATGCGTTCGCGTGTCTTCTCGAGCGAAGCCTTCCACGCCTCTTCGTCCCCGGGCATACAATCCCAAAGCCCAATCACATTCGGCACGAACAGGCCCTTGTCGCGAATCTCCGCGCCGAGGGCTTTGAGGTCGCCGCCACCCTTCTCGTACTCATCGAGTTCGTTGATCCACAACTCGATGCCGTCG
>CAYOCT010000136.1:0-5368 GCA_964402555.1 uncultured Nitrospiraceae bacterium | reverse complement strand
CAATACCCAATGCCAACGAAAAGTTGCATTAATTATGACTCAATACACTAGCGCCACTGCATGAGGGCCGAATTGAGTGCCTGTTCGACGCGGCGGCGCGGCGCATGGAAATACGAAATGCCATGGCCCGCGAGCATTGCGTCGGTATCGATGCGGGCGAACCTGAGCAGGGATTCGGTATAGATCTTCTTATCGAAATCGATGGACCCGCTCCATCCGAAATCGCCGCAGAACAGCGTGCCGATTACATCGCCGCACGCGATGACGCGCCTGCCGTCGCGCTCGAAGCGATAGGCCGTGCAGCCTCGCGTATGGCCGGGGAGATGCATCGCCTCGATCTCGAGCCCGCACGCGTTGACGCGCTGGCCGTCCTCCAGAGCAACATCCACTTCGCACGGGGTGAAGGTCTTGTGATATGCGAAGCCGCAACAACGCTCATCGCCCGAGGCCACGGCTTCGGCCGTGTTGCGATGCGCGTATAGGCGGACGCCCCGGGCTCGCAATAGATGCGCGCCCCCGGCGTGGTCCCAATGCGAATGCGTGAGGAAGCACGCGCGAATCGCATCGGGGTCCAGGCCCCAATAGCGCATATTGTCGAAGATCTGCGGCAGGGTCTCGCCGTTGCCGCAATCGATCAGCACGATGCCATCCGGCGCGTCAATGGCGTAGCAGTTCGCGTCGTCGAATCCCGCATCGACGCCGCACCATGTAATGCCGTTGAGGTCGCCGCCGACCTGATATACTCCACGAAGAAGTTGCATCGGTCTCTCCCTTTTCGTCCTTACGCCGGACCACGTGTGTCATTGCGAGGAGGGGCTTCAGCCCGACGAAGCAATCTCGCATGGTTAGCTCGCGAGTGTACCGAGGGGATTGCTTCGCTACGCTCGCAATGACACGCAGTCCTTAGGGTTACCTAAGGGCTCGTTACAAGTGATGCACGAACCGAATTACCGTTTCATCAACCAGACCTCCGAGACCAGCGTGCCCCAGCCACCGGTATTGCGCCAGATCTCGACCTGCGACGGCACGCCTTCACCGACACCCGCGGCTTTCTCGAACCGCAGTTGGAGCGAGCCGCCATGCGTCAGGTTATCGGGGATGTCGTACTCGAAGAAGTCCGATTCCCATTCCGGCAACTCGACGTCCTTGGCGAGCAGTTCGCCGTTGGCGTAGATGGATTCGGTCTTCTGGGGCTGCCGGTCCGCGTAGCGTTCGGCATAGCTTGGGCGCACGAGCGTCATCCGAACGCGGTAACGCGCGTTCGGATCGAGTCCGTTGTACTCGAAGGTCACGCCCTGGGCCTCGCCCCGTGTGTAGGCCATGCGCCGTTGGGACGCGCGGTTGAAGCCCGACACGTCGTTATCGCTGAACGGCCATCCGCACACGAGATGCGGCGAGCGTGTGGGATCGCCCGCGTCGTCGTAGAATCCGCCTTCGCCGGGGTCATCGTAGTGGACGATACGGTCAAGCAGTTCGGCCCGCTTATCGGGAGACGCATCCAAGGCGCGTTGCACCTGGCGGCGCAGCCAGCCGAGTCCCACGAAATCCTGGTCGAGATTGAAGAAACCCTCGTTGCGCACTCCGAAGAGGGCGTCGCTTTCCTGACCGAGCGTGTCGCCTTCGGACTTGAACGCCTTCATCTCGTCATTTTCGATGTCGGAATCGAGAAGCCGCAACGCTTCGGTTAGCGCGGCGTCGCCGTTGGAGCCGGCGAGGATCTTCTCGACGATATCCTCGACCTCTTTCTGGCGCTGCATCTGGCGGTTGACGCGCGCCTGGATATACTTGTCCAACGCCGCGCGTTGCATATGCTGGCGCCAGAGGTAGTTGGTCTTCATCACTTCCGCGGGCATCAGCTTCCCCGCTTTCTTGACGGTCTCGTAGTACTGACCGATCCCCGGACTGGCCGCGATGGGAGTCGAAAGGTTCTGCTCGAAGAGGAGCAGGGCCTGCGCCATGAGGGCCAGCACTTCAGGGCCGAACCATGTGCGCGTGTACTCGCCGATCGCCTCATCGAGCGTCACGTGCGGATTCCACAACAGCCGCTGCCACATCCATTGATTGAAGTGGTCATGATGGCCTTCCGAGTAGGTCAGATCGCCTTCGCCGTAGCGCATCGTGTCCTGGAAGATCGAGTAAAACGCGCGCGGCCGCGCGTGAAACGTGCGGCGATTGTAGACCTGGTCCATCGCCGGGGCCGGGTGCTGTTCGTAGACTTCGTATCCCCAGTGCGGCGGCGTGTTGCCGTCGCGGTCGGGACCGAGGTTGAGCGCCACGAGACCGTACTCGGAATAGACCCAATGCGTGACGTCCGTGAAGAAGACGAGTGTCTGGCTCGGCGGAAGCTGATGGACGATTTCGCGCGCGTAGCGGTCCATCGGACCGAATGCCGGATGGTCGAACAAGTCCATGCGATGATCCTGACGGCGTCCGGGTTGCCAGCTCATCGCGTTTGACCCGGGGCCGTACGCCAGCGCCGTGAGCCACGGGCGCGGTTCGGCGTTGAGATAGTCGAAGATAGCCTGGTCGCTGGCGTTGTCGATCTTCTGATTGGTCGCGAAGAACTTTGTCTTGGGGTGGTACTTCGAGATGATCGCCGCGATATCGGCGCACATCTCGATGTACTTCTTGCCATACGGAGCGCAACGCTCACATTCGCAACCGCCGCCATCGCCGGAGTAGAACCGAATGTACGTAACGTCCGGCATCGTTTGGGCCGTCTTCTCCCAACGGTCGAGGATCGCCTGGCGCGCTTCGGGCACCGAGAGGCACAGATACCCTGTGCGGCCGATGGCCTCGGCGGCCTGCCACTCGGGAGGGCCTGACCCCGTGTTCGGGCCTACGCTGATCAGCGTGTCCAGTCCGTACGACGTCAAGAAATCGAACTCCTCTTGCGCGTGGGGTCCGCCGTAGCCGAGACCGAAAGCGTTCGCGCCCGCGAGCGCGTAATCTAGAATGACTTTACGGCGTTCGTCTTCGGTCCAGCGTCGTGAGTTCGTGAGTTCCGTGATCGTCGCGCCTTGGCTGACCTCCGTGCCGCGCAGACGAAACGCGGGCGCGGTACGTATATCGATAATGGGCGGCAGATTGCACGCGCCTTCGCGCACGACGCATTGCCGTAAGATCTCGCCAGTGGCGTACAGCACACCGCGTTCGTCCACACCGGCCGCTACGAGCGCGCCGTTGGGCGGGGCGAGTCGCTTGAGGAGAAACCCCTCGGCGCCCGGGTCCGTCGCGTTAGGAACTGCGATGCGTTGGTCGCGCAGCAGCGCCGCAAGGGCTGCATGGCGTTCGGGGACGCCGAGCCATAGGGTGAGCGTCTTCTCCTCGGCCGAGGGCTGTTCCGTGAGGCGCACTTCTGTAATGCCGCGTTCACGCAGCCGGTCTGCGAGAAGCTGGGCAACGTTATGTTCGACAGGCGTGGCCTTCTCGCCGGTCACGATAGCAACCGAGGAAAACGTGTCTGCGTGTGCGACCCAGGTCAGGCCCGAGAGTGCGGCCGTCACGATGAGGCAGAACGCAAGTCTTCGCATGGTCGAGAACTCCTTTCAAAGATTCAGGCCTTCGCTAGCCTAACAGGTTCGCACTCGGCGCCCCAAGTTGAGCATGGAACCCAGCGTCGAGCGCGGGGTTAAACTCGATGTAGCGGTGTTGTGCATGCAGACTGGAGGCTTCTGACGATGCGCAGGTTAACCTTGTTGGGACTGGTTCTGTTGACCGCGCTTTCCTGCTTGGCATACGCCGACGCGGGGCCTTTTGAGGCCCAGGCTGGGGTTGTGAGCGATTCCCCTCAGAACGGGGTCGACACGTTTGTGCTTGCGTTGTTGAAGGAACGCGGCATCGAGCCGGCCAGCTTGTGCTCGGACGAAGTCTTCGTGCGCCGGGTCTATCTCGACACAATCGGCATGCTTCCGACGGCCATGGAGGTCCAGAACTTCCTCGTCGACGCGCGTCCGAGCAAGCGCGAGGCTCTGATCGATGCGCTGCTCGCGCGGGATGAGTTCGCGGACTATTGGGCGATGAAGTGGTGCGACCTGCTGCGCGTCAAAGCGGAGTTTCCAATCAACCTCTGGCCCAATGCGGTGCAGGCGTATCATCATTGGATTCGCGACGCGATCCGCGAGAACATGCCGTATGACCAGTTCGCGCGCGAGATGCTCACGTCGAGCGGCAGCAACTTCCGCGTGCCCGCGGTCAACTTCTACCGCGCGATCCAGGGGCGCGAACCCACGGCCATTGGCGATGCCGTCGCGCTAACGTTCCTTGGCGCGCGGGCCTCGTCGTGGCCTGAATCGCGGCGCGCGGGCCTCGCGGCGTTCTTCTCGCGGCTGTCGTACAAGAAGACCGGCGAGTGGAAAGAAGAGATCGTGTGCATGAATCCCGAACTCGGCGGGCCGGTGAGCGCGGTCTTCCCGGACGGGACGCCCGTCGAGATCGCGCCGGACCGCGACCCGCGCGTGGTGTTTGCGGACTGGCTGATCGACCCGAATAATCCGTGGTTTGCGCGCAATGCCGTCAATCGTATCTGGGCGTGGCTGATGGGACGCGGTATTATCCATGAGCCGGACGACATTCGCGCCGACAACCCGCCGGTGAATCCTGATTTGCTTGAATACCTGGAAAAGGATCTGACCGGATCGAAATACGACTTGCGCCATATTTACCGGAGGATTCTGACCTCGCGGACGTACCAGCAAGCGTCGATACCGAGGAGCGACGCGCCCGACGCCGAGGCGCTGTTTGCCCACTACATTGTGCGCCGTCTCGATGCTGAGGTCCTAATCGACAACTTGGACACGTTGTGCGGCGTCTCGGAAAGTTACTCGAGTCCCATACCGGAACCGTTCACGTATGTGCCGGGATATCAGCGTACCGTTGAGCTTGCCGACGGGAGCATCACCAGCCCATTCCTCGAGTTGTTCGGACGCCCTGCGCGGGACACCGGCCTCGATACCGAACGGAACAATCAGCCCACGGACGACCAAGCGCTCCACATGCTGAATTCGAGCCATATTCAGCGCAAGATCGAGAACAGTACGCGCCTGAACGCGCTGCTCCAGGCTACGCGCGACGATCCGGAGCAGTGCCTTCGTTCGCTTTACATCAACATCCTTTCGCGCTACCCGACGCAGGAAGAGGTCGACGCCGCCAGGCAGTATTTGCGCAACAGCGGGGTTACGCCGAAGCAGGCCGCCTGCGACCTCGTGTGGGCCTTGTTCAATAGCAAGGAATTCCTGTACCGGCATTGAGCGCCATTACTGATCTCCGCATTCTATGCATCGCCATCTTCTCGTGCTTGTGCTCGTGCTCGTAATCGTGCTACCTCGAGAATAGAAACCCGACCTCCTGTCATTCTGAGCAACGCGAA
>CAYOCT010000135.1:0-5382 GCA_964402555.1 uncultured Nitrospiraceae bacterium | reverse complement strand
TAGCCTGACGAAAGACGACCTCGCCGACAACTCCGTCGAGGCGGGCGAGATCGCGGCAGGCGCCGTAGGGACTTCTGAAGTCGCGGACAATTCGTTGACGGACGCCGACCTTGCCGATGGCGCCGTCAAGTCAGGCGAGATTGATAACAGGGCCGTGATTCCTGCGAAGCTCGACGACGCCGCAACCTACGTTGTCGGCAAGCTCGGCATTGGCACGAGTACCGTGCCGCGCGGCGGTTACGGTGGCGCCCTGCTGGCCCTTCATGGGACGGACTCGAGCGAGTCCGGCCCTCACTTCCGAACCACAACGTCAGCAGATGACTATCCCGTGCTCGATTTTATGTCCTATACTCACGACAACGCGGGCATTCGTTTCGATTGCTGGTGGGCCAACTCGAGTCTACACAGTTCCGATGCGGGATCCAACGCGGCCATTTACAAATATGCCGATACCCTCATGTTCAAGTACGCGGCGGGCGTCGCGGTGGAGGGGACCTTTACGTGGACCCCGGCCATGCACATCAATCTTACCAACGGCAGCGTGCTTATGCAGCAGGTGTACAGCCAGACCGTCGGCGGAACGAATCGCGCCCTCTACATCGACGACACTGGAAAACTGGGGTATCTCTCAAGCTCCATTGAATTCAAGGAGAACGTGCGGGATGTGAGCGAACAGGATACCTCGTGGATCTTCTCGTTGCGTCCAGTGATGTTCGACTATAAAGATCCAACGATGGGATTGAACCAGTGCGGCCTGATTGCCGAAGAAGTCGCCACGGTCCACCCCGCCATAGTAAGTTACAAGCGCGAGGTTACTTACGGCCCAGAAGCCTTGGATAAGAACGGCAACCCCGATCCCAGCGGCGACCGGCCGATGGTTGTGACTACCACGGACCAGCCCGAAACCGTCAACTATGAGCGGCTTACCGTGCCCATGCTCGCGGAGATCCAGAAGCTCAAGAAAGAGATCGAGGACCTTAAAGCCGAAGTCGCCGCCCTCAAGGCGAAATCCTGAACGCCACCAGCGAGGAGGACTACGCCATGAGGACCTATGTACATTCCACAGCTTCCCGCACGCGGGCCCTAGCCACTACGCCGGTGCGATGCGCGTTCGTCGCCGTGCCGAAGGGTGGTATAATCCCTTCGAGAAAGTCGAGGCATACAGCCGCGTTACTCTGGGGCAGTCTCATGCTGCTAATCGCCGCAACATCCGCCGCCGATATGGTATCGACCGAACAGGCCGCCGCCAACGCCATGGATACATTTACGGCGCTTCAACTCACCCCGGCTGAGATTACCGGAACAACTGCGTATCTTGTGTATCGACCCGATACGGAGGCCGCTCTTCAAGCCAGCGTCATCGATGCTGTTCCCGAGGAACACCTCGTCCTGATTATAGGCAAACAGAAGCGCCGCGAGTGGGCCTCGCGCTTCGTTGCCGACGATCCGCTATTGGCCGCTACACTGGACGCCATCAATACAGCGCATGACGCATATCTCGCCGGAGGTGGCGACCGGAACACATGCGCCGACTATGAGAAAGCCTTTGGTCTGCCGAGCGGCGCCCTGAGAAGGGAAGACTACACCCATTGGCAAGAGGAGGAAGGCATTGTAGGCACGGTCCGAACCACGCCGGCAACCGGAACGGCTTATGAGGTCGCCGCCTTTACTAGGGCGCAACCTCGTCTTTCGGGGTTAGCGATAGCGCCGCCCGAGGCCGAAGCCGCTGTCGAGGCGGCCGGCGCAAAGACCCTTGGCGCGCCACGGCTCGTCGAAATCCTGCCCGATTCCTTCGTCTGGCAATGCCAGGTTGCCTCAGGATTACGGTATGTGGACGCAAGAACCGGTCTATGCTTGTCCGAAGCGGAAATGAACGAGAAAGGTTCCTCCGCAATACGCGAACAGATTGCCGCTACAAACAAGGGCTTATCCGGCACGACCCCTCGCTACTTCACGCTCGCCCCTGTCTTTGAAGAGCAAGGAATGCATCAGTATCAGTACAAGTATAGCGAAGGGGTTCCGGGCGGCTTCTGCGGCCCCACGTCACTTTCCATGTTACTCGATTACTGGGGTGAAACGGTACCGTTTATCGATGTGGCTGACGTAGCCATGCCCAATGCTGCTGGGGGCGCCCTCCTAAGCGATCTCGAACGCGCTACGCTCTTTAGTCACGTCTCTATGGGAAAATGGGATCACCTCAATGACGGTTTCACGGGCCTTGGATATGGGCAACGGGTGCCCGATGTCGGTTCAGCCTATGGCTACTCGGTGGTGAGGGGCCACTTCAAGGCGTCTAGCGCAAAGAGCGGCGACGAGGGAGAAGGCGAAGGAGAAGCCTATGGCGGAGAGGAAAGCACCGAGGAGGCTGAAGAAGTCAGCGTATGCGAGGACGCGTGCGCCGGGAACCCCGACGCATGGGAATCTCTGAAGGGTCTAGTTGGCGGCCATTGTCCTTTCATGGTGGATATCTATTGGTCAATCGGGGGGCACTACGTGGTAGTGGCCGGATACGCCGATGATGCCGGCGACGAGAATCCGTGGGTGACCTTCGTGAACCCGGCCAACGAAAGTGCCACTGCGTGCCGTATGATGCGCTGGTGCTTGCCTGAGCCTGATTGTTCGTACTCCTTCTATGCACGATGGAAGAAAGCCGACTATGTGGCCATTGTGCCGCGTCCGATGCCTGTGGACATCGAGTTTCTCCCCGCGACGCCGGAGCAGGGGAAATTTACGCTACGGGCTAGGGTTCGCACGTGTGAAAAGCACCCGCTCGCCGGGAACGGTGGCGCTTGGACTTATGTTAACCGCAATACCATTCTCTCCGGAGGTGACATCGATTCCGGTTTTCTAGACCAACAACTGAATCGCAAACCGATTCCCATCCACCTCACCTATCCGGAGCAGATGGCCCAAAAGAAGCTGTCCGGCGACAACGAGCAGGGCTGGGTCGCCAATACGGCGGACGACGAGACGACGGACAATGAGCGCCCGGAATGGGTCTTTGTTCAGGACGGCACTGAAAAAGGTTGCGAATTTGGTGTCGAAGCGCGGGGATGGGCAGCGGAGTACTATTCGGCACTCTACGTGGGCCGGGCTCATCCTACCGCAAGCATCGCTCTCGATGATGAGGAATTCAGCATAGCTGGCGCGGGGACCACCTTGACGGTGTTCGCCAACACCTCGACCATGACGTTAAGTGTTGCCGATATAACAGGCTTCCCGCCTGCCGGAACAAACGGTGTTACCTCCTTCTTTGTCAAAGTGTCCGACCCCGCATCGAGCACCGTAAACGTTGAGACAATGCTCGTTGACGAGGTCGTGCCGCAGGGAAATAACACGGGGCTATTTCACATCAGCTCGCGCGCCCAAAAAGCGAGCGGCTTATACGAGCACGTCGTCGACTCAAACGTTGTTTTAGACAATGATCTTGGTGTCGTACCATATTACATTTCTGTAGATATACACAAATCGCCGCGATCACAGTACTTTGAGGTGATGAAGGTAACGGATCAAGACGGGACTTCACTGACCGTAGAGCGCGGAAAGGCCGGAACGTCGGCGAAAGCGCATGCCCAGTGGGCCGAAATCCAAACGTATAACGCCGACGAGGTCTTTGGATGGGATACGCTCCGGATTGACTCCAAGATCGTCCGCGTAGTCAATACACCGGCAGACGCGGGTGAACCGGTCACCGTTGCCGCGTTCGGCGATCAGGGGAATCTTTATCTCGCTGGGCACTTGTATGAATGGCAGGCCCCTGAGAAACTGACACCCAGCATTTCCGAGGGAGATTTTCTGTTGTCGAATGTCGACACTGGCGAGGTCTTCGCCCGGATAGACAACACCGGCAGTATGTATACGCGGGCCGGCTGGCATGCCGGCATGGACGATGTTCATGATGCCTGTGACCAGGATGCTCCGCGCGATCCCGATGCCTCAGAACACTACTACCTTGAGCACCCGCCATCGTCGGCCATAAGTATCGCCTAATCAGTTGACGGTGTCGTAGCGTATGCCAACGTAAACAACGGAGCGATACCCGACTTTCACAATTACCCGCAAGCTTTTACTGTCCCATTTGGTGGAGTCCGGCTCAAAGGCCGAGTTCTTGAAAACTGGACACGGTGGGATTACTGGGATTAAGCGGCAATAGGTTAGTGAGTTAACGCGGGATGATGTACGTCGTCTTATTGCCGCGTTCGTTATTGGCAACAACAGGAGGACTCGACATGCTGCAACTTCTTCTGCCGCGATGGCGTTACGCTCTGACAATCGCGGGTTTGGCCTGGCTTTGCGCGCCTGCGATAAGTGCCGAAGTAGTAGTGCAGATTCCAGATCCGATTATACAGGCCGCAGTCCGCGAAGCTATCGCCGTGCCCACGGGCGATATCTACGATTCGCAACTACTGGACTTGAAGGAGCTTGAGATCTATACAAAAGGCGTAGCGTCTCTGGAAGGGCTTGAGTATTGCGCAAACCTGAGACTTCTCTGGATATACAATTCATCCGTCAGCGATTTGACCCCAATCGGACACCTTGAGAACTTGACATGGCTTAATCTGGTGCACGCAAGAGTGCAGGATATAGGCCCGCTCGCAGGTTGTACACGATTGGCCACTCTTGGGCTGTACGATAACTCCATTTCGGATATATCCGTTCTCGAAGGGTTGGCCGACCTGCTTCTTGTCACGTTGGAAGCGAACCTCGTTCAAGATCTCAGTCCCCTGATTTGCAATCCACACATCGACGGCGCCGAGATCCTGGTTCTTTCCAATCCCCTAAGCCGCGAAGCTCGCTGCGTGCAGGTCCCGGCCCTTCAAGCACGTGGAATTGCCTTGGGGCTGCCAACTCAGGACTGTGGCGCTTCTGAGCCAAGTGTCGTGCGCCAACCCAGCGGAGGTGTCTACGCATTGGGACAGAGCGTCACCCTGTCGATAGACGTAGCCACTCAGTGCGGACCTGCTTTGTACTATTGGGTAAAGAATGGGTTTCTGCTCTCCAGTCACCTGCGCGATGCTTCCTGGACGATTTACTCCGCGTCTGAATCTGACGAAGGCACGTACAAGTGTATTGTAGCCGACTGTGGGGGCGCCAGTTCGTCTGATTCCGTGATGGTGCAAATAGCGACTGGCGAGGGTGAAGGCGAAGGCGAAGGGGAAGGCGAAGGCGAGGGGGAGGGCGAAGGTGAGGGCGAGGGCGAGGGCGAAGGTGAGGGCGAGGGCGAGGGCGAGGGAGAGGGCGAGGGCGAGGGAGAGGGTGAAGGCGAGGGCGAGGGCGAGGGCGAGGGAGAGGGTGAAGGCGAGGGCGAGGGCGAAGGTGAGGGCGAGGGCGAAGGCGAAGGCGAAGGCGAAGGCGAGGGTGAAGGCGAGGGTGAAGGCGAAG
>CAYOCT010000134.1:0-5519 GCA_964402555.1 uncultured Nitrospiraceae bacterium | reverse complement strand
TCGTCGGGCTGAACCCCTCCTCGCAATGACACCACAGACTTGGGAACAATACGGGTTAGGAGTTGGCACCGGATCTCCGAACTCTTTGGCCGTATCGATCCACAACTGAATGGCTTCGTCTGCATTCTTTAGTGCGGCCTCCTGAGATGGCCCATGCGCCACGCATCCCGGAAGCTCAGGGACTTCCGCGACGAAGACTCCGTCTTCCTCGCTCCAATAGAGGATGATCTCGTACTTGAACATGTCGGCCTCGGATGATGTCCCGCCGAGATCCGCGCAGATCCCTGCACCGGATACTTCGCACATGCATCACGCAGCTAATCTACCACAACGCGGCCCGATTATCTTCTCAAATCGGCCAAGGAATCCAAGCGGTCACTCGATACCCAGGTCGCCATCGCTCCAGAACACAGGAACATGGCCACGCCGCGTGACCCAGCGTAGCGCCGTGCGGACTTTCTCCATGGCGTCGGGCTGATAGTAGGACAGTTCCTTTCGGAAGTATTGCTCGTGGATGAGCAGTTCGACCATCTCATTGGTCGATGGCGACGCGGCATGTGCGTCAAGGTAAGGTTCGATTTCTTCGAGCTTCAGGGCGTTGACGACGGACGTGCAGCGCACGAAGGTAATCCCGGTCTCACGGTCGTGCCATGCGCCGCGCGTGTCGCAATGGGCGCACTGCTCCGGCGTGAGGTAGTAGCGCGTCGTGCAATCCCCCGGGTAGCCTTGCGCGGTGAACAGGCCTATCAGCACTTCGATGCCGCGGTCGCGCAACGCCCGCGCGGCGGGTTTGGGACATTCGGCCCAATGCACGGTCGTAGTGTTGGAAAGGACTTCCTCGCCCGCGAAACGCCGGATGTGGCTGCAGACGAGATCGTGGTCGTGCGCCATTTGCAGGTACCCCGCGTTGCGATATGGGCGCTCGGGCTGGTCTTGGAGCGCGTGAAAGCTCAGGTGCAGCCACGAAGCGTTTTCGCGCCACTCGTTTTTCCACATCGCGGGCATCTGGGTTAGGTCGAAACCGTCGGTCTGGTAGTAGATGTTGATGTGGATCTTCGCCCCGAACTCGACATGCATGTCGCGCCAGAACCCGAGATACCAATGGTCGAACAGCGAAGGATAGTTCGACGGCGCCAGACCAAGCTCCTTGAGGAATTGGATATTGTCGTCGACCGAGAAGCGGAATCGCGGCCGGCTTCCCTTGTTCCACCAGACTTCGATAGTTTGTGAGGAAGATCCGTCGGTGGCGGTGACGACGTTGCGTCGCTGCGCGAGAGTGATCTCGCAGTCGAACGCGCCGCCGTTCATGCGCGCCTCGACGCCGTTTACGTGGACGGAGGATCGGGAATCCGCCGTGCCACGCACCTCAATCGTCAAACCGGAATCCGTTTCCGTTCCATCGCAGCGCTGGAGAATATCGCCCTCACGGGGAAACGCAATCTCGATCGGCATGGCGTGCTTCCTTTAGGAATGGTATCCGAGGTCTATTCGAGCGGCGGCAAGATACCCGCCTGTAAATGCAGCATCTCGTCGACGCATTCGACCGCGCGGCGATACGAGTCGACCGTCGGGTCGAGCAGCATGGCCTCGATCAGCTTGGCCTTGGAACGTTCGGCGAAGGCTTCGACCAGCAGCTTATGGATGCTGGCCTGCGTGCGCAAGAGCGCGGCCGCGGCCTCGGGCAGGGGATTCATGCGCCGAGGATGAAGGCCCGAAGAATCGCCGTCCGCGGGGACCTCGACGACCATGTCGTCGGGAAGATTGGGAACCGCGCCCTGGTTCGGAACATTGATCGCTTCAAGATACCGCGGCTCGCCGCATGCGACCGCTTCGATAATCGGCACGGCGAGTTCGCCCGACGGGCGCAGGTTCTCGATATCGAAACTCGAGGGTTGAGCAGGCGCAGGCCGCCACGGACGCCCCGTCTTGTCGCCGCTGAGCGAATACACAAATTCGGGGACCACGCCAGTTTCCCACGGGTGGCCATCGGCGGGATCGTAAAAGTACTGCAATTCGCTCGCCACGAATTCGTCAGCCCAGCGAATGTACTCGCCGTAATGGTTCGCCGCGGGCGACGGCCATAGTCCGAACCGGCGAAACATGACGCGCGCCATGCCGATCTCGTGCCAGTCCGAGAGCCAGTCACCCTCGCGTTCGGCTTCGCGCAGGCGTGGATACAGGTCTTCGCCCGTGCGTTTGTCGCGCAAGGTCTGGAAGAACGTGAAATGGTTCATGCCGCAGGCGTCGCCCTCGATCGAATCCGGTGGGACGCCGAGGATGGCCGCCATCTGGTGCAGGCCCATAAACACGCCGTGGCACAGGCCAACGTTGCGAATCGATGTCAGCCGCGACACCGCTTCGCAGAGTTTGTGTTCGGGGTTGGTGAAGTTGAGCAGGTACGCGTCCGGGCAGAGGCGCTCCATCGTCCGCGCGATATCGATCATCGGTCCCATGTTGCGGAGCGCATGGAAAAGGCCGCCCGGCCCGCCGTTCTCGCCGAACACTTGCTTGAATCCGTGCTTGCGCGGAACGTGGAAATCCTGGCTCCAATACAGGAAACGCTCGACTTCGATCGCGGTGATCACGAACTGCGCATCGACAACCGCGGCTTCGATATCGGTCGTAACGAGAATGCGCACGTCACGGCGCAGCTTCTTTGCCACGGCACGCGCGTAGGCCTCGATATCGGTTAGATGATCCGGAACGATGTCCATCAATACGAGTTCGAGCGGGACTCGCGCGATGGGGTCGCTCAGCAACACGTCGCGCACGGACGAAGGCCCGAACGACCCGCTCCCCGCTCCCACCAACGCAATCTTCAACTTGTCCATGATCACCCCTCCGTGCACGTCTTAGTTCGACTTGACGCCCATCGCCGCGATCCGCTGCAAGATACTTTCGATATGGGCCCGATCGGGATCATAGGAGTCCATGCAGCGTAACGCTTCCTTGTACAAGCGCGCGGCCTCGGCGAGATTGTCTTCTTCGATGCGGCACTTGGCCAAATTGCTGAAGGCCTTCGCATAGTCCGGCTTGATCTTGAGCGCGGCTTCGAAGTGCTCCTTGGCTTGCGGCCATTGGCCCCGCATGCCGCAGACGATACCCAGGTTGTTCTCCGCGAAATACGATTGCGGCGCGATACGCAACGCCTCCGAGAAGTGCGCCATCGCGTCGTCCAGCTTGTTTCCCTTGAGGCACACGTCGCCGAGAAGGTTCTGCGCGATCGGGTTGTCCCGGGTTACCGCGAGTGCGCGTGTCCATAGCGTTTCCGAGTTGCGCCAGTAGCCGGCTTCGCGGGCCGTCAAGATGCCGAAAACGCATAGTATGCCCGCCGCGCAGACTGAAACGCCCCATGCGGCGGCGCGCTTCGACGCGACGGCATCGCCTATGCCCCACACCAGGGCGGCGAACACGCCGATGAGCGGAAGGTATGCGTAGCGGTCGGCCATCGCGGCGCCGCCCAGTTGAACCAGGAGTCCCGAAACGGGCAGCAGCGCCACGAGATACCAGCACCATCCCGCGAGAAGATAGGGCGTCTTGCGCGCGGCAAGGATCGCGACGACAGTAACGGCCAGCAGCAAGAGCAAGGCCGCAACCCACTGCCATACCGCGAGCGTGCTTCCCGGGTGCGGGTAGAACGGCGTGAAGCCGGAAGGCCACACGAGTTTGACGAGGTACATCACGGTCGAAACAAGGGCGTTGGTTGCGCGGATGCCGATCGGATACCACTCCGTATTCATAACGCTGCCGGAGGCCTGCTGTGTAGCGTAGGTGATCGCGGCGAACACCGCACTGACGGCGAGCCAAGGGATCTTCTCGACAAACAGCATCGACTTCTTGAGCGTTTCCACGGAGAGACGGCGCAACGGCCAGAAGTCCACCGCAAGAAACAGTAGCGGTAGCGACGCAACCATGGGCTTCGACATTAGCGCCAGCACGAACAACACGGTCACGAGGAGGTAACGCGTAATGGCCGGCTTCGCCGCATAACGGGCGTACGCGATCAACGCGAGCAGCGCGAAGAAGGTGCTGAGCACGTCTTTCCGGCTCGCGATCCACGCGACGGTTCCCGCGTTGATCGGGTGCAGCGCGAACAGCCCCGCGACGAACGCGCTGCGCACCGGCGCGCGCGTCGTCATGCGCAAGAAGAGATACAGCGCCAGAACGTTCAGCGTGTGGAGCGCCAGGTTTGTGGCGTGATGGCCTTTCGGATTCATACCGTAGAATTGGCAGTCGGCCATGTGGCTGAGCGTGTCGAGCGGAATCCAATTCGCAAACGAGAAGGTGAAGGCCCAGCGAACTGATTCAACGGACAGCCCCTGCTGGACACGCGGGTTTTCGGATACGTAGATCGGGTCGTCGTAGTTGACGAACCCGCACTGCAGGACCGGCAGGAACACGGCGATAGTCACGACGGCCAGGAGCGCGGGCGCAATGACGTCTATCCACGTTGCGTTGCGAGTCGGATTCGAGACGCTCATCTTCGATATCCCCCGAGAGGCCCCTCGATCATGCCCGCGCCGAGGCCGATTCGATCGTATTCTTGAGGAGCATAGTGATCGTCATTGGCCCCACGCCGCCCGGCACCGGCGTGATGGCTTTCGCCACCTTCGACACGGCTTTGAAATCTACGTCGCCCACGAGGCGCGTGCCGGACTTCGTCGTGGGATCGTCGATGCGGTTGATACCGACGTCGATCACGACCGCGCCCGGCCGCACCATGCGCGCTTTAACGAAGTTGGGCACGCCGATAGCGGCGATCAAGATGTCCGCCTGGCGAGTAATCGCGGCGAGATTGCGCGTGCGCGAATGGCACACGGTGACCGTGGCGTTCGCTCCCGGCGCTTTCTGCATGAGGATCGCCGCAACGGGCTTGCCGACGATGTTCGAGCGCCCGACGATGACGACATGTTTGCCGGAGGGATCGTAGCCCGACCGGATGAGGATCTGCTGGCAGCCCGAGGGCGTGCAAGGAAGGTACGCTTTCTCGCCGCTGAGCATCTTGCCGACGTTGACGGGGTGGAATCCGTCGACGTCTTTTGCGGGGTCAATCGCGAGCAGCACTTTCTGTTCGTTGATCTGCTTGGGAAGTGGCAACTGCACGAGGATGCCGTCGACGCGCGGGTCCGCGTTCAACTTCGCGATGAGGTTGAGCAGGCGCTTCTCGGTACAGGATGCGGGCAGTTCGTGCGAGAACGACGCGATGCCCAGTTCGGCGCACGCGACCTTCTTGCGGCGGACGTAGACCTGGCTTGCGGGATTCTCGCCGACAAGTACCACGGCCAGCCCCGGCACGATGCCCTTCTTAGCAAGCGCCTCGATTTGTATCTTGAGATCCTTGCGGATGTCGGACGCGATTTTGTTCCCGTCGATGATCTTCGCGGTGCGAGCCATGCGCAGCCTCCTCGTCAACGACGGGATGATATCGGACGTTTCGCCGCGGTTCAAACCTTGCGGGCGCTTCGGGTGAGCGTCATGAAAAGGGGGTTGTGGGAAAGTTCTTCTTTTTTGCGGTGTTG
>CAYOCT010000133.1:0-5968 GCA_964402555.1 uncultured Nitrospiraceae bacterium | reverse complement strand
CTCAGGATGACAGGCAATACGTAGTCATGAGGCAAAGCGCCCGCGTTTCACAATTCCTTCACAAGCTCTGAGCGAAGCGAAGAATCTCACGGCAGGCGAGGCTTCCACTGCGGATGTGATTCTTCGCTTCGCTCAGAATGACAGGCGGTCATTGTTCTATTCTAATATAGACAAAAGCGCCGCGCCGGTCAGGCGATGCTGCGGCGCTTCTCGTAGGCCGCGATCTTGGCCTCGTGCCGCAAGGTCAAGCCGATCTGGTCCCACCCGTTGAGCAGGCATTCGCGCTTGAACGGATGAACCTCGAATCCGATGGTAGCGCCGTTCGGACGCGTGATCGTCAGCTTCTCAAGGTCGACCGTGAGTTGGTAGCCCTCGGACGCGCGAACCTCTTTGAAGAGTTCCTCGATGACCGCGATGGGCAATGTGATCGGCAGCAGCCCGTTGTTGAAACAGTTGTTGTAGAAGATATCCGCGTAGGACGGCGCGAGGATGCAACGGAATCCGTAGTTGTCCAAGGCCCACGGCGCGTGCTCGCGCGACGATCCGCACCCGAAATTGTCCTTCGTCAGCAGGATGCTCGCGCCCTGGTAGCGCGGCGCGTTCAACTCGAATTCCGGATTCGGCGAACCGTCCGCAAGGAAACGCCAGTCGAAGAACAGGAAGTCCTCGTAGCCGGTGCGTTCGATGCGTTTGAGGAACTGCTTGGGGATGATCTGATCGGTGTCGACGTTAAGCGCCTCGAGCGGGGCGACGATTCCTGTCAGGGTGGTGAATGGCCTCATCTTACTTGAACTCCCAGTCACGTATGTCCACGAAATGCCCCGCGATCGCCGCGGCGGCGGCCATGGCGGGACTGACCAAATGGGTGCGGCCGCCCTTACCCTGGCGGCCTTCAAAGTTACGGTTCGACGTGGCTGCGCAACGGTCGCCGGGCTTCAACACGTCGGCGTTCATGGCGAGGCACATCGAGCAGCCGGGTTCGCGCCACTCGAATCCGGCGTCTTTGAAGATGCGGTCGAGTCCTTCGGCTTCGGCTTCCTTCTTGACGGTGTACGAGCCCGGCACGATGAGGACTTGTTCGACGCCCGAGTGCTTCGTGTGGCCTTTGGCGACCTTTGCCGCCTCGCGGAGGTCTTCGATACGCCCGTTCGTGCACGAGCCGATGAAGACCTTGTTCGGCGTGATGGACACGATCGGCACGCCTTCGTCGAGGCCCATGTACTGCAATGCCTTGCCCGCGGACAGCCGCGTGTTGCCGTCGGCGATTTCGGCGAGGACCGGCGTCTTGCCGCCGATGCCCGTGACCATGCCCGGCGACGTGCCCCAGGTGACTTGCGGTTCGATCGCCGCCCCGTCGAGTTCGACGACGCGGTCGTACGAGCACCCCGGGTCGGACGCCCACGCCGACCATTCGGCTTCGAGTTCCGCCCACGGCTTCTGAGGCAGGTATTGTCGTCCCTTGAGATAGGCGAGCGTCGTGGCGTCGGGCGAGACCAGCCCCGCGCGCGCGCCGGCCTCGATGGTCATGTTGCAAACCGTGAGCCGCTGTTCCATCGTCATCGCGCGGATGACGCTGCCCGTAAACTCGACCACGTATCCCGTGCCGCCGGCCGTCCCGATCTTGCCGATGATGGCGAGGATAACGTCTTTCGCGGTGATGCCCGGGCGCAGCGCGCCGTTGACGCGAATTTCCATCGTCTTGGACTTCTTCTGCAACAGGGTCTGCGTCGCCAGGACGTGCTCGACCTCGCTCGTGCCGATGCCGAACGCCAGCGCGCCGAGCGCGCCATGCGTGGCCGTGTGCGAATCGCCGCATACGATCGTCATGCCGGGACACGTCAGGCCGAGTTCCGGTCCGATGACGTGGACAATGCCGTTGCGCTTGTCGAACATGTCGAAACAGGCCACGTCGAACTCTGCGCAGTTCGCCTTGAGCGTGTCCACTTGCTGCTGCGACAGCGGGTCCTCGATGGGTTTCGACCGGTCCGTCGTCGGGATGTTGTGGTCCATCGTGGCGAAGGTCAGCCCGGGGCGGCGGACTTTTCGGCCCGCGAGCCGTAATCCCTCGAATGCCTGCGGCGACGTTACCTCGTGGACGTAATGCCGGTCGATGTACAGAATCGGGTCCTGCCCCGGCTCCTCATCCACCACGTGCGCGTCCCAGATCTTCTCGTAGATGTTCTTTGCCATTCCTTAATACCTTCCTGTAAACGCATCGCTACAACGCGGTTGCTATGAACATGCTATCGCCGCTGACACGTCGTCGCGGGCGAGGCTTGGGTAACTCGCGAGGATTTGCTCGACGGTCCGATTCGCGGCCAGGTTATCCAGTATGACCGAGACCATCACGCGCGTGCCCGTTATACACGCTTGGCCATGGCACACCGCCGGGTCCCACGATACTCTCTCACGCCAGTCCATGCGAAGCTTCTCCGCGTTTTGACGTTATCCGGCCGTTTCGCGCAACAGATTCAGCGCGCCACCGGCCTTGAACCAGGCAATCTGGCTTTCGTTATACGAATGCTTCACCTTGATCTCGTCGACGGTTCCGTCTGCGTGATGCAGCACGAGCGTCAGCGGCACGCCGGGCGTGAACGTTGTCAGGCCCACGATGTCGATCGCGTCGTCTTCCTGAATCTTGGCGTAATCGGCCCGATCGGCGAACGTCAAGGCGAGCATGCCTTGCTTCTTCAAATTCGTTTCGTGAATTCGGGCGAAGGACTTCACGAGGATCGCGCGGACGCCGAGGAACCGCGGCTCCATCGCCGCATGTTCGCGCGAAGAGCCTTCGCCGTAGTTCTCGTCGCCTACTACTATCGAGCCTATGCCTACCGCCTTGTAGGCACGCTGCGTCGCGGGCACGGGTCCGTATTCGCCCGTGAGCTGGTTCTTGACGCTGTTGGTCTGTTCGTTGAAGACGTTGACCGCGCCGATCAGGCAGTTGTCCGAGATCTTGTCGAGATGGCCGCGATAGCGCAGCCACGGACCGGCCATCGAAATGTGGTCCGTTGTGCACTTGCCCTTGATCTTGATGAGGAGCTTCAGCCCCTTGAGGTCCGTGCCTTCCCACGGGGCGAATGCCGACAGCAATTGCAGGCGTTCGGACGTGGGGGCGACGATGACCTCGACCTTGCTGCCGTCGGCCGCGGGCGCCTGATAACCGGTGTCCTCGACCGCGAAGCCTTTCGGCGGCAGTTGATGGCCGGTCGGCGGATCGAGTTTCACGGCAACGCCGTCTTCGTTGACCAGCGTGTCGGTGAGCGGATTGAACGTGAGATCGCCCGCCAGCGCGAGGGCCGTGACCAGTTCGGGTGACGCGACAAATGCGTGCGTCTTCGGGTTCCCGTCGTTGCGCTTGGCGAAGTTGCGGTTGAACGACGTGACGATCGAGTTCGGTCCCTGCTTGTCCGCGCCTTCGCGCTTCCATTGGCCGATGCACGGGCCGCAGGCGTTGGCGAGCACCACGCCGCCCAGCGCCTCGAACGCGGCGATCTGGCCGTCGCGCTCGGTCGTGTAGCGGACCTGTTCGGAACCGGGCGTCACAATGAATGACGACTTGACCTTGAGCTTCTTGGACGCGGCCTGCTTGGCGATCGATGCCGCGCGGTCCAAGTCTTCGTATGAAGCGTTGGTGCAGGATCCGATGAGGCCGGCTTCGAGCTTCGCCGGATAGCCCTTCTCGCGGACCGCGGCCGCGAACTTGGACAACGGCCACGCCAGGTCGGGCGTGAACGGACCGTTGATGTGCGGTTCGAGCGTCGACAGGTCGATCTCGATGACCCGGTCGAAATACTGTTCCGGCGCGGCATAGACTTCGGGGTCCGACCGAAGATTTGCCGCGACGGCATCGGCGGCCTCCGCCACGTCGGCGCGCCCCGTAGCTTTCAAATACTCCGCCATGTGCGGGTCGTACGCGAAGATCGAAGTCGTCGCGCCGATCTCGGCGCCCATGTTGCAGATCGTGCCCTTGCCCGTGCACGAAATGCTCTCGGCGCCCTCGCCGAAGTACTCGACGATGGCGTCCGTGCCGCCTTCGACCGTGAGGATGCCCGCGACTTTCAGGATGATGTCCTTCGCGGCGGTCCAGCCATTTAGCTTCCCGGTCAAATGGACCCCGATCAGTTTCGGGAACTTGAGCTCCCAGGGCATGCCCGCCATCACGTCCACGGCATCCGCGCCGCCGACGCCGATCGCGATCATGGCCAGGCCGCCCGCGTTCGGCGTATGCGAGTCCGTGCCGATCATCATCCCGCCGGGGAAGGCGTAGTTTTCGAGCAGTACTTGATGGATAATCCCCGCGCCGGGTTTGTAGAAGCCGATGCCGTACTTGTTCGATACGGACGACAGGAATTCGTAGACCTCTTTGTTCATCGTCAGGGCGTCCAGCAGGTCCTTCTTCGCGCCGACTCTTGCGAGGATGAGGTGATCGCAATGGACCGTCGACGGCACCGCGGTCCTGGCTTTGCCGGCCTGCATGAACTGGAGCAGCGCCATCTGCGCGGTCGCGTCCTGCATGGCCACGCGGTCCGGGGCGAACTCCGCATAGGTCTCGCCGCGCTTACATGCCTCGGTTACCTTGCCGCCGTACATGTGCGCGTACAGAATCTTCTCGGCTAAAGTCAGCGGCCTGCCGGCCACCTTCCGCGCCGCTGCCACCCGTTCGGACAACCCTGCATACACCTGCCGAATCCGATCGAAGTCGAATGTCATTGCTTCACCTCTCGAGGTTGGGTTTAAGGGGTTATTGATGCATATCTTATAATACAAGAGGCCCGTACGACAATATTCCGCCGATGCGACGAGGTCTTCTTGCATTTTCACCCTTGTCGGTGCGATGCTGATTTGGGTCTCAACTTCAGGATATTCCTCAACGATGCGAGTGCTTTTGTTCGGAGCGCAGGTGGCCGACATTCAGCCTTACGTGCTGGATCAGGAGTCGCTGGAAATCGTCGATGCCGACCCCGAGGTCGTGGTGTGCTACGGCGGCGACGGAACGCTACTTAGCGCGGAGCGCGCTTGGCCATATGTCCCTAAGGTCCCCATTCGCAACAGCCGCCGGGGCAACCGATGCATTGCGCACCCGGCTTCCGACGTGCTCGCGCGTCTCGCCCAAGGGCAATTGGTGCGCGCCGAGTACATGAAGATCGAATGCGAGGTCCGGCGTCCCGGCCATCCAGCGCCGGTGCTCGAGGCAACGGCGATGAACGAGTTCAGCGTCCACCTCGTGCGCATTCAGTCCGCCGTACGATTCAAGTTGTGGCTTGACGGCGACCCGTACGGCAACGACCACGAGATTCTCGGCGACGGGTTTGTGTTGAGCACGCCCTTCGGGAGCACGGCGTACTTCAAACACATCACGCGCGGCTTCTTCTATGCAGGCATCGGGATGGCCTTCAAGTCCACCTCGGAACACACCAATCACTTCGTTGTCCCCGAAGACACCGTCATTCGTGTGCTGATTACGCGCGGCCCCGCGCTGCTCGCGTTCGACAACTTCGCGGAGTATTTTCAAATCGAAGAAGGCGACGATCTGACGCTACGCAGGCACGACCGCCCGGCGGTTTTGCTTACGTGGGGGCCGATGCGCTACCCGACCGACGCGTTCTAGGCCGTATTGTTTGCATGCCTGAGGTGTCATTGCGAGGAGTGGCTTCAGCCCGACGAAGCAATCCCCCGATCTTTTGCGCTCAACAGGCCAGGAGATTGCTTCGTCGGGCTGAAGCCACTCCTCCTAAGAAACAAGCATCGAGCATTCATTCGGGACCTGCGAAACGGAGTGCCGACCCTTTGGAGTGCGGCGATTCTTCGCCGCTTTGGCTTAGACCCAGGGGACAGACTTGCAGCTCCAGCCAAAGCGGCGAAGAATCGCCGCACTCCAAAGAGCGCATCACGCACCTCCGGTGAAACCAAACGCTTGTTTCCTCTGAGGGCAGCCCGGCGAAGCCGGGTCGTTGGCTCGCAATGACAC
>CAYOCT010000132.1:0-7461 GCA_964402555.1 uncultured Nitrospiraceae bacterium | reverse complement strand
CAACACCGTAAAAAAGAAGAACTTTCCCACAACCCCCTTTTCATGACGCTCACCCTCAGACCCTCCGCCGGTTGACAGCCCCTCGCGAAAGTGGTAAATTTAGAGTAGCCAGGAGGGGCTGAGTAGGAAGCAGGTGCAGGGTGTTTAGTAGTGCCCAGTAGTCGAGAGTGCGTGGATTTCTTGTATTTCTCATAACATTACATGGGAGGCTACACAATGAAACGAAACGGCTTTACCCTCATCGAATTGCTCGTTGTGATCGCTATCATTGGGATCTTGGCCGCCATCTTGTTGCCAGCCTTGGCGCGCGCGAGAGAAGCGGCACGGCGCGCAAGCTGCCAGAACAACCTCAAGCAGTTCGGGCTTGTATTCAAGATGTACTCGGGCGAGGCCAAGGGCGCCATGTTCCCGAAGATGCAGGTCGGGCACTATAAATCGCCGCAATCGGGAGAAGAAGGCGATGCGCTGGATTTCGGACCCGAAGTCCCCGCAATCTATCCAGAATACCTCTCCGATCCGAAGATCGCCCTCTGCCCTTCAGACCCGGTACAAGACTACGACCTGCGGCTTCTCTATGGTCCCGCCGGGAATCGTGACCCCAACGGCGAGAATTGTTTCGGGTTCTTCGACAACAACGGCGGCTATTGCATGCGGGCCATCGACGGCAGCTACTTCTACCTGGGCTGGGTCTTTGACCGGCTCCAAGACGGCATGCCGACACGCGACATGTCTTTGCTCAATTCCTACCTCGTAGCGATTCTCGACCCGTCGGAATTGCCCGACCCCAGTGCGGTGGGTCCCGCCCAGTTCGTCGAGTTCTCCGAGAAGTTCATATTTGGAGCTCTGACTTCAGTCGGTACGCCGGCGTTCAACGACTATGCCGACAAGGACATCAAAGTCGATGTCGTTAATCCCGACGGTTCGTACAACGGAAACGGCGGCGGGCAGACGATCTATCGGGTTCGCGAAGGCATCGAACGGTTTATGATTACCGATATCAACAATCCGGCGGCGTCGGCTCAAGCCCAGAGCACCCTTCCCATCATGTGGGATCAGCTTGCGACCAATGCAGAGGCCTATAATCACATCCCAGGCGGCGCGAACGTCCTCTACATGGACGGCCATGTCCAATTCCTGCGCTATCCGTCGGAGGCGCCAGTCAACGTCGGCTGCGCGACACTTGGCGGTGTCCTGACCGCGGGCGGCAGCGGCTGAGCGGGCGCACAAACAAAGCAGTCTGGCAATGACGTTGTGCAGTCGGGGCGGACGGCCACAGGGGCCAGAGCCCTTGGTATCAAACATACCGTATGAAAGACGGGCAACAACAAGGAGACATAGTATGCGCAAGAAAGGCTTTACCCTGATCGAACTCTTGGTCGTCATTGCCATCATCGGCATCCTGGCGGCCATCCTGCTGCCGGCGCTCGCGCGGGCACGGGAATCCGCACGACGCGCAAGCTGCGCCAACAACCTGAAACAATTCGGCCTCGTGTTCAAGATGTACTCGAACGAATCGAAGGGCATGAATTTCCCGCCCTTAATGGCCTCCCTCGCCTACAAGGTCAATTGTGACGATCCGACCTATCCGAGCACCGGCAGCCAGGGCATCCTTGCGGCCGGACCGAGCGTGCCCGCCATTTACCCGGAATATCTGACCGACCCCGCGATTGTGTTCTGTCCGTCGGATGCCGAACAGAGCGCGGCCAAGAACACCGTCAACCCGGTAACGGGCCAAACGGACTTCGGCTATCCTTGCTCCGATGCAAACCGCGGATGGATGGCTATCGACTCGAGCTATACGTATTTCGGATGGGTGTTGGATCGCACGGACAACAGCAAAGCGGCGAATGGCTCGATGCCAGTCTCAACGCTGGCGGGCGTGGTCGGTAACGATCCGATCGCCGGTGACGGTCCGGCGCAATTGGTCGGCATGCTGCTCGCCATGGTCATCAAGCTGATGGGCACCACGCCTCCGGACGTTGCCGCCGTCGACCAAGATATCGACGTGTCGGGCGTAGCGCCTGGACAAGGCAATGGCGGCAGCAATACCGTCTACCGTCTGCGCGAAGGCATCGAACGTTTCATGATCACCGACATCAACAACCCGGCCGCGACCGCACAGGCGCAGAGCGAGATCTTCATGATGTTCGACCTCGTGTCGACCGAGACGGCTCTCTTCAACCACGTTCCCGGAGGCTGCAACGTTCTATTCCTCGACGGCCACGTGCAATTCATCCGCTACCAGGAAGTCGGCCCCGGTCCGGTGAACAGTGGCATCGCCTACTGTGTTGCCCAGATCGGAAGCTGAGGACAAGGCAGCAAGAACGTCACGACGGGAAGAGTAAGTCGTAGATAGGCAGCATATCGAGCCGCCGGGCTAAGCCCGGCGGCTCTCACTGTCTTTCGAGATCGATGGAGCTTCGGGAACGAGAACGCCCCGAATTGTTCGTCACATGCATTGTACGGTAGCGTCAATCGGTGTTCCGTGCTACAATCGCGTCACGTTCTGAGACCTACGGGGAGTGCCGCGCATGATGACTTCGCGGGAGCGCGTGACCAGCGCACTGGACCACCGGGAGCCGGACCGCGTTCCGCTCGATCTTGGCGCGAGCGCCGTCACGGGGATGCACGTCAGTTCCGTGTACTTGTTGCGGCAGGCCCTCGGGCTTGACGCGCCGGGAACGCCGGTCAAGGTCGTCGAGCCATACCAGATGCTCGGCGAGATTGCGCCCGACCTGATCGCGGCGCTCGGCGTCGACGTGGTCGGTCTCGGCAGCCCGCGGACGCTGTTCGGATTCCGCAACGAGAACTGGAAACCGTGGACCTTGTTCGACGGGACGCCGGTGCTGGTCCCGGAAGCGTTCAATACGGTACCGGAACCGAACGGCGATATCTTCATGTATCCCGAGGGCGACCGCGCGGCGCCGCCCAGCGGCCGCATGCCGAAAGGCGGCTGGTATTTCGACACGATCGTGCGCCAGCCCGAAATCGTCGAGGAAGACCTCGACATCATGGACAACCTCGAAGAGTTCGGTCCCATCTCCGATGCGGATCTCGAACATTTCCGGACTGAAGCGGAGCGCATCGCTACGCAGACGGACAAAGCAATCCTGGCCAATTTCGGAGGGACAGCCTTCGGCGATATCGCGCTTGTGCCCGCGCCGTGGCTCAAGTATCCCCGAGGCATCCGCGACATCGCCGAGTGGTACACGAGCACGGTGACGCGCCGCGATTACGTGTTCAGCCTGTTCGAGTGCCAATGCGAGATTGCGCTTGGCAACCTCGAACGCATCCACGAGGCGGTCGGCGACCGCGTCACCGCCGTCTTCATTACCGGAACGGATTTCGGCACCCAGCGCGGTCCCTTCATCTCGGTCGAGGCCTACCGCGACCTCTACAAACCGTTCCATAACGAAGTCAACCAGTGGATTCACCGGCACACCCCGTGGAAGACATTCATCCATTCCTGCGGGTCGGTCGCGGCATTCATGGACGATTTCATCGAGGCCGAGTTCGACATTCTGAACCCCGTCCAATGTTCGGCGGCCTGCATGGAACCGGACCGCCTCAAGGCAGCCTACGGCGATCGGATCACGTTCTGGGGAGGCGGCGTCGACACGCAGCACGTGCTGCCCTTCGGCACGCCGGGCGAAGTGCGCGAGTCCGTCCGGGAGCGCATTCGCCTCCTTGGACCCGGCGGCGGGCTCGTGTTCAACACCATCCATAACGTCCAGGCCCAAACGCCCGCCGAGAACCTCGTCGCGCTCTACGAAGCCGTGCGCGAGTGCGGACGGTACCCCCTCTAAAGGTTAGGGGTTAGGGGTTAGGGGTTAGGGGTTAGGAGCTTGGAGCAAGGGGCTAGTCCACTTCGCCCACTCTGTCCACTTCGTCCACAAAAAGCCCGCCCGCGCCGGATGGCACGAGCGGGCTTCGTTGCTTGGATGGAGTCTACTTCGCCGCCTTCTTATCGAGCGGCTTGATCATGATGTTCCGATACCACACCTTGCCGTGATTGCCCTGGAGCATGATCGGGCCGGCCTCATTCACGCCGCCGGGCAGCGCGCCGCCGGTGACTTTGACGACCTGCTGCTTGTCGTGAATCACCTTGCCGTTCAGCTTGGCATTGACCACGTCGCCAATGTAACTGGCTTCGAGCGTGTTCCATTCGCCGACGGGTTTCGATGCGTTCTCCTTCGGCGGGAACTGGTCATAGATCGCCCCGTCGTCGCCTTTGCCCGGAGGGTTCTTGCCAAAACTGTCGAGCACTTGGAGCTCGACGCGCCCGCGCAGGTACACGCCGCTGTTGCCGCCCTTCACGGTCTTGTATTCGAGTTTGATCTCGAAATCCTTGAAGGTGTCGACCGTCGCGATGTCGTTGCCATCGTGGCCCGTCACGAGGTTGGTCAACGTTCCGTCTTCCGCCGCCCACTTGTTCTCCGCTTTCGCGTCGCGGGCATTCTGCCAGCCTTTCAAGTCCTTCCCGTCGAACGGCGAAATCCATCCGTCATCCGCCGCGGCGGCCGCCACACTGAAAGCCATGGCCGCAAGCAGCATCCACGCCGCACATGTTCTCTTGCGCATGTCATCGCTCCTTTCACCTCGTAAGGAAACCTACTTCGCCGGATACTCCTCGATACGAATGTTCTTGAACGACAGATCGGTCGTCGGATCGTGGCCCTGCAGCGTGATCGTTCCCGGCCCAGGCACATACCCTTCTTTGCCCTGAGACTCTTTTGATACCGGGCGTGTGTCAAGGAAGTCGCTCACCAAGTAACCGTTGATCCAAACGGAGGTGTGGTTGCCCTCGCAGACGATGGTCTTCGTGAACCACTCGCGATCGCTCGACACGACCTTGCGCGCGGGCTGGTTGCCGTAGTTGCCGCCCGTGCCGAAGTCGACGGGCTTCGTCCGGTCGTCGCCTTCCCACTGGTTGCGGACTTGCGATTCATAGCCCTTCCAGAATACGCCCACCGGGCTGCGATAGAACACGCCGCTGTTGAGGTGGTCGCCGTTCGAGTAGATATCGAGCTGCAACACGAAATCCTTGTACGTGCCCGCCGTCTCGATCTGGCCGTTGCCCTTCTTGATGTTCAAGGCGCCATCGATCACGCTGAATTCCGACTTGTGATTCGGGATGATGTTCCAGCCTTCGAGGTCTTTACCGTTGAAGATCGACCCGAGCCCGAGCGGACGCAGCTTCGCGCTGGCGATCTCGACCTTGCCTTCGCGGTGGTATTGGAACCCGATATAACCTTTCGAGCGCGTGCCGGCCACGAGCGCGGCCTCTTTGCCGTCGACCGTCGCGACGACCTTTCCGCCTTCCGCCACGACCTTCACTTCGCGCCAGTCCGGCGTGGACTTCTTCGGTTCGGTCAACAGGACCGTGTAGCCGCCGGTCTCCGCCGGATGCCCCTCAAGGCTGCCGCGAAACACGAGGCCCGCGGAACCGTCCTCGGCCAGCCGCATCTTGACCACCAATTCAAAATCCGCAAACTGGCACGTCGTGGCGATCCAGCCGCCCGCGCCGCTCTCGCACACGAGATTCCCATCCGCCACTTTCCATTGCGCATCGCCGATCGGCGTCAATCCAAACAGCGTTTCATTGTCGAAAAGATTGATCCATTCGTCCGCCATAGCCACGGAGGCGAAGCCCGCCGCCAGCAGGATCGCGCTAACATACAACGCAGAAGACATGGTGACTCGACGCATAACTACTCCTTTCCAAAAGGTTGATGGTGCGCTCCCAACTAGCCCGTTATCATACACCACGCCGATGGCAGGCTCCAGCACTTTGCGCATCCTGCTCGTACAACGCCGCGGCTCCGACGGGAAAAGGGCTTAGCACACCCAGTCTGTGAACTAAGCATTCGAATCTGGGTCCCCCTCAAGTTGTTTGTGCAGAAAATTACAGGCATGCTGTAGACTGACACCGGAGAGGGAAGTTTCATATGCGCATCCACGCAATCTCGATACTTATGCTCGCTGCTATCCTAGCGTTCCCGGCAATGGCCAGGGACAAGAAGAAGGCCGAGACCAAACCCAAGTCCGAACCACCCGCGTCGGCCGAAGTGCTCGACTTCCCGCTCCATTACAACCTCGACAAAGACGGGAAGCTCGTCGAGGGCACGTTCGTGGACGCGAAGGGATGGAAGGCCACGGACTTTACAGGCAAGGGCAAGGTCCGCATCGAGAAGAATGTGGCGTATCTCGAACAGGGCAACGACATGACGGGCATCACGTGGACCGGACCAGTCGTGCGGATGAATTACGAGATCACGCTCGATGCGATGCGCGTCGAAGGAACCGATTTCTTCTGCGGCCTGACGTTTCCCGTCGGCCCAGACCCGTGCTCGTTTATCGTGGGCGGCTGGGGCGGCACATGCGTCGGCATATCGAGCCTCGATTACAACGACGCCTACAACAACGAGACGGCCCGCTTCATCTCGTTCGACCTCAACCGCTGGTACGCCATACGCGTCCGCGTCACCCCCGGCAAGATCCAAGCCTGGATTGACGACAAACAAGTCGTCGACGTCGACACCGAAGGCCGGAAGATCGGCATCCGTTTGGAAGTTGAGAAATCCGTCCCGCTGGGCGTCGCCACGTGGCGTACCACCGGCGCGATCCGCGACATCCAGGTTCGCGCCTTCACCGGCGACAAGTAGAAGGAGCCGCGCGTGCCGTTCGCATTTCCCTCGCATCAAGGCCTGATTGCCCCACTGTGGCGCCGGTGGCCCAAGAAGTTCGACGCATTGTCGCTCTGCATCGGCGCGGCCGTTCCCGATATCATCGACGGTCTCATCGGTACGTGGCGCGGCGGACTCGGCCAATCGTACGGGCACAGTCTCATCGGCTTGTTCCTGCTATGCTGGCCGCTCACTATCGTGTTGACTCTTGCCTCCGCCCCACTCGCCAAACGCTGGATGCCATGGCGGCCGCCTTGGCGCATCTTCTTGATCTCGGCATGGATTGGCCCCTTTTCCCACATCGCCATCGACTTTGTGTCGCACGCCAACTGCAAGCTTCTCTTGCCATGGTACAATAACCCGCACGTCTTCCCGTCCTGGTGGTACATCAAATGGGGTTCCATTCCCCTGCCCCTCTATCGCGACCCGTATCCCTTCAGCCCCCATCTCATCGTCTGGCTCATCCTCGGTATAGTCGGCGCCATCATGTTCTTCTGGCCCTGGATCCACCGCGATGCGAAACCGCGAATGAACGCGAATGAACACGAATAGACGAATCATGCATTGACACATTCGCCTGTAAATGGCGTGCAAATTCACTCGCGACAAGCATGACTATCGGACTGCAAGAGAGCACGTTCTGACGTTTTCACTTGTCGTTTAGATTTGAGGGTTTCACCTCATTCCGACTCTTTGGTGGCGCCCCGTGCCCATCCGTGGCTAGAGCGTTTTAAGTTAAACTGTAGCCGCAGGAGGCAAACCAGTTATGGACATC
>CAYOCT010000131.1:0-8039 GCA_964402555.1 uncultured Nitrospiraceae bacterium | reverse complement strand
TCTATTCTTGCACGAGGGCCTCCAGTGCGGAAGACGCCTTTCCCCGGACGTTTACACACCATCTACGACTATACCCCCAGTAGAAAGCGCGACGGCCCCGTCGCATTCCTCGATGGATTCTTCGGAACCCAAGAACATCCGCGCTACCTGCAGGCCGACGCGTTCGGCGGCTACGACGGTATATACGCCACGGGTGACGCGAACCGTGAAGACCACGTCGTACTCGAACTCGCGTGTTGGGCTCATGCCCGCCGCAAGTTCTACGACGCCCGCACCAGGGACTTGGGGCGCAGCCACGCCATGCTCGGCTGGATACGCGAACTCTACCAGGTCGAGCGCGACGCCAAAGAACGCGACACAACGAAGCGGCGCGAGTTACGACAGGAGCATTCCAAACCAATCCTCGACGACATCAAGGACTGGCTCGACGAACAATATGGGGTTGTCCTGCCCAAGAGCGCCATCGGCGAAGCCGTCCAGTACGCGCTCAATAACTGGACGGCGCTCAATCGCTACATAGACGACGGCGACCTCGCCATCGACAACAACGCCGCCGAGAACGCGCTACGCGCCATTGCCATTGGACGCAAGAACTGGATGATGATCGGCAGCGACCGCGGAGGCCACGCCGCAGCCACGCTCTACAGCCTCGTTCAAAGCGCCAAGCGACACGCCATCGACCCCTTCCTCTACCTGCGCGACCTCTTCCTGCGCATCCCCACCCATCCCAACAAAGACATCCACCTGCTCCTGCCCGACCACTGGAAACGAGACATCCTGCCCACCCTCGACATCCCGCCCCGGCCGTAGTCTTATTCCGCCTCCACCCAGTAGGCCGCCGCACTGCGCCGCGCGCCACGATGACACGTCGTTCGCCGGACGTATACCCCATTTGCTAACGAGTTTGCCTGGCGTAGGTAAGCGCCTGGCCCCTGTCTTGGCCGCCATCACAGCCCCCGTGGCCTCCGGCGAAACCGAGATCGAAGCGATTCGGTGCGTGTCCGGCATTGCGCCCGTCGAGGACCAAAGCGGTAAGCGCCATCGCGTGGGCATCCGTCGCCGATGCAACAAACACTGGCGCGACGTCATGCACCTGTTTGCCTATTCCTCGACCCATTGGTGTAGTTGGGCCAAAGCGTTCTACGACATGCATCGGGAGCAGGGGGACCACCACGCAAGCGCCTTACGCAAACTTGCCGACAAATGGCTCAAGATCATCAACCGCATGCTCGAAACGGGCGAACCCTATGATGACCAACGATACGTGGACGCCCTGCGCAGAAACGGCAGCCCCCTGTATCTCAGAGTCGCGCAAACCCCCTGTGGATAACTATCGAGAAAATGCTTGATCTGCCCCATAAAATGTCTTTGGGTTATGAGCACGCTCGGAGGCTTTTCCCCTAACCCATTGATTCGCCGTAACTTGCAGCAACAGCTACGATTTAGCTAAACGAGCCGTTGCAATACATGTAATACATGTTCAGCTTGTTTTTCAAATTCTAGGGTACAGTTTAGGGTACAGATTTTGGGGTCCTCGTTGGGACATGACCCCAACGGTAGCTTCATTTCCTCCGGCTCACGAGTCTCCTTCATAATGTGATTTCCGAATTGCCCATTGCTGCCCCGAACTACTCCCTTCCCGCCTCCGAGTCTCGTCTTAGAGGTACTTTTTTATAGCCGTTGTTTCTTACCAAGCACTTAGGCGCCCTCTGATCGGACCTATGCGGATGAACTTGAATGGCCCATTCCTTGCTTTGGCCCCAGACCTCAACTCCGGGGAGTTGGCACAATGCGTATTTTGCGACTTCTTGACCTGCCCCCCGGGACTGGGAGTCCCCGGTTGGATGCCAGTCGTACAGCAACGACATCGAGAGGGGACTGAACTCCCGCGGTTCGGCGCGTCGGTCGTATCTGATATCGTCGAAGTCATTCTTCAGCCAAGAGTTCATCCATTCTCTCCGTCGACCGCATCTTCTACGAGGCGACGCCCTTTTTCAGCCAGCCGATACTTTTGCAGTCGGCTTTTGGGCTTTTCGGGGATCGTTCGTTCTATCAGGCCTGCATTAAGTAAAGGAAGAAGGTAGTTGGCTTGAAAAGTCTTCCAGTGTTTCAACCCCAGTTCCCGCATGATCTCTTTCGCCGTCCTTGGCTCCCGACAGAATGAAGCAACTTGTGCGGTGACTTGTGCGGTGACTTGTGCGGTAAGCTCCGTCTTTAGGGCCGCCCATGATTCCCGGCTCGCCCTGTGCTCCAGGTCCCGGACTCTGTCGCTTCTTCCGCGCGCCGATATTGCCGGACGCCGAATCCGTACTGTGAACAGGCAGCCTTCTTGATCGTCAGCGAAGTCGATTTGCGGCCATTCTTCCAATGCGCGCCTAATGCCTGAACCCAGCCCGCGGTAGGGCAGCAGTCCCTTGGCGACATGAGAGACAAGAACTGGATTCCGTATGTTGGAATTTCCGGCCCGGATCTGCTCCACCGTAAGGTGGTTGGGCAAGTGCCCGGGGCTGACAATTTCGATGCGGTCATCAAAGATGAACAGCCGGATCGGCGCACTGATGAGATAGTCACGATGCACCAGGGCATTGACCAGAAGTTCCTCAAATACAAGCGTCGGGATTTCCGGGATGCCCGGCGCGTTTACGCCGCGCCCCGCTTGCCGCTTATACAGATTGCGTTGAATGAACCCCATGGCGCCGTCGAAAACCGAACGAAGCGGGCCAGCGAAATCCTCGGTGTCGAGGTACTTCGCTGAGTGAATGCTGACGCCGGGATAGCGGATGGCTTTGAGGGCAAACTGCGGCTTGAAGCGCTCCGGTTGTTCGGCGAACAACAAGAGGCCGGCAAGGTTGAGCATGCCGGTTTCCGTGGCCAAGTTCAGATTCCGCAGCAGCCGAGCCAGCTCATCGCGGGAATCGGGATACTCGAGTCGGTGGACATCTCGTAAGAAATCTCGAAATCGGAGCTTGTCTAAGGCATCCGGTCCGGCTTTGGTCGGCAATTCGTCAGCGTGAAACTGGTCCGTCATCTGGAACAGACGCCGTAACTCCTCCTTGGATTGTATTCTGCGCCGGTCGCTCCCGGTCTTGATCCAAATGACGCCATGACGGTCGAAATAGGGCTTATCCAATCCTTCAGGAACGCTGAGCACGATGACAACGCGCCCGCCGCCAATAGAGACGTTTTCGGTGGTCGGAGATATCGGACTGCGCATGTGTTGCGTGGCGGCATTGCTAATAAGTTGGTTGATGCGCCGGACGTCCGTTTGTGTCAGACCTGGAACTGTGCCGTCATCGGCAACGCCGACCAGGATCGTGCCGCCTTTCGTATTTGAGAACGCGACCAGGTCGGCCGCCAGGGAATCCGAGTTGGCGAGGTCGACCTTGAATTGCCGCTGCGAGTCTTCTCCGCAGTCGACCAATGCCAATAGTTCACGGCGGTTCACGCGATACCTCCAGTAGGTCTAGCCAACAACAGGCTAGTTCCAAAGGAACTACGAAATCCATTCTAGCCTGATTCAGAAGCCGAATTCGAACCCGCGTTCGGACAACCTGGCGCTCGGTGAGATTCGCTGTATAGCGACGCCATCTGTTACGCTTTCCGCTTCGTGGAACGTCTTTCTGAGATACGTCATCGGAGTGGATATGATCGAGTTCGTCAGACTATGGATCGGTGTCTTTGCCTCAACGTTGAGTTCTCGTGCGGCGCTTCAAACGGAGAATCTGGCTTTGCGGCATCAGTTGTGCGTTTACCAGCGAAGCGTAAAGAGGCCGAAGGTGCGGCCAGCAGACCGGATTCTTTGGAGCCTTCTCGCGAAAGCCTGGACAGGATGGAAAGACGCGCTCATCTTCGTGAAACCGGATACTGTCATTCGCTGGCAGCGCAAGCGCTTCAAAGACCATTGGAGGAAGTTGTCCCGGTCTGGCGAACCAGGCCGGCCATCGATTGCGGACGAAGTCAAAGAGTTGATTCGGACCATGTCGTCGATGAATCCGACGTGGGGTTCGCCGCGAATCGTGGGCGAGTTAGCGAAGCTCGGCATAGAGGTGACTAAATCGACCGTAGACAAGTATCGGGTGCGTGTCCGAAAGTCGCCTTCTCCGACATGGCGCACGTTCTTGAAAAACCATGCAAAGGAAATCGTGTCGATTGATTTCATGGTGGTGCCCACGGCCCGATTCCAGGTCTTGTACGTGCTCCTCTTTCTGTCCATCGAGCGCCGCCACATCGCTCACTTCGCAGTGACGGAACATGCGACTGCAGCGTGGGCGGCACAGCAAGTCGTGGAGGCATTTCCATGGGATACCGCACCGAGGTATTTGCTGCGCGACCGCGATGGCGTTTACGGCGATTGGTTTAGACGACGCGTCATAAACATGGGCATCGAAGAAGTCCTCACGGCGCCTCATAGCCCCTGGCAGAATCCATATTCGGAAAGACTCAACGGCTCGCTTCGGCGAGAGTGTTTGGACCATGTCATCGTCTTCAGTGAAAGCCATCTGAGACGGATTCTTGCCGGATACGTCGAGTACTACAACCAATCCCGAACGCATTTGTCCCTTGAGATGGACAGCCCGATCACGCGCCCTACTCAGACGCGCGACCAAGGCAAAGTCATTTCTCTTTCCCAAGTCGCCGGGCTTCACCACCGCTACGAACGCCGCGCCGCCTGACCTACACACCGCAAGCCACTCATCGGATTCGCATGATTCCCCAAGCAGAAGAATGGGGGAGCACGCGTAAAGCAGCATTCACGCTCTCGAACGGTGAACAGACGAGCGATATCACGATTCAGAACATCGGATTGAACTCGGGATCACCGCAGGATGATACTCAGGAGACGCGCCAACGCGTGCCGGATGGGTTTTCAGGAACGACAATACATGTAATACATGTTCAGCTTGTTTTTCAAATTTTAGGGTACAGTTTAGGGTACAGATTCCGAGTTCCCCGTTGGGCACATACCCCAAAGGTAGCCTCATTCCATCCGGCTCAAGGATTTCCGTCATGAGAAATCTGGAGCGCCCTGACGGTCTTGGTGTCAGTTCAAACCCTCGTTCTGGAGTTTCTCGCCTCTGGACAGTTCGCCTTTGAGGTACTTATTTATGTCCGTCGAGGCGTACCAAGCACTTACGCGCTTCCAGGTTTGGCTGGCGTCCAGCCGATTTGGGCTCGATTCTGACCTTCTGCCTGCCTGATTTCATGTCGGCAATTCCGTCCCTTGGTACGGAATCTCCACGTACTACGTATAGCTGAAGACCCGGTTTCTCCTCCGGGCCGTCAGTTCGCGGACGATGCCGAGGCGTTCCAATGAGCAATTTCACCGTTTAGACCTCTTCTCCTTACGTTGCGAGGCGAGCCAGGTACGGCCCCTCTCGGTGAGCCGATACTTCTGCAATCGGCTCTGGGGTTTGTCTGGAACCGTGTATTCGACCATGCCGTCTTCTATCAGATCTGCAAGTGCCAATTTGGCCGCGCCAGAAACCGATTTATGCCCCAATGCGTCCGCAATCTCCGAGCGCGCCAGGGTAGCGTGGCTAATCGCCTGCATTATTCTGTGCTGGATTGAGCCCGGCTTCCACTCTGGCCTCGACTCTGGCCTCGACTCTGGCCTCGACTTGGCAGCGCCGTCACCGGCTTCTGTCCCCGTAAGCGATGTGTCCACTTCCAGCGCAGCTGGATGCACCGGCAGGCGCACCATGAAATAACTGTAGTCGTCATCGAACTCAAATTCGGCGGGAGGCGAGCCATTCTGCTTCATGGCGTGGATAATTTTCGGAATTCCGGTGGATCGCCCTTCCGTGAATTCAAGCTCCTTCAGAAACTCGCCAATGCGGCGATTGCGATAGCGGCGCGGCTGAGCGCGACCGGCCCGAAGTTGTTCGAGACGCACCGAACGGTCCGGACCAGGATAGCTGAGCACGACCAGTTCATCATGCTTGATACGCACCTCCACCGGCTCGCGCACGTCGTATCCGCGATGATAGACCGCGTTGACCACCGCTTCTTCGATGGCGGCATACGGATACTTCTCGACGCGCGTGGCCTCCGCGCGATCCGCGTGCTTTATGACCGTCTCGCTGACGAAGTTGCGACGAATGTAGTCCAGCGCCTCACGAGTCATGCGCGGCAGAGGGCCACGAAATATCTTCTCGGAAAACTGATCGGCGCCGGGGCCCGCTTTTGGAAACCAGACGACATCGATCTGCATCACGGGGAAAAAATGATGTGGCTCGGAATTGAACATCATCAGACCGACATTGAGCGGGAACGGGGCCTCAGCCGGACCACCAACGACGCCCATTTGCCGACCAAGCTCGAGCAGCGACAATGCGGGAGCTTGTTTGGCCAGGTCGCTCCCGACTTGCCGCAGGTAGTCTTGCATCAAGTCGCGAGAGAGATCCTCGATTCGAGCCTGTTGATTGATACGGTCATCAAACGGTACCGTGGCCGCCAGAGACATCAGTTCGGTCTCGTCAGCACCCTTTGCCCGCACCGTGCTCGATCCCTTCCGAATGAAATAGGCGTACTCCTTGCAGCCTTTGCTTAGGCTGATCTTGGCCTTATAGGGTCGAGTTTGGCCTCCAGGAACCCATATGACCACGATGGGGTGGCCGCCGAATTCGTAGGGCACAACCAGCGGGTAGTAGTTCGGTTGGATTGCGCTGTGCCCAAGATGGAGTATTTCTTTTTGTATTGCATCAAACTTGGCGATATCCAAACCGACCGGCGGCAAGACGGGACGCCCATCCTTTTCCGCGACGCCGAGGACGATATACCCGCCGCCCAGGTTGTGAAAATCATTGGCAAATGCGCACATCGCCTGAAGGACATCGAGAGGATTCCATCCCTTCTTGAACTCAAGACGTTCCCATTCCACCGATTTGCCGTGGAGAAGGTCCGAGATATTAATCGGCAAAGGCATGGTCTCACTCCGCTGCCAGTTCACATAAATACGCCAAGGTCGAACTTCTGCGCAAAGACGACAAATTATAGCGTATCCGCCACTCGGATTCTCCATCTGGAAGTCGGTCTTGATCTGCTCTGACGAGTTGAGGCGGTTTTGCGTCGGAATCGCGCGACGTTACGCGACGTTACGGTCCTGATTGACTCGGCTTGAACAGGCGGGCATCATACCTCTCTTCTGTTTGGAAAGGACTGCCTGTTCTCATGTTAGAGTTTATTCTGAAGCCGTGGCATTTGTTGGTTTTGTTCCTTGCGTCTCAGCTCAATCGTGAGCAGCAACGTATCATCGAGTATTTGCATGTGGAGAATCAGGTGCCCCGGGAGAAGCTTGGCAAGGGCCGCATTTTGTTCAGTGACGCCCAGCGTCGCCGGCTGGCTGTGAAGGCAAAGACCCTTGGTCGGCGTGTATTACGGGAACTGGCCACGATTGTTACACCCGACACGCTCTTGCGTTGGCATCGGGAATTGGTAGCGCAGAAGTGGGATTTCAGTGCGCTCCGCAGGCACGTTGGTCGTCCTCGCACGCAAGAAGAAATTGCCAAACTCGTTGTGCAAATGGCGCAGGAAAACCCGACGTGGGGCTGCGGTCGGATTGAAGGTGCGCTGAAGAACCTGGGTGTAAAGCTTTCCGATACAACCATCGGTGACATTCTGCGCCAACACGGCATCGAACCGGCTCCTGATCGGCAGTGCACGACGACGTGGAAGACGTTTCTTAAAGCGCACTGGGAAGTACTCGCCGCCGTGGATTTCACGACGTTCGAAGTATGGACGCGGGGCGGCTTGGTCACGTTCTACATTCTGGTTGCCATGCAACTTTCCACGCGCCGTATTCAAATCGCGGGCATCACACCCAATCCGAATGCTGCGTGGGTACAACAAGTCGCGAGAAACCTGACCGACTGCTACGACGGGCTCTTTCGTGAGAGCCGATACGTGTTGGTCGACCGCGATAACAACTTCCTGGCGTTTCGTGGCGTACTGGAAGGTTCAGATACGAAGACCGTTATGCTACCGCTGTGCCGCGCCCGGTTCCCTGGACACAAGTTTGCGTGAAGGATCTTGCGTTTTTG
>CAYOCT010000130.1:0-8313 GCA_964402555.1 uncultured Nitrospiraceae bacterium | reverse complement strand
CGCAAGACTTTGATATTTCTTCACAGGCTCTCAGAATGACAGGTGGTCGGGTTTCTGTTTTCGAGATAGCAAGAGCAAAAGCAAGAAACTGAGCCAAGCGTCACTCTATGCCGAGCTGGAGAGCGCCGCGCGCTACATGCCGATCGCGGCCAGCATCTGCGCGCGGTTGAGCGCCTTGACGTTCTCGACGATCCATTCGCGCATCGCTTTGCCCTGCGGCGTCTGCTGCGGATACGAAACGAACTCGAGCGCGATGCCCAGGCGTTCCGCGACACGCTTGGCGAGGATCGGCCACACGACGCCGATATCGCCCGTGATTGGCACGCTGCCCTCGAGACGCGCGAAGCCCGACATCTCCATTCGGAACGGCACCTTGAACAGCTTCGTCTTGGGCAAGCCCTTGTCCACGGCCTCCTGCACCGCGCCCTTGTCGCGTTCGGCACGCCAGACCGTGTCCAGCGCGGGATCGAGATCGATGCGCACGAGCGTCTTGCCCTGGAGCGAGTACGTCGGATGTCCCTGCCACGCGGTCCACATGCCGTGGCCCGTGTAGCGCTCGAACGGCCCGTCATGGATCTCCTGCGTCAGCGCCACGGCCGACTCGATAATCACGTCCGCGCTGTCGAGCATTCGCGCGACTCGCGACGCGCGTTCCGAAATCGACACGCTGTCGCCGATGGCCAGACCCACCGCGCCGCCGCCGACCAGTTGCGGAATCGTCACGAGTACCGGAAGGCCGCGTTTCGCGCCGATGCCGATCATCGTATGTTCGTCCGCGCCGAGTCCCGCGATCTCCTCGAAGACCGTGCCGCGCCGTTGCGCGAGCGCGAGGATTTCCGAAGCCACGCGCTCCATCCACAGGCCCATCGGATACCCAAGATTGCCCGCGGCCTTGACGATCGTGTCGCCCGGCAGTTCGCGCATCCGCTCGATCAACGGCCAATCCAGCGGCATCTCGCGGTCCATGCCCTGCAGGGCTTCCTCCTCCATCAGCGTCAACTCGAACGTGCCCCCGTGCGGCAGCATATCCGACTCGATCCCGGCGGCGCGGCCATCGACGCGTTTGACCTTATCCAGCGTCCCGCCCATTTCGTGCGACACCACCGCCGAACTCGTCGTCACGCCGTCGATCACGCCCGCGCGCATCAACTCCGCCACCAGCGTTGTCACGCCTTCGTGCACGTTCGGCCCGCTGCCCGTGACCACCACCACGCGCTTGCCCGATTCCTTCGCCGCCACGATCCGGCCCACCGCCCTGTCGATACGATCGAGCGCCGCCCCGTCCAGCCCACGTTCCAACTCGCAAACCGCATCCATATCAGGTTTCATGTTCGTCTCCCCATTCCGCTTCCAGTATTCCCCTCGCGCCCCCTCAAGTCAAACGCCGGTCGCATTCGCACGTGCCGATGCGATCTTCTTGCGGACAGGATAACGGGACGAACAGGATGTCTCGATGATGTGGCCGGCAATCAGAACCAATCTCGTCAACTTGAAGGTTTCGCGCTGGCAGCCGAGGCTCAAAAGAGCCCGCCCCATCCCGATTTGCCGTCCCAGTTGTTGATGTCGTCCCCGCCGCCTCTTTCCTCGATCGGAAGCTCGGCGTAACCTGGGGCAAACAACTGGTCGATACGGCCGTTTCTTCCCATCGAGAAGACGTAGACGAGGTTGTCGGCTGGCGCTGGAAACCCAATTTGTTCATGCGTGCCGGGGATTTCAATCGTGTATTCGTCGGCAAGCGACGCGTACATCCCGCCCATGGAATCGTGGATACGGAACGGGACGGCCGTGAATCCCCACTGCGGTTCCAGCTTCCAGGGGCCCAGGAAGAATAGATAGTCATGTCCCCATGGGTCAGGCTTCAATTCGCATACCTGTGGTCCCAGCTTCGCGCGGACTTCCGGCCGCAGTCCGATATCCGCGTCACGGCCGTTCTTGAGCAATTCGCCAATGACCCTCGTCTGGACCTCGACGGTCTCCATGAGCGTTGGACGTTTGAGGCTTTCCGGATCGACGAAGAGGTCATGCAGGTCTTTCGTCCCAAGATATTGCGCCAGCATCCGCAAGTTCATGTTCAATTCCTTCGCCTCTTTGTGCGCCTCATGTCGTTCTTGCGTATGCCTAAATGAAATGGCAAAACTGGCAAGCCCCCCGGCGATACCGCCCGGTATAGCGATACCGATCAGCAAGGCCGAAACAAGCATGCGAATTGGACGGACGCCCGCGAGGAACTCGGGACGTTCCTTGTGTCGCAGCGCGGTCAGCGCCCAGTGGCCCATCTGGATACCTCGAGTCACGAAGAATCCCGTTGCGCAGGTTAGGATAATGGGCCACACCAGCAAGTCCCGAACCATCGGATGTTGCAGACGCTCGATAACAAGGCCAACGACGTACATGCCCGCAAGACCGCCCAAGAACGAGGCAAGGCCCAGCAGGGACTTGGGCCGGGCGTCGGGCATCGCGGAAAGTCTGTCCATAACGACGTAACCGCCGCCAAACCGCGTAATGAGCCAGACCAACAGCCAGACCACCCCGCACAGTAGCAAACCGGCGAGAAAAGAAAGCGGAAGAAACGGAGCCATTGGCCTAGGATTGGCAAGCGCGGTGGCCGGGTACAGCAACACAGCAAGAAACAGCGTTCCGCATGTCACGCTAGTCCGTGCAAGCGCGCGCGCGCTACTCTTGGAACCCCAAGGTCTCAATAGAACTCGCCCCGTCCCTGCAGATATTCTTGCCCTCATAGCGCCTCCCACGCGAAGGTCCAGTCGTAGACCGGCATGAACGCCGTGCGCTCGAATCCTTGGACGCCGTCCCCGCACGGTTCAAGCGGATAGCTCGATTCGACGATTCGGACGCCGTCGGCCTCGATCCGGAACCTGACCTTCTCCAACGGCCGCCCCCACGACTGCGTGGTCGTAATCAGGTAGCAGCCGTTCGTTACCCGCGTTTTCTGTTCATAGTATACCTCAAATCGCTGCCGGGCGTGGGGACTGAACCATAACAGCACGAAGGTATGGCCGAGGATCTGGAATAACCGGACGGGGTGCAGCGTGTCCGTGCCGTACGCCGCGGTCATGGCGCGCGGCGCAGGATGGTCCGCGTCGACCGGGACGGGGATGTCCAGCACGATGCCCGAGGCAATTGGCCAACTGTTCTCGTAGATATACTCGCCCGTGACTTCGATGGAGCGGGGATGAACGCGCACGCGGATGGTCTCTTCAAGGTAACGGATCCGCGCCGAGGCCGACACGCCGCCCGCCGCCGCCATCAAGACGGCGACAGGAATCGCATACCGTTTCCATCGACCGGCGCGGGGTTTGTCCATATGAGCATGAGTGTAGTAGAGTGCGGGGATGAACTCCAGAAGTGGGGCTAGCTGTCGGCTGTCCAGACTTGACGTAACGACAAAGTGTATATACAATGAATGCAGCACGATACGATTGGGATGAAGCGAAGAACCGATCGAATATCCGGAAACACGGTATCGACTTCGTCGACGTGCCGACGATGTTCGATCGTCCTATGGCCGTGTTCCTCGACGATCGAGAAGACTATGGCGAGCACCGTTGGATAGGCATTGGTATGCTAAAGACGATCACGGCAGTCGTCGTTTTCGTGGAGCGAAACCCGAACACAATTCGTATCTTGTCAGCTAGAAAGGCAACTCGGCGTGAAGAAGCCATCTACCGAAACGAGTTCTAAGACAGATTGGAAGCGGCTCGAGAGCATGCGGGACGAAGATATCGACCTGAGCGATATACCCGAAGTCGATCCTAGCGTCTTCAAAAGGATGGAAGTAAGAATGCCCCAACCCAAGGAATTGATTTCTATCCGTATCGATCCCGACGTGCTTGCGTGGTTCCGAAAGCAGAGCAAACGCTACCAGACACGGATCAATGCGGTCCTGCGCGCCTATGTTGACGCGCACTCGCGCTAGCGTAGTGCATCGTCCTGACGGCATCCTATTTGGTGTACCAAAGGCCGCGAAAAGCAGAGACACGTGTTCTTCGCTTAGCCGCACTGTCTTGAACGTTGTCCCAACTTTGAATCACGACGAAAAGCGTTCCAATCGGGTCTACCGTTTTCGTTCGATGACGATCTGGCTGCCGTCGAATCGGTAGCCGAATTCGGAGATGGGCCATTGGCGGACCAGGAGGTCCATAGCCGTGCGGACACGGACGCCAGTAAACACGATGGGATTGATCGGGATCGCTTCCATACCTTCTTCGGCGACCACGGGGATGCCGAGTTGCTCGGAGATCTCGGGCAGGGCCTTCGAGAGTCGGATAGCGCCAAGCTGGCGCGGACGCCGGGCCGGATCGCTCTCCGGCTTCGGGAGAGTCATGTCGACTTTCTTGTCGAGCGCGGCGTTCTGTTCGGCGTTAAGCGCGTCGCCGTTCAGAAGGAGCGTGGGAGGGGCCACGTTCTGCGCGGCGTAGACGAAGATATATTCCGGCGTGCTTTCGATGAGGAACGCGTCTTTGGCGAGCCGCGCCGATTTCAATACCGCGCCGAGCGCTTCCTGCAACGGCAGGCGCGCGAGCGTCAACGCGCCGCACGGCTGTCCGCCGATGATGTTGTCGGACACGAGGGTGATGCCCATGGCGCTGCCCAGCAGCGCAAAGACTTCGAACAAAGGCGTCCCGGCGCCGAAATTCAGTCCGGCCGCCTTGTCGCTGTAGGCGGCATCGAGCGTGCCCACCGCGGTTTCGAGGAGCGGCGCATAGCGGTCGTCGGGATAAAGAAAGGAATAGTCCGAACACACCTGGACTTTGCACTGTCCCGCGGCGGCGAGTTGCGAAACGAAATCGGCGAACGGCGTCCCTTTGAAGTTCAGCGGCCCGATCGGCCTGTCCTCGATGCCCTTCATGAGCACGATGCTGCCGCCCACCTCGTCGCTAAGCCGCTGCACCGTCTCGCCGAGCGTGCTTGCGTCCTGGCTGAGCGTCACCGCCGGCGCGGGGCTCGACGAAGCAAAAACGGTATTGCGGTGTTGCTGTTCCTGTTGTTCCTTCGGTTGCTTTTCTTTGGATTCTTTGGCTTGTTCCTTTTCGAGCTTCTTTGCCTCTTGAGCCGCCGCTTTGTCCACGGGCGGACTGCTCTTCTTATCCTTGCCCGTTGAGCATGCCGCGGCCAGAACGCACAGTAGAATCGCGAGTGTCTTCTTCATCGGACAACGTTCCTCCGTAGAGTTTATTATACACACCGGCGCCAGAAGGTTGCGCGCGTCAGTGCTCCCCAGCTTTGTGAAGAGCCGTGCTCTGCGAGATAGCGCCAGTGCCCGTGCTGCCTCGAAAATAGAAACCCGACCTCCTGTCATTCTGAGAGCTTGTGAAGAAATGACAAGGTCCCGCGATTTCGTTTGTCGGCTCCGTCCGTTCTGTCATCCTGAGCGCAGCGAAGGATCTCGCTATGTGCATAGGCCTCTGATGCTTATGAGATCCTTCGCTGCGCTCAGGATGACAGGCAATACGTAGTAAAGAGGCAAAGCGCCCTCGTATCACAATTTCTTCACAAACTCTGAGCAACGCGAAGAATCTCCTGGCAGGTGAGGCTTTTATCGTGGGCGAGATTCTTCGCGTTGCTCAGAATGACAGGAGGTCGGGTTTCTATTTACGAGGTAGCAAGAGCAAGAGCAAGAACAAGAAGAGACGAAGCCACATAGAAACTGCGGAGCGCTGACGGTTGCGCCCAACGCGGCTTGACCCGCCGATCCGCGCGTGTCATGATGGCGGCGTAGTAGCGAATGGGAGGGCATTCCATGACCGAGAAGAACCCCGTCGGCACGAAGATCAAACACCTGCGCGAATCCAAGCGGCTTTCGATCGATGGCTTGGCCGACCTCTGTCAAGTCAACAGGAAGTTGATTGAAGAACTCGAGGCGGGCGAACTGGTCTCTTCGATCGCGCCCCTGTTAAAGATCGCGCGCGGCCTGGGCGTGCGGCTCGATTCGCTGCTCGACGACGACCCTTCGGATGCGCCTGTAATTGTCCGCGCCGGGAAGGCCGAAGAAGCCGTCGAGTTCTCGGGGCTGGGTTCGTATTGCCTGAGCACGCTCGATTTCTACCCGCTCGCCAGGAACAAGCGCGACCGCCACATGGAACCCTTCATCGTCGATGTCCACCCCTCGGTACCCGAAGACGTCACGTTTTCGTTTCACGAAGGCGAGGAGTTCATTTACGTGCTGGCAGGCCAAATCGAGATATACTACGGCCAGGACCGGCACGTCCTGAGTCCCGGCGACAGCATCTACTACCATTCGACCACGCCGCATCAGGTCCAGGCTCTCGGCGACACCGATGCGCGCATCTTGGCGCTCATCTATTCGTGAAGTAGCGCTTTGGCCTGCCTCTCTACGGAAGGACACGGACGAACACCGGCTATGCCGGGGCAGGCGCGCACACGTCTTGACTTAAACGAATAGGCTGTGTTACGGTGAGAAATCCGATTGGGGACGGGGCTGCACGGGGCTGGCGCGTACGTGTTTTGGGCTGGCGCTGGCCGGGCTGGTGCGGTGTCCTAAATCGGGCAAGGCGTGTCTTGCCAATGTGAAGAGACATCCAATGGAAGGCCGCGCAGGCGATCCTGCAAACCGACGGGGATGCATCAGACCGTGAGCAAAGAGACCGATATCAAAAATGCCGGCAAACCCACTCCTCAACCCGTAGCGCCCGCCATCGGGACCGGTTCCGATCCCGACGCGCAACGTCCGTCGTTCTTTCAACGGCTGGGCGCATCGTTCCAGGACAAGATCCAGACGAGCCGGGGCGGCATGGACCGCCCGGCCGACTTTCTCGATGAAACGCCCGTGGCCGAAGCGCCGCCCGCGAGCGCCGAAGACCTCGCGGCGCGCCGCGCGAAGACCGGCGGCCTGCGCCGGATGGTCGTGCCGGAAGGGGTGGTCATCGGCGGCTCGATCACAAGCAATGCCGAAACGGAGATCTCGGGCCGTGTCGATGGCGACGTGACCGTCGACGGACGGCTTTTCCTCGGCGAAACGGCGGTGATTTCGGGGAATATCCGCGCGGTCATGTGCCGGATCGAAGGGCGTGTCGAGGGCAAGCTCGAGTGTTCGCAGGAAATCGACCTCGGCCGGACGGGCCGTTTGAACTCCGATGCCGCCGCTGGCAAGAAGATCACCGTGGCAGGCCAGGTGTTCGGCAACCTCGCGACGGGCGGCATGTTGCAGTTGGTGACCTCGGGACGCATCGAGGGGAACATCCACACAAGGCAGCTTGTCATTGAGGAAGGCGCGACCTTCAACGGATCGTGCAGAATGCGAAAGCCGCCCCAAAGGAACGGCCAATGATATTCTGGGATCCAACATTTATTCTGGTCATTCCGCCCTTGATCCTCGGGCTGTGGGCTCAGTACAAGATCAAATCGACCTACGCAAAGTACAGCGAGGTCCAAGTCCGCTCGGGCTTGAACGGGGCGGACGTCGCGCAACGCATCCTCGCCGATGCACAAATTCCCCTCTCGAACTCACCGGAATCGTACCCGGGCGGCGTCGCGTGCGGACTGGCCTTCATTCCTGGCGCGCTGACGGACCACTATGATCCGCGCTCGCGCGTGCTGAACCTCTCCGAAGACGTGTATTACGGGCGGAGCGTGGCGGCGCTCGGCGTCGCGGCGCACGAAGTCGGCCACGCTATCCAACACGCGCGGCTGTACAGCCCGCTCATGCTGCGCAACCTCATCTACCCCGTAACGAGCATCGGTTCGTCGCTGGCGTTCCCGTTGTTCATCATCGGCCTGTTCGCCCATTTCGGACCGTTGATGCAGGCGGCGATCATGCTGTTCGCGCTCGCGGTGTTCTTCACCGTCATAACGCTGCCGGTCGAGTTCAACGCGAGCCGGCGCGCGCTTGCGGCGCTCGAACACGGAGGTTATTTGACGGCGGACGAACTCGTCGGCGCGCGGCGCGTGTTGTCAGCGGCCGCGCTGACCTACGTCGCCGCGGCGGCGATGGCCATCATGCAACTCGTCCGCATGATGCTGCTCTCGCGCGGCAGAGACTGATCGCCTCGCGAGACGGTTCTCGGCGGCTCGATATGAGACAGGTCCTACGAGGCGCGGAAATGTTCCCACGCAAACAGGCTAAGAGTCGTATCGGTCTTGCTCTTGCTCTTGCTCTTGCTCCTAATCGTAATCGAAAGCCCACCATTGGGCCGATGCATTGAGAATCGGTTGATTAGAGCCTTGATGTCCTATTTATAGAATGCTCATTTGTATGATACATTGTTATATCGATGACGAAGACGATTACGAGTCGTCATGAAGCGCGGCTTCACTCGGGAGGATGAAAACGCAGCG
>CAYOCT010000129.1:0-8420 GCA_964402555.1 uncultured Nitrospiraceae bacterium | reverse complement strand
TCCATAACTGGTTTGCCTCCTGCGGCTACAGTTTAACTTAAAACGCTCTAGAGCGAAAAACGGGGACTGACACGAATGGCACTAAGATAGGGTTCGGGACTGTCTGCCGCGGGGCGTTTAGCCTGCTAAAGGCAGGCTAATCGAGTAGAACTATCATGAATCGGGTTTGAGGATAGGTTTTAGGTTCAGGCACCTTAACTTAGTGACATTCGGGACTGACACGCTTTTCGCGGCATTCAGACCATCCTGTCTATCCCGTTATCCTGTCGAAAAAGAGAGTCATGACAATGCACCGCAAACGCGAGGGGAAAAGCGTGAGTAGGCCTGTAAGCCGAGTTCTGTCTAGAGCCTTGCGGCCCCGAGACGGCCATTCGTCTGGGACGCCTGTCGCCAGGCGCCTCGAGCTTCCAACCCGGGAGCGAAGCGGGCCACTCCATAGCTCCCCTATTTGGAATTGCTCCGGGTGGGGTTTAGCCAGCCGGGCCGTTGCCGGTCCGCTGGTGCGCTCTTACCGCACCTTTTCACCCTTGCCGGCCTCCGAAGAGACGTAGGCGGTGTCGTTTCTGTGCCACTTTCCGTCGGGTCGCCCCGCCTTCGCGTTACGAAGCACCCTGCCCTGCGGAGCTCGGACTTTCCTCGACACCGTCGAGCGATGCCGCGGCCGTCCGGCCTACTCACGAAGGCGAGTATAGCACAATGGACCGCGCCCGCCGCAGCGTTAGAAACGCAGTTCCGTACCGATGAACGGGCCGGAGAAAGAAACTCTCACATCCGTGTTGTGGTCCGTGCCATTGATCTCAAGGCTGCGATAGCCCGCCTCGATGCCCAGCCAGTTGAAGGGATTCACGCGAAGCCCTGCTTCCCAGTCGAGCACATCCACATCGGTGATGCCGGTCATCCCCGAGACTTCGCCGAACAGATCGAACCACTTCGTCGGCGAGACCTTCGCCGCAAGGCCAATCGTCGGCCACACGCCGGAAACGTTGGCGTCTGCGCTCGTCACTGGAGGCAACGGCCACGCCATCCGATGGAGTTTCCCGCTCTGCTTGATTTCTCCGCCCGACACGTCGACGATCGTCTCCAGACGAAACGCGCCGTTCTCCGGCTCGATGACGGCCCAGTGCCAGCCGAGCCTCGCGTAGGAAACATCGACCGAGTTCTTGACGTCACCCGACTGCGTCCCGCCCCACTGCGTCCCGTGGTACGCGGTGAAATTGTCGCTCTTTGCGAAGTAGAGATAGCGCAGTTCCAGCGCGTGCCTCGCGGCGATCCCCAGGCGCGCGCGCCCTTCGAGCGCGACCTCATCGCCCAGGTTCATCTTTCTGATCGCATCGGACGAGTTGGTGAAGAGCTCCTCGACCAGGCCGCTACGCACATTGGCCGACGTGAACCACCCGCGAAGCGTTAACGTAAACCGTGGCGTCGAATCCGCTGCCTGCGCCGAGATTCCGAACAACAGCGTGATCGACAGCACACAGGAAACCGCTACGAATCTGGACGTTCTCATCATGAAATCCTCTCCAGAACCCTGGCAAGACACACCATACGCCAATCTATACAAGATATTGTATAAGGTCGGCCGGAATTTGTCAATATATTGTGTATCCAAGAACTCTCTTTGTGGTTTGGAGCATAGACCTACGATGAAGGGGCCGAACCTGTGAAGGGTCTAAACCCCCTTCTGCTCCGGATCGTTCCATGACGGCTACTCGATGGATTCGGCAAGAGAGTGTTCCCCTGCTCTAGAGAATACGAGGCCCCGGTGGCACATTGACGGTCGGTGGCGGAGAACGCTACCATCCATTTCATTGACGCGCAAGCAGTCTCGGCAAAGGGAGAGATCGGATGAATCATGTGGGCTTGGCTCTGATGGGTACCGCCGGATTCGCTGCGGCACTGATGTTCTGCGGTGCGGGTGCAGCGCAAGATACGGGCGTGAAGTGGCGCACCGACGAGGGCCGCTGGACGCGAGATCGGGCGAAGGCTTGGTACACGAAGCAGCCTTGGCTGGTGGGCGCGAACTTTGTCCCAAGCACCGCGTCGAACGAACTTGAGATGTGGCAGGCCGGGACCTTCGATCCGAAGACAATCGACCGGGAATTCGGCTGGGCGGCGGCTATCGGGTTCAATACGATGCGCGTCTTCTTGCATGACATGGCGTGGAAGGCCGACCCGGCGGGATTCGAGCAGCGCATGGATGAGTACTTGGCCATCGCTTCGAAACATGGCATCCGGACGTTGTTCGTCGCGTTCGACAGTTGCTGGAATCCGCGCCCGAAGATCGGGCCGCAGGAAGAACCTGTGCCGTTCCGCCACAATTCGCGCTGGGCGCAGTCGCCGCATATCGATATCCAGAAGGACCCGGCGCGGTACGAAGAGGTGAAACCGTATCTCGTCGCGGTGCTGACGCGGTTCAAAGACGACTCGCGTGTGTTGGGCTGGGACCTGCTCAACGAACCGGGGAACCGCGCAGCGGATTACGATGAAGGCTGGACCGCCGCGGATAAAGAGGCGGCGCACGTGGCGTTCCTTGGGAAGCTGTTCGCGTGGGCACGGGAGGTCAATCCTTCGCAACCGCTGACCGCAGGGGTGTGGCTGGACGTCGGAAGCCGTATCCACCCGGTTTCGGCGCTGGACACCTTGATGCTGGAACAGTCGGACATCATCACGTTTCACACCTACGCGCCGCTGGACGGAGCGCGCAAAGCGGTCACGTGGCTCGAACGGGCCGACCGTCCGGCGATCTGCACGGAGTATATGTCGCGAGGGAGCGGCTCGACCTTCGAGACGATCCTGCCCTACTTCAAGGAGAAGCACGTGGGCGCGATCAACTGGGGCCTCGTCAGCGGGCGTTCGCAGACCATCTATCCGTGGGACTCGTGGAAGAAGCAGTACACCGCGGAACCGAATCCGTGGTTCCATGACGTGTTTCGTGCCAACGGTACGCCCTACAAGGCGAACGAGGCCGCGCTTATCCGCACGCTGACCGCATCGGCGCGCTAGTGTAATGAGTCATGTTGATGGCATGTTATCCTTGGGTGGAAGAGCCGCGAAAAGCAGGGACAGACACGCTTTTCAAACCGCCGAAAAGCGAGTCAGTCCCTGTTTTTCGCTCAGTTCTGGCAGGGGATTAATACGATTAACATTTGTTAAAGTTTACTAGTCTATTGATTCTAATGTGGAGATAGTTCGTCATTGAACGGGATACCAGGATTAGTCGCGACACGGAGCAGTCTGCGAAAGAAGGCCATTCCTATTGAGCGTGGCAAACGAACAGATTTCGAATTCGCTATCGAGCCATCCTGTCTATCCTGTAATCCTGTCCGTTTCTTCTCGTCACGGTAGTTCTCCTTTTCGAGTTCAAAGGATGATCATGCTGGCTTTAGCGATAGCGGGCACTCTCTTGTTGGGCGCAGCCAATCCGGTGTTGCCGGACGTTGCCGACGCGGGCGTGCTGCGCTATGCGGGCAGGTATTACTTGATGGGCGTGGGGACCTCGGGCGGCATGTATGTGTCGAACGACCTCGTGCATTGGACTGGCCCCGTTCACGCATTTTCGATGGAGAACGCGTGGGCCACCGGGCCCGCCGCTACCGACGACAATATCCACGCATGCGATCTATCGCTAATTGATGGCGTGTTCCACTTGTATTGGTCGGTCAATCGCGGCGCGTTGCGCCAGATTGGGCATGCCGTCGCGGACGCGCCGACGGGACCGTATCGCGAACCGGAACGCGCGGTCCCGTTCGACGGACGTATCGACCCGCAGTGTTTCCAGGACGATGACGGCAGCCTCTATTTCTATACCGTGAAGTTTGGCTTGGGCAACATCATTTGGGGCCAGCCCATGGACACGCCTTGGGCGCTGCGCGACCAGCCGAAGAAATTGCTTACCGCGGTTCCGAATACGTGGGAAACGCTCGACAAGGTGACTTCCATTAACGAAGGCCCGTTCGTCACGAAGTATCGCGGCCGGTACTACATGGTCTACAACTCGAACCATACGTCGCCCAAGTACGGCAACTATGCGCTCGGCGTCGCGGAATCGGATAGCGCGCTGGGATTCGAGAACGCCACGAAGTATCCCTTTTCCGTGCTGCGGTCGAGCCGCGACCCGAAGTTCGCGGGCGTTGCAATTGACGAGACGCTACCGGAGGTTAAGAACTGCGGCCAGCCCAGTCTCGTGCGCGGGCCCAACGGCATCGAGTGGTGGCTCGTCTATTTCGCCGATCAGGGCGGCCATCGTTCGCAGTGTATCGATCGAGCGCATTTCTTCGGCCACGAGATCTTCGTTGAAGGGCCGACCGTTGCGGGAACTCCGGGGTATCATCCCGGTCCGGCGCGGCCGTCGTTTGAGGACTTGTTCGACGGCGGCGAGCAGCTCGAATCGCGCTGGACTCTCGAAGGCCGATGGACCAAGGCCGACGGCGCGCTAGTGGGATCGAGTGAGGGTGACGCTGTTATCGCGCGGCCTCGAGTGCAGCCGGGACGAAGCTACGTGCTGGAATCGGTTATTCGGTCTCGGGGCCAAGGGGAAGGAACCTTCGGTATCGTCGCGTGGGACGACGGCAAAGAAACGACACTACGTTTTGGACTTGACCCGAAAAGGAACGCCGCCTATCTCGCCGTATGTCGAGGGGACCGCCGAAAGGAACACCGCGTCACGCTGTCCCCGGAATTCAGTTGGAACGCCCCCCATGCCGTGAGGGTCGAAAACAATGACGGCGCATTCGCGTGCTTCCTCGACCAAGTGCGATTGGACTTTCCAGAGCCTCCTATCCGGCACTATGCGCCGGGCATTCCCGGCCTCATTGTGGCGCGCTGCGATGCGGAGTTCGAGCACTTCGTCTTCACGCGCGGCTGGGATGAATGGGGACGCGCAGTGCGAGGCTGGACTGATCGGACGGGAAAGACAATTGAACGTGTTGACTCGGGCCTGGTTCTCGGCGACGGCGATCGGGCGTTCAAAGGCGATCCCATGTCTCGATACGAATTCTCCGCCCAACTCGACGGACCTGGAGGCGTGTACCCGGTCTATGTGAACGTAGAAAGTTTCGTGCGGATTTGCGCAGACTCGGCATTCACACAGCTTGAAATAGCGGGGAAACGCGACGGAAGAGACTTGCCGGGGCGGAGTCTCACAATTCCCGCTCGCATCCATCGCGCTCGTGATGCCGAGGGGTATCATCTTCGGATAGTGAAGCTCGAAAGCCGAATCGTTGTGTTTGCAGACGGCTTTGAGGCGGGCAGCATCGAAGGAGCGTGGCCTGAGTCGCGTCCGGGCCTCTTCGCTCAGGGCGGACGCTGCGTCTTCGATGGGATCGTCTGCTACGAACTCAACGATGCCGACGGCCAACCCTAATGACGAGCGCCGGCATGCGCATTCGCGCATGCCGGCGCAAAGGTTCAGAGAAACCCGCTATTCGCCGCGCTTCCTTCTTCCACGCAGGCAGAGGATGCCAACGAGCGCGAATACGCCCGCAAGTCCCGCGCCGCCCGCCACCGGCACGCCCTGGTAAGGCGGTTCAACCACCGTAAGCACGGCGGGGGACGACTGCACGACGCCAAGGTACTCGTCCATTGCGGTCACCGTGTAGGATCCCGAATCCGTGACTTGAAGATTGCTCAGCGTCAGCGACGTTCCGGTGGCGCCGGAAATCGCAACGCCGCCCTTCTTCCATTGGTAGCTCAGCGAACCCAGGCCGCCGCTCACGCTCACGAGGAAGGTGTGGGATTCGCCGGTAAGCTTCGATGCGCCTTCCGGCTGCACGTCGATGACGGGCATTGTGCCGACCTGGAGCGTGGCGGTGTTGGACCAGTAGCGGAACGGCGAATCGTCGGTGACCTCGCAGAAGTATTGCCCTGCGTCGGCCATCGTCACGCTCGCGATCGATATCTCGGGTTCGTCGCCGCCGACGTCCACCACGGTCTTCTGGCCGTTATCGAACTTCCAGTGAATCACCGGAACGCCAAATCCTCCATAGATACCCTCGATCGAGAACGAGGCGCTTTCGCCCTCGTAGCGTTTGAGATCTTGCGGAACGCCGAGGAAGGAAATCGGATCGCCGTTCACTCCGAGGGTGGCAGGGTTCGAGTCCAACGGGCCATAGAGTGAAGTCCAGATGCGGCAGATATAGTCGCCCCGATCCTCATAGCTCGCATAGGGCACGGCGAGGGTGGCGTCCGTCGCCCCTGCAACGTTCAAGCCGTCCTTGCGCCATTGGTAGAAGATGATGCCGTTCCCCGCGCCGACGCAGGTAAACGAGGCGGACGCGGCCGGGTCGACGGTCACGGAACCAGGCTGCAGGAGAATGCCGAGGTTGTCGTTCACGGACAACGTGGCTTCTTGGGAAAGCACCGCCCCGCCCGCACCGACGGCGTAACACGTGTACGCGCCTTCATTAATCGTATCGACATTGTCGATCGAAAGGACGGGAGTCTGGACGCCGCTGACACTGCCGCCGTTCGTCATACTCACGCCATCTTTGCGCCACTGGTAGGTAATCGCCCCCGACCCGCTCACGATAACGGAGAACGTGGCCGAGTAGCCGCGCAACAGAACTTGATTGTCGGGCTGGTCCACGATGGCCGGATCCTGAATAGTCACGTTGGCCACGTTCGAGTACGTAGGCCCAGTGATATTCGTGACGACGCAATCGTAGGCGCCGCCGTGAATCCCTGTAACGGGGCCGAACGAGTAACTCGCCCGCGTAGCCCCAACCACGTTTACGCCGTTCTGGCGCCACTGGTAACTCAGCGGGGCCGTTCCCGTCGCGGCGAGCGACAGGTTCAGCGTGCCGTGGTAGGCGACAGTTTTCGAGGCCGGCTGCACGACGACAACGGCGGGATTGTTGACGGTCAATGTCGCGGCGTTCGTGCTTCCCCATCCGCCATTATTCGTGACTTGGCAGGCATAGGAACCTTCGTCGGACTCCTGGGCGCTGGCGATGGTCAGTGTCGCATCTGTACCGCTCGAAATGGCCACGCCGTTCTTCATCCACTGATAGTGAATGCCCAGGCCCAAAGCGGCCGTGCTGAACTGGACCAGGGCGCCGGGATTCACGGTCTGCGACACGGGCTGGAGGGTGATGGAGAACACGCCCGCGGCCACGGGGGTGCCGCTGGCCACGGTTGTGGTCCAAACCTTGCCCGGCCCCAATTCGCCCTCGACACCGCCGGAGCCTTGAATCAGAACGCCGTTCTCGTCGCCCACGCGCACGCGCACTTGCGTTGCCGTCGAGGCGCCGGTGTTCTTGACCAGAACCTGATCGAAAGACGCGAACGCGCTTGGCGGCGTGCTCGTCGATGTCAGGACGATGTACTCGACATTTCCGGAAGCCGGGAAGAGCGCGTCCACCGCGTCCTTGTTCCAGTAGGCGTCCTGGCACCAGCCATGAGCCGCCGGACCGGCCACGAGCGTCGGAATGAGCGGGTAGTTGAGTCCGGGTATCGACTGGTACGGCGCATTGTTAGTCGCCGTCAAGGCGGCATCGTTGCGGATCGCCGCGAACACCGGAATTTCGTTGGCCTGGCCCGACCCTTCGACCGGTTTGTTGGCGAGGTACGCGTCGTTGGTCATATTCGAAATGAAGGTACACGCGCCGTTGTAGTTCGGCGCCGAGCTCGCCGTGTTCTTGGCAACTACGGTCGCTTGGGAAGCGATGACGATCGAGCCTTGCAGCTTCACCATGCCGGGTGTGCCGAAGCCACTCCTGCCGCCCGTGCCGCCCACACCGCCCGTGCCGCCCGCGCCACCCGTGCCACCGGTGCCGCCGGAGGTGCCATCGGGGTTCTGAGCGGACACCCCGCCCGTACCGCCCTGGGAAAGGCCGTCTGTGCCGCCTGTGCCTGGCGTACCGCGCACGCCGCCCTTGCCGCCGGCCGCGCCAGCCCATCCGGGATACGAGACACCGCCCGCGCCGCCATTCGTGGGAAGGCCGGCCGAGATATCGAGATTCAGCGGAGCCGTTATCTTAAGCAAACCGCGCGCGGCCAATACAAACGAGCCGCCTCCGGAAGCCCCATGAGCGCCAATCCCGCCTGCCCCGCCCGGGCCGCCCGTGCCGCCTGAGCCGCCGGTGCCACCCGCGCCGCCCGTACCGCCAGCCGGAGCGGCGGGCCATGTCGACGCCGAGGCCGTCCCATTCGCGCCATTGCCTGCAACCGGGGGTTGGGAGCCTACGGATGGAAGAGTGCCCGCGACCGTGGCTACGCCACCGCTTTCACCGCCGACAACACCGGCGGACCCTCCGCCGCCGCCGCCTGCGGATGCGCCCGCTCCGCCACCACCGCCACCGCCACCACCACCGCCGCCGCCGCCACCGCCGCCCGTCGTATGGGAGGAAGTCGCTTCGGCTGAACCGCCGCCGCCACCGCCCGCTGCGCCACCGCCACCACCACCACCGCCGCCGCCACCGCCG
>CAYOCT010000128.1:0-8521 GCA_964402555.1 uncultured Nitrospiraceae bacterium | reverse complement strand
GGCGAGGGTGAAGGCGAGGGTGAAGGCGAGGGTGAAGGCGAGGGTGAAGGCGAAGTGGAATGGACGTATATGGTCTATATGGGCGCCGACAACAATCTCAGCCAGTGCGGCGTTCAGGATTTGATCGAAATGGCCAAAGTCGGTTCCACGGATAAGGTCAATATCGTCGTTCAAGCGGAGTTCAGCAAAGCCTATGAGGGCACGGCCCAGAACAGCGCCGTGTATAAGAGCGAAACCCGGCGCATGAAAGTGACGAAGACGGCCGACCCATTCTCGCAGTTGCTGTCCTCGGGTGTTTCGCTGGGCAATGTCAATATGGGATCGCCGGACACGTTGAAAGCGTTCATCGCGTGGGCGGCGGCAACGTATCCCGCGAAGAAGTATGCGCTGGGCATCTGGGATCACGGCTCGGGCTGGAAAGCCGAAGGGTTCCTGCGCGGCGCGGTGCAAGATGAGACGAGCAAGTCATTCATGAACCTGCCCGATCTCGGCAAAGCCGTGGCGGAATCCGGCGTTCATCTCCACGTCCTGGACTTCGACGCGTGTCTCATGGCGATGTACGAGGTCGCCTACGAGTTCGTCGGTTCGGTGGATTTCCTGGCCTTCTCCGAGGAAACGGAACCCGGCGACGGCGATCCGTACGACACGATGCTTGCGGACCTCGTTGCCACGCCGACGATGAATGGAAACGCGCTGGCCAAAGTGATCGTTGACCGGTACCAGGAATCCTACGGGGGCGACGCGCGTCAGAAAACGACGAAGTCCGCCGTGGATATGAGCAAGATCCCCGCGCTGCACGACGCGGTGCGGACCCTGGCGGGCGCGATTGTCGCGGACCCGGGTACCGCTTCGGGCGTGGTCTCCTATGCGCACACGAACGCCCTGAGCTTTGCGGTACCGGAGAACTTCGACCTGCACGACTTCTGTTCGAAGGCGGTCGCCTTCGCCCAGGAAGGCGAACTTAAGACCGCCGCCCAGGCCGTAATGACGGCAGCGCTGGGCGCAGTGATCGACAATAAGTTCACGGGCGATACCTTCACGTTGTGCAAGGGCTTGGCGATCTATTCGCCATCCAAGAACGCCGTCTCGGAAGACGGTTCGGTCAACGACTTTACCGAGTATGCCAAACTGAAGTGCAACCTTGGGAAGGCGCCCGACACCTGGATGGCCGCGATCAACGCGCTCGTCGGCGGCGTGGGTTCGCAGACGCTGGTGCCCGGAGATTTCGCCGTGTGGGTCGAATGGGACACGGACGCGGACGTCGACCTCTTCGTGGTCGAGCCCGATGGCCAGTTGTACGCCCCGTATGCCGGCATGACGACGCCCAACGGCTTCTTCTCGGCCGACTCGGCCGAATCGTATCTGCCCGTCGAATACTACGCTTCAGGCTCCAACGTCATAGCCGGCGAGTACTACTTCCTGATCAATCTCTACGACGGCGGGTCTATGGGCGGCGCGCACGTATCCGTCTACATCCTGGATCCCCCGGACGGATACAACGAATGGACGCTTTATGGCACCTGGACGCTGAACTTCAGCTATCCCTATACCGGCGATTTCTCGGATATATCGGGGTTCGACGACTTGAACTACTTCTCGAACTGGCTGTACCCCGGCTATGTCGATCGAAACGCGATATCGGGACGGGGCGTCGAGAAACAGATTCCTATCTTGATCAAGAAGAAGAAGGTTCCGCACTTCGCCTTCTTGGACCAAGAGTGAGCCACGTTCGCGGCACGGCACACGAATCGCCCGGTGGGCGCATGGAGGTCCCGTGATATGGTGCGACGCATCTTCTCGCTTGCAGTCGTCTGTCTGATGGCGGCGTGTTGCACTGGGTGCCCGCCTGCCCAGGAAACCCCGCCCACGGCAGGATTCGCGGCGACGCCGCAATCCGGCACGGCTCCCCTCACGGTTCAATTCATCAATCAGTCCGCGCCCGGGACCTCGCCGATCCTGAACTGGATTTGGAGTTTCGGGGACGGCACGACCGGCACCGAACCTAATCCGGTCCACGTATACGGCGCGTCCGGGAGTTACACGGTATCGCTAACTGTCGTGACGGAGGCCGGCAGCGACTCCGAAACGAAGACCAACTATGTCAGCGTTGGAGCCGAGGGCGAAGGCGAGGGAGAAGGCGAGGGAGAAGGGGAAGGTGAAGGCGAAGGCGAAGGTGAAGGTGAAGGTGAAGGTGAAGGTGAAGGTGAAGGGGAAGGCGAGGGAGAGGGTGAGGGTGAGGGTGAGGGTGAAGGCGAGGGAGAGGGGGAAGGAGAAGGGGAAACTGAACGCTCGCTGTATCTCGACCTCTTCAACGTCGGTTCCGAAGTGAGCCAGCTTGGCACGGACCTGGTGTCGAGTGTCGCCCAGGCGGTGTGGACGGCGAGCGAACTGAACGGCGGCACGGCGACTTTCAGCGGCACCCTAACGCAGACCGCGCCGAATTCGGAGACTTGGACGTATTCCGCCCAACCCGCCGACAAACTCGTCGGCGTGTTTGCCAGCGGCACACGAATGGAAGTCACATTCACGGCGTTTGAAGGCAACACGAACGGCGAGGTCGACGACTTCCTCGCGGACCATCAAGTGGACTTTCACGTCTACCAGAAAGACGCATTAGACGTTCGCGTTCAGAGCCAGAAAAGCTATACCAAGACGTGGAACGCCCAGTGGCAGCGCGTCATCCAAGGTTCGGTGATCTATGAAGGCGTGGCGTTTACTGTCGATATCACCGCGGGCGGCAGCGAGAAGGACTGCTATATCGAATCGCCGTTCGCCTTCTGCGAGTACATCGAGCAATGTTCCGGCAGCGCCAACTCGGCGGGCGCTTCCATCACGGTGTCCGAGAGTTCCGACGTGGCCATCTCGCACAATTCCGAAATCGGCCAGCACGTCAAACAGGCGCAATGGTCGAAGAACAGCCACGCGACGTTCGGGGGCGACACCTACCAGTTGCAGGACGCCTACGTCAACTTCATCGCCGGGTCGCTGCTCAGCGATCCCGGCTGGTTCAACCGATGCATCGAACCCGAGAAATGGACCGCCCAAGGCGTCCTTCGGAAAAACGGCGCGGCCATCGGCGCGATCCAGTTCACGGGTCCGCCTGTCGAGGGCACCACAGGCCCGGATCTCATACTTCATCTCACAACGGGAGAAGACATATTTCTCAACACCCTTATCGCCTATCCGTGACGATCGAACGCTCGATGCAATCGATTCCAGGGGGGTCTTAGGGGATCACCCGAAAATCGTTTCTCAACCTAACACCTCGGTTGACTGGGGTCGGGGACGGGGACATAATGCGCTTGCTTGAAGCGCGGGCTGTCACAGGAGAAGGATTCCGATATCATGAAACGTCGTATCTCGTTGCTTGTCTTCGCTCTGTTGTTCGTGCCGTGCGCGTCGTGGGCTGAAGAACCTGCGTACCGCGACATCTACCCGGACACATGGGTGGCCACCGACGCGCTCGGACGAACCATGCCCGATCTTCAAACGGCGGGGCCGGTGAAACACGACCAGCGGCGCGTGGTCGGTATCTTCTATATCACGTGGCACAGCGATTCCCTCGCGACGCTGAAGAGTCCCTATACCGCGGACGTGACGAAGATACTCGCGGCGGACCCGGCGGCGCGCCTGGACGCGAAGAACCCGCTATGGACCGAGGGGTCGTATCACTGGGGCGAACCGGAATGCGGCTATTTCCTCAGCCGCGACGCGTACGTCGCGCGCCGGGACATCTCGATGCTGGCCGACGCGGGCGTGGACGTGCTGGTCATGGATGTCACGAACGCGGTGCGGTATTGGGACGAGTGGGACGTCCTGTTCCCCGTCATGCAAAAGATGAAAGCGGAAGGCAACAAGGTGCCGCAGTTCTGCTTTTGGGCGTTCAACGGGCCGGTCATCTCGGTCGTGCAGGATTTGTACGACCGGATCTACAAAACCGAGAAGTACAAAGACCTCTGGTTCTATTGGGACGGCAAGCCGCTGCTGCTCTACAACGGCAATCCGACCGTCGACGCGAACGGCAAGGGACCCGAGAACAAGAATCCCCATTTCGATCCCGCGGCGAAGACCGATACGAACAACCCGCATTACGGCGACCCCGACTATTGCGAGGAGTTCTACAAGGATTATACGAAGGAGGTCAAGACCTTCTTCACGCTGCGCACGATGTGGTGGGGCTATTACGAATGGGCCGGAAAGCGCTTCGTGGGCACGGAGGACAACTGGAGTTTCGGCTATGACATGGGTAACGACAAGGTCAAGGCGATGGCGCCGGACGACCTGATCTCGCGGCACAACGGGACTAAGGAAGAGGCCGCGGTCACGCCGGCGCAGCATCCCTCGAGCCTGACGGGTAAGAGCTGGACGCGCGAGCACGGCGAGCCGGAACTGAACGAGTACGATCTGCCCGTGCCGACGCAGGTCCCGTGGCTCGGCAAGACGGTCGAGCATCCGGAAGGCTACGGCATCTATTTCCAACAGCGGTGGGACGAGGCGATTCAGGCGAACCCGCAGTTCCTCTACATCAACGACTGGAACGAATGGACAGCAGGGAAGTATCAGCCCGGCGAAGGCAAGACGACGAAGTTCATGCGGCGCGACAGCCCGTATTTCTTCGTGGACCAATACAACTCCGAATTCAATCGCGCGCTCAGCCCGATGAAGGATGGCTACACCGACAATTACTACATGCAGATGGCGCAGAATATTCGACGCTACAAAGGCATCCGTCCGATCCCCGAACTGAGCGGCACGGCCTCGATCACGATTGACGGCGATTTCGCGGATTGGCGCGACGTGAAGGTCGAGTATCGCGACACGATCGGCGACACGGCCCATCGCGATTACAACGGCTATGGCGGCCTTCATTACACCAACGATTCGGGCCGCAACGACATCGTCACATGCAAAGTGGCCGTCGACGACGCGAACGTGTACTTCTGCGCGGAAACCAACGAGCCGCTGACGCCGCACACGGATGCCAACTGGATGCTGCTGCTCATCGACACCGACCACAACCACGACACGGGCTGGTTCGGCTACGACATTCTCGTTAACAAGAACGTGAAGAGCGACACGGCCACGACGGTCATGCGCTGCGACGCAGGCAAGCCGGAGAACCCGTGGGTCGAGGCCGCGACCGCCGAGTATCGCAGCGCGGGCAAGTCGCTCGAACTCGCCGTGCCGCGCGCAGCGATTGGACTCGCGGGCGACGCGCTCACCTTCGATTTCCATTGGTGCGACAACCCGGCGGACCTGAAAGACCCGATCTCGCTATGCGTCAACGGCGACAGCGCCCCGAACCGCCGGTTCAACTACCGCTGCATTTGGAAGAAGTAGCGGCGTTACGGAAGAAGTTGAACCACCGATGAACGCCGATAAACACCGATGGCTTTCGCACACGAGCAGCAGTCTTCACACATTCAGGATAGTGTGAAGCATCGTATGCGGAATGTCACCTGCAATGGGCAACGTGTTGGCAACTTTGGCTCCAGCTTCAATAAAGGTCATCTAGGAGTTTTCCAACAACTTGCTTAACAAACTCAATTACCGGCATTTACTTGGCTCGAAGACCACGGGGATTTATCTGAGTTCTCTGCGCTGTGTGGAAACGCCTGTACCGGGGCCTTTTCCAACGCAGAGATGCAGGGGCTGCGAAGCAACACAGAGCCTTCGCGTTCTCCGCATCTCTGCGTTGAGATGGTTCCTCGAAACTGTTGCATCGAATCTGAATCCAGGTTGTGGGCAAACGCGCACGTCAGACGGAAACTCGCACTTGCCATGATACGTATCGCTACCAAACCATCTTGTTAAACCTGTTATCCTGTCCGAACAAAGGAACCACTCATCGCATGTCGATTTGCAGGAAGATCCCACCGGTGTGTATCGGTGTTCATCGGTGGTTTCAAACACCAACTCATGGAGGGCTACCCCGTGCTGGCCATCGCAGCCATGCTGATATGTGCGGCGCCGAATCTGCTCGATAACCCCGGTTTCGAACAAGGCCTAGACGGCTGGCAGGTTGGCGTCACGAGTCCCGTCGTCGCGGAGAAAGCCGCGCTCGATGGACGCAACGTGGCGCGCATCGTCGTTCCCGAGAGCGCCCCCGTCGGCTGGCCGGCGATCTACCAGGAAAAGGAAGCCAAACCCGGCCAGTTGTTCGAGGCGCGCGTCGAGGCGACGAGCCGCAACAACCGTGACGCGTTCGGCGCATACGCCTCGCTCGAATTCATGGACGCGGACGGCAAACGGATCAACTTCGAACAGTCGTGCGCCGCGCCGCGCGACGGCACTTGGTCCGAACTTGTCCTCCACGCTTATGCGCCGCCCCGGGCAGCCAAGGCGCGTCTCGCGATGTTGCTCAACGGGCACGGCGAAGGCTATTTCGACAACGCGGCGTTGATGCGCGAAGACCAGCCCGAACCGCGTCCGCTTGAAGGTCCGGTTACGTTGAAGGCGATGGGCGAAACCGCGTGTGCGTCGCTCATCGGGTTTGGGGCCGAGGACGACGGGTGGTTCTACACGGACGAAAACAAAGCGCACGGCGCGACCGAAGCGGATTGCGCGATCCGCGAAGGACGCATCGAGTGGATGGACCCGGACTGGATACGCATGTTCTTCTGGTACAAGGACTGGAATCCGAGCGGCGATTGGGAGACGTTTACGTTCGACAGCCAGAACATGCAGAGCCATTACCGGACGTTCGATCTGTATCAGCGACTCGGCGCGCGCGTCAATGTTGTCGGGGTCGAGTGGGGCGTACAGGACCCGTACGCCGATCCCGCCAAGTTCGCGCATGCCCTGGGCGCGCTCATGGACCACCTGATCCGCGTCAAAGGATACACGTGCGTGCAGGACTGGACGCTGTCCAACGAACCGAACGGATACTTTGCCGGGGCCGGATATTCGTTCGACCGGTTCCTCGCGCTGCATCGCGAAGCGCACAAGGAATTCGAGCGGCGCGATTTGAAGGTTCGCATCGTCGGAAGCGACGACACGAACGGGTGGAGTTGGTTCGAGCAATGCGTCAAGAGCGACGAGTACTCCGGACTGGCGGACTATTTTGCGTCGCACCGCTACATTGCGCATACGAGCCGCCGCCTGTTGCCGTTCTTCCTCGACGACCGTTTGCATGCGATTGCCGAGCGTCCACCCGCAAAACCGTTCGTCGTGGCTGAATTCGGATTCCACGACGCGCGATCGGGCACGCTGGAAAACCCCGTCATGGAAGAATACCCGTATGCGATCTGGACCTCGGCATTCGTGATCGACGGACTCAACCGCGGCGTGGCGGGGTTCTCGATCTGGTGCCTGCACGAGGTCTACTACCCGGGCAACGGCTTCATGAATTACGGCCTGTGGGACTACAAGGACAACGATTGGAAGCCGCGCCCCGTGTATCACGCATGGGCGCCGTTTTCCCGCCTGACCGAACCTGGCGACCGAGTTACGAAGTGCGTCTCGAACCAGCCGGACTGCGTGACCGGCGCGATCGTGAACAGCACGCTGTTCTGGGTCAACCAGGCCGACAAGGAAGCTGAAGTCCACATCGAGGGCATCGCCCCGAAGGAAGTCCGCATCATGACCGAAGCCACACTGCAAGGCGACCGCGAATGCGGCGAAGTCCGCCCGTTAACGGATGTCCGTTTCGTCGCGCCGCCCATCAGCTTCGGATATGCGCGCTAGGCTGTGGTGTGGCAGAGTATGCCGCGCCATCGAATGCAAGAGGGTTTGATGTATGAAGAGACGGATCCGGATTGATCCCATAGTAGAAGAAATCCGCGCCATACGGGCCGACTTGGCGCGTGAGTGCGGATACGATCTTGATCGTCTTGCCGCCATGATGATAGAAAGTCAATCGCGTCATGGGGCGAGGCTTGTCGATCGCTCAACACCGGCGCCGGCCTGCGTTCCTTCCAGGCGGCGTTCCCGGGCACGATAGGTTTTCTCTGCGGCGAGGATTCAGCAGGCTCTCAGCGATGAAAGGACTGAAGTGAATGGAATTCCCGAAGGCGATCTATTACGACGACATTGAAGTTGGAAAGCAGACGCTCTCGCCGTGCCGGACGGTTACGGAAGCGGACATCGTCAATTTCGCCGGACTATCCGGCGACTTCAACGTAATCCACACGGATGCGGAACTCACGAAGATCACCCCGTTCGGCCAGCGTATCGCGCACGGGCTGCTCGGCCTGTCGATCGCTTCGGGCCTCGCGGCGCGCAAAACGGGCGCGGAACTGCACCGTATCGTGGCGTTTCTCGGCATGACGTGGGACTTCCGCAACCCCATCTTTATCGGCGATACGATTCACCTTGAAGAGACCGTCGCGAGCAAACGTGAAATATCGAAGCCCGGCCTCGGCATCGTCGTCTATGCGGTCAAGGTCGTGAATCAACGCGGCGAAGTCTGCCAAGAAGGCGAGTGGAAGGTAATGTACCAGGCTCGCCCGTAATCGACCGAAGCGCCCGGGTGTGCGTCAGGATGTGGGGTTTTATGCGGCGTTGGAGAACCGTTGTTCGC
>CAYOCT010000127.1:0-8616 GCA_964402555.1 uncultured Nitrospiraceae bacterium | reverse complement strand
CAAGCTCTCAGGATGACAGGCAATACGTAGTCATGAGGCAAAGCGCCCGCGTTTCGCAGTTTCTTCACAAGCTCTGAGCGAAGCGAAGAATCTCATTGCCATAGGAGCCTCGCCTGCTATGAGATTCTTCGCTTCGCCCAGAATGACAGGAGATCGAGTTTCGATTTTCGAGGCAGCACGAGCAAGACGGAGGTACATAGAAACCGGGGAGCACTGAGGGCGCCTGGCCCCGAACATTGCAGCGGCGTGGGGGAGGGCCTATACTCCGAAGCGGCGTTGGAACGCTGTCGAGCCGTTCCAATGGCTTTTCAAACGAATGGAGCCGTCCCGCGCGTGGCTATCCGTACAAATCCCTCGCTTCAGAAAGCGCCTGGCAATGCGCGCCGCGAGGGCTCGCGTCTATGGCCGCCTGGCAGGGACCTCGTTCTGTTGGGCGCAATCCTGCTGATCGGATCCGGGCTGCGCGTGGCCTATCTGAACGAGGCCCGGCACGCGCCCGATTTCGATCATCCGCTTCTGGACGCGAAGTTCTTCGATTACTGGGCGCGGGGCATCGCCTTCGACCAATGGGCCTGTCCTCCGGGCGAACCCGATCCCGAGATCGCGACGACGCCGTACTGCCGTCCGCCGGGGTATCCGTTCTTTCTCGCCGCGATTTATCGCGTGACCGATGGAAGCTATCTCGCGGTCCGGGTCGTCCAGAACGCAATAGGACTCGCAAGCGTGGCGCTCGCTTTCTTTCTGGCGCGGCGCGTATTTGGCCGGCGGGCTGCCTTGATCGCAGCCGTCCTGATGGCGACGTATTGGGTCTTCATCTTCTACGACGGCGAACTGCATTCGCCCAACATGAACATCTTTCTGTTGCTGGCCCTTATGTACGCGTCGGCGCGGTGGCTCGATTCGGGGAGCAAGGGCTGGGCCTTGGCTATCGGGAGCGTGAGCGGCGTATTCGCCTTGTTCCGGCCCGAGAGTCTGGCCTTCGTTCCGCTGGTCATGGCCTGGATGGCGTGGGCACGGCTGAAACAGGGAAGCCGCCGCGCGTTGATATTCAGCTTGCTGTTATGCGGCGCGGGCTGCGCGCTGTTCGTGATCCCGGCCGTGGCGAGGAACTACCGCGTGTCAGGGGAACCCGTCCTTTGCACCAGCGGCGGCATCAACTTCTATGCCTGCAATAACGAATTGGCGAACGGTATCGACCCGTACTGCGACCTCTACAAGGTGCTCGGCCTGCGCGTCCGCCTGATCTCGAACGCCGATTTTCCGCAATACGTGCGTGCCTTGCGCAAGAAACTGAACAACGACACCCTGACCTTCTCCCAAACCTCGCAGTACTTCACCCGCCTCGCCATCGATTACATCGTCCATCACCCGGGCCATATCGCGCGCCTCATGGTCAAGAAAGCGCTCTTGTTCTGGGGTCCGGTGGAAGTGGCCAACGAGAAAGAACTCCATTACGAAAAGACGTTTTCGCCCGTCCTGCATTACCTTCCGGGATTCCGATACGTTGCCGCGCTCTTCTTCTGCGGCGTGCTCGCCTTTGTTCTGCGCGCTCGGACCCAAGGCCTCGCTCGTAACACCGCGATGGCGTGGCTCATGCTCGCGTACATCGCGGTGTACTTCGGCCTCGTGCTCTGGTTCATGGCGCCCGCCAGGTATCGCGTTCCACTCATTCCGCTGATGATCCTGTTCGGTGCGTTCGCGGCCAGCGAGTTTGTCGAACATCTCAAACGGCGCAACACGAAACAGGCCATCGTGCTCGCGGCCGCGTTCGGCGTGTTCCTCGTGCCGCTCAGTTTCAATTTCACCAGCTACACGCCAAGGCTTTTTCTTTGGCACACGCAACGCGGCCTGGCGTTCCAAGCGCGCCACGACCTCAAGCGCGCGGAAGAGGAACTTCGGCTGGCTGGCCCAAGCGTGATCGACAAGCTCGGCAACGTCCTCCTTCAGGAAGGCCGGAATGCCGAAGCGCTCGCATGCTACCAGCGCGTGATCGAGAGCGGCCATGTGGCCATGCCCTCGGACTACGTTGCGATGGGCTGCGCGCTCATGAACCTGGGACAGCTCGACCAGGCCATCGAACGCTTCCACAAGGCCCTCGAACTCGACGCCGCTTCGGTCCCTGCGCGCATGCAGTTGGGGCTGGCGCTCATCAGGAAGAAAGCCTATGCCCAAGCCGCCGAGGAATTCGAGCGGATCGCCCAGGGCAGCGCGCGCGCGGACGCGCTGCACGACCTCGCCTGGATCGAAGAACTCCAAGGCCATCGCGCTGAAGCGAAGGCCAAGTACGAGAAGCTCCTGGTCGAATTCCCCAACTACCCCGAGAGCCACAACAATCTCGGCAACCTTCTCAAGCAGGAAGGAAACGTCGAAGCGGCCCGCGCCCATTTCGCCGCCGCCATTCAGGCCAACCCGAACTACGTGCTCGCGCGGGAGAACATGGCGATCCTGTTGCGAGACACCGGGGACCGATCCGCTGCGGCCACGGAATTTCGCGAGATCTTGCGCATCGATCCCGGAAACCGATTTGCACAGCGCGAACTCGCGCTGCTCGGTTCCAGCTAACCGCCAAGGCGCGCGGTTTGTTTTTCCCCGATGGCATTTCCTAGACTGATCGCCGATCGACGCGATCGACATTGTCCACAAACCGGCCGTAGGAAGGGTGTCCACCATGAGCGAACGCTGCAAACCGTATCTTGCCGAAATTCAACACCATCTGCTGAACGAGCTGATCCCGTTCTGGATGACCCGCGGCATCGACCAAGAACATGGCGGCTACCTGACCTATCTCGACAAGAACGGAATCGCGACGGGCGAAACGCTCAAGACGCTGATCTGCCAGACGCGCATGATCTACTCGGCGGCCGCGGCGCATCGCGCGGGGTTGGGCAACGGCTATTTCCTGGACAGCGCTAAGCAGGGGGTCGATTTCCTCATCAACCATTTCTGGGACCACGATCTCGCGGGCTGGTACTGGACCACCGAGCGCGACGGCACGCCCATCAACAAGAGCAAGCTGACCTATGGCCATTCCTTCGCCATCTACGCGCTCACCGAATACGCCATGGCGTCCGGCGACCCGCGCGGCATCGAATGGGCCGTTCGCACATACCAGACGATCCAGGAACTCGCGGCCGATAATTGCCATGGCGGCTACTATGAATTCCTGGAAAGCGACTGGTCGAAGAAGCGCCCAGGGGTCTACGGCGGCGACCGCAAAGGCATGGATGTTCACATGCACCTCATGGAAGCGTACACAAACCTGTACGAAGCCACGCAAGATCCGCGGCATAAAGAGCGCGCATGCGAGATCATCGCGCTGATCTTCAAGCGCATTCTGCATCCCGAATACGGCACCGGGATCGCCCAGTTCGCAATCGACTGGACCCCGCTACGCGCCATTCTCTTCAAAGATGTGTGGGGCGCCGACCGCGACGTCGAAGGCGACGAAGGACGCCCGCTGGACAACACCAGCTTCGGCCACAACGTCGAGTTCGCCTGGCTGCTCCTCCATTCCATCAACATCCTCGGACTCGACGTCGAGCCGTACAAAGAGACGCTGCGCAAGATCTTCGAGCACGCGTTCAAATACGGCATCGACTGGAAGAACGGCGGTATCTTCTGCGAAGGCCCGAACGAGGGTCCTGCACGCGAGCGCAACAAAGAGTTCTGGCAGCAGGCCGAGAGCCTTATCGGCTTCCTCGACGCCTACCTCCTGTTCCGCGACGAGAAGTACCTCGATGCCTACGAGAACCTGCACCGGTTCGTCCTCGACACCGTAGTCAACCACGAAGTCGGCGAGTGGTACCCGCTCTTCGACGAGAACAACAACCGCCTCTGGGACCACATGGCCCACGCCTGGAAGATCAACTACCACACCGTCCGTTCGATGATCCAAACCGAGGCGCGGTTAATGAAGGTCTTGGCCTGATTTGCTGGACAATGAGACAAACGCGCTTTGCGTTCGCCATTGCCGGCGTATCCGCTGCTCGCGGATGCACCGCCATAGCCAGCCGCAACTGAAAAGAGGCTCGTGGCGGCCAGACTGTATATCGAAACATCCATCGTAAGTTACTTGCGTCAATTGCCCAGCGACCAGTTGGTCGCGGCGGCCCGGCAAGTGCTCACGAGGCGCTGGTGGGAACACCAGCGGCATGAATACGAACTCGTTATTTCGCAATATGTGCTCGACGAGGCGTCCGATGGCGACCCGGACTTGGCGCGAGAGCGGCTCTTGGCATTGAATGGTTTTCCTTTGCTGGACCTTGCCCCTCAAGTTGACGCTATCGCAGAGGAGATCATGGCACGCGCCATCCTGCCCCCCAAGGCCCAGCTTGACGCGCTGCACATTGCCTTGGTGGCCTATCACCGGATAGACTACCTGCTGACGTGGAACTGCACACATATTGCCAATGCAAGGATACCTCCACGAATACATCAGGTCCTGAACGACCTGGGTTGCTGGGTGCCGATCGTCTGCACCCCCGAGGAGATGCTCGATGACGAGCAAGACTAGTCGAACCCATGCCGGCGACACGACTATCGAGGCCATACATAAAACGCGAGAACACATCTCCGATGCCTGCGAAGGCAATATACGCACTATCAGCGCGGCCGCCCGGAAGCGACAGCAAGCGTCAGGGCGGCCCACCGTTTCGTATGCCAAGGATGCAGACAAAGCCTCTGCTGCCCCTCGGTGATTACAGGCTTGGGAGATTCGACAGTAGGACAGTCTTACCAGAGGAACGCGGGCCATTTCGTGGCGGCAATTCTCATCTAAGGACTCCGAGAAGCAGGGGTACTTGACAGATACATTCGGTGCAAGTGACGTAGGAGACATTCGCTGATGAAACTCGGCATGGTAACGTACAATATGGGCAAATACATGGTCTGAGCCTTGTTAGAGTTTCATCGAAATTAGTAAGTACTTCCTTTTCAGGCTGTTAGAGGCCATGTTATTTACAAACTTGTATTTGATTCCGCCCTTTGTTAGAGTATCAGTATTCGCAGTTTAGACCAAAAAGTCTAACAAGACTCTAACAAGGAGACGGCCTATGTCGAGGTTGTACCGACGGCCAGATAAACCTGGCGGGGTTTATTATCTGTACTACACTGGTCTAGGGGGACTCACCAAGGGCGAATGCCTACACACCAAAGACAAGGACGAGGCCTTTCTCAAACAGAAGCAGAAAGATGCACAGCTTGCGGCTTCAAGATTGGAGCGCAAGCGCGAGAAGCAACGTCAAAAGGAAGCAGCGAAGTTTCGGGCCGACTTTCTCGCGAAATCTACCGACGCGCGCGTGAGCCTGATTGAAGAGTGGGCCAAACAGGCTCAAGACAACCAATGGGCTCGTCACGACCAGCAGGTGGAGGAGATTAGGCAGCGACAGCAGGAAGAGCAAGAACGCGAACGCCAAAAGGAGTTGGACGAAACAGACCCAACCCTGGACGCCTTCTTCGCCATCTTCGAGGCGTGGATTAAGGATGGCAACGGAACCGCGCATACGTTGCGAACGTACAAGACCGCATGGAAGAAACTGAAGACGTATACGGGGGCGGAACGACTCAGTGACATCACGCCCGCGTTGATGCAGATAGTCCGGAAGGAGATGATTCGAGCGGGTCTTACCGAAGCGGGTGTCTTTCAGTACATGATAAACCTCCGCGGCATGATGAAGGCCGCAATGCGTCTCGGCTACTACAAGGGTGAGAATCCAGTGCAGACAGGGCCGAAACCGAAGCGGAACAAGCGGAAGAAATTTCTGTCAGAAGAGCAAATCACACGGGTGCTACAGGAAGCCGAGAAGCTCGACACAACCACGTTTTTGTTGATTGCGGTGGCGGTGCATACGGGCATGAGAAAGGGCGAGGTCGTCAACCTACGCTGGGAAGATTTTGAATTCGACGCGGTAAATGACAAAGGCCAACCGGGGCCTGTCGTACATGTGTCTATCAAGCAGGCGGGCGAGGAGGACATCGAGGCGTGGTGTCCGAAGTCGAAGCAAGAACGAACCATTCCGTTGAAAGCTGAACTGGTCAGGCTCTTGCAGCCGTATCGCGAGGAGAAAGGCTACCTCATCAACAAGGGCTTGTTCCCGAAACCCATCCGGGCCGACTACCTGCCCCCGAAGGAGTTCAAGCAGGTGCAAGATAATACGGGGATTAGCTTCACATGCCATACGCTGCGGCATACGTTCGCCAGCCAGGCTTCCATCAAGGGTGTGCCCATTTTCAAAGTGAAGGAATGGCTGGGCCACAGCACCGTGGAAATCACGGCATCCACCTACGCTCATCTCAATGCCCACGACGCGGATATTGACAGGTTTTGACGCCAAGAGAAGGCGTCACTGGGTCACGCCAGCGTGCAGATCACGTTCGATACGTACTTCCACATGCTGTCGAACATGCACAAGAATATAGTGTTGACGAACGGCGAAAGGAACAAGTGACGATTCCGAGGCGGTTGGGTGTAATTGTGAGGTTGGGAGTGAGTGGTGTTCGTGTGCAGGTACCGTTCAGAGTTACGATGCCGTTTCAGCCCCATCCTGTCCAACTCCTGGAAAAGCCGTGTCCATAAACTGGACATCGTGCACCCCCTTTGCGTCATTGAATGACCCTTCTTGTTCGACGATGCCCTTGCCATCCTAAGCACCCATGGGGACTTGGATAGTACGACTCTTCCCAGAAATCCTGCTGGCATACGCCTTGCGTACACGATGATGGTTCAATGGTGCGAAAGCATGGGATATACCGTCACGCTTGCGATCTATTCAATGCGACGTGAGGAGGTATAGGTTTGAAAAGGTATGTGGGCTATCAATCGCGCGCTCGCGCAAGAGAAGGGAACAATATTAATGAGGAATGAACGGGTGTGGTGGATCGTGCGGAGCTGGCTGATACTAGGACTCGTCGGTCTGGCTATGGCCGGATGCGCAAATCTGTCGGGCATACGCGACTTCGCAAAGATCTCATCTGCTACCGCAGAGCATACGCAGCTTGTCAGCCAGTATGTCGATTGGCCGTCAGCCCAGAAGAGATTCCAGCCAGAGTCACAGTATCCGAAACTGGATGAAATGATCGCTAAGCGCCAGGCGCAGAAGGATGCGTTGCTCCTGCGCCACACGCTTATTCAAGAGTACATGGATGCCCTCGGGCACTTGGCAGCCGACGAGGCCGTTATCTATGACAAGGAAGTCGGCAAGCTCGGGACCGCCGCGAAGGACGCCAAGTTCCTTGACGACAAGGAAGAGAAGGCCTTCGAGGCCGTCGCGAATCTTGTTCTCAGAGCGGCTACCGACGCATGGAGGCAGGGAAAGCTTAGAGAGCTGATTCGGGAATCCAACGAACCGCTCCAGACGTCCATCGCGGGTTTGAAAAAGATCGTTGACCAAGGATTTGGTGGCGACCTCGATGCGGAGAAGCTGGCCATCAATGCACACTATGACATCATCGAAGCGCAGTCGAGCGACAAGGCGGCCAAGGCGGCGCTGGAGGAGTGGCGAACGGTTCGACTCGACGACGTGGCCAAACGCGAGCAAGCGATCAAGACCTACTCATCCGCGCTCTCGAAGATTGCCGAAGCTCACCAGAAACTCTTCGATGGTTTGGACCACCTGAATTCCAAGGAATTGCTCAGCACGCTGAACGGATACACGAAGGACCTACGCAAAGCATACAGCGCCCTTAAGGCTCTCTAGAGAGGAGGAGTGGACACATGAAGTTGACATCGGACCAGGCATTTGAGCTTTCTGTACAACTGAGGGACATTTCCGTGGCGGTGGGTGATATCCTGAGGGCGCTCTGGAACACGCTGTCGGAGCAGGAGCGCGTTGACCTGGAAAACAAGGAATGGTCGCTGTTGAACGCATCGTCCGACGTGCGCACGGCTGCCGTCGGGCTAGTACTCGACGAAACGCAGTTGAACTTTACGCAACTTGTTTCGAGTACCGCGTCCGCCAAACTGGCTCTCGCTACGCTTAACCAGATTCGCAAGGCGCTCGACATCGCAACTGCCGCCGTTGAACTGGCAGCGGCCATCGTCTCGCGTGATTTTGAGGCGATAGCAAAGAAGACGGTGGCGCTGGCGCAGGTGGTCAAAGGATAGGCCACCATGCCGTGAACGATCATAGCCTATAGCGGAAAGATGTGGCCGCGTCCATCCGTGCTGACCGGTCGCAATCACTCGTTTCGACCAAGTGGCCGCACCCGAAATATGCAACCATGCCGAGCAGATGCAATCCATGGGGTTTGTCTACGGTGGGTTGATGCAACATGGTTCGCCTCCGTTTCTCATCTGTAGTACTCGGGACCACGGATGTTGTCATGGCCCAACGGAGGTGCTTCGGGGGGCTTCTGCGGAAGCGGCGCTTTGTCCAGGGACCGTTTGAGGGTGAATCCGGGATAAGACGGCGGTTGGACGGGCTGTCGGACGTGAAATCTTGGCGCGAGTGAGTTAATCAGCGAGGGCCGTACTTCCGTTGAATCAGTCTTCACCACCTTGTATCCTGCCAGCATGTCTACCAACACCGAAACACGAAGACCCAGAAGACTCATCATCAGGTGTGATTGTGCCGCGCCCGGTTCCCTGGACACAAGTTTGCGTGAAGGATCTTGCGTTTT
>CAYOCT010000126.1:0-9942 GCA_964402555.1 uncultured Nitrospiraceae bacterium | reverse complement strand
CTTGTTTCTTCTGAGGGCAGCCCGGCGAAGCCGGGTCGTTGGCTCGCAATGACACCACGGGATTGTCAACAATGCGGGTTAGCGCGATACTTTAACGTCGTGTTTGACTTCGACGACGCGCCCCTTGAACACATCGACGACCTTGGCGACATGCGGGTCGCTGAGGGCCGCGCGTGCGTCGTCGGCGCTGACGCGTGCCGAGGCCGGAAGGGCATCGCGGTCGCGTTTCGAGGCCTGCGCGGGCGCGGGTTTCGACTCGCCGGCATCGGCCATGAGTTCCGATTGGAAGCGTTTCAGATTCGAGGTCAACTCGGCCAAGGCGCTTTCGATGGCCTTGCGGTATTCCGGTTTTTCGACCACGTCGCGCGATCCGGCCGCATGCTCGGGAAACCACAACACCACCGTGTCGCCATCCATGCCCGCCACGCGCGCGTGATTCAGAGCCACTTGCAGGCTGACCGTATCGTGCGCGGCCTGTTCCGCCACACGGCCCCAAAGGTCTTCGACGGTATCGGGCGTCGCCTCGGCCTTGGATCGCGCTTTCACCGGTTCCGGACTTGGCGCTGGCGGCGCCGGAGCGGGACGCGCAGGTGCGGGCGCTGGCGCGGACGGAAGCGCGACACCGCCCTCGCTCAGTTGCATGATCTTTTCGATGACTGTGTCGACGCTGAATTCGACGGCGCGTTTCGATATGCGAATCAGCAGCGTCTCCAGCGCGATCCGTTGCGCGAGTTGCGAGTCGAATCCTTTCGTCAATTCCGCGAACTGCTCGACCAGCCGGATCAGCATCGTCAGCGTGAACCGCCCGGCGTGCTCCTGCATCCGCGCGATCTCTTCGTCGGGCAACGCGAGCAGCGTCTTCGCGTCGCCGGTCTTGCATACGAGCAGGTTGCGGAAATACCGCAGGATGTCTTGCACGAATTGGGCCAGGTCTTTGCCCGCGACCGATATGGCCTCGATGAGTTGAAGCTGCCTTGCGATATCCTTCTCGCAAATGGCGTCGCACAGGTCGTGCATGACCTGCCAGTCAACCAGCCCCAGCACGTCGAACACGTCCTGGAACGTGATCTCCTTGTCGCAATACGAGACCAGTTGGTCGAGGATACTCTCCGCGTCCCGGATGCCGCCCTCGGCCGCGCGCGCGATGGCCTGCAACGCCTCGGGCGTGCACTTCAGCGATTCCTTATCGAGGATGCGTTGCAGCAGATCGCAGATCCGATCCACGGACACGCGCCGGAAGTCGAAGCGCTGGCAGCGCGAGATGATTGTGGCCGGCACTTTGTGGGATTCGGTCGTCGCAAGAATGAAGACCGCGTGCGCCGGGGGTTCTTCGATGGTCTTGAGCAGGGCGTTGAACGCGCCCGCGGAAAGCTGGTGCACCTCGTCGATGATGTAGATCTTGAAGCGTGAGCGCGACGGCACCAGCCGCACGTTCTCGCGGATCTCGCGGACGTCGTCGACGCCGTTATTGGACGCGCCGTCGATCTCGATGACGTCGATGTTGTTCCCCTCGGCGATCGACCGGCAATTGTCGCAGGTATTGCACGGCGTGCAGGTGGGCGCCTCGGCGGACAAGCAGTTCAGGGCCTTGGCAAGGACGCGGGCCGTCGTGGTCTTGCCGATCCCGCGAGACCCGATAAACAGAAACGCGTGCGCGACCCGGCCTGACGAAATCGCATTCTGCAACGTCCGTGTGATGTGCTCCTGCCCGACCACATCCTCGAAGGTCTGCGGACGCCACTTCCGCGCAAATACCAGATAGCGATTCTCGGCCATCCACCCAGTCCCGCAACACGCAGTCAAACGCTGAGTGGCCAGCCGCTAGTCACTGGCCACTAGCCACTAGCCACTAAAATAAGGAATAACCCGCGCACCCGCCGTCGAACGCCTACCCAGAACGGCCGCGCCGTCGCCGGCTCGGGCCAGGCGCTCCTACAGCACACGAGACGTTCCGCCTACGGCTGCTTCCTTCCGGACCTGACCGGGTTTGGCAGCATCTCGTTGAGTAGGACCCAACCGTCAACACCACGTGCGACGCACCTGGCTAAAGAATAGGACGCCCTCGGGCGGGAATTCGACCTCGCTAAAGCGGATTGCGAGTACAGGACACCGCTAGTTTCCCGTCTAGCGCGGGTAAAATCGTCTTCCCGGCCACAAGTGTGTAACCTTACCATACGGTCTCGAACGCTGTCAATCGCGCAACGGATTCAACCATGATGTATACTCCACGGCAGGGCACTGACGCGTCGTATCCGAACTGGAAACGCAGCGCGTTGCGGCCCGCAACGGCGTAGATTGGCAAATCCGGAGGAGTGGCCGTGAAGACCTATATCCCATACATCGTCCCGCTAGTAACCGTCCTGCCTTGTCTCGCGCTGGGGTTCGCGCGCTCTTCGTTCGCCGAGGACACCGTGGCGGGTCTGCGCGCCGGGTTCGCGCGAACCGATGTGACGCCTGCCGTCGGTTCGGAGATCCCCGGCGGGTTCGATAAGAACCTGTCTACGGGCGTCCACGACCCGCTGTGGGTCGAAGCCGCTTACTTCGCGAACGGCACGGTGGAACTCGCGGTGGTGGGCGTGGACTTGATCATGCTGCCGCGCGAAGTCATCGAAGAGGCGCGCCAACAGGCCGAAAAGCGATGCGGCATTCCGGGCGGCAACATCCTCATCGCCGCCAGCCACACGCACAACGGCGGGCCGGTGGTCGATTGCTTCGGTTCCGACAGCGATCCCGCATATTGCGCGATGGCCGCGGAACGCATTGCGGACGCCGTGGTCCGCGCGCACGACAATGCGGTCGAAGCGCGCGTCAGCGCCGGCGTGGGCCACGAGGATTCGGCCGGGTTCAACCGGCGGTTCAAGATGAAAGACGGCAGCGTCAAGACGCATCCCGGCAAGATGAATCCGGATATCGTCGAACCGGCAGGGCCGATCGATCCTGACGTGGGTGTCATCGCGGTCGAGAACACGGAGGGTAAGCTGCTCGGGTGCATCGTGAACTTCGCGCTGCACGGGACGACGCTGGGTGGAAGTCTTATCTCGGCTGACTGGCCCTATTACTTGCGGCAGACGATTCGCGGAGGGATCGGCGCCGACATCGGTGTCGTGTTTCTGAACGGCGCGTGCGGCGACGTGACGCAAGTAGACAACCGCAGCCCGCGTCCTTCGGAATTCGGCGAAGCGTGGTCGCGGCGCGTGGGCATGACCGTCGGGGCCGAGGCGCTGAAAGTGCTGGCCCGCGCCGAATTCACCGCGGACGCCACGTTGCAGGTCGCGTCCGAGACGCTGGATTTGCCGATTCGCGATCTCGCCGCGACGGATGAGGAACTCGTATCGCGGGAAGCGCCGAAGATCGGGCTCGGCTCGAGCGGACGGGACGTCTACCTGCGCGAGGCCGCTCTCGTGCGCGCGATGAAGGCGAAATCGCCGACGTTCGGCGTCGAAGTCCAGGCGATGCGCATCGGCGGCGCCGCAATCGCGAGCAACCCGACGGAGTATTTCTGCGCGCTGGGGTTGTCGATCAAACACGGGTCGCCGTTGCAGCCGACGTTTGTCGTCGAACTGGCCAACGGATACGCGGGCTACTCCCCTACCGCCGAAGCGTTCCAAGGTGGAGGATACGAAACGCGGACCGCTCGCAGCAGTTTTCTCGCGCCGGGCGCAGGCGAGACAATCGCCGAGTGCGCCGTGCGCCTGCTGCAACGGCTTGCGCAACCCTAGCCGGCAAATGAGCGAGAGAACACCCGTGGAGATCCGGCCTACCCCGTATTGACATCGCCGGGCCCGTCCCTGAATACTTCGTCGGTCGAGACGACTCAACCCTCGGGAGGACACAGCATGAGCGGGGACGCGGCGAACACGGGACGGATTCCGTCGTTGCACGTGGTAGGGGATTGCATTCCGCAGGCCTATTTCCGGGCCATGAAAGCGGTCTGGGAACACGGCATGGCGATCCGTACCGAGTACGACCGCAAGGACGACAGCGGCGCGTTCATCGATCCGCCCAGCCGCGATGCGCGCGTGTTAATCGAAGTCAAGGACCCGTTCGCGCAGCCACGGTTTCCCCCGATTTCATTTTGCGAGATCGGCGTGTACATCGCCGAGATTATGGGCGTCAAAGACTACCGCGTCGTCCCGTTTGACAAGCTTCAGACCGCGGTGGGCGGCGAACTCACCGCGCAGGAGTGGCCGTACACCTACCACCAGCGGCTGTTCGCGCACCCCGACGCGGGCGGGTCGATCGTCGACCAAATCGCCATCGCAACCGATCGCGTGGCCCAGACGCCGCACACGCGGCGGGCAGTCGCGTCGACCGCGGTGCCCAATCTCGACCCCTATCTCAAGGAGGATATCCCGTGCCTGCGCGAGATGCAGTTGCGGTGTCCCGAAGACGCTGACGGGAATCTGATGCTCAATATGAATACCATGTGGCGGTCGCGCGATCTGTACAAGGCGTGGGGCGATAACGTCGTCGCGATCACGTTCCTGCAGCAGGTCCTCGCGCGGCAGGTCGAGGCCAAGGCGGGCCGTCCTGTCCATGTCGGCAGCTACGCCGACTATAGCTGCTCGCTCCACATCTACGGCCAGGATTTCGGCGCGGTCGGCGGCGACACCAAACGCGGCTTGCAGAGCTTCTTCGATAGTTTCGACGAGGACACGTTCGTCGCGCGTTCGCTTCCGAGCGAGGTTGCCAAGGACATGCTTGTCCTGCCGCAGCTTTACGACTTGCTTTCCGACCGGCAGATCGCGCAGTGGCAGTTCCCGCCCGAGTCCATCGAGCTAATCAAGTCCCTGATCCGCGATATCGAGAGCGGGGCCTGTTCCGTGTAATAAGCCGCTGTCATGCTCGGTTGGCGCACGCGCCGCGCCGCACCCCCTTCGCTAGGACGGCCAATTGCCGGTCTTGCGCTACGAAGGGCTACCCGCCATGCTTCATTAACTTCAGCACGGTAGATATAGCTTCAGCTGTATCTTCTACCACCGCTTGGAATGCGGGAAGGCATCCCAAGTGCGAGTAGTCTTCCGTGTATTCAGCTACACGTCGAACGTGTTGGTTCATATCTCTGATGAACATTTTGCCGCGCCGACCCGGTTTTTCGGATGCCGTGATGAGCAAGTCATGCAGCAGTCTCTTGGGGTCAGGAATTGCCTCGAGATCTCGGATCCGAGGCATTGAGAGTCTTGCCTTGCCGTTAGGATTATCTGCCGCCAATCTTAAAGCGCTCTCCGAACCGAGTAGCCAGGCCTCAGTCATACGGACAGGTACCACCGGCACACTTAAGTTGCAGAGGCTTGCTCTTTTCTGTGCATCGTCGATTTCACTCACTCGGCACTCGCGCAGTTGGCCTTCCGCATCCCGGTGTACAAAGAGGATGTCGCATGGATAGCGCCTTACGGCTTCGCGCAACCTCTCCGACAAGGAGGTCGGCGGGTCTCGCATTTCACGGAAATCCGCTATCTGTGGACGGACTTGAAGACTGTTTGGGCCCGTTTGACGGACTATCCACCCGAGAACTTGCTGAAAGATAGAGAAATCCCGAGACCCGTCGCCGAGCAGCGTATAAGAAATGCGCACGAAGTCCGCGCCCATTACGATCCCGCCAAGTCAAGTTGGAGTTGGAGTTGCCTCCACTCGGAGGACAAGTCCGCATCGCGAAGATACGGGTCCAGCTGTCCAAGCGACAACGATTGTTGCCTGGACTGATCGCTTGGTTTTCGCCACGAATTTTCTCGTACTCGTGTAACGGTAACAGAGCCTCTTGCGCCATTGCGCTTGATGTCTTCATTGTCCACAAAGATCACGTCGTCTGGACGGCATGCCGCTACGACCTCAGGCGAATGTGTATTTATGGCAATCTGGCGAACCGGATTGTCCTCCCCGAGGGGTTCGGAGGGATCCACCGCAATATCGTAAAGCAACTTCACCATGGCGCCTACGCGCCCTGGGTGAATTCCGTTTTCAGGCTCTTCGAGACAGATCATGCCTTGGGCTGAAGGGTCAATGGCCAAGACCGAAAGCGCCAGAAATCGCAGCGTCCCGTCAGAAAGCGAACGTGCCGGATGAAAGACCCCGCCCGAGTCTTTCGCTTCCAAGGTGAGCGTTTCGGATTTCGCATCGTTGGACACGCGAATCGCACGAACATCGTCCACAAGTTCGGCGAGGTGGTTCGTCAATTCGGCGCATACTTGCCCGCGATGCTTCTCGGACCGTTGAAGACGGCCTAGCGTGGACGCAAGATTGCTGCCGCGATCATCCACAGACTCCGGATCGCGATACGATGACGGCCTGCGCATGGCCGATGGCTCGAGCATGAAAGTTCGCCATGACAGCATTTCCTTCTTGGCTGCCAGCACGGTGGGGTATTCGCTTGTGTTTACACCGCTGACGGCTGTGCGGATAGCACGCCGGGCAGGGATCTTCATGAGGCGACCTTGGCGCTTGTCTTGATGGAGGCCTATTTCGCCAGAGCCACTTTCGACGGATACATACGGTTTGGTGCGCTTTCCTTTGGAGTACATCTCCCGGAATGCGGCTGACGCTCGAAGGATGTGATCCTGCTTAGAAATGGGTTCAAGACATTCCTCGACAAGTTCCAGTCGCGGCGGGAAGTCTTTGTCGTCCATTCGGAAACTGACGCTGTAACGTAAGGCCGACCTGGTGGCCTCGGCAAGCACTCCGAAGTCGTCTTCGACTTTGGGATCGACTATCATGTCGGCCTCAAACTTGACCTCTTTTGCCACAAAGTCGCCAAACAACGTGAAGAGCCGTCTTGGATCGGGTGCCTTCCCGCTCGACTCTCGGATCTGCGCTGCAGCCTGCATTATGGGATTTCCCGCTAGCAAGCTCAGAAAGCGTATTGCATCGAAGATATTGGACTTGCCCGCCGCATTTGGACCGATGAAACACGTGAACGGCCCAAACAGCACCTCGACATCCAGCAAGCTCTTGAATCCCTGAACGCGGAGTCGCGTTAACACGGAAGCCTCTCCATTGGTCCACACCTCGTTGCGATACTTGGTGTACTGAGTCTAGCAGCAGGCTTTCAATTGGGGCAAATCAGTCACGCATGCCGTAATCTGCGAAAAATCACAAAGCAGAAAATGCTGTTTGGACCTCACGGCCGGGTTTCGCCGCGTTCGCGTTTGGCGGCCGCTTCGGCGATCGGGCGCAGGTCGAAGCCGAGCGGTTCGCCCGCGGCCACTTTGCCGCGTGCCGAACGCACAGCGTCTTCCGCGCCTTCGGGAACCGTCGTGTTGGTCCACCAATTCATGCGCTCGCTGTAGCACCACACGTAATGATCGCTCGTGTTCAGCGCCCAATACGTGTTGTGTTCGAACCATCGGGGCTGTTCCTTCGGCGTCATGTAATTGCCCAGGACCTTCATGGTGCGCATGCCGAAATACTGGTCGATGTAGAGGGCCTGCGCCACCTGGACCTGCGCGCGGTATTTGGGCCACAACGCCGGATCGATCAGGTACAATCCGCCCTGCGTGATCAACTGATATACGTCGAAGTACGAATGTTCGTTCGAATAGTAATAGGCGTTCTCGTTCCCGTCGTGAATGCGCACGCCGGGGCTTGCCGCGTCGAGCATGCCGTTCAGAAATGCCGGGAGCAGCGCGTAACCCTCGCCCGCCAGTTTCGCCATGCGGTCCTCCGGTTTCATGGGCTTGCAGAGTTCTCCGAACAGGCTCAGTTGGAAAAACGTCAGGATCTGCGGCGCCGGGAGTTCGCGCTCGACGGCCTGGATGAATTGCGCGCCGCGCTTGCGCGCCATGGCTGCATATTCGTCAAAGGACTTCGTGTCCTTGTGCGCGCACTCGCGGTACGACCACGGGTTCTGCCCGTACGGTTCCGCGTCGAAACAGATGCCCACGCACTTCGCGAGTTTCGCCGCCTTGGCCACGAGCGCCGTATTGTGCTCGATGGCCGTCCACTGCGCGTCGTCAAACCAGTCCTGATTCGAGGCCGCGAGCATAATCACGAAGTTGTCCGTAAACGTGGTCCACTCGATATGGGCCACATTGTCGAAATCCGCCGCGAACTTCGCCTCGTCCCATGCCGCCGGATCGAGCACGTTGCTCCCGCCTTGCAGCCGGAATATCAGTCCGTCGAACGGCTTCTGTTCCATTTCTTTGATGTGCGCCCGGATGAAGTCGGGCGTCGGCACGTCCCATCCGTATTCGATCAGCTTCTTGTCCAGGGCCGGCACACTCGCCGGCGCCTGCGCGAAAGCGCTCGCGCAGCATCCCATCAGCACAATCGTTACGATTCTCATGGATTCTTCCTTTCGCCAGGTGTTGTCCTACTAGGGTTGTTGGTTTGCTGCTTCCTCGACCGTGGCACGCAACGACGTATAGAACTTGTCCGCAGCTTCGTTGGGCGTCAGTTTCCGATAGATGACCTGCTCAAGATAGCCGATCCCTTCCCGCTCGAGCCAGCGGTCCATTTCCGAGCGCACGAGCGTGTACTGCGCCGTCGAAGGATCGTTGGGTGGCAGGGGGTCTGGGACCAGCGGCAGGTCGGATTCCATGATCGAGTTGTAGAACTTCACCCAGGGATCCGACGCTTGAAGCAGTTCCGGATAGATGCTTCCGAACCGCACCGGGTCGGGCGGCAAATGTCGAAACTGGCGGATCTGCGACCGCGCGAGGTGCACGGGATGCGTCAGGAACCGCGCGACGCGCAGGGCGTTTTCGGTATGGGCGTCGCCGCGATACGGCGTCTGTTTCAACACGCTGAACCCCATAACGCCGGCCCGCGGCGCGGAACGATCGCCCGCGCGCAATGTCGGCATCCATATCACGGTCAAGTCCGGCGGTCCGCCCGCCTGCTTCGCGCCAAGCGCCTCGTTCGACTCCCAGATTTCGCGCCGGAGCTTGGCGACCCACGGCGTCTCGCCGAAGATCATGCCGATCCGCCGCCGCACCACCAACTCGTCGATGATGTCGTTCCAGGTCATGCCGAGGCACGCCGGATTCCACGTCTTGTCTTCGTTGAGAAGTTCGTCGAACAGCAGGAACGCCTGGCGGATCTGCTCGACGGCTAGCTCGGGATCGAGCATCCAGCGCCCCGTTGCCGGGTCTTTCGCCAAGAACTGCCGCCGCGCCACGTCGCGCCCCCACACGCCCGGCCCAAATTCGTTGATCAGCAGGTGATTCAAGTGGACTGCCGCCGCGCCGAAGCCCCACGTGTCCGGCGTGCCGTCGCCGTTTGTATCCCGGGTCATCTTGCGGCACGCTTCCCGGAACTGCTCAAAAGTCCATCCGTCGCGCCGGATCTGTTCGTCGTCGAATCCCGCGTCACGCAGCATCTGCCGGTTCGCGAGGATTACGCCGCCGTAACAATACCGCCAGATCGGGAACACCGTCGCATGGCCGTCGCGCACAATCGAGCGCTCGACCACCGGTCCCATCGCCTTGAGCTCCGCGCTCGATAAGTAGGTCTCCGGAATGGGTACCGCGAGATCGAGCGCCTTGCCGGAGTACTTCAGGCTATCGAGGGTTTCCATCCCGCCCATACACACGTCCGGCGGCTGGCCTGACGCGATCGCCACGCGCAGTTTGCTCTGATACCCCGCATGGCTCATCACCGACACCTTCATCGTCACGCCCGGATGCGTCGTGTTCCACAAGTCCGCGAGTTCGTAGTAATAGGCCTCATCCGGAGAGCCAATCAATTCATTGACCCAGACCGTGATGGTGTCGGACTCAGACTCGGGAAATGCGGGCGTCTGTCGCTCGCGGTGCTGGCCGAGCCAAAGCCAGCAAAGAAGAAATCCGCTCGCAACGGCGAGCAAGCCTACACCCATCTTCTTTACGGCGACATCACCCATTGCAGCGATTCACCTCAACGGCATCCTCTCTTCAGCTAGCATCTCAACTTGTGTGTCATTGCGAGCCAACGACCCGGCTTCGCCGGGCTGCCCTCAGAGGAAACAAG
>CAYOCT010000125.1:0-10097 GCA_964402555.1 uncultured Nitrospiraceae bacterium | reverse complement strand
CGAGCACGAATCGCATGAACGCCTCAACATACAATTGTCTCACAACCTCTGAGCGAAGCGAAGAATCTCATCACATGCGAGACTCTTGCTCGGAGCAAGATTCTTCGCTGCGCTCAGAATGACAGGAAGGCGGAGCTTGGGACCGCGCCTATTCCGGCTTGAATGCTTCGACGAGGCCATCCATGAAATTGCCGGTCTGGATCAGCCGGACGTTGGCAAAGCCGGCTTCGTGAAGCGTGTCGCGAATCTCGTCGAAGGTGTAGCAATTCCCCCCCGCCGTCGCCGCGAGCATGTTCACGGCAAACAACGCCCCGCCGGCCGGTTCGGTCCTATCCGCATTCATCACGTGATCGCGGATGAGCAAGCGCCCGCCGGGCGTCAGCGCGCGATACGACTTCGTGTACAGGTCGAGATTCTGTTCGGGACTATTCTGGTGAATAATCGCCGACAACAGCGCCAGGTCATGTCCACCGGGAAGCTCGTCGGCATAGAAGTCGCCGGCGGCGAGCTCGATTCGGTCCATGAGGTCCGTCGCGGCGAGCCGCTTGCGAGCGAGTTCGATTACCGGCGGCCGGTCGAACACCGTTGCGCGCATTGCCGGGTATTTGCGCAAGAACGCCTCGGCGTAGGTCCCCGTCGCGCCACCGATGTCCAGCAGCCGGGTCGAGGCTTCGGCCTTGGCGGCTTCGGCGATCGCCGCGGCGGCGCGGCGTCCCACGACGTGCATCGCGCCGATAAACGCTTCGAGTTCCTCCTTCTGCTGAAACACTTGGGGCGAGCGCGCCGCCGTGCCTTCGCGCACGATCTGCGTGAGTTGCGACCAGCGCTCCCACAGGCTCGCGGCGTGCCGCATCATCGGAAGCACCGACTCGGGCGCATCGGCGGAGAGCATTTCGGCAACTCCGGGCGCACAGGCATACCGCCCGCCGGATTTGACGAGCAGCCCCATGGCGGTGAGCGCGTCGAGCAGAATGGCCGTTCCGCGGCTCGATGACTTCATGGCCGAAGCGGCTTCGTCAAGAGTCAGCGGCGCGTGGGCAAGCAGCGTGAAGACATCGAGTTCTACGCCGGTCAGTACGATGCGCGACTCCATGAAGGCGCGCGAGGCCTCGAGTGCGCGTTCGGAAGTCCAGGAATTCATTTTGCACTCCTTTCTTGCGGTTAGGCAGGAAGCGCAATCAAGCGCTTTTCGGGGTCCGACTGTTCGCGATACAGGATCGCGATGTTGCCGATCAGTCCAACCATGTGACTCTCGGTTGCCGTTTCAAGCTCCCCGGCAAGCGTCCGCTTCTCGTCTTTGTGGTCGTTGAATTTCACCTTGATCAGTTCGTGCGCGTCAAGCGCCATGGACACAGAATGGATAACCGCGTCCGTCACGCCATTCTTCCCGATGTAGCAAACGGGATCGAGGTGATGAGCGAGCGAGCGGAGGTATTTGCGTTGGGCGCCGGTGAGTTCGTTCATGTCGGGTTCCTTAGAAGGTAATGGGGTCGCGGCCGCGTTTTGTTGCGGGCACGTTATGTTTGTTGAGGATCTTGATGCTCGCGCCCGACAGAAACACGGGAGAACCGGGGCGCAGTTTCAATTCGACGTTGTCTTTCGAGCGTTCTACCTTCAATGGCTCGCCCATGAGGTTCTCGACGCGCAGCGTTTCCCCCTTGACGCGGCAGGCCACGGTGACATCCGATTCCGGCGCCCACAGCGACACGGCGCCGCCCTTCTCCAAAGCGCACACGCCTTCGGGCAGTCTTTTGGGAACACGCGCGTCGCCGGAAGCCAGCGTGCGGCACACGGTCGCGAGAGCGCGATAGGCGGGCTTCGGCGTCAAGCTATGGCGCAACACGCCGAAGTTCGATTCGAAGTAGAACGGATCGGTCCCGTCGTCGCGAAAATCGTACCAGCCCATGTTGTGGCACGCACCGGAAGCGATCGCGGCAAGATAGCAGCGCGCGAGATACTGCGCCTGCTTGCGTTCATCGGCGCCGCCGACCTGCGTGCTCCATCCCATCTCGGTGATCCAGACGGGGCGGCCTCCCACCTGTTTCGACGCATCGTTGAGTTCGCGCATGAAGCCCTTCTCGTTGATTCGCGCGCGATACGGATGGACCGTCAGCACGTCGAATGGCGCGCCGGCATCGACGACGCGCTGGATGAACTTGCGGTCGATGCCCGCGGTTGACACGGCGAGAACCGTGGCTTCGGGATCGGTTGCTTTGATGGCCGCATAGCATTTCTTGACCAGGACTGGATAGAGTTCTTTCGGGCCTTCCCAGAAGAAGATGTTCGGCTCGTTGTAGATCTCCCAGTACTTGACGCGGTCTTTGAAATGCTTCACGACCTCGCCCGCCCACGCGCAGAAGTCGTCGATGCCTTCCTCCGTGTACGGCTTCGTCCATGATGTCCAGTACGAAAGCAGGCCGTACACGCTGATACCATGCTGCAACGCCGTGCCGACCACGGTGTCGTAGAAGGTGAAATCAACCGCGCCGCGCTGCGGCTGCATCCGCTGCCAACTGAATTCCTCGCGCGACCACTTTACGCCCGCGGCCTGAGCGAGCGACGCGATGCGGTCCATTTCGGCGACCGTGCCGTACCGGTAAAGATACACGCCCATGCCCCATGGCGATTCGGGGTGCAGCGCCGGGTCGCCCGCGTCGTTCATGCCGCGCGTATAGCTCGTGCGCGTATGCGCCTCGGGCAGGCCCTGGCTTTCGCCACCGAAGCTTAACGCAACGTCGGCGTAGTTGAGGCCCGCAGGGATCTTGGCTTCGAGCGAACATGACGCGCGAACGCCATCTTTCGGTAGCGTCAGTCCGACCTCTTCGTGAGCGATGACGTTTTCTTCCCAGTCTCGAACCGTCATATCGAGCGTGCCGCAGGCATCCACGTCGAGCAAGTTCCACGCCGTGCACGTCACGGCCAGCGTGCGCGTGTCCGCCGTGCAACCGGATTCTTTGAGGCTCGATACCATCGTGATCATGTTGGCGGGCGGCACGCTGGTCTTGCAGCGGAGGGAATGGAGAATGACTTGCACGGGCTCGGGCGGCGCATCGCCGCGTTCGAGAATCAACGAGGAAAGACGGATGGGATAGTTGATCGGTTCCTTCGCGCCGCTTTGCGTCCATCCCTCGGGCGGGGCGGGCACCGTGAAGGTCTGCTCCGAGCCGTCGAGCGTGCCGAGGACGCGTGTGTATGAATGGAAGTGGGAACCGATTTCCATCTTGAGGATCTGGCCGGAATGGCCTCCGCCGACTTTCAACGTGAACTCGGACGGTTTGCCGAAGAACGAAAGCGAATGGTGGAGGGCGACGCTGCTGGCCTTGCCCAAGTCGGCGGACCACACGTTGCCCTTGAGGGAACATGGTCCGCTGCATCCGAAGACGCTGTCGTCGTCGAAAGTGCTCGCGACATACGAACCGTTGAAGCCTTCGCCGGACGGGACTGGCGTCTCGTTTGCTGTCCCTGACTCGCCGGCGACATCGGCGATCAGCACTTCGCCTTTCGAACGTTCGAGTCCCTGACTCTCGACGAGAATGCAAGCGCTCTTAAAGGGCGGACGCACGATGCCGTCCTTGGGTCCCCCCCACGATCCCGTCCAGCCCTGCATCGTGCAGACCACGGGCTGCCAGTCGCGATCCGGGTAGGTCATCGATTTCTGAAAGGTCTGATCCGCGCTGTCCGTAACGCGCACGGTAATGGTCGCACCGGGAGTCTTGCGCGCGCGGAACCGCAAGCTCTTCAGCGCGGCAGGAGAATCGAAATCGCAACACGCCGCCACGTACGCTCCGCCTTTGGTGAAATCGTAACGCAAGTGGAGAACGTTTTTGGCATCAGCGGTCAATGCGCCTGAAGCCCCGGGGAACTCCGCGCCGTTACTGAAATGCCAGGCGCCTGCGGCCACGCCGGTTTGCGCAGGAATCACGATGCCGTTCGCCGCTGCCATGACAACCCAAACCAAGACTGAGCACATGATGCGTTTCTCCGTGGTCGCGTCGGACGTGTCGGACAGGTCCGACGGGTCGGACATTCAGACGGCCTTACCGTTTCACGTAGATCTCGCCGCCCTGTGCGCGGAACGCTTCGGCACGCGCGGCCAATCCGTTTTCGCGAGCCGCCTGTTCGCGCACTTGCCGCGTCGTCTCCATGGCGCAGAACTTCGGGCCGCACATCGAACAGAAATGCGCGAGCTTTTCGCCGCGCGCGGGCAAGGTCCGGTCGTGAAACGCAAGGGCGCGCTCGGGATCGACGCAGAGGTTGAACTGGTCGTCCCAGCGGAACTCGAAGCGCGCAATGCTGATCGCGTTATCGCGCACTTGCGCGCCGGGATGGCCTTTCGCGAGGTCGGCGATATGCGCCGCGATCTTGTGGGCCACGACGCCTTCGCGCACATCCTCGCGGTCGGGCAGGCCGAGGTGTTCCTTCGGGGTCACGTAGCAGAGCATGGCCACGCCGTACCACGCGATTAGCGCGCCGCCAATGGCCGAATTGATGTGGTCGTAACCAGCCGCAACGTCCGTCGCGAGCGGGCCGAGCGTGTAGAACGGCGCTTCCTGGCACCAGGCAAGCTGCTTCTCGACGTTCTCCTTGATCTTGTGCAGCGGCACGTGCCCGGGGCCCTCGTTCATGACCTGGACGTCATACTCCCATGCGCGCCTCGTCAGTTCGCCCTGGACTTCCAGTTCCGCGAACTGCGCCGCGTCGTTCGCGTCGGCGATGCTGCCCGCGCGCAGGCCGTCGCCGATCGAGAACGCCACGTCGTACGCGGCCATGATCTCGCAGATCTCGTCCCAATGGGTGTAGAGGAAGTTCTCTTGGTGATGCGCGAGGCACCACTTCGCCATGATCGACCCGCCGCGGCTCACGATGCCTGTCACGCGGTTGGCGGTAAGCGAAATGAATCGCAGGAGCACGCCCGCATGAATCGTGAAGTAATCGACGCCCTGCTCCGCCTGTTCGATCAGCGTGTCGCGATACATGTCCCACGTCAGGTCTTCGGGCGCCCCGACTTTTTCCAGCGCCTGATACAGCGGCACGGTACCGATGGGAACGGGCGCATTGCGCACGATCCACTCGCGGGTCTCGTGGATGTTGTCGCCTGTCGAGAGATCCATGACCGTATCGGAACCCCAGCGGATCGCCCACACCATCTTCTCGACTTCTTCGTGGATGGAACTAGTGACGGCGCTGTTGCCGATATTGGCGTTGATTTTCACAAGGAAATTCCGGCCAATGATCATCGGTTCGAGCTCCGGATGATTGATGTTGGCGGGAATGATCGCGCGGCCGCGTGCGACCTCGTCGCGGACAAACTCGGGCGTGATCGCCGCGGGCATGTTCGCGCCCCAGTCGTGGCCGGGATGCTGTGTTTTCAGATAATCCAGCGTCTGCTCCAGACGCATATTCTCGCGGATGGCGACGTACTCCATTTCCGGAGTGAGGATCCCGCGCCGCGCGTAATGCATCTGCGTCACGCGGCGTCCCGCGCGGGCGCGTAACGGACGATTCGGTCGATCGAACCGAACGCATTCGAGCGAAGCATCGGCATCGCGCAACGTAGCGTAGTCGCTTGTGGGCGTGTCGAGTTCCTCGACGTCGCCGCGCTCGTGAATCCACGCGCGCCGAATCGGCGGCAGCCCTTTGCGGATGTCGATACTCGCATCCGGATCGGTGTACGGACCGGAGGGGTCGTAGACGGTAATCGGCGGGTTGGGTTGCGCGGGACCGTTCTCCGCAGCCGTGGGCGTTTGCACCACTTCGCGCATCGCCACGCGGATCGAAGGGTCCGAACCTGGCACATAGATCTTGCGCGATCCGGGAAACGGCCCATGGCCGATGCCCAGCGCCTTTTCCCAATCCAGCGTCCTCAAATCTTCGGAACGCGTTGCCATCCGTAAGCGGCCTCCTCGCTATGAAAACGGCGTCCGCCACACCGCCTCACCACGCATGGCCAACGCCCAAAAGAACCAAATCACTGAGGGCGAGTATAGCACATTGGAAGAGGCTCGCGCGTCCGTACTACTATCGGTCATCTTCCATCAACTTTTCGAAGAAACGATTTGCAAGTTCACTGGCCACAAGCGTTAATATCGGACTGCGGACGAGTAGGTTCATCCTTCATCCCTCATCCTTCATCCTTTCGCTGTTTATCATTCATCATTTATCGTTTAGACTTTAGTCTCTTTCCATCTCTTTGGTTGCGGCTCTGCCGCGCTGTGAAGGTCCGTGCTCGTCCGTGCTTTCTCAAACGAGGGGTCTACTGTGCGCCGTAGTAGCGCCCGATGGCCGCATAGATGTCCGACCCCGTGGCCACCACCGGCGCAACGCGGCGGCCGCTGGCCAGTTCTACGTCGTCCACAGCGATCAGGTCAAGGGGATTGGCCATGGCGAGGACGACGCGATCCGTGGCCGCGGTGATGGGGATGCATTGGCGGCGTCTCGCGAGCTGGCCGTTGATAAGGCGCGGGGCGATACCATCGACGACCTCCGAGGTCAGGCGAACGAAGGGGAGGTCCAGTTGGCGGGCCAGCACTTGTGCAACGGCTTCCTCGCTGGCCATGCCGCGCTCGATGAGAATGCTCCCGATGCGGCGGTGCGGCGTCTCGGCCTGGGCGGCAAGGGCGTCGTCAAGCTGGTTCGAGGTGATAAAGCCCAGCTTGATGAGTATCTCGCCCATTCGCTGCCGCGATCCGTCCGGCGCGGTCACGTCAGGCGCCGTGTCGTCATTGTCGGTCGCTTCAATCGCGGGCGCGCACAAGCTGGCGTTCGCGCGTTTGAGAAGATCAATCTCCGAGCGCAGGGCCACGATCTGCTGATGGGCTTCGTCGCGGTCGCGCAGGGCCGCTGCAAGCTGGTCCGCAAGATCGCCCCTGCGCAACGTTTCACTGCGCGCACGGTCTTGCGCGGTTTCGAGTTCGCGCTGCTTTGCGGCCAGCGCCGCATCGAGCATTTCGGCGCGTGACTTGGCCGCTTCGAACTGGCGCGAGGACTCGTCGGCGCGGCCGCTGCCTTCCCGCGCGGCGGTGAGCTGATCGCGGGCGCTGACCAGAGCGCCGCGTACCCGATCGAGGTCGGACTTCATTTCGCGCTCGGTCTCGGCCTGTTCCTTCAAGGCCGTGGTCAGGTGCTGGACTTCCTTCGCGAGCGCCTCTCGCTTTTCGTCGCCGTCTCGAATGGTCGCGGAAGCGGCCGCCAAAGCGCGGTCGCGTTCCAGCAGCTTGTCGGTCAGTTCAAGAATGCGATCCTGAGCGTCTTCGAGTGCAGAGGCAGCGCTTCGCTCGTCCTTCTCGTGCGTCGATGCCAGATGCGCGGCCAAGTTTTCGACCCGCTGGCGCAACCGATTGAGACGCTGCCCGAATCCCTCGCGCGCCTCGAGGATCTCGAGATCCCACGAGGCCACGGCATCCGCCAGACGCCCGAAGGTATCGTCGCGCGGATCTTCCGTGGAGGAGGCAACCATGCGTGCCGGTTCAAGCGCGGACGCGCTCGCCTCGACCTGCTTCAGAGTATCGAAGATGCGATTCATGAAATGACCAGCCTCACGGGGCAGCATTATATGCGGGCCTCTCGCAACCGTCAAGGCTTCGTCGCGACGGGATTCGATTCGGGCGGTTCCCATCCGGAGACCCCTGCTTCGCTGGCGAACCGCGGTTTGTGCCCGGTACGTCGCATCCTGATAGAATGCGTCCGCCGCCAGAACGACCTGGGGCGTTCCACGCCCCAGGCAGACGCGGCCACCGATACCGGTCCGGCTTCATGAAGACTACGAAAACCAAGCGTACCCATACTCCCAAGATCGTGCGCGACGCTCCGGTCGCAGAGACATCGGCCCGGCGTCTTTCCGAACGCTGGCAGGCGGCGATCGTTTCGCTGCTTCTGGTCGTGCTCGTGCTGGCTGTGTTCTCACCGTTGCGCCACGCCGGGTTTGTGAATTACGACGACACGGGATATGTCGTCGACAATCCGCACGTACGCTCGGGTCTGAGCCTGAGCAATGTGGCATGGGCCTTTACGACCAACACGATGTGCAATTGGCATCCGCTGATGTGGCTGTCGCTGATGCTCGATGTGCAGTTGTTCGGCATGAATCCCGCCGCGCATCACGGCGTGAATGTCGCGCTGCACGCCCTCAATGCCGTGCTGCTGTTCCTCGCACTGCGGCAGATGACGAATAGGCTTGGGCCAAGCGCCTTCGTCGCGGCGCTGTTCGCGGCGCACCCTGCGCACGTCGAGTCGGTCGCCTGGATCTCGGAACGCAAGGACGTGCTGAGCGCGAGTTTCTGGATGCTGGCTATGACCGCGTACGCGGGGTATGCGGCGCGCGGCGGATGGCTGCGCTACACGGCCGTCCTGCTCGCCTTCGGCTTGGGCCTGCTAGCAAAGCCCATGCTTGTCACGTTGCCCGCCGTGCTGCTGCTGCTGGATGTCTGGCCGTTGCGCCGCATCGAAGCGTTCAACGCGCGTAGCGTTCTGCCTCGGATTGTAGAGAAGCTGCCGCTGGCCGCCCTGGCCGCCGCATCGAGCGTCGTAACGTTTCTCGCGCAGGACTCGGGAGGGGGCGTAGCGCCGCTGGACCGCATCTCCTTAGGGTACCGCATTGGCAACGCGATAACCGCATATGCACGCTACCTGGGCATGGCCGTCTGGCCTTCAGGCCTCGCGGTGTATTACCCGCACCCGGGCGCGACGCTGCCGGTTTGGCAGCCGATCTTCGCTGCTGGGTTGATTGTCGTGTTGACGGCCGCCCTGTGTTGGTACGGACGCCGCCAGGCCTACCTCGGAGTGGGCTGGCTCTGGTTCTTGGGGACGCTCGTGCCCGTGATAGGCCTGGTCCAGGTCGGCACGCAGGCGCTCGCGGACCGCTACACGTACCTCCCGTACATCGGCCTGTTTATAGCCTTCACGTGGGGCGCGGCGGACCTCGCCGTACGACTTCGGGTGCCCCGAGCCGCACTTGCGGCTGCATCCGCACTTGGCATTGGAGCTTTGGGATGGGCCACGTCGATGCAGTCGTCGTACTGGACCGATTCGGCCACGCTGTTTCGCCATGCGCTGAACGTCACGACGGAGAACGCCCTCGCCCACTACGCTCTCGGCGACGCATTGCTTCAACAGAAACAACGTGAGAGCGCGATCGAACACTTTCGGTTGGCGGTCCAGGCCAATCCAAACTACGTCGATGCATTCAATGCGCTCGGGGGCGCGCTCGGCGAACAGGGGAATGCCGTCGAGGCCGCGGCCTGCTTCAACCGGGCGCTTCAACTCGATCCGCATTCAGTCGAGGCCCTGAGCAACTCGGGCAAGCTGCGCGCAGCCATGGGCAAGACGGGCGAAGCCGTCACGTACTATGAACGCGCCCTGCGTGAGAGCCCTGATAACGCGGCGATTCTCACGAACCTGGGCGGCGCGCTCGCCGACCTTGGCCGGACCGATGAGGCCATCCAGGCGTACGAGCACGCGCTTCGCGCCGATCCGTTCAACGCGCTCGCCCACAACAACCTCGGGAACGCGCTTAAGAAACAAGGAGCGCTCGACGCGGCGATGACGCATTACCGTAAGGCGCTGGCACTCGAACCCGAGAACGCACTGGCCCACAACAACCTGGGGAATGCCTTGCGAAGTCTCGGCAAACTCGATGAAGCCATCGAGCATTACCGGCACGCGATCCGCATCGATCCACGGAACGCAATGGCCTACAACAACCTCGGCGCCGCCCTCACCGGCAAGCGCCAGTTCCGCGAGGCCATTGACGCCTACAAACAGGCGCTCGCCCTGGACCCCGCCAATGCCCTCGCCCGGGAGAACCTGCGGCAGATCCTCGCGGTAACCGGCGGCGCCTTGCCTCAAGGACACTAGCCCGGATTGTTCACACTATGTCTTGACGGGAAGAGGCTAACACTCGATCAGAGAAGTTCTTCTCTCTCAGGTCTTGGCGCGCGCTCAACATCGCCCTGTTTCGTGTCATTGCGAGGAGCGGCTTCAGCCCGACGAAGCAATCTCCTGATCGTCTGCGCGTAACAGGCCGGGGGATTGCTTCGTCGGGCTGAAGCCGCTCCTCCTAAGAAACAAGCATGATTTAAGCGACCAGTTCTCCCGTTTGT
>CAYOCT010000124.1:0-10234 GCA_964402555.1 uncultured Nitrospiraceae bacterium | reverse complement strand
CGGTCAAGACGCAGGTGTACGCCCCGGAATCGCTTTCTTCGAGCGCGTCGACGTGGTACGTATACTCCGTAGCCCCGGCAATCGTGACCCCGTTCAGCATCCACTGATACCCGACCCCGGCGGACAATTTCGACGGCGTCTCCGGCGAAACCACCGTCAACGTCAACCCTTCCCCAACCCGATGCCAAGCCCGCGCATCCCCCTCCACCGTCACCGGAACCACCGACATGCGCCACACGTCGTTAAGAGTCGCGCCGCTGTTGTACTCACCCCCAAAGACCCAGAGCGCTCCGTTAAAGGCAGCCGAAGCTTGAAACAAGCGTCGAGACCACGGGGAATCTGGCATCCTCTCCCAATGGACGACATCGCTCGATACCCACACCTCGTTGCTTGCGGTTACTCCTCCCCCGTAGCCGCTTTCCCACGTTGATCTGTCGACATCCCATAGCAACTGGTCAAACTCTGTGAGGCGACAAGTATATCCAATACCCACTCCGGATGCCTGACTCCAAGACACCCCGTCGGAGGTACTCCAGACATCATGCAGCCAGTACTGGCGTCGCGAATCGTCAAGGTACGTGTATCCCCCGAGAACCCAAAGCCTGTTGCCAAAGGCTATTCCACCACCGAGAGTATAACGCGCTGGCCACGAGGCGTGCTCTACGACCTGATTCCAGACCAGGCCATCTCCGGATGTCCACATGTCGTTGCTGCCGGAACGGTTAAGGCCGTAACCGCCTCCGAACACGCATAGCTTCTCCTGAAATGCTATGACGCTGCACTCCACTCGAAGCCCCCACGGCACATCCGATGCGACTTTCAGCCAATTGGCCCCATCGGCAGAATTCCAAATATCGTTGGGACTTGATGCGTCGCCAACTACCCAGAGCTTGCCCTGAAATACGGCAGTTCTTCCGCGGGTGACGCGCCCAGACCAAGGTGCGGCACTTGTCGCCATGGACCACGTTGTCCCATCGGCGGAGGCCCACACATCACTCAAGTACTTGCTGCCGTCAAAGCCTCCAAGCAACCACAGTTTGCCTTGGAACTCGACTACGGCATGAGAACATCGTCCCGCCCACTGAGCCGAATCCATGACCTGTGACCATGAGTACGCGTGCGTTTGGGCATGTGCTTGCCATGCAACTAAGGTTAGAAGTACAGTTGCCACGGCTTTGTACTCGTTGAGCTTTCCGTGGTCATCTTTGGAGCATAGTATAGTCATTATCGCTCGCCTCCTTCACGGATAGGTGGAGTAGATGTCATTGCCCGTCGGACCGCCGTGTTGCTGTTCCAAAGTGTAGGGAACTCCATGAACAATCATCTCGCCTCGCATTTTCAACGTGCCGTAGGAATTGATGAGCGACATGATGGCCAAGCCATCCTCGTCGACATCGCCTTCCTCAGGTTTCGCCTTCACCACTAACGATGGCGTAACCGGCATGGTGGACAGGTCCACGTGTTCGTAGATGCCGCCAGCCAGGTAGAGCCCGGCTGGGTGTACCCGATGCGGATTCTCGCGAGTCGAGTCTTCCCATCTCGTTCCCAGGCTGTGCTTGGGAACGCATTGTTCTTGAAGCTGCGCTTCATGTTCGAGACCCCTAAGCTCGGCCAATCGAAAGGATTTTGATGCAACCATCCTCTTTCGTCCCGTGTTCTTCCATGCCTCTTACGCTCCCTGGGACAAGTCCACCCTATGGCACTAACGGGATAGGTCATCGTGCCTTCTCACTACTAAAGTTACCGCAGATATCTAGGAAAAGCAATACGTATTCGCCAAATCGGCTTTGGCGTACCGCGCTAACCGGCGTCCGGGCCGGGCATTTCCAGACTTCGTGTTCTGGCGGCTGGATGTACGCGCCACTCTTCTCCGACTATAAGACGTGAAAGCGCGCCAAAAGGGGAAGTAAATCTTGCGGGTCCATTACCGTGTCAAAGGCATTCGGTCCGCGGGTAGTGCCGGTTCTTTCAAAACCGGCACTCCTGCCCCCGCCCCTCGGACGGTCTCCCAGAGGCACTACGCCATGACGCCGCGTCGGGGGGGCAGTCTTGGAAAAACCGCCCTCTGTTCGCGGCGCTATCTCGGCACGCCGTCGAACCAGGATGCTAGAAACGACGCCATCGGCTCGGCGTAGGCGGCGCGCTTGATGTTCATCCAGGTCTGCTGGTCGCCAACGGCGAAATAGAGAAACGTCTTGCCGCCGAATTCGACGAGGTCCGGGTCGGAGGTGTTGATCCCGTCGTCAATCGCCTCGGGGGTAAGCACCGGGTTCGAGGTGCTGAGTTCCCACGTCTTCAGGTCCTTCGAGCGCGCGATATAGGTCTCGAAGAACCAGCGCGGCGTCCGGTGCTCGGTATACAGCACGTAGTAATACCCGTTGGCGAATCGCACGCAGGGACACGCGGTATACCGATCCGTACCCAGCAGTGCGTCGGGGATCGTAGTCCAGGTTTCAAGGTCTTTGGATGTGGCGAATTTGACCGTGAACGCGGGCCACGCGGGGTCGTTGCTCTCGTAGGCCATGACGAAGCCGTCCTGTCCCGCGCACACCGACGAGTTGAACAGGTGCTCCTTCGCGTTCTGTTCGATGACTTTCTTGCTCTCCCAAGTCTTGAGGTCCGCCGACTTGAACATCGTCACGTCGTTCCAGTTGTTATCCTCGAATCGAGAAGCGAACGCGTAGAAGGTGTCCTTGTCGACAAACGCACACGCAAGACTGTAGCCGGTCGCGAACTTTGCCAATTCTTCTCCTGATGCCGCATCGTTCAGCACGATGTAGTAATCGTCCTTTGTCCCCCCGCTCGCGGGACGCACGCACTTCATGAGCACCAGCTTGCCCTGCCATATCACTGGCGAGACTTCGCACATATCGCGCTGGACGAACTCGGTATTTGCGGGAACGGGCCGAACGGGCTGCGGCGAGGGAGGCAGCATGGTCTGGAACGCGTCGACGGGCCAGCTTGTCAAGCGCAGTATCCCCTTGGGCACGTCCTGCTGAAACTGCACGTACGCCTGCACCGCGCCTTTGGTGGTGTATTGAATCTCGTTCTCGGTGCCTTTATTCACCTTGACCCCGAACACCTTGTAGCCCATCAGCGTGCAGTCCTCGAAATCGACGCGGAGATACTTCCCGTGCTCGACGCTCTGCACGATTCCGTCGGTCGGCGTGCCCTGTGGCTGCGAGAAATTGAGTGTGATCAGGCGGCAGCGTTTGAGGCTCGCGTGGGTGAAGGTCTTGAACCCGTAGTTGCTCCCTTTGAACGCGCACTGCGGCCCGACCATCGTGCAATCCTCGAAGATCGCGTCGGGCCGCTCGGGCATGGACGGGTTCTCGACACGGACATACGCGCCCGAAGCGTCGCCCCACCAATCGAGTGACCAAAGCTGGCAACGGCGGAACGCGATCGGTTCGTCGGGCCGCGAAAGGCAGTTTCCGACGCCCCCGCCAAAGGCGCGCCCGATGCTCGTGCAATCCTCGACCACAATCGTGAACGGCTCGATTTTGTCGGTCGTGTCCCAGAACAGGCCGCCATCGCCCCCCGTCACGTACAGACGCCGGACTTGCCAGCGGTCCCAGCCTATTGCCGAGAACGTCGCCTCCGTATGCTCCTTCGACCAACCTTGCGTCGTCGCGCGGATCGGTCCCCACCAGTCGTAACTCTTGAACCCTTTCTGCGGATCGCCCGAGTCAAGCACGACCCATCCCGCGCGGCCCGAACCCAGGCTCCCGTCGAAGTCGCCGACCAACTCGTTGTACGCGCCCTCCGCGCCTTTCTGCGCCGGAAAGAGATTCGCCTCCATATACGTATCGGGCCGGATGACCACGCGATGTCCACCCTTGTCGTCGGGGATCGCCGATAGCGCGGCCTGGATAGTCGTGAACGCCTTGGCCCACGTCGAGCCATCCGAGTTGTCGCCAAGTTTCGATACGTAGATCGTCTTGCCCATGTGGCCAGCCTCCGGTTGTGCGCCATCCGCCGCACGCGCGTCCAGAGACAGCATCGCGAGCATCGCAACGGCCGTTGCGCCAAGTATCAACCCCAATGAAGAAAAAAATCTGCCCATTCCACGTCTCCCACGTGTTCCCTCAGTGCTCTCAACTTTCCATGTGGCTCCGTCTCATCTTGCTCGTGCTCGTGCTCTTAATCGTAATCGAGTTGATCGAGGCCGGGCAATGGCAGTGGACATTACGCCCGAGAAAGCGGCTGTTCTGTTAAGGCTACAGTCGTTCGATCTTCGCTCTGTACGATTACGAGCACGAGCACGAGCTAAACCTGGCAAGGTGTGGCTCTTCACGAAACTGGGAAGCACTGAGATGTTTTCCGGTTCCCATTCGCGAATCGGCCCTGCACGTGGTATAGTCAAACACGCGGACCGAATGCAACTCCAAACTCGAGAAGGCGCATTGGATCGCAACGGCGGATGGTATTAACGGGAGGAATGAGGGCATGGGTACAATGGACATTTCCCGGCGCGCGTTCTTGGCAACTTCGGCATGCGCCACCGTTGCGGGGACGGCTGCCGCGCCGGCGCAGGGCGCGGAACCAGGCGGAGACGAACCCAAAGGTAGCCAGCGCCTGAGCCTGGACAAGCTGCGAGCCTGGGAATCGCTGGGCTACGGCATGTTCATCCATTTTGGCATGAGCACCTTTGTCCAGAACGAACTGCCCGACGGCAAGGCCCCCGCCTCGAGCTACGCGCCGGACAAGCTCGACGTGGGCCAATGGATCTCGGTCGCACGCGACGCCGGCATGAAGTACGCCGTCCTGACAACCAAGCATGTCGCGGGACACTGTCTCTGGCCGACGAAACACACCGACTATTCCGTAGTCAACAGCGGCGACAAGACGGATGTCGTCGAGAAGTTCGTGACCGCATGCCGCGACAAGGGCCTCCTGCCGGGCTTCTACTACTGCTCGTGGGACAACCATAACCGCTTCGAAAGCCGCACGCCGTCGGACGGCAAAGGCCCATACACTACGTCGCTCTACCAGACCTTCCAGACTGCGCAAATCACCGAGTTGCTGACCCAGTATGGGCCCATCGCCGAGATGTGGATTGACATCCCGGGCGTGCTAGGGCGTGGTTACCGCACGTTCATCTACGAGCACGTCGCGAGCCTCCAGCCCGATATCGTTATCATGATGAACAGCGGCATCTCTGATCAGATCCATTACAACGTCGATTACGCCTGGCCCTCTGACATTATTGCCATCGAGCGCCGCCTGCCCGCCGAAGGCGGATTCCAGAAGATGCGCGAGATCGAAGGCAAGACCTACTACATGCCCGGCGAAGTCTGCGACCCGATCGGCAAAGAGTGGTTCTGGGTCGAAGGCGATCTCCCCCGCGCCGACGACGACCTCGCCAAACAATACGCTGCCTGCAAAGCCCGCGGCGTCAACCTTCTGCTCGATGTCGCGCCCGACAAGCATGGCCTGATTCCGGACTACTCTGCCGCCGCGCTGAACCGCCTGCGCAAGAGCGCCGGAGCGTAGCCCACACGATAAGGGTCGTGCATGAAGAAGACTCGGATCTACTTGGACACCTCGGTCATCAGTTTCCTTCTGGCGGATGACGCGCCCGAGAAGCAGGCCATCACGCAGCAGTTCTTCGAGACCTGCGTCGCAGAGGCTGTCTACGAAGTCGTTATCTCCCCGTTGGTCATTGACGAACTCGCGGCCACCATGGACACCGAGAAGCGCTCAGAACTCCTGAGACTGGCGGAACATTACGCACTGGACGTTGTCGAAACCGATTCGGACATCGACGAAATTGGACGGCTTACCAAAGCGTATGTGGACGCGCAGATCATTCCAGCCAACAAGGAGGACGATGCCGCGCACATTGCCATTGCCACCATTAACGGAGCCGATGTATTATTGAGTTGGAACTATAAGCATCTGGCGAATCTGAGCAAGGAACGAAAGATTTTAGCGGTCAATCTTCGCGAGGGATACGCCAAGCCTTTGCGCATGTTGACGCCCATGGAGGTCCTCTATGGAGACGATACGGGAGCCTAAGGTCCTGCGCGATCTCTGGGATGTCAAGGAAAACGCTTGGAAGCGAGTCGCGCATCTTGAGTTTGACGATGCGATTCGCAAGCGTCTTGACGACTCCAGAAGGCGAACATTGGAACTGGGGTTTCATCTCGTTCGCAAGAAACGCTAATGAAAGACAAGAGCAACCAAGGACCCCGCCACTGGGTTCCCGTCTGACCCGCAACGAACGAGGAGCCGAAACGTGAACGCCTTCGTCGCTACATGTGCCCTGATGACGCTAGTCCATGCCGCGCCGCCTGATGCCAAACCCGAACCATTCAACGGCAAGTATTTCGCGGGCAAGGGAGACGTCGAGTATCTGCAACTGCTCGATACGGCGTACCGGATGTTCTATCCTGACCCGGAACTGCAAAACATTTCGATGCTGTACAATCCGACATGGGACGGGTTTGTCGAGGGGCCGACGTGGGGCGCGTGGTGGATTCAGAACAGCTACGGGCCGACATTCTGCGCGCTGCCGTTCTTCGTCGAGCCGTACACGACGTTCCTGCAGAACGCGCAGGATCTCTGGTTCCACCTGATGGGCAACGGCGAACGCAAGGGCGACCGCGGCTACGTCGCGCCGGACGGGTGCCTCTGCGACGCTGCGACGCCGACGACGATCTATTACCGCCAGGGCGACGGCAAAGTCGATATCCACGATTGGGGCATGGAATTCACGGCGGCGGGCGTCGTCATGCAGGCGGAACTCCTGCTCATTAGCCGCGACAAGACGGCCATCACGCATTACCTGCCGCTGCTCGAACGCTGCGCGAACTTCATCGAGACGCGCCGCGATCCGAAGAACAACCTGTTCCTCGCAGGCCCCGCGGGCAACCTCCTCGCGCCGAGCTACGCCGCCTGCAAGAAGCCGGACGGGACCTACGAACGGTCGTACTTGACCGGGCTGTCGATCACGTACATCGCCGGTCTCGACCGCCTCATTGAACTCGAAACGATGGCGGGCAATTCGGACAAGGCCGCGCTGTACACGCAACGCCGGGACTTGGCGCGTCAAGGACTCCCGGCCCTCATGACGGACGAAGGCTACTTCATCAAATACATGGACCAGGACGGCACGAAGCACGGCGTCTACGGCGCGGAGAAGTACGGCTATTTCGAGGCGGTCTGCAACCATGACGCCGTCGCGCTGCATGTCGTGGACGACGCCCAGTCGAGACGCATCTATGACAAGATCGCCTCGATCCCCGGCCTGCGCCCGCACGATCTGATTATCACGAATTGCCCCGGTCTCGACGACATGTACGAGCCGCCGACAAGCTGGTTGTGGCAATTTGGCACGTGGGTCAACGGCGGACATTGGACCACCTGCGAGGCGCGCATGATGCTGGCTTACTACCGGGTCGGCGCCTTCGAAGACGCACGCCGTTCGATGAAGAAGATCCTCGAATTTGCCCGCGAATTCCGCACGGACAACCCGCTCGTCGATTTCGGCGCGAAAGTGTACCAACCCAAAGAGCCGATTAACATCACGTACGACACCTGGGGCGCCCCGGCGGGCCTGATTCGCGGGCTCTTCGAGTACCTCTACACGGCCGACACCCTCAGGCTTATCCCGCACATCCCGCCAGGCATCACTCAACTTGACCAACGCTTCCCTATTCGGTGGGGAACGAAGTGTGTCTACCTGTCCACGCGAGGTGAAGGTCCCATCTCGAATGTGTGGATTAACGGCAAGAACGTCGAGTCGTTTGCGGGCAACGCGATCTCGCTCTCTTACGAATCCCTGCCCGACAAAGCGCATGTCGAGATCGGTCTGGGCGGCGCTCCCTACGATCCGCCGGACGCATCCATGAAGGCCCGCCTGAGCGGCTCCGCCCCCGCCGTGACACGTGCGTACCCGAATGGAGACCCGCGCTGGGACATCGAGTCCTTTGCCGCCCTTAGCGCTTCGAACACGTTGCCGTTGCGTATCGGGGCCGATAGCGAAGGTGCGAATGGGTTCATCGGCGATATCCGCTGCGTCCATCTGTACAACCGCGCCTTGCCTGACCGCGACATCGCAAAGCTTGCCGACGAACCCGCCAGCGATCACTTTTCCGATTTGTCAGTCATGACCTTCGAGCCTGTCGGCCTTCGTGACGACGGCGTATTTGTGAACCGCGAGCCACGTAACCCGGCTGTGAAGAAGATCGGCGACGCGACGCTCGCGGACTCCGATCAAGGCAAGGTCTTGCGATTGGCGGGCAAGGGCTATGCCGAGACCAAGCATGACAATGCCCTCATGCTACACGATACGTTTACGCTCGATGCGTGGATCTGTCCGAAGACCATGCCCGCGGGCGGCGGACGTATCGTGGACAAACTGAAGGCCGGCACCGACAACGGGTTCCTGCTCGATACCTGTCCCGGCAACTCGTTGCGATTCATCACGGAGATGGGCACGGTGAGCTACGACGCAAAGCTCAAGCCGGATACGTGGGTCCGCGTCGCCGCGACCGCAGACGTCTCGGGCGAGTTGCGACTGTATATCGACGGCAAGCTCGTTGCCTCCGCCCCGGCAAAGCTAGCCGGAAAGAACCTTGGCGCGCGGCTCCAGCGCTTGCAGAAGTTCTGCGATGCGCTGTCGGCTCAAGGATTGGGCGAGACCTACGAAGCCAAGCATGCGAGCCTCGCCGTCGAGTATGTGAACGCGGTAGAGACCCGGAAGGACTTACGCGACAAGGGCAAGCTGCCCCCGCTCCCGGACGCATCGCTGGCGGCTGCAGACCGCTCTTACGTCGAAGCGGCAGAACGCCTTATCACGGGCTTGGAGAAAGTCCTCGCCTCTTACGAGCATTCGAAAGAGGCTCGGAAACAGCAGATCTTCAAGATATGGAAATGAACGGGGCAAGCGTTTCCGCCGCCCCGCCACGACCAGTCGCCACGATCAGTTTATAAGCGCCCCAACAAGCGTCGCGAATCCACGGTTCAGCGGCTGATCCGAAGGATACCTCACGAACGCCACGTGGCCGTCCAAGTACAGAATATTGCAGCCACCCGGGACGTGATTGAAATACTTCACGTCCGACGAGAATGTGTCCAACATGACCCAAATTTCGCTCTGCGCCATGGCCGTTGCAGCCGGATTGTTGATATCCGTAATCGTGAAGCGTTCGATGCCCTCGCGCAGCCGGTAAACCGTCTGGCCGCCTCCATTACCCTCGCCCTCGTACTGCGCGCCCGACGGCATGGCAATATCCATATCCGAAACAATAAAGCAGCCCTCGACCGGATTCGACAAGCGAGCTATCGCCTCCTGCGCCAAGGTCATGAAGAATCCGATGAACTGCGCAGGCACACTGAGGCCTGCCGCTTCAGCAGGCAAGGTGCCGCCGAAGAGGCCGACAATAGCGGATGCCTCGCTCCCAGGAGCTTGCTTGTTCTGCGCGGGATCGTCCGAAAGCCGGTCAAAGAGCCACCCGAAATACGCATAGCTCATGTCCACGTCTTCCTTGCGCCCCCAGTCGGCGTTCGGACCTGCAAAAGCCCACTCCTGGGTCGGGTCACCGTTCCGCCTCAAGTCGTTCACGTCCGCATCCGAATCGGAAGGACACCGGTAGATGTTCGGATCCGTCAAGTACTCCGGAAAGATGGTATCGTTCCGCGGCATCATGGCTGCGCTGATATCCGGGAATTGCTTGCCCTTGGCGCTCGCCTCGAACTGAAGGGTCGGCATTCTCTGCCCTTTTGCTTCATTCGCGTACATCTTCAAGACCAGGCCCCACTGCTTGAGATTGTTCGCGCAACTCGCGCGCCGCGCAGCCTCCCGCGCCCGGGCCAGCGCCGGCAGCAAAATGGCAGCAAGAATACCTATAATGGCAATAACAACTAGTAATTCGATAAGCGTAAAACCCTTGCGTGACGTCTTCACGATGACATGCCTCCGTGGTTTTGGCCGATGGCCGTTCACTTACCCTCTTGCCCAGTATCATCACCCAAACTACGCCAGATACAATAGGCCAAACTGCTTCTCCTGTCAATACCTGGAAAAGCGGGTCAGATCCACGCCTTCTCCCTTCGATTCCTTGACTCAGAGTTTGTGAAGAAATTGTGAAACGCGGGCGTTTTGCCTCTTGACTACGTATTGCCTGTCATCCTGAGCGCAGCGAAGGATCTCGCTATGTGCATAGGCCTCTAATGCTTATGAGATCCTTCGCTGCGCTCAGGATGACAGAAAGGGCGAAGCCAACAA
>CAYOCT010000123.1:0-10661 GCA_964402555.1 uncultured Nitrospiraceae bacterium | reverse complement strand
CCGACCAAGTGTTGTTCTCGTCTCATCAAGACACCGTGTGAACAATCCGGGCTAGAATCGATCCGGACTGAGCGGGGAATATCGACGGGAGCCGGCCGGTTGTTCTGATCCGGTACATGCTTTTAGTGCGTTTTCGTGATATAATAGGAAAGGAACGACGGGCTGATGCCAGGGGGTGGGTCATGGCTATGCTTAGAGTACTGGCGATTTTGGGAGTGGCGGCGGGTTGGGCCTGCCAGGCCGCAGCCGAGGAATTCACGGCCACCGTTACTGCGGTAGCTTCAGGCCGCGTGCTGACCTTGAGCCACGACGGCCAGGAGGAGCGCGCCGCATTGGCGGGCCTCCGAACTCCGTGGACCACGAGCACGGAAGGCAAACAGGCCAAGACCTTCAGCTCGGAACACGCGTTCGGCAAGACGGTGCAAGTTCGGGTGATCCGCCGTGAGGATAAGCTGGTCTACGTGACGGTTCAATTGCCTACCGGCGAGGATCTGGGCGAACTGTTGCTTGCCGCGGGCCTCGCCTCGTGGGACGGCCGCTTCGAGATGGACGTGACGCGCTACCGTAATCTTGAGGACCAAGCCAAAGAAAAGCGCATCGGGATTTGGGCCAACTACACGCCTTCGAGCGCACCTGGACCCGGCGGCGATGCGACCGACCTCCCGAAGAACGACCTCCCAAAGACGATGGTGCGCCGGGACGCCTTATCCAAGGACTACAATCTCCAGGCCGCGCAGGAACGCCCCATCCTCGAAAGTCGCGAGATCAAGCGGGCGTCTCAACTACAACAGCGCGTCTCGAACGAACAGCAAATCACCCAGCAAGGCTACAATCGGCGCGGCCAGGCCAGGATGGGCGGCAATAGCGGCTATGGCGGCTTCGGCGGCTACGGCATGGGTGGGCGCTGGGGCTACTGAGTCCCGCTCACTCACGTGTCCTCATCTAGAATCCTTCAATCCTTACGCCCACGTATACGGGTTCCGCGCGGTCGTGGGTGTCGAGGTAGTGGCGCAGGACGGCGCAACGGTCGGCGTCGATGATATGGTCATTGCCTTTCTCGTAGACAATTTCCCCACCCGGCGAGACGCTGTACGTGTGGGAGGCGTATTGCGATTCACGGTCGGGCAGCGGGGGAAACACGAGGCTGCGTTCGGCCATGCGGCGTTGAAGCAACTCGGTCATGAACGGCTTGATACGGCGTCGCGTTACCGTCCCGTCGGGGAGCGGGTCGAGGTCGATACTTCCGCCGAACTCGAACGCGCGGATCTTCTCGCACCATTCCGCGCCCTGCGCCATAAGATTGTGCGCGACGGCGCGGCCGCTGTTGCCGCAATCGATTCCGATGCCTCGGAACCCGTAGGCGGCGTCCAACTCGGCGATCACCTGCTGCTGCCGCGCGTAGTTCACGCCGTGCAAGTGCACGCGCAGCACGTTCACGAAATGCGGTTCGGCATCGCGATACACGACGAACTCGGACGGGTCGCGCGCGTAGCCGAGGTCGCACCCGAGATAGTAATCGCCGTGCGGCACGCTGCTTGGCGCCGAGAAGAGATCTTGTTCGCCGAGCGCGACGTCTTGAAAGTCGAGGCCGGAGTCGACGCAGGTCAGGTAGTCGTCTAGATTGAACGCCGCATGGCTCGGCGCGCCGTGCTGGCCGAGCACGCGATGCACATAACCGGGCGAGTCGCGCCCGCCGTAGAGCAAGGCGAGTTCGGCGTCCTTCTCGGGAGTAAACTCGGGATTCAACGACGACGGCCAGTTGTACTGCTCCGCGTCCCGCATCTGTGTCATCCGGTGGAACGTGTTGCGCAAGCCGTTCGGGACGCCGTACACCCAGCGCCGCCCGCCGCCGTTGAGCGCCTGGTAGAGTTCGCCCCACGCGTCCTCGGTCATTTCCTGGGCCTCGTCAACGATCTGCCAGGCGACGTGCAGTCCCTGGAAGTTGATGCCGTGCGGCCCCGCGATACGTCCCCAAAGCGTGAAGCCGTTCGAGAACCGCAGGAACCACGACGGCGACCGTTTGAGTTCGACGAGCGACGGGGCGAACGCATCCGTCGTCTGGAAACGGCGCGCGAGCCGGCTCATCAGGGGGAACAAATGATTCTCGCATTGGGTCGCGATGAGCATTTCCGAATCCGGGCACGCGACCATGGCCCACATCGCGAGGATCTCGATTTCGGCGGTCTTGCCGACGTCACGCCCGTCGCAATGGACCTTGCGCAACGCATAGGACTCGAGCGAATCGAGCTGGTACGGCCGGGGCGTCCAACCCTCGCCGTCCCGGTTGCGCACATGAGCCTTGGCGAATTCCTCGCGCGTATGGAGGCCCGTCCAGGCCCGTATCTCGTCTTCCGTACAGCCACGCGCCTGGAGCAGGCTCCGGGCGCGTTTCATATCGCAACCCATGCGGGATTCCTTCTCTGCTGTACTACTATGTGTTGGGACACTACGCTATTCGTGATCGTGATCGTGGTCGTAATCGTCTCGTTCCCAAGCTGTGCTTGGGAACGCGCCTGCTCACGAAGTTGTACTTCGTGGGCCGCGAAGCGGAGCTTCGCGTTCAGTGGGTTCCCAAGTACAACTTGGGAACCAGTTGATCGATTACGATTACGATTATGAGCACGACTGAGAACGTCACTCCGCAGCCGCGTCGGCTTCCTGCGGGCGCTGTCTCGTTGTGCCGTCGATCGCGTCGTCGAGCACGCCTTCGGTCTTCTTGAGCAGCGGCTTGAGTTGATCCGCGAGGCCCCCTCCCAACGGCGTTCCCGTTCGCGCAATCTGATCTTCGAACTCGTTCATGGCGCGTCTCCTTCGATCCTGCCACCGGCCATAGGCTTCGAGCAGGGCCAATTCCTTGTCGCGCCCGGTCTTCTTGTCGTCGGTGGCGGGTTCTTTCCAAGTCCATAGCTGTTCTTCGAGGCGAAGCAGGAGGAGGTCGTTCATGACGAGGTCTTCTTTGAGCATGCCGACGGCGGGCGTTTCCTCCGCGCCGCGGCGCTCGACCCAATCGGACAACGCCTCGTAGCGTTTCGCGCTCCGTTCCGCCTCGTGTTCCGAAAGCCACGGCCGTGTAAATGGCGGTCGCTTGCGTCGTTTCGGCATTCGCGTATTCCCCCTGTTCGTCTCGCATCCCTCTACTCTTTAGCCCACGGCGTTGCACTGCCTTCCGCAGTGCGGCGATGGGTAGTCATCTGGCGGAAAAGGCGTTACGCCACGAGGTAGCAGGAGCGGGAATAGTGTAGTAAGGCGTGCTGATGGCGTCTCATTCTTGGGTGCAAGAGCCGCGAAAAGCAGGGACAGACACGCTTTTCAAACTGCCGAAAAGCGAGTCAGTCCCTGTTTTCGCTAAGTTCTCGTATGCTGGTTACACTGCCAGTATAGCTCAGTATATCCGGTGCTATCGTTCGGCGCTGTGAAGTTCCGCGCCGCGGGGCAAGGCGCCTCCCGCAAGACACGCCGTGAGCGAAATCGACGAGGCGAGCAGCACCGTGTAAGTCCAAGGCACGGGGCTGGCAAACGCCCATTCGCATACCGAGGTCGTGACGAATCCCGCTACCAGCGCCGCCACGACGCCCGCGCCCGTCAGGCGTTTCGGGAAGAACGTGAAGACGGTGAAGACGCCGATCAGACCGCCGTTGACGTAGTTCATCGACCCCATGCAGAGCGATAGGAAATCCGGATGGCGCGTCTGGAGCGACGCGAAGGTCAGCGAGAAGCCGACCATGATGGCAAGCGAAAGAGCGGACCAATATCGGCCGGGCTTGACCGAATTCATCAAGGATTTCCAAATGGCGCCGGTCGAGTGGATTGTCGAGTCGAGCGAGGACATCGCCGCCGCCACGAGCAGCACGAGAAAGACGCCTTTGAGCAGGGGCAGGTTGCCACGCATGACATAATCGGCCAGCGGCGACTTTGGGTCGAGATCCGCTGGAGCCGCGAAGCGCAGCAGATAGCCCACCGTCAAATACATCGTGATCAGCACCGCCGCGCCAAATCCCGACAAGATGAGCGACCTCCGCGCATCGCGCAGGCTTCGCGTGGCAAGGACGCGCAACAGCAGATCCTGGTCCGCGCCGTGCGTGCCGATCGACAAAATCGTGCCGCCGAGAAACAGGACCGGCGAAAACGTGTAGTGCGCCGGGTTCCAATCGAAGACCGCGGGCGGCACAAACGCGCCCGAAGGCACATGGCGGAAGAGGTACACGCACAGAAACACCGCCGTGCCGACAATTAGCGCGCTTTGGATCTGATCCATGACGACCACAGCCTTCAGGCCGCCGGTCAGGCTGTACCCGGCCACGCATACCGCGACGATCGCGATCCAGTACTCGATGCGCCCCCCGAGGATCTGTTGCAGCGCGTATGCGCCGATGAAGTAGCGCACTCCGCCGGAAATGTATTTTGCGAGGAGGTACGCGGTTTCGAGCACGCGATGATGCGCGCTCATGGTCTGGTAAATCGTCAGGCGCGACGACTCATACAGCGGGCGCAGGTAGAACACCGCGACGAGGGTCCTGCCAACGATGTAGCCGAGCAAGAGCCACACAAGCGCGTAGCCGCCCTTGAGGCCCGCCGCGGGAAACACAACCGTTGTTGCCACGGAGGCCTCGGACGAGATCACGGACAATAGCGCGGGGATAAAATGCAGACGCTTCGCGGCGAAGAAATAATTCGAGTCATCAGACGCGCTCCGCGTGGTGAGCGTCACGGCCACGATGGCGCCCATGTACAGCGTGAACGGCAACAGGAAAATGACAGTTGACATCGCTCTCCCCGAGTTGGCGTTTCCGGTTCAAGTTGCCGATACCATACGCATGCCGCGCGGCAACCGCAAACACCGGCGTGGAGAGCGGTCAGCCACTTCCCGGCCAGGCCCGCGTTACCGGGACTTCCGGCATGGGGTAGTGTTTCGTGTTCAGGCAGTACAGCCTGCCGCCCGTGTGCAGCACCGTCGCCGCGAGGATGGCGTCATGGATATCGAGGCCATGGCTCGGATGCCACCGGCGATACAATGCGCCGGCGCTATCGACGATGTTCTGCGTCACCGGAGCGGTCTTGAACTCGGCTAGGAACAGACGCGTGGATTCTTCTTCCTGCGGCTTCATAAAGAACACGATTTCCGCCCGTTGCATCGCGCCAATCCAGAGTTCATTCTCGCGGTCGGCCCGGAGGCCGCGAAGGAACTTCAACGCCTGCCGGGAGCCGCGCAAATGCCAGATGAGTATATCGGCGTCCACGTAAGCCCTCATCGCCGGCGCCTTTCCATGGACTCGCCGAACGCCTCGCGGACCGCCGCGACGGTCTGGGCGGGGCTTTCCTTGCGCTGCCAGGCGCCACAGGTCTGCTCGAACACATCCGATGGGGTATCGCGGTCCACCTGTTCGGCGAGCGCCTCGATGGCGCGCTCGAGGACCTTCTTCTTGGAGACGCCAAGGCGGCGAGCCAGGGCGCCAATGCGCGCCGCCGCCGTCTCGTCCACGCGCGCTGAGATGATCCTGTCCATACGGCCTCCCTTCTTACGTAAGCATCCTAACGTAAGTAACATTCCCTGTCAAGCGCGGCTCCTGGAATGCGGGATGCGGCGCAGATGTTCGCTTAGCCATGAAGGTGTCTGTCGCTTTTTGCTATGCTCTTCCGCGTTATATCGTTCATGAACGATTCCTCGAAACGATTCGATTGGAGGATGATTGCTTGAGAACCCGAATCTGTGTTTTGGCAATTGCGCTGGCGGCGGGCCTGGCCTCGGCGGCCCCGGTCAGCGAACGGATCACGCCGTATCATGGATTGCCCATCGATAACGCGGAGAACGTGACCTTTGACGGACAACAGTTTACGATTCCCGGCCACGATCCCCTTCCCCGCGCCGATGTCCAGGGCATCGAATTCAGCGCCCCGGGCCAGGACGCGCGAGCGGCCAAGGCGATGGCCGCCGCGGCAAGTCTGAGCGACTTGGCCAAGGCGCAGTTGCCGGTCGCGGCGAGGCTGGCGAAGAAGTATCCCGGCGTTGCGGGCGTAGTGCTCATCGATGACGGGGCGTTTACGCTGAACAAAGACGGGACGAACGCGTATCAGTATCACTTCGCGGGGCTGGTGTTGAAGGACGAAATGAAGTCCTGGGCGCAGGTGTCGCTCGGATTCACGGAAGGGCGCAGCCGCGCGCGGATTCTGTATGGCAGGGCGGTCTCGAAGGAAGGAACGGTCACCGCGCTCGAACCGGACACGATCAAGGTCAGCAGCCCTTCGGAAGAGATGCAGTTCTTCAGCCCAACGCGCAAGGTCATGTCGGGCGTGATTCCGGGCGTCGAAGTCGGTTCGGTGGTCGAGTACGCGTACGAGTACGAGGAGTACAATCCCGAGGACCCGAGATTGTTCAGTCCCGGATTCATGTTCCAGGGCATGGAGCCGCTGGTCCTGTCGCGTGTCAAGGTCACGACGCCGAGCGACGTCACGCTGAATTACGTATGCCGGCACTTCCCCAATGCCGATCGCGAGAAGCCGTCCGTCACGGAGGCTGACGGCGTGAAGACCTACACGTGGCAACTCGAAGCAATGCCGCCCATCTCGCCGGAGCCGTTGATGCCGCCCGAGGAAGACGTGGTTCCCGCGGTGGAGTGTTCGATTTTCAAGAGCTTCGACGACGTGTTCACGTTGCTTCGCGGATTGCAGGAGGCGCGCATTCAAGTGACGCCGGAGATCGAGGCGAAGACACGCGAGATTATCGATGGCGCGCAGACCGTCGACGAGAAGATTGCGCGGATCTACTACTGGGTTCAGGAGAACACGCGGTATATCTCGATCAAGGGCAGCCTTGGCGCGGGCTTCTCGGGCCATACCGCGCAGGAGACCTTCGAGAACCGCTACGGCGACTGCACGGACAAGTCCATTCTGTTCTCGACGATGCTGAAAGCGGCCGGGGTCAACAGCTACCCGATTATTATTCAGACCAACGATTCGGGGTCCGCCATCACGGAAATTCCGACGTTGAGCGGCAACCATTGCATCAGCGAGGTTTGCCTGCCGGATCGCGATTTCTATCTCGATAGCACGGCGCAGACGTATCGCTATCCGTACTTCCGGTGCGACGACCACGGCGTCTCCGCGCTCAACGCAATCCGGGGCGACCTCAAGACGATTCCCGTCCCGCCGCCATCGGACAACCAGCGGGTGTCGAAGCTCGAATTGACGCTCGCGGGAAATGGCGATGTCGAGGTCCGGACGCGCAACGAGTACAACGGAACGATCGAGGCGAGCATCCGCGGTTTCTGGAAACAGGCCCGTGAGGACAACCGTAATGCGATGATGACGGAGTACGTCAATTCGCTCAGCCCCGGCGCGGTGCTCAAGGACTTCACGTTGTCGAAACTCGAAGACCTCAATGTCCCGCTGGTCATGACGCTCGACTACACGCTGCCGGGCCACGCGATTAAGGCAAAGCGGTTGATGTATTTCAGCGTGCCCACGCTCGAACGGGATTTCCCGGAAGTCGCGCTCGAAACGCGGCAGTATCCGATCCAGTACATGACGACCGAAGAGCGCGTGCTCGATATCGACATCGCGCTGCCGCCGGGACTCGTCCCGAAGTGGCTGCCGCCGCCGCTCGATATCTCGAACCCGTACGTGTCGTGCTCGGCGCGTTACGAGGCGCGTGACAAAGCCATCCATTACCAGGAGACGTTCCGCCGCTTGCAGCGCGTCGTCCCCGTAGCCGACTACCCCGCTTATCGCGACGCGTTGCGCGCCATCGCCGCGTTCAGCAAGCAGGAAGTCTTCCTAACGAAGAAGGGCTGACCCATGATCTCACGCGTACGCTTTCGCTTGACTCTCTTGATGGCCGCGGCGGGCATTTGTCTCTTTGCCCAGGCCGACACGTTGTACCTGCGCGCGGGCGAGCAACAGGATGGGCGGCTCGAATCGATGACGGACGACGCCGTCGTGTTCCAGACACGCGACGCCGAGAAGACGATTCCCAAATCTGACGTGACGCGCATTCAGCTTCAGAAGGCGCGGCAGTTCGACGACATCGACAGCGCCGACAAGATCACCGATCCCGATTTGAAACAGTGTATCGAGTCCCAGCCTTCGGAGAAGGACTATCCGTCCGAAGGTTTCGTCACGCTGTTGCATCGGCGCACCTACGACCTTACAACGCCGGGCGTCGTCAAGGAGACGAACCGTGCCATCACGAAGATCCTTCGGCAGCGTGGCGAGGACGTCGGCAGCGTCAACGTCCTGTACTTCGAGGATACCGACACGCCCGAGATCGATTTCGCATTGACGGTCACGCCTGACGGGCGCGTGTTGCACCTCAGCGACACCGCGCTCAAGAACGAGTCGCTCTACGCGCGCCTGCCCGACTACCGGCGTCTCGCGCGCTACCGCTTCGCGTGCAAAGAGCCGCGCCCGGGCAGCATCCTCGACGTGCAATACACGGTCATCCGCAAACGCGATTCGGATCTCGAACCGTTCCACACCGAAGACACGTTCCTGAGCAGCGCGCCCATGTTGCGCAAGGAAGTCCGGGTGATCGTCCCGGCGGACAACGATCCGGCGAAACTTGCCGCATGCGTTCGATACGCAGTGCACGGCGCGGATCACGGTGAAATCAAAGCCGAAACCCAGAGCGCCGGTCCTGGAGCGACGCTCATGACGTGGTCGCTCGCCAAACCACAGCCTGGGATTGTCGAAGAACCGCAGATGCCTCCGTTGTCGTATTTCGCGCCGGTCCTGGTGCTTGCCGCGCCCGCGTCGTGGAGCGACATAGCGACGACGTATGCAGAGGCGCTTGCGGGCATTGCGGAACCAACGGACCAAGTCAAGGCAAAAGCGGCCGGACTGGCCAGGGATGGCGGCGCGCAGGCAATCTACAACTTCGTCGCCCGCGAGGTCCGGACCCTGCCGGTGCCGCAAACCCAATACCGTATGACGCCCCACGCGCCAGGCGACACATTCGCGCGCGGCATGGCCAACGAACTCGACAAGAACTTCCTTCTGTTCAAGATGCTCGAGGCCGCGGATATCCCCGCCACGTTCGCGCTCGTGCGCGACCTCGGCCAAGGCCCCGCGGAGAACGACGTGCCCTCGTTGCGTTCGTTTCGCAGGTCCGCGGTCTATCTCGACAAGGAGAAGCGCTTCGTCAACACGGCCAGCGACTTGCTGCCCTTCGACACGCTCACGGGCGACTTGCAGGGCGTCGAGGCCTTGCTCATCCGGAAAGGCGAAGACCGCCTGACGCGGACCCAGCCGCCGGACCTCAAGCGTGAGCTCGGCGAAAGGACCTTCGAGGCCACGCTGGACGACCAAGGCAATCTCGACATCGCCATCACCTATGCCGCTACCGGCAACATCGGTGTGTGGCTGCGCGCGTTCAAGAACGCCGATCGCCAGCAGTTGCGCAATCAGCTCGAACAGATGGCCGCGGGCTTGCATCCAGGCGCCGAACTCAAGGATTTCAAAACGACGGACTACGCCGATCTCAACGTGCCGCCCACGCTCACCATGCAGTGCGCGATCCCCGGTTATGCCGTCAAGGCGGGCGACGATCTCATGTTGTTCAACCTGCCCGTCCTTGCGTACGACGCGGGCGACGTGGGGCGTCCCACGCGCGAGCACGCGCTCTTCTGGGGCCAGGTTGCGCGCAACACCACCCGCGGCACGGTCCGGCTGCCCGAAGGGTTCAAAGTCTACGCCATGCCCAAGAACGTGAAGGACAAATCGGCCGCGATGGCGTACACGGCCAAGCTTAAGGAAAAGGGAAACGAGATCGTCTTCTCGGATGAATCCGACCTGAAAGTCCCCATGGCCCCGGCAAGCGCCTACGCGGGCTACAAGGCATGCAAAGAGCGCCGCGCGGACTTTGCGCGAAAGCGCATTATCCTGTCGCGCCAGTGATCACGCGCGCTTTGGTTTTGCGGGATCCTCGATGAACATCTTGATGAAGTCCTCGGGGCGCTTGGTCTTCGACTTCCGGTTGTTGAAGACCTTGACCAAGTCCGCGTACGCGTGTTGATGCTCGCGGTCTTCGAGGTACAGGTCGTACAGCGGACCGGTTGCGGCGACGCCATCGCGATGCCGTGGACATCCCACGTCCTTGTGCAGCGTGAACGACTTGAAAGCGCCGTCGCGCGTCTCGTGAAGGCAATACGGATACAGGCGGCACAGGATGGGCCGTTCCTCGTAAACCGTGCAGTACGACGTCTTCGGATCGCGGAAGAAACACCCCTTCTTCGCATCGCGCCGCAACGCCATCATGTACCGCTTGCCGTCCACCACGAGCCATGTCGGGTCAGACTTCGCGACCTCGCTAATCTCGTCCGGCAGGATGAATTCCACAAACTCGAGCGGGCGCAGTTTGGTGGCTTTGACGATCTGAATCACGTCCCACGGCGTCGGCAGACACACCACGTCCGTGCAACAGTGACCGCAATGATGACATTTGAAGTTGACCGTTAGTTTTCCCATAGTGCGCGAGAGCATACCGAATTCGCCCGTAGCGAGGCAACGTCTCTCGTCGAAAACCCACTGTGCTGCCCAGTTTCGTGAAGACCCATGCTTTACGTGGTTTGGCGCCAGTTCTCGTAATCGTCCTGCCTGGAGAATCGAAACCCGACCACCTGTCATTCTGAGAGCCTGTGAAGAAATATCAAAGTCTTGCGCTTTCCTTT
>CAYOCT010000122.1:0-10993 GCA_964402555.1 uncultured Nitrospiraceae bacterium | reverse complement strand
CGCTGCGTTTTCATCCTCCCGAGTGAAGCCGCGCTTCATGACGACTCGTAATCGTAATCGCGATCGTCGCAATTTTATAAACCAATATATCTATATAGATAATCTGCTACTACTATATATGTAATGCCGTTTTTCGTGATTTGGCTTCGATTACGATTACGATTACGAGCACGAGCAAAAGCACGGAAGACCGCGATCGCGGAGCTACCGCGGCCTCAAACTTTCATCCCCCGCGCGCGTTCCGTTAAGATGGCCATTCCGTTTCAGGAGGAGGAGAATCGTTCCGTGCGAGTGATGCTGGCGGGATACGTGCTGGCCGAAGGCCGGATGAGCATGGCCGGGTTCGCCCGCACCCTCCATGCGCGTCTCGCCGGATGCGCGAATGCGGGCGACCGGTTCGATCTAGACGAGGCGCCGGGGGGCGAAGTCGCGACGCCGTTGACGCGCCAGGGTCTCTCCGCGAAACTGGCGAAGCGCGTCGGTGTGCCGTGGCGTCTTCGCCGGGCGCAATGCGACGTGTTGCATATCGTCGACAGCGACTACGCGGCGGCGATCCCGGCGGCGAAACTCGACCGCACCGTCGTGACGTGCCATGACCTGATGCCGTTCTTACAGCGCGCCTACGGACCCGGCGAGCCGTTCGGGAGGATGGGCCGGTTCTTCTTTCACGAGAACCTGCGCAAGATGGCGCGTTGCGCGTGCGTAGTAGCCGACTCGGAGTTCACGCGCGATTGCCTGCTCAAGTATACGGCCTGTGCGCCCGACGCCATCCGCGTGATCTACCTCGCCATCGACGAGACTGTGTATCGCCCGATCGCCGCCGAGGATCCAGCACTGCGCGCGTTCCGGGATCGCTATGATCTCGAGGGAAAGACCGTCGTGCTCCACGTCGGCGCCGGGGCATGGTACAAGAACGTCGAGACCGTCCTGGAGGTCTTCCACCGGCTCGCGAAGGATGCGGCACGCGACTGGGTGCTGCTCAAGATCGGGCGGCTCACACCGGAACAGGACGATCTCGCGCGCCGGCTTGGCATCGATGGCCGCATCCGCATGCTCCCGAAGCTCGACGCCGCGGAAGTCGCGTTCGCGTACAACGCCTCGCATCTTCTTCTTTGGCCGTCACTCTTCGAGGGCTTTGGGTTGTGCGTACTCGAAGCGATGGCGTGCGGCATTCCGGTCGTGTGCTCGGATGGCGGTTCATTGCCCGAGGTCGCCGGGTCAGCCGCGCTCATTCACGACCCGCGCGACGTCGACGGGCTTGCGGAATCCTGCCAGCGCATTGTCGGCGATCCCGCATGCCGCGAGGCGCTACGCGCGGCCGGATTTGAGCAGTCGAAACGCTTCTCCTGGGATCGTACCGCCGCCGAATACTTGGCCGAGTACCGGGCGCTAGTATAGCGACCCGCTCCACCGACATCGCGACCCCTTCCGGCAAAACGGAGTCCGTGTCATTGCGAGCGTAGCGAAGCAATCCCCCCGCTTGTTGCTACGGTAGATCAGGGGATTGCTTCGCTACGCTCGCAATGACACGGGGTCGGGACTGTTGCGGTAATAACGACGGGCCTGCGGCGTGCTTCGAGTGCGCATAAGGCAAGTAATACTACCGTACTATATCAAACGGATTGATTGTATCGTTCGGCGGGCACTATAATTGCCCTCCGTACAATAAGGAGGCGCAGGATGATTCGAGTAGGTCTTGTGGGCGCGATTGGTTATGGCGGGCGCGAGCTGATGCGGCTGGTCAGCATGCATCCCGAAGCGGAATTGGTGGCGGCGGCGGAGGTCGAAGGCGGCAAGCGAATCGACGAAATGCTCCCGGCGTTTGGGAAGCTTACGGACGTCGTGTGCGAGACCTTCGATCCGCAATCGCTCGCGAAGAAATGCGACGTGGTTTTCATTGCGGTTCCGGGCAACAAGTCCATGCCGATCGGCGCGGCGTTGCGCAAGGCCGGCGTCCGCACGGTCGATATGGGTTCCGATTTCCGCATCAAGGACACGGCCCTTTTCACGCAATACTACAAGGTCGAGCACACGGTCCCGGAACTGCTCCCTGAAGCCGTCTACGGCCTGGTGCCCTGGTATCGCGACCGCATCCGCGACGCCCAGTTGATCGCCGCGCCGGGGTGCTACCCCGCGAGCGTGATCCTGCCGTTGCGCCCGCTGATGGACGCGCCAATCGCCGACCTTCCGATCGTGGTTGACGCGATCTCGGGCCTGTCGGGCGCGGGCCGCGCGGTGGCCGAAGCATTCCACTTCCCCGAAATGAACGAGAACATCAAGGCGTACCGCATCGGGAGTCATCAGCACACGCCGGAGATCGAGCAGGAACTCGGGTTTAGAGTGAAGATCCAGTTTACGCCGCATGTCGGGCCGTATACGCGCGGCATCCTGAGCACGATCACGGTCCACGTCAAGGAGCCGTTTGACCCAGCGCCCTACTACGCTTGCTACGCGAAGGAGCCTTTCGTGCGCGTCCTCGGCGAAGGCAAGCTGGCCGAAATCCGCTACGTCCGTGGCTCGACGTTCTGCGATTTCGGCTGGGTCATGGATACCCGGACGAACAACCTCATCATTGTCAGCGCGATCGACAACCTCGTCGGCGGCACGGCCGGGATGGCTGTGCAGTGCATGAACGTGATGTTCGGTCTTGAGGAAAGGACGGGGCTGCGGCTCGCGGGAATGATGCCATGAACCGGATCGAAGGCGGCGTAACCGCTCCGGCGGGATTCCAAGCCTCGGGCGTAGCCGCGGGGATCAAGGCCGGGTCGACGAAGAAGGATTGCGCGCTCATCGTCAGCGACCGGACCGCGGTCGTGGCGGGCGCGTTTACAACGAATGTGTTCAAAGCGCCGCCGGTCCAGTGGGACGAAGGCGTGTGCAAGCGTGGCACGGCGCGCGCGATCTTCGCGAACAGCGGCAATGCCAACGCGTGCACGGGCGACCGCGGCGCCGCCGACACGAAGGCCACTGCGGAACAAGTGGGCAAGGGCATTGGGGCGCCCGCGGAACAGATCTGCGTGCTGAGCACCGGCGTCATCGGCCTTCCGCTGCCGATGGACCGCATCGCGAAAGGCGTCCAGGGCTGCATCGAGAACCTCTCGCCGGACGGCGGCAGAGATGCGGCGCTGGCGATCATGACGACCGATACTGTTCCCAAAGAAATGGCGCTCGAACTCGACCTCAGCGTCGGGACCATTCGCCTGGGCGCGATTGCCAAAGGGTCGGGTATGATCGCCCCGAACATGGCAACGATGTTCTGCCTCATCACTACGGACGCCGCTATCGAAGCAGGCGATTTGGCGGACTTGCTGCGCAAGTCGGTCAAAGTCTCGTTCAATCAGATGTGCATCGACAACGACATGAGCACGAGCGACTCCGTCTTGTGTCTTGCAAACGGCGCGTCGGGCATCCCCGTGCTGAAACCGGGCACGGACGATTTTGCAGCGTTCGGCGTTGCGCTGCTCGCCATCTGCACGGAAATGGCGAAGGCCCTGGTGCGCGACGGCGAGGGCGCGAGCAAGTTCGTCGAGATCGTCGTCTCGGGCACGGCGAGCGACGACGAGGCCAAGACGGTGGCGCGCGCGATCGCCACGTCGCAACTCTGCAAGACCGCGTTCTTCGGACAGGACCCGAATTGGGGCCGGTTCGCGTGCGCGGCCGGATATAGCGGGATCACGTTCGTCCCGGAACGCCTCGCGATGTGGATCGACGATGTCCAAGTCATGGCCGGCGGAATGCCTGCCGATTACAAAGAAGAAGATGCGGCGGCCTGCATGCGGCGCCCCGAGTTTTGCATCCGGATCGAGGTAGGCGACGGCCCGGGCACCGCGGTCTTCTGGACATCGGACCTGAGCCACAAGTATGTCGAGATCAACGCGGACTATAGAACTTAAGAGCAGTGGCTAGTGATTAGTGGCTGGATAGGATGAACTGATGGAAGAATCGATTCAAAAGGCGTCGGTGCTGGTTGAAGCCTTGCCGTACATTCGAAAGTTCGAGGGCAAGACCATCGTGATCAAGTACGGCGGCAGCGCCATGACGGACCCGCGGATTCGCCGGAGCACCGCGGAGGACGTAGTGTGGCTGAAGTCGGTTGGGATGGACCCGGTGGTGGTCCATGGCGGCGGACCGGCCATCAACGCGATGCTGAAACGCCTGGGCGTCGAATCGAAATTCCACCAGGGCCGCCGTATCACCGACGACGAGACCATTAAGGTCGTCGAGATGGTGCTGGCCGGGACCGTCAATAAGGATATCGTCGCACTGCTGAACCTGGCTGGCGGCACCGCGCTCGGCCTGTGCGGCAAGGATGCGAGGTTGCTCTATGCGCGCAAGATTCAATTCGAGGACGGCGCGGACGTGGGCCATGTGGGGTCAATCGTGAACGTGAATCTGCGCCCCATCCAGGCGCTGTGCGCGGCGGGGTTCATTCCCGTGATCGCGCCGCTGGCCACGGACCCCGAAGGCGGCACGTGGAACATCAACGCGGATACGGCGGCAGGCGAGATCGCGGCGGCGCTGCAAGCGGAGAAACTGGTATTCTTGACTGACACGCCGGGCGTGTTGCGCGATAAGGATGACGCGGAGACGCTCATCCATCACCTGCGCTACGGAGAGATTGCGCAGTTGACCAAGGAAGGGGTGATCGCGGGCGGCATGATTCCGAAAGTAGATGCGTGCATCAAGGCGCTCGACTTTGGCGTGAACCGCACGCACATCATCGACGGCCGCGTGCCGCATTCGCTGTTGCTCGAGATCTTCACGGACAAAGGACTGGGCACCTTGGTGAGCCACTGATCGGGAGGCGCCGTGTTACCTCAAGGCTATAACACCGCATACGAATTGATCAGCCGAGGCGGCGTTATCATGTGGCCGATCTTCGTCTGCTCGATCGTTGCGCTCGCGATCGCGCTCGAACGCCTGTACAACCTGAGGCGCGCCTCGATCGACGCGCGCGAATTCATGGACGCGATCCGCGGCGCGCTACGGCAAGACCGCGTGCAGGACGCCGTACAGGCCTGCGACGATACCAACGCGCCCATCGCGCGCATCATCAAAGCGGGCCTGCTCAAACGCGACCGCAGCAAAGAAGACATCCGCGAAGCGATAAGCGATGCGGGCCGTCTCGAAGTCCCTCGGCTCGAACGCTACCTGCCTGCTCTCGCGACCTGCGCGAGCATCGCCCCCTTGCTGGGATTGCTCGGCACGGTCCAAGGCATGATCAAGTGCTTTGCCACGATCGAGAGCCGCCAAGGCATGGTGAATCCGTCGGACCTCGCCGAAGGTATCGGCAACGCGCTCATCACCACATTCGCGGGCCTTATCGTGGCCATTCCCACGCTGGTCGCGTACAACTTCTTCGTGGCGCGTGTGGACAGTATCGTGCTCCGCATGGAAATTAACTCGTCGGAAGTCGTGGACCTCTTGACCAAGGACCGGATGGACGGTGACCTCTGATATCAGTCGCATTCGTACGCGTGCTCTTAATCGTAATCGTAATCGAGAGATCGGTTGCCAATTGCGTTTACGAGTCGCCGCGTTGCGCGCACCAACGTGCCTTGGTGACGACCAGATGCTGCATCCTCGAAGTCTCTTCTTTACCCCCACCAAAGGGAATCTTCCGTCCCAGGACATTACCAAGTTCCGCTTGGGAACGTGTCGATTACGATTACGATTACGAGCACGAGCACGAGCCCATCCGCGAGTAGCCCAGTCATGAAGTTCGAGCGTTCCCAGAAACTGAGAGTTCGCGCGGGGCTGGACATGACGCCGCTTATCGACGTCGTGCTCCTGCTGTTGGTGTTCTTCATGCTAAGCGCTACCTTCGTGACCGGAAATGCGATCCACGTTCAGGCCGGCGTGGCATCCGGCCCGGCCGCCTTCGAGGAAAAGGACCTCACCATCACGCTCGCCCATGGCGAAGGCGGGCCGGGCGGCAAAGGCCCCGTGTACGTTAACGACGTCGCCGTAGATAACCTGGACGAACTGGCGAGGGTCCTCGCGGACGCCCACGCGCAGCGGCCGAACCTGCGCGTACTGATTCGCCCCGACGCGCGCGTAGTCAGCGGGCGTCTCATCGAGGTGCTCGGGATCGCCCAGGGCGCCGGCATCGATCGTTACAGCATCGCAGCACAGTCTCCGGCGCCGTCCGGAACTCAGTGAGGCCCGCCATGGCCGCCAGCCGCACCTTTACCGTCGCATTGGTGGTCTCGACCTTGTTCCATCTGTCGATGGTTTCCGTGTTCTCGATCGTGATCCGATTCCCGAATTCGCCCACGCCCTATTGCACGATCGACATCGTCCATCAGGCCGCTCCCAGCCGGGCCGACGACAGAGAGCGCGACGTCCTGCGCACGACTTCGCCCGAGCGCCTTATCGAGACGAGCGAGGCGGAGCTGTATGGGCCGGAGTTGCCGGATGCTCTGCCAGAAATTGAACTGCCGCGCCTGGAAATCGCCTCAGCAGAGCCCTTCAGCAATCGCGAAGAGAGCGAGAAGATCCGGTCGCGTTTCGGGGAGATTTTCGAACAGCGAACGCCCGAGCCTGAAGACTCGTGGGCCATGTTTACGCGCGAGCTTCGCGGTATCGGGCCGACGCTATCGCGGCTGACGCTGCCGCGCGATTCGGCGCCGCCGCGGCCGGAGCGCGTGCCGATCGCCCGGACGGGCACGGGCGTCGATGTATCGGTCGAATGGATGTCCGCTCCCCGGGATCGCAAAGCCCTGTATTCGCCGCCGATGGGCGCGCTGTGGAACGTCGACGCCGCCCAACTGCAGGCAGGCCCGATCATGCTCGTTTTCACGGTGAGCCCCGAGGGCAAAGTGACCGATGTCCAGTCGTCGGTCGAAGACGACGCGGGGGTGATTGCAGGCGTCAAGAAGGGACTTAAACGCTTCTTGTTCGAACCGCTAATCGGCCAAGAGTCCAGAGACCAGCGCGGCACGCTCTACGTGACGCCCGAGCCCGGAAACGAATGATCCAGATTTCGCTGACAACCGCACTCTTGTTCTACAGCGCCGTGCTCGGATGCCTGGTACTCTTCATCTGGACCTACACCGAACTCTCGGGCCGCAAGTCGCATGTCGTCCTCGAAAAACAGTTCCTTTGGCGATGCGTCTTCTGCGGATATATCTACTTGGACGAGCGCGCCGAGACCCTCTCGCAATGTCCCCGCTGCCAGAGCTTCAGTTCGACCGAAGACAAGCTGGCCCGCTATTTCGACGCGCCGTCGGCAAGGACGAATCCGTACGAGGACGACGTGGAGGCCGAACCCGGCCGCAATACCTCGCGCCGCAAGCGCCCCCACCAGCGCCGCCGCGGCCCGCGCAGGCACTGACCGCATGCGCCCGCCTATCGCGCGGGCGAATTGAGATCCGCCAGCCGCCGGCGCACGTAGCGGACAATAGATTGCTCGGCCTCGTGATCGAGGTCGATGAATCGCAGGCAGAACTGATGCGCCGTGGGCTTGAGAACGTCATCCGGCTTCAGCACGTCCATGATGTCGCACAACACCGTGTGGCCAGGCTCACCGGGAATCGACATGGCCAGCTCGATCAAGGTCTTGCGATCGAAGGGGGCCTCGGTACAGATGCGCGCGCCGCCCACGCTCAAGTCAACCAACTCCGCATCGTACCGCCGCGCGTGGCCGTGGTCGCGCACTTGGACCGTCAGGTCCGTTGGAATTCGATAGGTCTTGCGATGCCAGCGACGCTTCATGTCGGCGGGGCGCTGAAGAAGAATGGTCTCATTCTGTGGCGAAGGCCCTTCCAGGACCTTTGTTCCATACGAAACAAAGCCCAGAGGATCGTGAAACTCGAGCGCGACACAAAGTCCTTCGATGGGGTAATCCCGCGCCGGGAAAGACACTCGGACCGTTTCCGTGTTCACATCGAGCACGGTGACGAGAAAGTGTCCCCCGGCAAAATTGAGCATGCACTCCGCCCCGTCAAGCAAGGCATCGTGGACCTCGGAAACGCCCGGTTTGGCGTCGTTGGCGCGAGATGGAGCAACCATGATCACACCCACCGTGTTTGCCCGTGATTCTAGCACTGCGGGCACGCGCCGTCAAAGCGATTTCGCGCCCTCCGACAAGTCGGACTCCGACACTTCCTCGAACCACGCCTTGAGGAGCTTTCCTTCTTTGGCAAACAGGAACGTGGCGGGCACACCGCCGGTCCAGTCGACGCCGAGAATGCGCGCAATCGCCTCGGGGGAACGTTCGCTTAGCACGTAGACCGGAAAGGGTAGCGCACGCTGCTTCATGAACGGCTTGACGCGCTCCTCTGCCGAATCCGGATCGTCTACCGAGAGGCTGATGAAGACCGCGTTCTTGAACTTCCCGTTCCGCACGAAATCCGCGAAGAGTCCCATCTCGTGCACGCAGGGAGTACACCAGGTCGCCCAGAAATTGACCACCACCGGGCGGTCGCGCCACGAATCGTTGACCAGAGACTTAAGCTTGACGGCATCGACGACCTCAATTCGCTGAGGCTCTGATGGTGGATTCGCCTTCTGCGCTTCACTCGTGCCTGACCCGCCGCACGACGTCATAGCCGCGGCGAACGCCAGGACGGCGATTTGGGCTACTGCGCGCGCTTGATGGTACATCCGAAGGCCTCGACCTCAGCAACCTTCACGGGCTTGCCCGAGAGCAGGTCGTCTACGGCGTTCTTCACGTAAGGCGTTTCGCCGCGTTTGTCAGGAACCTTGCGATCGTCAAACGCCCCGTGGTACGCCAGCTTCTGGTCCTTGTCCAGCACGAAGAACTCCGGCGTGCGCGACGCCCCGGCGGCATCGGCATAGGCGTTCTTCACATCCTTCACGACCGAGTACGCAAGCTTCTTGTCCGCAAGGTACTGTTTGATCTGATCGGGTGTGACGTCTTTGTGCGAATCGACGCCGAGGACGACCACGCCTTTGGGGCCATAGGTCGTGGCCAACTCGTTGAGGGCCTCGTCCACACCGCGCGAATACGGGCACTCGATCGAGCTGAAGTCCAGTACGACGACTTTGCCCTTGTACGACGCCAGCGAATGCTCCTGGCCCGACGAATCCTTCAAGGTGAAGTTGGGCATCGCGCTTCCGATCGGCAGCGCCTTAATCTGCGCGCCGGAAGTGCAGCTTGCCGCGGCAAGCAATACCGCAACGAGAATCAATGTCAACGACCTGCATTTCATGGGACGTACCCTCCACGTTGTCTGAACCTGTGTTCTTTCCACACCTTCGTCTATAACACCGGACCCAGGCACAAGATTCCGAGGGCACGAACCGCGCTACAACTCCTTGACTCGCAGGTTCCTATACTCGACGACCTGGTGGTGTTGCGTCAGGCCGATGAACCCCGAACGCGCGCGGTCTTTCATAGGTTCCAAGTCGGAATACGAGACATGATGGACCACCTGGCCGTTCCATTTGATTGTGATTTCGTCACCCTTGCAGGTTACCTCATACTCGTTCCAGTCGCCGGGTTTCATCAAATGCGCGTCGGGCGGGCGCACGTCGTAGATGGCCCCGCACGATTCCTTGGTAGGCGTCATAGCCGCGGGGTCGCCGAAGATCTGGACCTCGAAGCCGGTCCTCGAATTGCGGCCCACAGGGGCCGTCCGGAACCAGAACCCATTGTTGCCCTGATCGACGATCCGGAATTCGCCGCGAAACACGAAGTCTTTGTAGGTCTTCCAGGAACGCGCCCAGCCGCTCGAACGCCCCACCATCTTGATAGTGCCGTCCTCGACGACAAACTCGCCCGGCTTGGTGATCTGCACCCAGCCGGACATATCCTTGCCGTTGAACAACGACACGAAACCTTCCTCCTTCTCGCCGGGCTTCAGCGAGAACGTGTCGGAAGGATTGGGCGGCATCGCGATGTAATGCGCCTTCTGGTACGCGTCCACTTCGTCGAAGATCTTCGGCAGCATCGCCGCAACCTGGGCGCCGTCCGCCAGCGCAAACCCGCGGCGCGGGTTGCTGAACGCCGTATCCGCGGCATCATGCAACGCTGACGCCGAAAGCGCGCCCGCATCGAAGACCTCGACGCACGGCGCGTCTATTCCGGCCGTAGCCGCGCCAGCGGTCTTCGCACGCGCGACGATCATCTGGATAAAACGGTCCGCCAGCAGTTGCTTGTTCGCGTCAGGCGACCCGGCCCCAGCCGCGACGACCTGTGCTGCGTCCTCCTTGCGCACCGCCGCGGCAACGCTTTGCGCGAGTCGGATCCCGTCGCCGAACGCGGCGTTGTCGCATTGGTCCGTGACGCACAACAGGAACCAGTTTTCCTTCTTGAACGTCTTCAAGAACGTAACGGCGGCGGTTTCGTAGGCCGCCGCGCCAGACGGCTTGCATGCTGGATCGAACAGCACCACGATAGGCAGCATGTCCAATCCGTTCACGACGTCGAGATCGTGCTGCATGCGCTTCTGTCCGTCAGCGGCGATCGATGCGCCGTCCGAAGCGAAGAACGGATCTCCGGGGGCTTGCGCCGCCAACAGCACGGCCGACACCCCGCTGAGAGGATACTCGCGGATCGAATCCGCGAGGTCTTTGCCGGGTTCAGGCGGCACCGCAACGATGCCGGAGAGGTTCTTGTATTGGCCCCAGCAAGGCGATCCGGCCTTGAGGACGAACGCGCCCGGCCACCCCCAAGCCATCGAAGCCGCAAACAGGACAAGCACTAGACACGAAAACGCCGGGAACTTCTTCATAGTCCATTCCTTCCGGTTGAATCCACGTATGTTAACCTGAGCGGACGCCAGGAACCAACAACATTGCCCCACCGTGGTCGTGATCGTGATCGTAATCGTAGTCGTACTCGTAATCGCGCTTCGGAACGCACTTGCGATTCCAACAGCGTCTTGCTTCGCGAACCGACGCGTCCGTTTTTCGCCCTGATTTCAAGCGCAGCAATTACGAGATGCTTCACTTCGCTCAGAGCTTGTAAATGATGTGCCGCGCCCGGTTCCCTGGACACAAGTTTGCGTGAAGGATCTTGCGTTTT
>CAYOCT010000121.1:0-11168 GCA_964402555.1 uncultured Nitrospiraceae bacterium | reverse complement strand
AATTCGCGTTCATTCGCGGTTCTGCGAGGAGTCTCACTTTCCGCAACGAATCGCCGCAAAGGCGGTCCGGCGCTCGCAAGGATACATAGTGGCCGGGAAGGCCGATTGTGGCCCGCCACGGTTTCTCAATCTCGATGGCGCGCGCGATGGAGATTCGCGAGCGCGTTAAGGTAGGCGGTGTTGTGCGGCAGCCAGACTTCGTTGGACTCGAAGGACGGGATGTCGAGGCCGCGCATGTCGAAATAGGGGCGGTCGTCGTGCACGGCGCGAAACGCGATCCCGTTGACGACGCTGCCGGGCACGGCGCCGCGCGGCACGCCTGAGAACGTGTAACGATGATGGTAGGTCGGTGGAAACGCGCTGCCTGCGCCTTCCATAAGGCTGATGTCGTAAGGGTTGTTGCCGAGTATCCAGTTGAACTGGTCGTACACGAACGCGAAGTAGCGCGGGTCCGGCTCGAACTGGCATGCCAGCGCCACGATGCTCGCCGCCTGAAGCACGTGCGAACTCGTGCCGATGTGCCATCCCGATCCTTCGGCGGGCGTGCCGAAGAAGTTCGGGTTGTCTTTCGGACCGAAGGTGTATACGCCGAAGGGATTCTGCGCGAGCGCAAGGATCTCGTCCGCTCGCGCGATCAGACGTTCCCGAAGCTGCGCCTTGTGGTCTTCATGAAACGTCGCGTCGTATAGCAGGACCGCGTCCGCCGCGTCGACCTCGGGTCCAGGGAAAAGTTCTTTGGCCAGCGCGGCCCAGCGTTCGTCCTGCGTGGCGAGGTAGAGATCGAGCGCGGCTCGGAATTGCAGCGGGCCGCGTTGTTTGGCATCGAGCGCCCGGTTGAGCGCGCGTTCGGCCGCTTCAATCCAATCTTGCTTTTCGTTGACAAAGCGAGCGATGCGCGCCATCGACGCGGCGTGCAACGACGAATCGTTCCCCGTCTCGTTGCCCTGGATGCGGCGTTCGTCGCCGGTGTTTGGAATGTTGTCCGTTTCGAGTTCCGGCGGCGCCCAGTAGCCGTAACCGGAGGTGATCGCGCCGAAGGCCGAACCGTCAGGCGCGATCATGCGCCGCGTGTGTTCGCCGCCCCAGAGGATCTCGTCAAGGAAATCGGCGCGGCCGTTGTGGTCTTCATCCTGCGCGTCGAACGCGGGCTTCTCGACGCCGTAGGCCGTGAGCAGCCCAAACACGTACGGCACGTTGTCATAGGTGTTGTAATCGCCGGCGTCATGCCACCCGCCCCACAACGTGTACTGGCGCTTGCCGTCGGGACTCGCCGCGTCGTCGAGGTGGCATGCCTTGTGGAAGCCGGGCACGTCGGTCCCGCACCGCTGGTAGTAAAAGAAGCGATACGCCGGACGCGAGGTCTTGTCCCAAAGTACGTCGGGCGCGACCTCGAACGGCCAAGACACGCCGGCATGTCCGTCGAGCGTAATTCGGACGCGATACGTGCCGGGGGTGTCGTACTCCGTGAACTCGCCACGCCAGTATTCGTGTCCCCAATCATTGCCGAACGCGCCGTGAATGCGGCCTTCATGGCGAAGCGGCGCTTCGAACACGGGAGTATCCGCCGCGTCGATTAGCTGAAAGCGCGCCTCTTTCGCGACAAAGTTGCTCTGCGCGGTGAACCGTTTCGGCGCGCCGATTTCATACCCGGCTTGATTTACCAACGGGCGCACCGCGTAGGGCCGCGCAAAGGTCCCGGCCAGTTGCGCGTCGTCCCACCATGCTGTGCCTTCGCCGGACGTGCAGATCATCTGGACCCAGCGCGCGCCGCTCGGCGGGACGATCAAAGGCGCGGCGAAGATGCGCCAGCCCTCGGAATCGTCTCCCGCCTGCAAAGCGTCTTCTCGCAAGGTCCCGCGCAAACCGAGCCAGCGGATCGCGGCCTTGACGTTGTCGACGCCTTTCGCAGCCACGCGGGCTTCCACGGAGCGCAAGCTAGGCGCGATCTCAACCAAGTCGGAAGCAAGCGTCTGCGGGCCGTCTACGCGTGCCGATGATGCGCCCTCGCGTTTGACGTCCGGATCGCGGCGCCACGCCCCACCACTCGTTTGTTCTGCATGCCACCCGCGCGCGTGGCCTTTGCGTTCGTCGTACAACGAAGAGCCGGCTGGGTAGTCGTCCTTGTTGCCGGCTTCCTGGCCTTGGTCGAACGAACCGAACGCGAGCAGCGGGATAATTTCCGCAACCGTCTCGCGCGTTGCCGCGTGTTTGCCGAACGACGCGCCGGACTGAGCCGCGTCGAAACTCCGGGACGGCCAAGGTACAAGCGCAGGATCGTAACGGCCATCGCACGTCAGGCAATACAGCGTCTTGTCGCTCCCACAGAAAAGAATATCCGTCCTGCCATCGCCATCGATATCGTCGAGCGTCTGCGGCGATACGATGCGCAGACCGGCCTTGTAACGCCAGAGCAGCCGGCCGTCCGGATCGACGGCGTCGACATAATGGTCCGCGCCCGCGATCATGACCTCGACGCGGCCATCGCCATCCACGTCGCCCAGTGTGGGCGCGGCATGGGCGCGCTGCTCGATGGGATAGATCCAGCGGACTTCGCCACCGACGCCAACGCAATAGACATAGCCCTCGAAATCGGACACCAGCAGTTCTTCGCGGCCGTCGCCGTCGATATCGCCAAGCGCCATCGACGAACTCGGGTGCGAATCCGCGCCCGAGGCCATGCTCGTCTTCCACACCGCCTTGCCCGTCCGCGCGTCGAAACAATGGATCGCGTTCTCATCCCGCGAACACGTATAGAGTTCCGGGCTGCCGTCCGCGTCGGCGTCGCCCACGATGACCGCGCTGACGTAATCGTCGCCGGTCAGGGTCTCCCACCGCAGCGTCCCATCGCCATTCAGACACAACGGTCCGAAACGTCCCGCCGCGAAGATCTCGGGCTTGCCGTCACCGTCGACGTCGGTTGCGGCTATGGGACATCGAATCCCGAGACCCTTCTGTGCCGCGCTCCCGTTGTAGGACCAGCGCGTTTCGCCCGAAACGTTGAGGGCGATAATGCCGGCGTTCTCCGTGCCCGCGACGATCTCGTCCTGCCCGTCGCCGTCGAGATCGGCCCAGAGCGCCGAACCCCATTCAAGCGTCCCCACTTCATGACGCCACAACTCGGCGCCCGTCTCCGCGTCGATACAGTTGAACATGCCGTCGCTGTCGCCAATAACGAGCGTGGCTTTGCCGGACCGCGCATGCATCGAGAGCGCGGCCGATGCCGTGAGCCGCTTGGTCCAATGGCCATCGTACTCCCAGATCTGCTTGCCCTGCGCGTCCACGCACCGAAGCTTGCGCGCCTCGCTGTCGCTGAGAATGGTTTCCTTTCCAGGGGAAGGGCACACGTCCGCTACCAGCGGCGGCGCATACAGATTCGATTCGGCGTGGAACTGCCATTTGACGGTGGGTTCGGACGTAGAAGCGATCGCCGATAGCGCCACCAGCATTACAAAGACAGGCTTCATGGATCTTCTCCGTGGCTCAGGCAATAGCTTATACGTCCGGGACATTCTTCCGCGCGGCCAGCACGAGATCTGCCCATGGGGTCTGTTCAAGCCAATCGGTGGCCAGCCGTGCGATAGAACGTTTGAAGGAGGGAAACACGTCGAGCACCTGCTTGGGCGTAGGCGTCTTGGTGGCATCCGGCCGCGTGGCGAGCCACGTGATGACATTCGGAATGACCGTTTCCACGGTTTCCTCGTGCGTCATCGGATCGTAGCCAGCCAAATCGGAAACGTAACGGATGTAGGGATGGCCTTTAGGCACGAGCACAAGCCAGTCGTGAAGGATATCCTTCGAGGTGAACTGATGCGCGATGGCGATTCCCAATTCCAGAGGCATGTTGAAGCGGGCAAGTCCCTCGTTTCCCTCGCCCCGGCATCGCGATAGATCGTGAATGGAGTACTTCGACGAGAAGATTGCGTCTGTAATGCGTTCCATGCGGGGCCGGGCCACGCTGCCCGTTTCGAGCGCACAGCGCGGAAGAAACCCACAGCATACGGTCGAGAATAGGATAGCTTCGAACAGGTCGCGATACTCCGGGTCGTAAGGGCAGTTTATGAATACGGACTTGGACGGATCGATGGCAAGACTGCCTTGTCCGAAATGCTCCCGTTGCGCGACGCGTTGGATATTCATGTGCCCGGCCCGATGTCCCCGTATCTAACCCGGACGCCACTCGCTCAACTTGCCTGCGGCGTCGTCCACAAGGTCTTGGCGGCTCGCTCGATTTCCCTAAGCCGAATGGCGCGCTCCTTGCGCAATTCACGCGCCGCTCCTCTCTTCACCGTGCCCCATTCCGATTTCGGACGGAACGACTCGGCCACGGCCGCCGCCGCAAATTCCGCTCCCGCTTTGTCCTTCTTCACTTCGATGAACATGCGATCCCGAAGGAAAGATGGGAGTTCGGTGCCTGGAAGCAAGATGGGAAGCAGGCGCTTGCTCGGGACAGCCCACACGCGCCTCAGCGCTTCAGCCCATTCACGGCGTTGGTCTTCGTTCTGCGTGCGGCCAATGACCAGTACAATCGCATCCGCGGCGTCAAGCGCGCCTTCAAGAACGTAGTCCATGTCTTTGCCTGCGGGAAGCGCATTCGGGTCAGGTACGCAGACGAAATGCCTCGCGCCTAGGAATCGAGCAAAATACTGCACCCACGTCCGATCGCCACGATGCGAATAGGAAATGAATATCTTCCGAGTTTGTTTCATCGACTCATGCTCCGAGGCGTATCGCCCAGTGACCTCAACTCCAAGGGCATTCTAACACACGAGATCTCCGCGACGCTAAGCAGCTTCCGCGGCGCGGCGCAGCGTATCGAGCACCATTCCCGCGGCGCCGGGAATCGGATCGCTGAGTACGGGCAGGAACACGGTGCGGTCTTTCGCGAGTTCCGCTTTGGGGAAATCGCCCTGTTTCGGAGGCACGTAGCCTTCATTGGGACACAGCGGGCCGCGGTTGCGCGTGTAGATATCGAAGCCCTTGGCGAACAGTGGCAGGTCGTGGAGATTCGGATAGCCGGTACGGTTCACCTTGAGACCGAGCGCGTTGGCGGCGTTGACGAAGTCGTCGGTCGACATGCCCATGCGATCCGGTTCGTGAATGACGGGGAAGCCGTAGAATCCGGCGCGCTCCGCGCCGTCGTACACCTTCATGGGACGAAGCCCAGGAATCTGCGCGAGGCCCGCCTCGACTTCCTCGACGTAGGCCCGGCGGCGGCGGTTAAGTTCGGGCAGCCGTTTCAACTGGACCATGGCGATGCCGATGCCCAGCGGGTGCGCGCGGAACTTCATGCCGAGGCCGAGCGGCTGCAACTCCTCGTAGCGCGCGCCCACGAGGTCAATGCCGGCGATGCGATTGACCTGGCCGACGAGACACGCGCGTTCGAACACGTCGATGTCGTTCGTCGTCAGCACGCCGCCCTCGCCCGCGCTGATCGGTTTCGATCCCTGAAGGCTCCACGCTCCCGCATGGCCGATCGCGCCGCACATCGCGCCGCGATACCTCGCGCCGTGCGCGTGCGAACAGTCCTCGACGACGGGAATGCCGTACTCTTTGGATAGGGCCATGACGGCGTCCATATCGCAGATATTTCCCCAAAGGTGAACCGCGCAAATGCATCGGGTCTTGCTCGTGATCTTCGCGCGCAGGTCCTCCGGATCGATCATGAGTGTCTCGGGATCGATGTCGCAGAACACGGGCCGCGCGCCCATGAGGTATACAGGCGCGATACTGCAAATCCACGTGTTGATCGGGCAGATCACCTCGTCGCCGGGACCGACGCCCAGGCCGAAGTACGCCGAGTACAGCGCCGACGTTCCGTTGACGACGCTGACGGCGAATTGCGTTCCGATCCACTCACGCCATTGGCTCTCGAACTCGCGCACGATGGGCGTGCCGCCAGACAATTCGTTGCGGCGCGTCATGTCGGCGGCCATGGCCACTTCGTCTTCGCTAATCTGTTGCCAGTGGTCGAGTTCCGGCAGCGCGGCTCCCGCGGTTTGGACGAAGGTGCGCGTGTTGACATATGGACTTGAGGCCGAATCCTGCGCCATGGCGTGTCTCCCTACTCGGTGAAAAGCGGTAACGCAACGCATGATAACAAAGGAGATAGGGCTTTCCAATGTCCATGAACAGCCGATGCCGTTCGTGGACCTCGCGTCGGATTTGCCTTTCCGCGGTTTTTGGGGTAATCTTAATTGTGGCAGTTTGGGTGTTTGGGGAGGAGCATACCATGCCCGAAGAGGATGTTCGGCGCGAATACGATATCGCGATGGAGCTCTACAAAGAAGGAGCTTACAGCGAGTCGCTCGTGTTGCTGGAACGGCTGGCCAAAGAACGGCCGGACAGCAAACACGTCATGTATTCGCGCGGCCTGTGTGTACTGGCCATGGGACGCATCGAAGAAGGGCGGGCGTTCCGCGACCAACTCATGGGTCTGCGCAGCAGTTCGGCGCGGCAGTACGCGGACAAGCTCAACGCCATCCTCAAAGAGAAGACGCGCGAACGCGAGAAAGCCGCCGCGAAAGATTGGGCGCGCGTCAAGGCCACGAGCAGGACGACGGAAACGATAGAAGACGCGCATGGAAGCCCGGCCAAGGCTATCGCGATTGTCCTGGTCATTCTCGCATGCGTGGCAGGAGCGGCGTGGTTCGTCTTCCAGCAGCGCCACGCGCCGCGGCCTGTCTCCGAGGAAGCGAAAGAGATGGAGTCCTTCACGTCGGGCACGACGCCGGACCGATACCTCGAAGTCGCCGCATACTATCCTTCGGGCACGGAGCGTTCCTTTCGATATGCCGTGGTGGTCGCGCCCGCCGAAGGTGAAGTCTCGAATACGGCCACCGACGATAAGGACGATTGCGCCGGCAACCCCACGGTCAGCGACTGGCCGGACGTAAAGGCTCGGGCGAAAAAGGCCCTCGCCATGAGCAACAGCAGCAGCGAAGAACTTCGCGGCGTTCCGCGCGATAAGACAGTCGTCACAATCGTCCTTCCGCGCATGGGGCTTCCGTTGTCGAAGGAATGCGACGGGATGAACATCGAGCGATTCAATCCCGGCGGCATGAAGCAAATCGCCGATGTCATTGCAGCGTGCGGAAAGCCCGAACGCGAGGAAACATGGTCCCAGCGAGGCGAGGCTGTCGCCCTCATAGGCCCGACGCAATGGTGGGGCCGCGTGGGCCTTGCGGCCGACGCATCCGGCGCGATCACCCACGTGCTCATCCGCGCCTATCCCGGCGACAAGCGATAGGCCGGCTATCCTCGCCTACTCTTCGTGAACGAGTTTCCCCACGGGAATAGCGCCTTTGCCTATACTCGGCCCCGCATAGCTCACGTCCAGCCCGTTCATGCCGCCAGCCTGGAAATAGTCCACCTTGATAGGATGCAGGCCGGCTTTGAGCGCGACGAATCCCACGCGTTCCATCGAACCATGCTGGCCGTCGTTGTCCACGATGAGATCGCCGCCGATATAGAGGCGGCTCCCATCGTTCGAACGCGTGTAGAACCGGTAGACACCGTCGCGCGGGACGTTGACGTAGCCCGTGAACCGCAGGCCGAACCGCTGTTCGCGTCCGCGCGGCGCGATGCCGAACTGCTTCGCGACGCTCGTCTTGGCCGGCGTAAGCGCATCGAAATCGGGAAGCTCCGTCCATTCCTTGTCGGATTCGTAGTATGCAAACGCCAGCCCGCGCGCCGTCGATTTCGGCGCCGCGGGGTCTTTGAGCGTCAAGGCTTTGACGTTGCCTTCAAGTAATCCGAGGAAGTTCTTGCGGTAATTCTCGAGTGTAGTCTTGGCGTCTTCCGCCATACGCGTGACATTGGCGCGTTGCGCGATCTCAAAGAAGTTCTTCACGCGCGCGGCGAACTCCGGCACGGGCTTGACTTCGAGCGTCTCCTTGTCGAGATAGAAGCCGCCGAGGTCGCCAAAGCGTTCGCGCTCGATGATCGCGTAGTCCACGCAAAGCCGCGCGATCTTGACACGTTCGAGCGTGGCCGGGTCCGAAGCCACATTATGTTCCGCCTGTTCCCAGAGCCGGTCGGCCTTGGCCAAGATCCGGTCGTCGAGAAACGCCGCGTCCGTGGGCCCGCACCAGATGTGCTCGTGAATGTTCCTGCGCTCGACGCGCATGCGGAGCATGTCGATGTACTCGCGAATCGGCCCGGCGGCGTTGCCGTAGACCCCTTCGAGGAATTCGTTCAACGCCGTCTTCTCGTCGTATTTCGGATTCCAGAGGAACTTCGCGTTGAGGTACCCGCTCAGCGGCGACAGCTCGCCGTTCATCGACACGTAATCGTCCTGCTCGAAGATCCCGGTCACGTGATTCTTGACGAAGAGGCGGATGTTGTCGTCACGCACGTGCAGGTTCGGGAACGGGCAGAGGAAATGGTGGAAGCTCGTGACGTAGTCCCAAATCCACAGGCGGTTCGCCACTTTCGCCCAGCCCTCGAGGTCGCGCACGAACGCGCGATTCTCGTGCGAACTGCACGTCGCCAGCGGATGCATGAAGCAGCACTCGATGCTGCACAGGCGGATGATCACATTCGGGCGCGGGCGCATCGTTTTCGGGGGCTTGCGCGTCCATTGGTAGGCGAGCGTCTCGATGGCCTTGTCCGGAAACTCCTTATCGAGCGCCTCCGCCACACGGTTGACCAATTGCAGTACGGGGGCCATCTGCGAATCTTCCGCCTTCGCCAGCGCCTGGCACTTAGCGCACTCGCAGTGGCTGTCCCAGTCGTTCTGCGACAGCGAGTAAACATACGCGTCCGGGTCGGCCTGAATACGTTTGCGGAGTTCCTCGGTGCAAATGCGCACGACGTCGTCGTTCGTGCAACACAATTGCGCATGATCTTTGACGCGCACGCCGCCGACTTCAGAATAGTACTCAGGATGCGCGTCGTAGTATTTCTCCGGCGGCATCAGGACATTGAACGTGTGCACGAACACGCCGTTGCCGAAGCGCACCTTGCCGCCGTGTTTCGCTTCGAGGCGCGCCGTGCTGCCGTTCACGCGGTTGCGCGCGCACCAGTCGCCGTCGAAACAATCGATCGTGAACGGTTCGCGATATTCGAGCGGCGGAATCTGTGTGTCGTCGATGGCCGGCAGCGTAAGCCGTTCCGATTTCGGAATGCGGCTGACCTCGGGCGTGAACCAGCGGCAGTCCAGGTGGTCCTCGAGCAACCCGTACACGCCATACATGGTTCCGCGCAACGCGCCGCCCGCAATAATCAGATGCGGGCCTTCGGTGCGGATCGTATAGCCCTCCGAGCCGAGCTTCGCGAAATCGATCGCCACGCCGAGCTTGCGCAGATGCGCGTTATCTCCGAGGATAATCTCATGCGCGCCGACCGGCTCCTTGTCCGAACGCAACGCAAACTCGGCGCCCGTCATCTCCTTGAGGAAGCGCTGCAAATCTTCCGCGCCAAACCGCGTCGAAGGCGAAGCATCGTCCGCGAGTGCAATCGCGAAGTCCGTGTGCCCATGGTCCGCCAGCGTCAACACGGGCGCCGGAAGCTCCGGGGCCTTCGTTACGCACCCGGTCAACACGATCCCCAACGCCACCGTGATTACAGTACGTGCCCGCCCGATTCGCATCGTTATTCTCCCTCCGTCCCGCTTACTGCCAGCCCAAGAACTCGCGGCCATGCTATCCGTTTTCGCGCCTCGCTATCAACCGCCTGGCGTGCCTTTCTGCAAGAGCCCTTTGTCAGTGCTCCTATCCGTCATCTTTGAGGATCTTTTCGGGGAAACAGTGCGTAAGTTCCCTTGTCACGAGCATTCGCATCGGACTTGGGACGAGTGCAGACTTCATCCTTCAGCCCTCATCCTTCATCCTTTTGCCGTTTATCATTTATCATTTATCGTTCAGACTTCAGACTTTCATCTCTTTCCATCTCATGGGTTGCAGCTCCGCCGCGCTGTGATACAATGGGCCGCACCGGAGGAGGATGCCATGGCTGATGAAACGCGCGATGCCGTAGCCACGCAACTGGGGGTCGTCGACCTCCACACGCACCCTACCATGATGGCCTACATGTTCGGCGCCAAGTTCTGGAAGGCCCACCATCCTCCGCTTTGGTTCTGTCCATGGTCGATGCGCGTCGACATCGACGCCTTAATCGCGGGCGGCGTCAAGACGGCCCTGTGCGCGACGTACGTGGTCGAGCGGCCGCTGTTCGACGACGTGTGGCCGCTGCACATCCTCATGGCGCTGTACCCGCGCGCGAAGCATATCGCGACGGCGCCGATGGACGCGTTGACGCGCGAGTATCTGGACTTTGCCGAGGGCATGGTCGAGGAGACGCGCCGCCGACGGGGAGACCTCATCGAGTTTGCCCGCAGTTATGCCGACATGGAACGCATCACGGGCGAGGGCAAGGTCTGCATGCTGCACGCGATCGAAGGCGCGCATCATCTCAACGGCAATATCGACATGGTCGACGAACTCCATGCGCGCGGCGTCTGCCACATGGTCCTCCCGCATTTCTATCCCAACGAAGCGGGAGGCAGCGTCGACTGCTTTCCGATGCGCAATGCGCGGTTCCGATTCGGATGCTTTGATCGGCGGCGGCTGGCGCGGACCGGCCTCACCGCGTGGGGCCACGACTTGGTCGACAAATTGCTCGACGTGGGCATTCTCGTCGATCCCTCGCACGGGACCCTCGAGTTTCGCAGGCAGGTCCTTGAAGCCGTTCGGAATCACCCCAAGAAACGGCCGATGATTGTCTCGCACGCATGTGTCCCGAGCCCGTCGCCCGAGGGCATGGGTCCGATCCCCGAAGAGATTCGCGAGATTGCCGACATCGGCGGCGTCGTCGGTGTGATGATGTTCACCCATCGCGAAGCCGGCCAGAACTGCTCCGAAGGGATCGCCTACGCCATGGAGGCCATCGAGCATCTCGTCCAGCACGGCGGCGAAGACGTGGTCGCCATCGGCTCCGACTACGACGGCACGCCCGACGTGAGCAAGGAACTCCGTTCGCCTCGCGCGTATGCAAGTTTGCGCCAGACCCTCTTGCGCAAGTACACCGAGACCCAAGTCGCCAAGTTTCTCTCAGGAAATGCAGAACGCGTGCTCAAAGACGGATGGGGCGGTTAGCCCGTGTTGTTCTCGAACCTGTGGTGTCATTGCGAGGAGGGCCTTCAGCCCGACGAAGCAATCCCCTGATCTTCT
>CAYOCT010000120.1:0-11465 GCA_964402555.1 uncultured Nitrospiraceae bacterium | reverse complement strand
GCCTCGGCAATCTCCCGGAGCCTAAACTTGTGCACAAATTCTTGTGAGGAGCCATTAAGGTTAATTGAGTACGAGAAGAGGCAGAAGGCGGCAAGCCGGTAGCACAGAGGCGTGAGACGGCTGCCGCCGCATAGACTTATTAACCGCGGGATGATTGACTATCGAGGAGAGAGCAATGCTGAAGAGTATCAACATCCGTAGCAGCGTCGCTGTATATGCGCAGATCGAGAATGAAGTCCAGTTCGCCATCGCGTCCGGCCGAGTCAAGGGCGGCGATCAACTGCCGTCGTTGAAGGAGCTGGCCGACCGGCTTGGCATCAACTTCAACACGGTCGCGAAGGCCTATCGGGATCTCGAAGTGATGGGCTATGTGTCGACACGGCGCGGCATGGGTGTGTTCATCAACCGTGGCGTCGAGGACCAGTGCCGCGAGCGGTGCCGCGCAAGCGTGGTCGGCCGCTTGCATGAGGTGGTCGCGGAAGCGAAAGCGGCGGGGCTGTCGTTGTCGGATCTGAAAGAAGTCGTGCAGAAGTGCCTTTCGGTCGATTCGAGCCCGTATGGCGAAGTACCCGCCGAAGTGCTCGCGCTGGCCAAGGGAAAGACCAAAGGAAAGTAGCGCACGCGGCCTTCCTTCGCGGGCGCACGCCGGAATCGGGCACGCGCGTTGATTCCAACCGGGCGTTCTGCGAAGATGGTCTCACAGTTTTGAGTGGAACGCAGCCGCGACTGGCGAAGGTCCCGGTCCTTGGATCCGGGCACGGTGGATTGAACCACCGGGGAGCGGCGGGGCGTGAACTATGCCGATCGCCTGGGCGCTGGAAATCGACGCCCAGGCGCGTTTGTTTCCGGCCAACGTCAACGAACAAGGAGAGTAACGATGGCGGACAAAGATCTGAAGCAGATGTATCGGTCGCGCACGGAGGGTAATTTCCCGGACCGGGTCGAGATGCTCGGGCGGGCCTATGTGAAGGTCGAAAACCTGCGCTACGGCACGAATCCCCATCAGCCGGCCGCTTTCTATCGCCCCGAAGACGGCGCAGCGCTGGTGCTGGGCGCGTACACGATGTTGAAGTCGGGCAAGAGCGGCCTGTCGCAAACGAACATCGAGGACATGCATCACGCCGTCGGCATCTTGAAATACATGGCGCGCCCGGCCTGCGCCGTCATGAAACACTGCAACCCGTCCGGCGCCGCAATCCAGGTCGGCGGGATGCCGCTGGTCGACGTCTACAAGCGCGCGCGCGACGCGGATGCGCAGGCGGCGTTCGGAGGCGTGGCCGTGTTCAACGTCGAAATCGACGCCGCCACCGCCACCGAGATCATGCAGACGGTCATCGAGGGTGTGGCCGCGCCGGCCTTCAGCGCCGAAGCGCTGGCCATCCTGAACGATGCCGATACCTTCAAGCGCAATAGAGAAATCCGCGTCGTCCAACTTCCGCCGTTTGACTCGCTGCCCAAGTTCCTCGACGGCGGCACGGACACGCTCGAAGTCAAGATGTTCGACGACGGCAGCATGGTGCTCGCGACGCCGTATCTGTCGCGCGTCAAGAGCGTGGACGATTTCGTGCTGGCGTACAACGACCACAAGACGAAGGGCCGCATTGAAGTCGATCGCAAACCGACCGCGCGCGAACTGGACGACCTGCTGTTCGCGTGGTACATCAACATCCACGTGCGGTCGAATGGCTGTGTGATCGCGAAGAACGGCCAGACCATCAGCGTGGGCACCGGCCAGCAGGATCGCGTCGGCGCCGTGCAGCAGGCAATCGCGAAGGCGCGCGAGAAGTACCAAGGCACGGAAACGCTCGACGGCGCGGTCATGTCGTCCGACGGCTTCTTCCCGTTCCGCGACGCGGTCGACGCGGCGACCCAGGCCGGCATCCGCGCGATCGTCCAGCCCGGCGGCAGCGTGAACGACTACGAAGCCATCCAAGCCTGCAACGAAGCTGGCGCGACCATGGTCTTCGCGATGGAACGCTGCTTCTCGCACCATTGATACAGCTCGAGCATAGTTCTGGAACTGAACGAAAAACGGTGACTGACACGCTTTTCGGCAGTTTGAAAAGCGTGTCTGTCCCTGCTTTTCGCGGCTCTGTCGTTGCTTCAAGTCGCGCACGCCAGTATACTCGCGAGATCGTGACAAAGGGTTGTAGCCAATGAAATCGGCGGTGGTACTTGCGGCGGGCGAAGGGTCGCGCGCGTGGCCCTATTGCGGCATCCGGCAGAAGTGCACCGTGCCGATCGTCAACGTCCCCATGGTCCGGCGGCTCGTGCTGGACTTGATTGCGCTGGGCGTCGACGATATCGTGGCCGTCGTCGGGCATCGGGACGAAGCCGTGCGGGCCTGTCTAGGCGATCTCACGCAAGTCCGTTTTGCCGAACAGCGCGATCGCAAGGGGCCTGTGCCGGCCGCGCTCGCGGGGTTGTCGGACATCCGTTCGGATACGGTCCTCGTGTGTTGCGGCGATATCGTCACCACGCGCGAATCGTTGCAGGCCGTTGTGGAGGTATTCGAATCGCGCAAGGCCGAGGCGGCTGTCCTCGTGGCGGATCGTCCCGAAGGATTGACCGCCTCATGGACCTCGCTCGACCTGAACGCCGACGGGCTGCTTCGCGATGTCTGTGTCCATGGCGACGCACGCCGCCCGCGTTTCGTCGGCGTGGCCGCCGCGCGCACGGAAACGTTGCGGCGATCGCTCCTACGCGATCCGGGAATCGCCGACCGCGTGGGTGTCGGCGCGATGCCGCCGCTCGAAGGCGATCTCGCATCCGCGTTCGCGCGCATGGCTGACGATGGTGTCGAGGTCCATACCGTGCGTGCCGTGGGGTTCTTCGTCGACGTGGACAAACCGTGGCACATCCTCGAAGCCAATACGAAGGCCGCGCGATACGCCCTCGATGCGCTCGACGCCACGGTGATTGGCGAAGGCGCAACGATTGACGATGGCGCGGACATCGCGCCGGACGCGAAGCTCTGGCTCGGACCGGGCGCGCGTATCGGAAAAGGCTGCCAGATCGGCGGACCGGCGATCCTCGGCGCGGGCGCGCGCGTGGACACCGGGGCGATTCTCGAACCGCGCGTCGTGGTCGGGCCGCACACGCGATGCGAGGAATACGCCAAGGTCAGCGGCGGGTCGGTGCTCGGCCCGCACAACGTCGTGAGCCACTGCGCGGAGTTTACCGGCGTGACGTTCGAGGTCGTCTACCTTTATCATTACTGTTGCGTGACTGCGTTGATCGGCACGCACGTCGATATCGGCGCGGCGACCGTATGCGGGACGTGGCGCTTCGATGACGGGATAAGAACGCAGACCGTCTGCGGACACAAGGAAACGCCCGAGTGTTTCGGCGCGCACACGTACCTCGGCGATTATTGTCGTACGGGCGTGAACGTGTCGTTTATGCCCGGCGTGAAAGTGGGAACGTATACCTGCGTGGGACCCGGCGCGATCGTCTACGACGACGTGCCCGACCGCACGCTGCTATTGGCCAAACAGGACCATGTCTTGAAGCCCTGGGGCCCGGAACGATATGGGTGAAGGATAAAGGCTAAACGATAAGTGCTGAACGGCATTGCCTCAAGAGAGGAACGGAGTGCCGCTCAAGATCGGTGTTCTCGATAGCGAGCCATTTATCAATTATCACTTAGACTTTATACTTCCTACTCGGAGGTCGTAATGAAGTTTCATCTTGAAGGTGTGATTCCCGCGTTGCTGACGCCGTTCACGAAGGGCGGCAAGACAGTGGACTACGATCGCGCGTGCGCGCTTGCCGAACGGCTCGCGAAGCAGGGCGTGCACGGGATCTTTCCGTGCGGCACGACCGGCGAAGGCATGCTGATGACGCTCGCCGAGCGCAAGCAACTCATCGAAGCGCTGGTGGCGGCGGTGGGAAAGCGGATTAAGGTCATCGCGCACACCGGATGTCTCGACACGGCCTCGACCATCGAACTGACGCGCCACGCGATGGAAACGGGCGCGGCCGCCGCGGGCGTCGTGGCGCCGGCGTTCTTCACCTACGATGACGCCTCGCTCGTCCGGCATTACGCGATGGTCGCCGACGCCGTGAAGGGCTTCCCCGTGTTGCTCTACAACATTCCGGGTTGCGCGAAGAACGTCCTGTCGCCCGCGCTGATCTTCGAACTCGCCAAACGGTGCGCCAATATCGTGGGCATGAAAGACAGCAGCGGCGACATGTCCGCGCTGACGCGCGTTCTCGGCGGGATGCCGAAGGGCTTCAACGTCATCAACGGAGTCGACGAGTACACCTACCAGGCCCTGCTCTCCGGCGCGAACGGGTCGGTATCGAGCACCGCGAACGTCGTTCCCGAACTCTTCCTCGGCATCTTCAACAGCCTCCGCAAAGGCGACCGCAAGAAGGCATGGGAAACCCAGGTCAAGCTTTCGGAGGCGTGCCGGCTGTTCCAATACGGCCGCATGGTCGCGTACTACAAGGAAGGCATGCGCCTGCGCGGTTTCGATCCGGGCGACGTCCGCGCGCCGCAACGCGAACTATCCGCGGCCGAGAAGAAGGCCTTCGCCAAAGCGCTTCAGGCCGCTGGCATTCTTTGAGATCGAGTCTTGCTGGTGACGCACGGGGCGGGTCTTTCCAAGACCCGCCCTGCTTTTCGCGGCTCTTATCGCGAGACACACCGCAAAGACAGCCAGAGGCTTGTCAACAGCGCGGGTTAGAAGCTGACCGCGTGCGGTTCCGGCTCCCCTTTGAGACGGTAGGTAAACGCGCCCTTTCCCGAGAACTCAACTTGCTGCACCTCGCGGGGCGACGGCGCTGCGAAGGTGCTGAACTCGGTCGGTTTGGAGCGGACCCATTCTTGGCCGAGATAGATGCGAACGGTCTTCCAGTCCGAGACGCGCGTGGCCGTGAGATAATCCCTCGACCTGAACAGCACGAACTCGCTGTCGGGCGACCACTCGATCGTCTGTATCGAGTCGACATCTTCTGCGAGTTTCGCGATGCACATAAACTTGCTCTTGTCCGAGCGCTGCACGAGCAGCCTCTGATTCGGCGGGTCTATCGAGGGCGATCCCTCGACATAGGCGATGTAGCGCCCGTCCGGCGAAGCAACGGACATGACGGCCGCCGACCGTCCCGCCATCCACTGCGCCATGCTCCACGTCATCATCCCGTAGGGCGAAAGGGGTAGCACCAGGAGAAGGATCAGTATCGCATTGCACACGATCGAAACACCAAGCGCGATCTTCATCTGTTGTCTCCTTATACTCGTCACCTACTGGGAACACGAGCGCCGCGACTCGCGCGTTCATCATGTAGAGCCGAGCGTAGGTTGTCAAAAGGTTGTTGGGGGCGTAGCTCTTGGACGACACGGGCGCTCACGGACTTTCACGGACGAAGAGAACCGTGCCCGCACGAGCCGTATGCGCGTCGCGCGCCGTGGTTGCGCCGAATAGCAGGCGTTTGCTAGAATACTTCTTCGGTTACGAGTAGACAGCTACAAGGGAGAGGGTATCCATGTCCGGCCATTCCAAGTGGAGCACAATCAAACGCAAGAAGGGTGCAGCAGACCAGAAGCGAGGCCAGGTCTTTTCGCGGCTCGCCAAGGAAATCACCGTCGCGGCGAAGACCGGCGGCGGCGACCCGGCCAGCAACCCGCGTTTGCGAACGGTGCTGCTTGCGGCCCGCTCGGAAAACATGCCCAAGGATAACATCGACCGCGCCGTCAAGAAGGGCACGGGCGAATTGCCGGGCGTCAGCTATGACGAAATCCGCTACGAAGGCTACGGCCCCGGCGGCGTCGCGCTGATTATCGATATCCTCACGGACAACAAGAACCGGACCGTGGCCGAGATCCGCCACATCCTGACGCGCAACGGCGGCAGTATGGCCGAGGCGAACGCGGTCGCGTGGAACTTCGAGCAGAAAGGCATTATCACCATCCCGAAGGACGCGTGCAGCGACGACGACATGATCGAGAAGGCGATCGACGCGGGCGCCGAAGATGTCGACAGCACCGGAGACGTGCACGAAATCTCGACGGCGTCGAACGAACTGTATGCCGTGGTCAAGGCGCTCGAGGGTATGGGCCTGAAAGCCGATTCCGCGCAATTGACGATGGTCCCGAAGACCACGGTCAAGGTCGAGGGCAAGAGCGTCGGGGCAATCCTCCGCATGATGGAAGGCCTCGAGGATCACGACGACGTGCAGAACGTGTTCGCCAACTTCGACATTTCCGACGAGGACATGGCCGCGGCCATGCAGTCCTGATCATGCGCGTGCTCGGGTTTGACCCGGGAACCGCCACCACCGGCTATGGCATTGTGGAAGGCCGGGGATCGCGCCTTCATTACATCGCCCACGGAACCATCTCGACGCCGGCCCACACTCCGTTCGCCGACCGCTTGAAAACCATCTTTCTCGAAGCCCGGGATCTAATCGCGCTGCACGCGCCGGACGCCGTCGCTATCGAGAAGATCTTCTTCTCGCAGAACGTCACCACGGGAATCTCGGTGGCGCAGGCCCGCGGCGTCATTGCCGTCGCGGCGGCCTTGGCGGACAAGCCTATTGCCGAATTCAGCCCCCTCGAAGTGAAGAACGCCGTCGTCGGCTACGGCAAAGCCACCAAGGCGCAAGTGCAGGACATGGTGAAGATTCTGTTGAATCTCGACGCGATCCCGAAGCCGGACGACGCGGCGGACGCGCTGGCGCTCGCCATATGTGAAATCCACGCGGGCGGGCGGCGCTAACCACGGGTACTAAAGTAGCGATTCACGATCGTCGCAACGAGCAAAACAATGGGGCTAAGCGAAAAACAGGGACTGACACGCTTTTCGGCAGTTTGAAAAGCGTGTCTGTCCCTGCTTTTCGCGGGATTTCACGGGATTTCGCGTGTCGAATACGATACCATTACGTTAAACTGCGCCACTAGTATCGCTGCGTTGATGTAGGTCCGGTTCTTCCAAGACCCGCGCCACTCTGTCTTACGCCTTCAACAGCAGCACGCCGTTTCGGGCGAGGACCACCTTCGGCCCAACGGTTTCGCCGGAGAGCAGATCGGGAAACTGTCCCGGCAGCGTGACCGTCTGGCGTTCGCGCGTGTTGTTGATCACGAACACCAAACGCCCGTTCTGTCCACGGCGCTGGGCCACCTCGACGCCTTCGGGAATGTCCTTGACCGGAAACTCCGGCAAGATCTCCGCCAGGAAATCTTTCAACGTCTTCGGCGGAAGGTACACGCCCATGTAGTAGACCTTGCCCTGCCCCTGGGCGTTGCACGCGATCGCAGGCTTCCCCGCAAAGGCTTCGTCGCGATATTCCGCCATGGCCTGCGCCGTCGTCGCGTTGAGGATCTCGACCCATGTTCCGACCGAACAGGTCTGCGCGACGAGGTTACCTCGCGCGAAACCGATCTCCTGCGTCTGGCCATGATGGTACGGCCGGACTTCCTCGATCGTGACGCCGGCCAGCGCCGCAAGCAGGCCGGGACGCGTCTTGTCCGACATCGTGTTCGCCATCGTGCGCGCGCCCGACTGCGGCGTCAGGATCAACGTGCCGCCCGCTTCGACGAACGCCGTCAACCGCGCCGCAAGCGCTTCGTCCACGAGCGACAAGCACGGCGCGAGGATTACGCGGTACCGTCCGAAATCCGCGTCGACGTTGATGATGTCGCACGCGTGCCCGTTCTGTTTCACCGCGCGATACATCTCGAAGCAATGCGTGTCGTAGCGGAATCCCGTGGCCCCGGGCTGCTTGTCGAGCGACCAGAGCGTGTCGAAATGCCGTATGAGCGCGATGCGCGTATCGATGCGCGTCCCTTCGATCTCGGGCGCGGCCTTGACGAATTCCTCGGCCGTCTTCCGCACCTCGCCAAACCGCCGCCGCGGCACGCCATCGTGATCCAGGATCCCGTGCCAGTACTGTTCCGCGCCGGCCAGCGCCACGCGCCACCGGAAATACACGACCCCGTCCGCGCCGTTCGCCACCGCCTGCCACGCCCAACGCCGGATCTCGCCCGGCTCCGGCTGCTCGCCCATCAGGCCGCACGCCGCATCGCCCGTCGGCCCGCTCTTCTCTTCCATGACCCAGAACTTGCCCTTGAACGAACGCGTGATCTCGTGGGCGTACGACGGCCAGAACGGATCGCCGAACCCGTCGGGATAGTTGTCCCAAACCGGAAAATCCACATATTGCGACAGCTTGTAGTAATCGATCTCCGAAAACGTGCCCATGTAGTTGTGCGTCACGAAATGCTTCGGACATGCCCCCTTGATCGTGTCGTACTGCGTCTTCTGGAACTTCACCTGCGTGTCCGAGCTGAACCGCACGAAGTCCAGCCAATGGCTCGGATTCGGACCCGTCGGCATCCGGCGCGGAAGCGGGACCTGATTCCACTCCCGAAAATCGAAGCCCCAAAACGACGTGCCCCACGCCTGGTTCACCGCGTCCGTTGTGCCATACTTCGCCAGCAGCCAATCCCGGAACGCCTTCTCGCAATGCTCGCAATAACACCGCGTCGTGCCGTGGCATCCGAACTCGTTGTCCACCTGCCACCCGATAACCCCGTCGACGTCCTTGTAATGGCGCGCCATTTCCCGCACCAGCGTCTCGCACTGGATCGCGTACGCCGAAGCGTTCTTGCAACAATGGCACCGCGCGCCCGGATTGCGCACATGGCCGTCCTCGTCCTTCTGCAAAATGTTCGGATACCGCACGAGGAACCACTGCGGCGGGATGGCCGTAGGCGTGCCCAGCACCGTCGAGATCCCCGCCTTATGCAACTCCCCGATCACCGCGTCCAGCCAGTCGAACTTATATCGCCCCGCCTCCGGTTCGAACTTGCACCACGCGAATTCCCCCATCCGCACCACATTGATCCCCGCCTTCTGCATCAGCGGAATATGATGCTTCGCCTGTTCCGCCGTCCAATGTTCCGGGTAATAACACGCGCCATAATGCAGCATCGAAACCACCTCCTCTAACGCCTGCATCCAGCATACCACCCATCAACCAAAAAACGAAACCCCTCAGTCCGCGCGCTGGACTGCGGGGTTCAAAATCAGGCTGGCAGCACGTTGCTCTCCGAGTCTGGCGACAGGCTTCCCGTTCAGTTTCCTTCCTGTCTCGCGGCGCACGGCTTGCGCTGGAGCGATACCACGGTCCGTCCTTCCAGGCGCTGTTCTTCCTGCAAGGCCCGGCCTAGTTTGCGCACGTCGTTCCCGTATTCGGCTGCAACCTGCCTCTTAATTCGCTGAATCTCTTCTATTACCGAGTCCTGTTCCATTCCGTCTTACTCCATCAATTCGTCCGGAGTACAAACGGACGGCGGATAATACCCTCGCTCCATGAGCCAGAAGCTAATGCGGTCTCTGAACGTTGCATTTGCAAGATGAGTGCAGTTCCAGGTCAGGAGGTAGTCCATGCCATGGACGGCCGCCACGCCGAGGTGCAACGCATCGTCTCCCGCGACATTCGGCAAGAGGCCCTGCGATATCAGGGCCGTGGCCAGATTGATCGCATCGTCGGTGACGTCGAGCAGAGGGACTTCAAAAAGCAGATCAAGACGCCGTGCTGCGGCGCTCGGATCTCCTTCCCTCGACTCCCTCGCAACAACCTGGGAAGCGTAGACTGCATAGGCATCGCGGCATTTGGACCACCATTCCCGCGTCACCTCCTGCCGCGCGGCCTTGATCAGATCGCGGCTGGGCGCCGCGGCAAGGTAGCTTATGATCGTCGTTTCGAGATATACGGTTCTGAAGTCTTGCATCGTGGACACCGCCTATCCGAATCTTGCCTAATTCTCGGCCAAAACGCAAACCCCGCAGTCCACCGTGGTGAACTGCGGGGTTCAAGATTGAGCCGGCGACGACCTACTCTCCCACCCAGTTGCCCGGGCAGTACCATGGGCGCTGGTGGGCTTAACTTCCGTGTTCGGAATGGGAACGGGTGTGACCCCACCGCCATAGCCACCGGCAAAAACCATCGGGTTTCGGGTCTCGGGTTTCGGGTCCGTACGACCCGCAAGCAAAACCTACTTCCCTTTCAAATGTCTTGACAGTGAATGCAAGGGGAACAGCTCCAAGCCTTTGGAAACGGCTCGATTAATATTATGCCGCAACACGCCCTATTGCGTTGTCGTGTTGCTAAGTTTAGGCCAAGCCTCACGGGCGATTAGTACTGGTCAGCTGAACGTCTCACGACGCTTACACCTCCAGCCTATCAACCAGGTAGTCTTCCTGGGCCCTTGAGTGACCTTTCGGTCATGGGAGATCTTATCTTTGGAAGGGTTTCGTGCTTAGATGCTTTCAGCGCTTATCCCGTCCGGACATAGCTACCCGGCGATGCCACTGGCGTGACAGCCGGAACACCAGAGGTCCGTCCACCCCGGTCCTCTCGTACTAAGGGCGGACTCCTTCAAATCTCCTACGCCCGCGATGGATAGGGACCGAACTGTCTCACGACGTTCTAAACCCAGCTCGCGTGCCACTTTAATCGGCGAACAGCCGAACCCTTGGGACCTGCTTCAGCCCCAGGATGTGACGAGCCGACATCGAGGTGCCAAACCTCCCCGTCGATGTGAACTCTTGGGGGAGATCAGCCTGTTATCCCCGGCGTACCTTTTATCCGTTGAGCAACGGCCCTTCCATACGGAACCGCTGGATCACTAAGCCCTACTTTCGTACCTGCTCGACGTGTTGGTCTCGCAGTTAAGCTCCCTTCTGCCTTTGCACTCTACGCATGATTTCCAAACATGCTGAGGGAACCTTGGGGCGCCTCAGTTACTCTTTGTGAGGCGACCGCCCCAGTCAAACTACCCACCAGACACTGTCCCCTGCCCAGCTTCATGGGATCAGGGTTAGAATTCTCTTTCAATCAGGGTGGTATTCCAAGGATGGCTCCACCGAGGCTAGCGCCCCAGCTTCAAAGCCTCCCACCTATCCTATACAAACTGAAACAAAATCCAATATCAAGTTGTAGTAAAGGTGCACGGGGTCTTTCTGTCCTATCGCGGGTAACCAGTATCTTCACTGGTAGTGCAACTTCACCGGGCCCCTCCTCGAGACAATGCTCAGATCGTTACGCCATTCGTGCAGGTCGGAACTTACCCGACAAGGAATTTCGCTACCTTAGGACCGTTATAGTTACGGCCGCCATTAACCAGGGCTTCGGTTCAAAGCTTCGCACAATTGCTTGCGCTAACTTCTCCCGTTAACCTTCCGGCATTGGGCAGGCGTCAGTCCCTATACGTCGTCTTCGCGACTTAGCAGAGACCTATGTTTTTAGTAAACAGTCGCCAGAGCCACTTCACTGCGGCTCCAACCAGCTTACAGAGCAAGTCTTTCACCGGCCAGAGCACCCCTTCTTCCGAAGTTACGGGGCTAATTGGTCGAGTTCCTTAAGGAGAGTTCTCCCGAGCGCCTTAGAATATTCTTCTCATCCACCTGTGTCGGTTTACGGTACGGACACCGGCCACCTCGCTAGAGGGTTTTCTT
>CAYOCT010000119.1:0-11966 GCA_964402555.1 uncultured Nitrospiraceae bacterium | reverse complement strand
CCCATGAGGTTTCTCTTGTTACATTTGATCGAGAACGATTACCGGCTATTTAGTGTATTGAATCATCCTGTTGGCAATTCGAACCGCGTGGCTTCACGATCGCGATCGGGCCACATCGAGGATAGCACCCGGGCAAGAAGCTGTTCGCAAGCGTCGCTACCAGCCGCGACGGGTTGCATCGCTGTGCCTTGCCCTCCATAATGTCGCCCTACGGAAATCCAAACTCGAACAAGGAGACGCCGATGCGTTTCGACATCCGCACCGAAGTGCCCTTCAACTCGTACGACTATTTCGAGCAAACGCTCATCACGAAGAACGGTTTTCGCGAGTACGACGTGCGCTGGCTCGTGGGCAAAGAGATCAATCCGAACGGGTTTGTCGTGCTCGGCAAGGCGTACGGCACCATGGCGCGCAAGATGTTCGACGAACACCAGGTGGTCGTCGGCCACGATTTCCGCGCGTACAGCCAGGAACTGTGCCGTGCCTTAACAGTGGGACTCATGTCGGCGGGGATGCACGTGATCGACATCGGGCTCGCGCTAACGCCGATGGTGTACTTCGCACAGCACCATTTCAACTGCAAAGCGGCGATGCAGGTTACCGCGAGCCATAACGAGAACGGATGGACGGGCATCAAGATAGCCAACGGCCTGTCCTCGACGCTCGGACCGGAAGGCATCATCGCGTTCAAGGAAATCGTGGATTCAGGCGACTATCTGTCCGGCCCGGGAACCTACACGCCGTTCGACAACGTGATCGAGCACTACATGGCCGACGCGTTGAGCCACGGTCCCGTGCAACGTCCGATCCGCGTCGTGCTTGCGGCGGGCAACGGAACCGCCGGCCATTTCGTCCCGCAGATCCTGCGCGGTATGGGATGCGAAGTCATCGAACTCGATTGCACCGCGGATTGGGACTTCAAGAAGCACAATCCGAATCCCGAAGACCTGTCGTTCCTGCACGCGATGAGCAAGACGGTTATCGAGCAGAAGGCCGCCATCGGAATCGGCATCGACGGCGATGGCGACCGCATCGGCGTGGTCGACGACAAGGGACGCGAGATCTTCTCGGACAAGCTCGGCCTGTTGCTCGCGCGCTGGATTTTCCCGCGCTACCCCAACCGGAGCGTCGTGATGGATGTGAAGAGCACGGGCTTGTTCTATACGGATCCGGTGTTGCGCGACGCCGGCACTACGGTGGTCACGTGGAAGACCGGGCACTCGTACATCAAGCAGAAAGTGCGCGAGACCAACGCCGTCGCCGGCTTCGAGAAGAGCGGCCACTGGTTTTTCAACGCACCTTACGGGCGTGGTTACGACGATGCGGTGGTCTCCACGGTGCATCTCCTCCACATGCTCGACGACGCGGGCAAGCCGCTCTCGCAACTCGTCGACGATCTACCAAAGACTTGGCAAAGCCCCACGCTCGGCGCGTTCTGTCCCGACGATCAGAAATACGGCGTTGTCGACACGATGGTCGAGGCGTACTCGACCGACAAGGACAAGGGCGTTCGCATCGCGGGGCAATCGATCGTGGACCTGCTGACCGTCAACGGCATTCGCTTCATCCTAGAAGACGGAAGCTGGGGCCTTGTCCGCGCGTCGTCGAACAAGCCGTCCCTGGTGGTCGTGGCGGAGTCCTGCACCTCCGAGGGCCTTATGTACGATATCGTAGAACATATCCAGGCGCGCCTCGCCGCGACCGGCAAGGTCGGAGACTACGACCAGCAACTGCCGCCGCGCTCCAAAGCCTAGCGCTGAACCAAGGGAGTTCCATCGATGGCCAAGATCTGTTTTCTGGGCGCGGGAAGCACCGTGTTTGCGAAGAATGTGCTCGGCGACTGCATGCACGTGCCGTGCTTGAAAGACGCCCACATCACGTTGATCGACATTGACGCCGACCGGCTCCATGTCTCCGAAGTCATGCTCAAGAATATCATCCGGACGCTCGGCGCGCAGGCCACCGTCGCGTCGTTCCTCGCCTCGGATGCGCGCGCGGCGCTGGAAGGCGCGGACTACGTCGTCAACGCGATCCAGGTCGGTGGGTACGAACCGAGCACGGTGATCGATTTTGAGATTCCCAAGAAATATGGCCTGCTCCAGACCATTGGCGATACGCTCGGAATCGGCGGGATCTTTCGCGCATTGCGGACAATTCCGGTGATGCTCGACTACTGCCGGATCATCGAGGAAGTCGCGCCGAAGGCGTGGCTGCTCAACTACACGAACCCGATGGCGATGCTGACGGGCGCGATTCTCAAGGGGACGCGCGTCAAGACCGTCGGCCTATGCCACAGCGTGCAGGGGTGCGCAAGCCATCTCTGCTGGGAACTCGGCCTTCCGAACGACGATCTGCAATGGAAGATCGCGGGCATCAACCATCAGGGCTGGCTGCTCGAAATCTCGCGGCACGGCGAGGACCTGTATCCCGAGATCAAGCGCCGCGCGCAACTCGAAGACTACGTGCACAAGGACACGGTCCGCTTCGAGATTATGAAGCAGTTCGGTTACTACGTGACCGAATCGAGCGAGCATTCGAGCGAATACGTGCCGTGGTTCATCAAGTCGAAAGCGCCCGAATTGATCGACCGGTTCCACATCCCGCTGGACGAATACCCGCGGCGGTGCGTCGATCAAATCCGCGGATGGAACGGAATGAAGGAATTCCTCCTATCCGATCAACCGCTGCAACACGAGCGCACCGGCGAATACGCCTCGTACATCTTCGAGGCGATGGAGACTGGCGTGCCGTACACGCTCGGCGGCAACGTGCTGAATACAGGCTTGATTACGAATCTGCCGGACCGCTGCTGCGTCGAGGTGATGTGCGTCGTCGACCGCAACGGCGTGACGCCTACCTTCGTGGGCGATCTGCCGCCGCAATGCGCCGCGCTGACGCGCACCAACGTCAATGTGCAGGAGTTGACGATCGAGGCGGCGCTAACGCGCAAACGCGAGCATATCTATCACGCCGCGTTGCTCGATCCTCACACGGCTGCGGAACTCACGATCGACGAGACCGTCGCGATGTGCGACGAATTGATCGAGGCGCACGGAACGTATCTCCCGTCCTACGCTTGATCGAGATCGAGAAGCGCTTCGAGAAAAGCCATCGCTATCGGATAGAGGTGCGGGAACTTGCTCGCACGTGGTCCGGCAACGTTGAGCGTCGCGATGCGGTGCTCCCGAATCCACCGAAGCGCCGCTTCAGCCGAGACATCCTCCGCGAGGTCCACAACCAGGCAAGGCTTGTGCAGGTCGCGCGCCATGTACACGGTGAGGGCCGTGCCCTGCGACGGAGGCCCATACGTCAGAACGAGCGTGCCATCGGAATCGCGTACGTTCCATGCGGTCCGCTCTTCGTATTCGGAAGTCGGCGTTTCGCGCAACGGGTAGATGGCCGGAATCGCGCCGTCCTCGGACAGCCGCCCCTTCGGACACCATCCCCCGCACGCCATGCCGCGCGTGATCGCCACATCCAGCGCCGCGCGATCGATGCCCGTCTGCCCTCCGGAGACGATGCGCACGATCATCGAGGATTCCGCGTGCCTACGACGCGCGCCGGCGCGCCTTCGACGACCGCATTGTCGGGAACGTCGCGCACGACCTGAGCGCCGACACCGATAATGGCGTTGCATCCGATGCGCATGCGCGCGGCAACCTGCGCCCCGATTCCTACAATCGCGCCATCGCCGATATCGCAATCGCCGCCGAAACAACAGCCCGGCGCAAGATGGCACGCATCGCCGACGCGATTGTGATGCGGCAGCACGACTCCGTTGTCGATAATGCAGCAATCCCCGAGTTCGGCGTAGGCGTCGACGATGGCGCCGGCCTTGATCAGATTGCCGGCGCCCAGCTTCGCGGACGATGCCACGTGAGCGCGCGCGTGAATTACGTTGACGGGCACTACGCCCGCGGCAAGCGCTCGATCGCGCAATGCGAGGCGCACGGGGCCGCTGGCAATATGCGTCGCATAGCCTTCGACGCCACGCTCGCGCAACGTGGCCATGTCGCCACCGGACCATACGGGAAGACCGCCGTACGTTCCGCCTATCATGTCAGGATTGTCGTCGAGAAAGGCCACGGCCCGATACGCGCCCGCGGAAAGGACGCATTCGAGCACGGCCAAGCCGCCCTGCGACGCGCCATAAATCGCGATCGATTTCACGGTCTCCGCAACGGCAGGACTGGGCCCGCCTCGTTCGAGCAGCGCAAGGACGTCGCGCTCGCGCACGATCCGCCCTTCGGGAAGGAGCGTTATATCGAGGCGATGTTGCGCGACCAGTTCGCGCGCCTTGGCCGTAAGCGTGCGCCCGCCGAGCGCCTCCTGCGCGTCGTCCTTGCGCGGCGGCTGGGCTTCGTAATAGCGCTGAACCGCCGCGTCGTCCGGAACAGGCAGAATGATCGCGATCGCACCACGCACTGATACGCGCTCGCCCGCCGAAGCCAGCAGATAGATGTATCCTTCTTCTTCGCAGTCTAACTCGAGCGTCGCTTTCGTGGTCTCCAGCGTTGCGAGGATCTGGCCGCGTTGCACTTTGTCGCCGGTTGTGACACGCCATTCGACGACGGTGACTTTGTCTTCGTTCACGCCCAACTGCGGCACAATGACCTCAATCCACGGATTCATGGGGCGCTCCTTCGCAATGCTTCGATGATGGATTCCGCGTCCGGCAGGACCTTGGCTTCGAGCGTACCCGCGGCTGGAATCGGCGAGTCGGCTGCGGCGAACCGTTGAAACGTGCGGGGCATGCCCGGCGAGCGTTCCGCCAACGCGGCAACGACCTCCGCGCCCCACCCCGCCGTGCGCGTTCCTTCCTCGATAGTCGCGACCCACGGCGTCCCGCCTACGAAGCCAAGGATAGCCTCAACGGGCAGTGGCGCGAGTTGGGAAGGCACGATTAGGTCGGCGGCGAGTTCGTGGCGCATCATCAGCGCTTCAGCCACTTCCATTGCCAGCGGCGCCATGCCTCCGTAACAAATGATCGCAAGGTCTGGCGCGTCAAACTGGGCGAGACTCAGATGTAAGGTTGGAAAACGATCGCTGTTGCCGCGCACGAAGAACGGACCGATTCGCCCTTCGTCCACGCGCGCCAGAGTAGCCGGATAGAGTTTCTTGTGCTCAATGAAGAGAACCGGACCTTTGGCTTCTTGCGCGGCGCGTTCAAGCAACACGCCCGCATCGAGCAGGTGCGATGGCGCGACTACGGTTAATCCCGGCACGCCAAGGAACAGCTTCTCGATTGATTGGCTGTGCGTGGGGCCGTACCCCCTCCCCCCTCCCATCGGCGTGCGCACGACGAGCGGCACGCTTGCCTCGCCGCCGGTCACGAATCCGTATTTCGCCGCGTGGTTAAGAAGTTGGTCCGCCGCCAGTGACAGGAAGTCGCCGAACATAATCTCGACGATAGGCCGGGCTCCCATCAGCGCCGCCCCCGTCCCCCATGCGACGATGCCGGCTTCGCTGATCGGCGTAGAGATCACGCGGTCGGGAAACCGCGTGGACAGTCCTCGCGTCACGGCGAATGCACCGCCATACGGATCGACCATATCCTCGCCCATGAGGAAGACCGACGGGTCTCCCTCGAGCAAGCGGCCCAGCGCACCCCGCAGCGATTCGACATAGGTCATCTCTAGCGGCGCAAAGGGAATTGCATAGCCGGTCTTCTCGGGCGCCGTGCCAGGAAGCGCGTGGGCCTTAGGCGATTGTTCGGCGGCCTCGATAGCGGCAGCGACGCGCGTTCGGGCTTCATCGAGACACGATTCGATTTCCGAAGCGGAAAGATATTTCGTGGCGACGCGCAACGGTTCCTTGTCGCGCCACGCGTCGATCTCCGCCTTGTTGCGATGGTCGTCGCCTTTGCTGTGCGGACCAAGGCGATACGTGTGCACGACTTGAAAGAACGGCTCGCGTCGCTCGCGCACGAAGGCGGCCCGTTCCTGAAAGACACGGCGCAGTTCAAGCACGTCGTTCGTTTCGATCTCGTGGGCCGCGATGCCAAACGCTTCCGCGCGCGCTGTCATCGAACCGCTCAGGGCCACTTCGACGGGAGTCGACTGGGCATAGCGATTGTTCTCGACGACAAACAGGACAGGCAGGTGGCGCAAGGCCGCAAAATTAAGTGACTCGTAGACGAGGCCTTCGCCGAGCGTGCCATCGCCCAGGAAGACCGTCACGATCCGATCGCTGTCCGCCAAGCGAAGGCCCAGCGCGGCGCCCACCGCATTGCCCACGATACCGCCCTGAACGCCGGACGAGAAGAAGCGGCCGGCGTAATGCAAATGCTGGCTGCCGCCGCGCCCTCCGCAGAGGCCCGCCTCGCGCCCCATCAATTCCGCGAGGAACGGTTCGAGCGGCCCGCCCAGCGCGACATAATGCCCGTGGCATCGATGGGAACTGAACACGATGTCCGTATCCGAAAGGCTCGCGCCCACGGCCACGGCGATGGCCTCCTGGCCGAGGCTCGTGTGCGTCGTTCCGTAGAGCCGGCCTTCGGAGAATAAGCGCAGCAGCGCCTCTTCGAGTTGGCGGATGCATGCCATGCGCGAGAACAGTTCGAGCGGCGAAACAGGCTCGGCGCCGGAGATCACTCGATCACCTCTTTGACGATGTAGTACGGCTTGCGCTGGACTTCGACAAAGATGCGGCTGATGTACTCGCACATCAGGCCCGTCGCGATCATCTGCCCCCCGGCAATGATGAAGAACAACGCGGTAATGGAGACGAAGGGATTGAAATTGCCGTAGATGACGCGCTTGGCGAAAATCAGCGCGCCCATGCTCAGGCCGACCAACGCGAGCATCCAGCCCGCAGCGCCGATCAGGCGGATCGGCGCGGTGGTCACGCTGGCGATCATGTTGAAGTTAATCCACAGCAGCGACCAGATGCCGTACTTACTCGTGCCGGCGGCGCGTTCATTATGTTCGACTCTGATCTCCGCCATGTTCACGCCGAGCCAGACGATCTCGGCGGGCACGTACCGCGCGTGGTGGGTGAAACGCAGCATCTGTTCCGTAACTTCGCGGCGATAGGCCTTCATGCCGCAGCCGAGGTCGCGCATGTTGACCTTGGTGAACCATCGCACGATAGCGTTGACCGCTTTCGAGGCCAGCTTGCGGAAGCGAGAGTCCTGCCGGATCTCGCGCCAGCCCTGGACGACGTCGTACCCTTCGTCCAGCTTCTCGATGAAACGCGGCAATTCTTCCGGCGGGTTCTGGAGATCGGCATCGATGGTCGCGATATAGGCGCCGCGCGCGTGGGCAAGCCCCGCGTAGATCGCCGGGGTCTGCCCGAAATTCCGCATCAGGCGCACGATGCGCAGGCGCGGCTCTTCGGCCTGCATCGCCTTCAACACGGCGAGGCTTTCGTCGGTGCTGCCGTCGTCGACCATGACGATCTCGAACGAACGCCCCACCGGCTCCAACGCGGCGACGGTCCGTTGAACGACGGCCTTCACGTTCGGCGCTTCGTTGAAGACGGGAATGACGACCGAGATCTCGGGTTGAGGCGCTGCCATCCGATTACTCCACTCGACTATGCCACGAGCCGCGGTAAGGATAGTCCAAGAGGCAAAGCGAGTCAACAACATCGGGCACAAGTACGCTATACTTGGCCGAACAAACCGCCGGAAGGGAAAAGGACTATTGCCATGAATCGAATCTTCGTCAAGACTCGGATTGTCGCGATCGGGATCCTCGCGCTCGTCGCAACCATCTCGCAGGCCGAACCGGCATCGAAGATCCCATGGGACCTCGCGCGTCTTGCGGAGATCCCGAAGACCTACGACGCGCCGGGATTTTCAGCGAAAGGGGTAAGAGCGTTGTATTACGATGGGCTTCCGTACAAGGGGAATCCGACTCGAGTCTTTGCGTGGTATGGATCCCCCCCGGCCAAGGCAGGTCAGAAGTATCCCGCGATGGTTCTGATCCACGGCGGCGGTGGCACGGCGTTCGATGCGTGGGTGCGCCTGTGGAATGAGCGCGGGTACGCAGCCATCGCCATGGACACATGCGGCTGTACGCCGGGCGGCGAGAACGGCAAACACCCGCGCCATGAATGGGGCGGCCCTCCGGGTTGGGGCGGCTTCGACCGGATTGACGATCCCGTCGAAGATCAATGGACCTATCATGCGGTAGCCGACGCCGTCCTCGCGCACACGTTGATCCGGTCGTTTCCCGAGGTCGACCCGGAGCGGATCGGTGTTACAGGCATCTCATGGGGCGGATACCTCACGTGTATCGTCGCGGGGGTGGATGCGCGTTTCAAATGCGCGTGTCCCGTGTACGGCTGCGGTTTCCTTGGTGAGGATTCGGCGTGGCTCGACGCGTTCAAAGGCATGGGCGCCGAGAAATCCGCGAAGTGGCTCGCGTTGTGGGACCCGTCGGTTTACCTTCCACGCGTCACGATGCCCATGCTGTGGGTAACGGGCACAAACGATTTCGCCTACCCGATGGACTCGCTTCAGAAGTCGTATCGCCTGCCGGCGACGCCCAGGATGCTGTGCCTGCGCATCCGCATGCCGCATGGACACGGCGGCGCAGGTGAGAACCCGGAGGAAATCCACGCGTTCGCGGACTGCTATCTGAAGAGCGGCACGCCGTTGGCGAAGATCACGGCGCAGGGACGCGAGCAGGATCGCGCCTGGGCCGCGTTCGACGCGAAGACGCCCATCGTTCGGGCCGAGTTGAACTACACGAAGACCGCCGGCCGCTGGCAGGACCGCAACTGGGAAAGCATTCCGGCAACACTCGATGCCTCGCACGCGCGTGTGGAAGCGCAGATCCCCGAGGGCGCAACGGTCTATTACTTCAATCTCGTCGAAGCGCACGACCTCGTCGCCAGCAGCGAGCACGTCATGTGCGCGCCGTAGCGAACCGCATTATCCGAATACGCTCCGCATGCGGTCGCAGTAGTAACGCACGTTGTCCCATTTCGCGTCGGGCGCGAGGCGGTGGTCCGGGCACGGGATGAACCCGCCGAGCGCGACAAGCGGCTTCAAGCGCTCGATCTCGGCATCCACGGCCGCGAAGTCGTACGCCAGCACGGTCTTGTTCATGCCGCCGACGCCGCGGAGTTCCTTGCCGTACTGCGCGCGCCACGGTTCGATGCTGGCGTTCCACGTGCCTACTTCGATCGGGAACATCGTGTTGACGCCGTTATTCAACCACGTTGGAATCAACGCGTCGATCATGCCGTCGCAATCGAGCGAGACGACGTTGAGGCCGTAGCTGTTCACGAGTTCCGCGATCCGGCGATAGTGCGGCCCGACCTTCTCCTCGAACACGTATGGAGAAATCAACGGGCCATTCTTGAAGCAGATGTCCTCCCAGAAATGGGCGAAATCGAACACGGCCCCCGCTTCGAGAATCGTCTTCGTGCACTGAAAACACAATTCACCGACGGTCCGGATGATCTCGTCGAACAACGCCTCGTCATCCGCGTAAATGTACGTGGCGCCTGTGACGCCGAGGATGTTGCGGATGTTGCCGAACAGGCTCCCGCAATGAATACCATAGTGGTAGTCGCGCTCGCCGCGCTTGAGGAACTCAAGTCCGCCCTGGTCCCAGCGAATCATGCGATCGTTCGCTCGGACGTTGGCGTTCACGATGCGTTCCATCGAGAACTGCAGCTTCGGCAGATAGTGTTCCTCCCATTCCTTGCGCCCCTTGAGCAGATGATCGATTTCCGGTGGGATGCCGACTGCGCCGGGTTTCGCCAGCACGATCACGCCATCGCCGTTGCGCACCTTGCACGACCCATCCGGCAGTTTCTCTATCATTTCAGGAACGAAACCTGGGCAAAGAAACGTATTCGGATGAAATGTGTCGTAGTAATTGAAATCGAATCCGAGCTTCTCCGACACCACGACATCCGTGGGATTCCCGTCGCCCCACGACTTCGCCTCGTTTTCTGTGAGATGCCCTTCCGCGGCCCACTTGTCCAACGTGTCGGTCCAGAACCCGAAATGAAGGACCGGCATCCGGTCGTACGATTCGTAATTCAAGATGGCCTTGGTGCGTTCACGATTGGTCATTGAGGTCGGTCCTCTTTCGGTTCGAAGGCATGGCCTACTAGCTCATGGCACGTGAATCTATCATTTCGACAGGATAACAGGATGAATAGGGATATTGGAATTTACTTTGTTATAATATGTGTATGACAACATACTCTTATCGTCTCAACTGCGCTTCGCGACGCCCATCACCCTCGCGCCGGGTTCGCGTGACCCATTCTTGCGCGTCTTCTCCCAGCAACGAAGGCGCCGCAATGCCGCGGATATCCTCCCATTTCAGGGCTTCCCCAGCTTGGCGCTTCTCCTCAAGTCGTTCGTAAGCGAGGGCGGCTTCTGACTCGCCTGAGTGCGTTTCTGCCATCGGAATCGTGTCCTTTCGCATTCAGTATAGCAAAAAGGGTTAGCGGCTCGGCTTCTCTCGGATGCAGATTACTCCAGCCACGTCTCGAACACGGCCTCGATGTTCTCGCGCGGGTCGCGGACGCCCCATTCGCATTGGGCGATCACGCCGCCGCGTCCGTCGTCGAGCGCGCGCCGGACGCGGCGCACGGCGTTGCGCACGTCATCGACGGTCCCGAACGGCAGGATGTCCTGGCGCGAAATCTCGCCCCAGAACGTGACCTTGCCCTTGTGCAGGCGCGCGAGATCTTCGATGTCCATGCAGAAGAGCTGGCTGTTCACGGCATGAATGCCGATTTCGATCAAGTCCGGATAGATGGCGGCGATGTGTCCGTCGCTATGGAAGAAGATGTATTTGTTGTGCGCCTTGAGAATATCGCAGTAGTCCTTATACATGGGCTTGTAGATCGCGCGCCACGCCTCCGGATCGATGAGCAGCGCATTCTGCGTGCCCCAGTCGTCCATGAATCCGACCGCATCCACGTCCGTCTTCGCCCACATTTCGATGTCGCGCAGATTGAACGCGTGAATCAGGCGGCAGAGCTCGTTGAACTCGTCCGAGCGCTCCATGATGTCGACAAACAGATTCTCGGTGCCGCGAAGGAACTGCATCCGTTCGAACGGCCGCACATGCGTTCCAGTCTTCATGAACTTGTCGCTTTTCTTACAACTCTCATTGACCCCGCTCAGGTCGGCATTATCGAGGAGTTCCCACGGCGGCGCCCATCCTTCGAGGCGGCTCCAATCCGCGAGCGGCGGATGCTTGACCTCGCCACACACGCCGACTTCCGCCACCGTCCATTCGCACGCCCAATCGTCGACGTAGGTGCCCACCTCCCCCCCCGAGCCGCGCGCGACGTTCGACGGCCCGTAGCGTCCGTTCGGCCCCGCGAAGTCCGTGGGATACTTCTGAAACATGGCATCGAGTTCGTCCCGACGCAACATGCCGACCCCGGCAAGGGCCCACAAATCGCGCGGCGCGCGGTCCGGGTTATCGAATTCCAGCGTGCGGATAACACGTTCACGAGAGGTCATGCAATCGCTCCTTTCGTCGCAAGCGTGGCTAGCCTAATAGTCGGCACGAGACCATTGCAAATCGATTGTGCCTGACGCGAAGGGAGAGCCCAATGGCGCGTGTAAGCTTCGTAGAGTCTCTTCGTGCTCTTCGTGGCCTTCGTGGTAGCTCGGTACGTTCAATTCGTTTACCACGAAGGCCACGAAGAGCACAGCGCGGCATAGCCGCAACCAAAATCGAAGGCTGTAGGTCGTACGAAACGGAATAAACACCGCAGATTCAGCACCCGCTACCACCCGATGTGGAGCCAGCTTACACGATTTGTGGTTCAACTTCTTGCTAAGAAAACAAGATTCTGGCGGATAGTAGTACGAAGCATTGCCGACAACGAGAAACCTTTGGACTAAGGATTGTGGACGAATGCCCGTATCGGGGTCTTTGCCAACGCAGAGATGCAATGGCCGCGAAGGATCGGATGTATCGATGTGCCGCGCCCGGTTCCCTGGACACAAGTTTGCGTGAAGGATCTTGCGTTTT
>CAYOCT010000118.1:0-12216 GCA_964402555.1 uncultured Nitrospiraceae bacterium | reverse complement strand
TCACGACCACGACCACGATCACGACCACGACCACGACTACGATCACGACCACGACCACGATCACGACCACGACCACGACTACGATCACGACCACGACTACGAGCACGAGCACGAGCACGAGCACGAGCACGAGCACGAGCACGAGCACGAGCAAGACAACCTGTCAGTATCTGTCTCCTTCGCGGTCCCGGTTTGTTCTTTGCTGATTGCGCCGATGTTTCAGTAGTACTCGTTGCCGGGCACTTCTTCGGGTAACGCGAGGGCGAACCAGACGATGAAGAAGAATAGGGAGTAGATGACGAGGTTTTCCCAGAGGGGGAAAGAGTAGATGGTGTTGAGGGCGCCACCGAAGTGGCCTGGGACGGGCTGGCCGGCGGCGATGGCGGCGGCTTTGAGGCCGGCGTAGACGGATTCCCATTTGATTTGAAAGTAGAGGCCCGTGCCGAACACGCCGCCCCAGACCAGATATGGGGGAATGAACCACTTGTGGTTGAAGTCGCTGTAGCCGTCCGAGAAGGCGTTGCTCAGCCCGTCTGCAAGCAGCATAAAGCCGAACCAGATGTTGCTCAGAATGTATCCGCCCGCGCCGATAAGAGCGACGTACTTGTGGATCTCGCGGACTTCGTAGCCGCCGAAGGTCGTGCCGTTTACGTCCGGGAAGAACCCGACGAGCGAGATGCCGCATCCGCCGAGCATCATCAGGAAGCCGCCTATGGCGGCGGCCCACGGCGAGATGGCCGCCATCCGCCGGTAGTTGTAGAAGACCACCGGGATCATGACGATGCCCCAGAAGACCATCGCGGTCGAGAAGAGCCACCAGGCGCGCGGATTGTTCGGCGGGTCAGCGCTCCCGAGCGCGCTGTAGGTGTTGGCCATGATGTTGAATTTGTGATCCGGATACAGGGCGACGCACGTGAAGATCAAGGCCCAATAGATCCCGCATACCACCGCCAGATACTTCCACAATACCGGTCTATCAAAATCGCCTTTGGCCAACTGCACGCACGCTTCCAACGAACTCGTGCCTCCATTGTCGAGGTTTTATGACAATGTAACTGCGTGGAGCCTACGGATCAAGCGGACCTACGCGGATGCCGTGGTCTGAACTCTCGTAGGCCGGAGAGCTCGCAACGTCGAAGAAGAACCGATCGGGCAAGAGGATCTGGATGCCTTCGCTGGGACTTTGTGCGGCACGCTCGCACTCCCATGGCAAGTGGATATCACATGAAGGCGGATTGCAGAGCCTTTGAGCTGCCCTATGCTTGGCAGGCTGATGGGGCTGTCCGCAGGAGGCCTTGCTTAGGCGTCACGTCAGAATGCCCTTCGCCATCTGCCGGGCGGCAATCGGCAGATACGTGCCGAGAAAGAGCGGCTTTGGATAGTCCCGCAACAAACGGACCACGCGCGCCGGATTCAGGTAGAAACGCCGCATCGCCTTGCGCTGATGCGCGTACAACACGCTATCCGGGACTTCCGAGAGGTTGATCTTGTTCCCTGGATAACTTCGGTAGACAACGCCATCGAGCCTCTCGGGATGGGCCTCCTTCACCATATCGTATATCTCGGTATTCGGGAAGGGCGTCACCGTGAAGAATGAGGCGAGATGGACGGGCGTCGAACACATCACGTCAATCGTCTGTTCGATTTCCTCCTCCGTCTCCGTGGGGAAACCCAGCATGGCGTAGCCATAGGTAAACACGCGGCGGCGAACCAGGTCCTCGACCCCCTCGATAAACCGCGGAATGTCCAGGTTCTTGTGGATAAATTCCTGAATCCGGGGCGAGCCGGATTCGAGCGGGCAGCACGTGTAGTACATGCCTGCGTCCATCAAGGCATCCACCATCTCTGTCCCCAGCCGGTCGCACCGTATTCCGTTGGGGAAGGCGATCTTGAGTTGCAGGTTGTGTTGCGCCGCCATTTCGGAGAACTTTATGACTCGGGCGCGATCTTGGTTGAAGACATCGTCATAGAACTCAATCTCATGCACTCCGTAGATGCGTTGGAGATGCTCGATCGCGGCAACGATGCGCTCCGGAGATTGGGAGCGAAAACGCTTGCCAAAGATCCGATGGCAATACGAGCAACGATACGGACAGCCGCGGCTGGAGAACAACCCGATGTACTTGCGCGGCGGCACATTCGCCATGCCCTCGAAGCGCCAGTATTGCGGCAGGTCGATCAAGTCATAGGCGAGGAATGGCAGCGAGTCCAGGTCTTCGATCAGGGGCATCGACCCGGGATTCTCCTCGATAATCCCCGACTCATTGCGCCAGAACAGCCCCGGAATATGGTCGAAGCCGCTGCCGCCGAGATGCGCCTGGATAACCTGTTCGAGCGCCAGTTCGCCTTCGCCGGCAACCAGCACATCGCCGCCCGCCATTTCAAGCGCATCCGCGCCATAGGCCGCGGCATGCGGGCCTCCCAGCACAACCAAGGCGCCGGGCAGAGACTCGCGCACGTTCCGGACCACTTCCGGCAGGAGGTAGGCGAACGGCGTGAGGCATCCGAAGCCTACGATGTCCGCTTTGAACTCGGCGGCCATGCGCGCGATTTCGTCGCAGGGCGTGTTGCCGAGCCGCTGGTCGAGTACCTTGATTTCCAGATTGAACCGGGTGCGGAGATAGGCAGCTAGCGCCAGGATTCCCAAAGGCGGAGTGATCACGGGGAAATCCGTATTGCGCAAACCAAGACTCACCAAGAAAAGGCGCAACTGCCGCATGGCAACCTCCCTCCCGAACGAAGATCGCGCCAACCGAACCCGCTGGGGCCATAGGCCTTCTGCTGCAAACCACTTGAAATCTTATAGACACAGTGGACGTATGTCAAGCTAGATCATAGGACGGATTTCGATGGTAGTATAGCAACATTTTTACATGGCAATGGGTATCTATGGATGCCGGTACGGATCATCCGGAGCGCGTGCGCGGCGTCTTCGTGCGCCCGGACGCCGGATTTGTTGACGCCGCCTCCGCCGGAGCCCGCTTCGTCTCCACGCGAGACATCCGAAGGCCCATGAGGCAGGTTTACCCAAGCCTCACGACAAGAGGCCCTTCACCATCTGGCGCGCTGCCATCGGAAGATAGGTCGCAAGAAAGAGAGGTTTCGGATAGACCCTCAACAAGCGGGCAATACGCGCGGGATTGAGGTAGAAACGCCGCACGGCTTTCCGTTGATACGCATATAACACGCTGTCCGGAACTTCGGAAAGGTTGACTTTGTTGTCCGAGTAGCCGTGATGGACAAAACCTTTGAGCTTCTCCGGATGTTCTTGCCTCACCATCTCATAGACCTCGGTATTTGGGAAAGGTGTGACGGTGAAGAACGAGGCAAGATGGAGAGGCAGCCTGCAGAACAGATCGATGGTCTGCTTGATCTCTGGCTCCGTTTCCGTGGGAAAACCCAGCATGGCATACCCGTAAGTAAACACGTTACGCCGCACCAGGTCGTGGACCCCCTCGACAAAACGCGGGATGTCCAGATTCTTCCTGATAAGTGTCTGAATCCGAGGCGACCCGGACTCGAGGGGGCAGCACGTATAATACATGCCTGCGCTAACCAACGCGTCCACTATGTCGTGTCCTAATCTGTCGCATCGCAGCCCATTGGGAAACGCTATCCTCAGCTTCAAATCGCGGCGCGTTGCCATATCGCAGAATTCCACGACCCGGTTTGAATTGAAGTTGAACACATCGTCGTAGATCTCTATTTCGCGCACCCCGTAGACGCGTTGAAAATGCTCGATCGCGGCAATCGCGCGTTCGGGGGATTGAGAGCGAAAACGTTTGCCGAAGATCCGGTGGCAATACGAGCAACGATAGGGGCAGCCTCGGCTGGAAAACAACCCGATGTACTTGCGCGGCGGGACGTTCACCATGCCTTCAAAGCGCCAATATTGTGGCAGGTCGATCAAGTCGTAGGCGAGGAATGGGAGCGAGTCCAGGTCTTCGATAAGGGGCATCGAACCCGGATTCTTCTCTATCGCCCCCTCCTCGTTGCGCCAGAACAACCCGGGGATATGACCGAAGCCGCCTCCGCCGAGATGCGCCTGGATAACCTGTTCTAAAGCCAGCTCCCCTTCGCCGGCAATCAGCACGTCTCCGCCCGCGTCTTCAAGCGCTTCGGCCCCGTATGCGGCGGCATGCGGGCCACCCAATACGATGAGGGCATTGGGAAGAGCCTCGCGCGTGTGCCGGACCACTTCCGGTAGAAGGCCGGCGAACGGCGTAAGGCATCCGAAGCCCACGATATCCGCTTCAAACTCGGCCGCCACACGGGCAACTTGATCGCAAGGAGTATTCTCCAGGCGCTGGTCGAGCACCTTGATGTCCACGTCGAACCGAGTGCGAAGATAGGCGGCCAGCGCCAGGATCCCCATAGGCGGTGTGAGCACGGGGAAATCCACGTTTCGCAAGCCGATATTCGCCAGAAGAAGACGCAACTGCGGCATGGCGTCCTTCCCAAACTCAGGCCGCTCGAAAGCGTCCCGTCGAAGATAGTGAAACCTATGCTATGAACCAGCCGTCATCCTACAAGCATAACGAACGAGTGTCAATCGCGGTACGGGGTTAACGGTTGCCGCCGGTTGGAGCGCGTACTGAATTTCGCGCAAGAGCACGTGGCAGGAACAAGGCAACGCACGAACACGGGGTCCGCCGCCCCTTGCTCACCTGTCCAGACGGAAGGATGGCGCCGCATCGAATGCCCCTGTGGACAAGTAGCAGACAAACGGCATGAAGGCGTGAAGCCGGTCCATTTCGTCCAGGTGTACTCGTGCGGCCACGGGGTCCTTCTGCCAATACAACGCACTAAAGAGAGGCCGGTAGAGCTGTACGTTGTCGATTTCATCTTCGGCTATCGCACGCTCGAAGGCATCGCGGGCGTCATTCGCGCGAGCCATTTCGCCCAGTATCACGGCTTGCGCGAACGAGGCAACGGCGAACTGGGGGTTCTTCTTCTCGGCGTAGTCCGCCGCGCGCAACGCAATGTCCAGATACCCTTCCGACGCCAGTTGCAGGCTCAGAAGCGAGTAATACAGCGTGGTTCGCGCGAACTCGAAATCCCATGTTTCTTCCAGCGCCCTGCGCGCTCGGCTGTACTGGCCCCCATCCTCGGGAGTGAATCCAAGGTCCGCGAGCATCAAGTCGTATTTGGTCACCGGGCTGAGGTCGAACGCTACGTCTTCGCGCGCATCCCGCATGGATTGCCCCCGGGTAAGGCGGTAGAGAAACAAGCCGTTCATCCCGGGAAAGTCCCTGCGCACCGCTTCCAGACCCAGCGCGTCCAACTGGCGCTCAAAGCGATCTAGCGGGGGCAGTGTAAAGACGAACGGTTCGATAAGCACCCAGACGGCCTTCGGCGGCGCAGGCTTTTCCGGTTCTTGTGTCGAAGCGCCCAACAAGCGTACGGCTTTCTCGCAGGATGCCCTTAGGGAATAGGCGGGAAGGACCTCATAGGGCGTCGTGCCGGCTGTGAAACGAAACGCTTCCCAACTGATGAACGTGCCAGTTACCAGGACGACGTCGCCGGGTTGCGCATGCTCCGCGATGTGCCTTGCGGCCGACTGGTAATCGGTGCGCGTTGTAGCGGGAAGCGCCAGAGACAACTGGTATCCGTAGAAGGCGAACAAGACTCCGATGGCGCTTCGTTCCAGCGTCTTGTTTCGCAGGCTTGCGATTCCACCTCCGATCGCGGCATAGACGGCCAGGGCCGAGTAACTCGTGAATCGCTGCAGGAGCATAGGACGCCAAGCGAGGCTGATCAGGATGTGAAGCAGCAGGGGGATGAGCGCGATACCCAATAGCAGGACCGCTCCGTGGAGCGCGTCGGGCGTTGGAAACCTGCGCCGCCAGCCGTCCCGGAAGAAGAGTCCGCGGCAGACCACGAACAGGCTGCCCAGGACGCATGCTCCGCAAAAGGCGATCATCGCCCAGTCCACCCAGAGGTGCGCCTGCACAAGGTCCTGCTGGGCTTTCTCGGGCAGGAAATGCCACGTCTGCCCTTGAAACGCGAACGGGTCCACCGTCATAGCGGCGTCGTCCGCGACCAGGTCCGCCAGCAACGTTCTTACTGGAGGAATCTGATAGGCAAGGTCTTCTTCGGGTTCGGCCGCCTCGAAGAGGGTCTTGTATAGAAACAGCATTACCGAGACGCAGATCACGCCTTGCAAAGCGATCCATAGGGCCGCGCGAACGTACCGGGGCCACAGCCGCCAGAGCACGTACGCACACTCGATCCAGATAAAGAAGAGCGTGAACGGTTGCGTCCACACCATCGCAAGATTGGCTGCCGATACCAAGAACCAATAGCAGCGGCTTCGTGTACTCACCGCGTTATGAAGGGTGAAGGCCGATGCCAAGGCGAGCATTCCCCAGAAGGCCGCCAGGTGAATAGACTGGGCGTACCAGATCTGCGTCGGCGAAAGCGCGAGGCATCCCGCGGCGATCTCACCGGCCCGCCTTCCAAAGGCGGCTCGCGTCAAGAAGTAGAGCAAGGGAACGGAAAGAACGCTGCTTATGACGGCGGGGACGCGCAGAATAAGCGTGCCGGTCTGGCCGAAGATGCAATACCAATAGTATACTAATGTGTAGTAAAGAGGGAGATTGTCTTTTCCTCGAAACCGGACCAGTTCGATGTAGGTTGTGAGGTCTGGGGCGTTCATGTTGGACGACAACTGAAACTCGTCGATCCACGCCGATTGGTCGCTTAGCCGGTACAGACGCAATGCAAGCGCGGCGGCGGTCAGCCCTGTAAGCAAGGCCACCGTGCGCCATTCGACCCGATGCGATTGAGAAGAGGGGTCCACGCGTGTTGTGTCCGCGATACCGTAGCGTTCCGATCTTAGTGTCGCACGAACCTGCCAGTCAATTCGGCGAAACGGAAGGGGCGGTCGTTTCTGTACTCCTATCCGTCATCTTCCATCAATTTCTTGAAGAAATGATGGGCAGGTTCGCTGGCCTCAAGCACTGCAATCGGACTGCGGGCGAGTAAGTTCATCCTTCAGCCCTCATCCTTCATCCTTTTACCGTTTCTCGTTCATCGTTTGGGCTTTGGGTTTTCACCTCTTGCCATTACTTCGGTTGCGGATCCGCCGCGCTGTGTTGGTCTCTTCACGATTGCCCGGCCTCGTTGGCCGCGCCGTGAAGTCGTTGCGGCGGTCGCCGGACGCCGAGGAGTTTCCGGCGCAGCACCCGCGCGATGTTCCTTATCCCAAGCATCATTTGGTAGCGGTAGAGATACGCACGCTTGTCGAACAGCCCGGCATAGAGCCGCTCGGAGACCACGAGGAGCGGGGCAAACGGCGCGAGTACGAAGCTGACAAGGCGGTTTTCGATGATCCGATTGACAGGACGCGCGATGAACCCGGGCCAGGCGCAGGCCATCGCAAGTTGGATGGGCAACACGCGGTACCGCGCGTTGAGATCGGAATCCGGATACTTGCCTTTGCCCGGCCCTCGGTCCAGAACGATCTGGATATCGCTTTCGGCCAGATCGCCGGAAGCGATCGCTTTCGCGGTAATCTCAGTCTTAGGTAAATAGACCAGATAATGAAGATTAACCAGATGGGGCCGCAACGCATAGACGAATTCGAGCAATCGATCGACGTGTTCCGGGGTTTCTCCCGGAAGATCCACGATGAAATCGGTTTCAACTCTAAGCCCAAGCGCCTTCGATGACTTGATCAGCGTTTCGACCTGTTCGTTCGTTTCGTAGCGTCTCAGGATGTCGGCGCGAATCTCCGGGCTGACGCTCTGTACGCCAATCTCGACGGTAACACAGCCACACCGCGCGAGAAGCTCGAGCTTGTGTGGGTCGAGCAGCAACGGATGCGTTTGCATGTTGAACGGAATGCCGATCTCTTCCGCATAGCGCCGGCTGAATTCCGCAAGCCATTCGGGGTCGCTTCCGAAGATGTCGTCGTGAAACTCGATGTGCCGCGGGCGGTAGTGCTCTTTGACGCGCCGCAGTTCGGCAATCACGTTGTCGACGGAGCGCCGCCGGTGATACGCGCAGCCATGCTGCTCGTAGATCTCGCGCATGGCCCGATCATTGCAGAACGTGCACGAGTAGAAGCAGCCCCGAATCGTAACCGTCGAGTAGAGCGAGAGGATCGTCGGATTGGCGGCGTGATGGACGGATTTCTCCAGGAAAGGAAGCGCGTCGAGATCGGCCGGTACAGGCGACAGGCCACGGTCGATAACGGCGCCGTCCCATCGATTCCACACGCCGGGCAATCGTTCGGGCGGCAGGGCCTTGGTCTGATCCAGGCCTAGCGCGTCGAGCGTATCCAGCAACACCGGGAACGACTGTTCCGCTTCGCCTACCACCACGAAGTCGATCTCCGGCAAGGCCGCAACCGATGCCGGCAGCAGCGTAGCATGCACCCCGCCACACACCACGATGGCCTCGGGACGCTGCGCCTTGACCAGGCGGATGATGCGCATCGCCGAGGCAAACGTCAGGGAAGTGATCGAGAAGCAGAACACGTCGGCATCGCACGCGAGCAGGTCTGCCGCCACTTGTTTGTCCGAGAGGGTCAGCAGCCGTCCAAGCACGGCACTGCCCGCCAGGTACTGCCGCGGACAGGAACAGTCAAGGTACAAAGACACTTCGTGCGATGAGGCCTTGAGCACCGCGAACAGTGACTGAATGCCCAGTGCGCCAGCGTCGAAATCGTAAAAAAGGACGCGCATGTGAGATTCCTGGAGTGGCCCTGCAGCTGCCTCTCGCACACCGCGCCTAGCGTACCATCTCCTCCCATGGGATTACAAAGAGGGGGAGTCGCTTGCGGCTCCGTTCCTAAGCGCGCCTCCTGGGCTACCACCTAGCTTCTGGCCTGCAACCGGTGGCGCGTCGCGGGCGGTACGAAGGCGTGCAGCTTCTCTTCCACGACGCGTGGATTGTCGCCGGACTGAATGGCGAGCACGCCTTCAATCGCGATTTCCTTGCGCAGGACTTCGTTCGCGGTGCGGACCTTGAGCTTGCCCGCCGCGGGAAGAAACACGACGTTGGCCAAGACAGCGCCGTACAGGGTTGTCAGAATGGCCTGGGCCATGCCCGATCCGATGCGCGCGGGGTCGGTCATGCTTGACAGCATCTGGACGAGGCCGATTAGCGTTCCGATCATGCCGAAGGCCGGCGCATACGCTGCCATCGCATAGAGGATCGACTGGCCTTGGGCGTGGCGCTCTTCCATGCACGAGATTTCGGTCGCCAGAACGTCGCGGAGCACCTCGGGAGAAAGGCCGTCGATGGCGAGCCGTATGCCCTTGGCCAGAAACGCGTCGTCGGCCTGGGCGGCAAATGGCTCGAGCGATAACACCCCCTCGCGCCGCGCGACGTAGGCCATGTTCACGAGCCGCTCGATAAGGAATTCCAGCGAAGCCGCTTCCTCCAAGAACGCGTTCTTGACGGTCGCCAGCATGCTGAGCAGATCGCGCAACGGATAATTGAGAAGGGTCGTGGCGAACGTTCCTCCGAGCACGAGCACCAAGGAACGCAATTGCCAGAATGAGGCCGCGTCGCCGCCCATCAACACCGTGATGGCCACGATACCCAAGCCCGACACGAGGCCTATGATCGTCGCAATATCCATCCGCCGAGTCCTGCCCTCTCACGCTGGCGCGCATTCTAGCACCGCGTAACGAGACACGTCCATCGTGTGCCCTGACCTTACGTCAGGACTTTGAAAGGATGAATGCCGCTTGCAGTTAGTGGAACTTGCCGGTACCTTATCGGCATGGACGCCGATCCTTTGATCCCCAAGCATGGCGGCTTCCGCAGACTGAAGACGTTCCAAATCGCGCAGCTTGTTTACGATGTGACGGTTCGGTTCTGCGCACGTTATGTCGACTCTCGTAGCCGCACGCGCGACCAGATGGTCCAGGCGGCGCGGTCTGGAGTGCAGAATATCGCCGAGGGAAGCCAGGCGTCCGGCACGTCGAGGAAGACAGAACTGAAGCTGACCAACGTGGCCCGGGCTAGCTTGGAAGAACTGCGGCTCGATTACGAGGACTTCCTGCGCCAGCATGACTTGGAGCAGTGGGGCCGGGAAGATCCGGCGCGCGCGCGTTTGGTTGGACTCAGGCCAAAGACCGTTGAGGACGTGGCGGATTGGACGCGGGACATTCACAGAGAGTGCAAAGCCTCCATCGGCTACTCGGAGATCGCCGCGAACGGAGCCTTGGTCTTGATCGATGTCGTGACGGCCTTGTTGGACCGGCAGATCGCTGCACAGGCCAAGGCTTTTGAAGAGGAAGGCGGATTCACGGAGAGACTATATCGACGGAGAATGGAGAAGAGATCTGGAAGAGAAAACGTGGACTAAGTGGACGGAGTGGACGAGGTGGACACTGTCCTCTCAGTCCACTTCGTCCACTACACTTGAAGGGAGATCCGAATGACACACGTGCTTTGCGTTCTACTGGTAGCCTCCGCGTTCCAGGGAAAACCCTATGAAGGCGGAGACCTCTTCTCGGACACATGGGTAGCGACGGACGGCGCAGGGCGGACGCAGCCGGAGTTTGCGGAAGCCGGGCCAGTCAAACCCAACAAATGGGTCGGGATCTTCTATTGGACGTGGCACGTGCCGAATTCCAATGGCCCGAACGATATCACGAAGATCATCGCCGCCGCGGGCAACTCGGACACGATCGATTGGCCCAAGAATGGCGCGCCGTTCCACTGGGGCGAACCGGAACTCGGGTACTACTGCATCCGCGATCCGTTCGTGATCCGCAAGCATGCGAGCATGCTTGCGGACGCGGGCGTCGATGTCATCCTGTTCGACGCGACCAATCCGCCGTTCACTTGGAAAGAGGAATATGAGGCGCTGTGCCGCGAATACACCGCGATGCGCCAGGAAGGCAATAGGACGCCGGCGATTGGGTTCATCACCCCGTTTTGGAACCCCGTGACGATCGTCGACAAGGTCTGGCAGGACTTATACAAACCCGGCATGTGGAGCGATCTCTGGTTCCGGTGGGAGGGCAAACCGCTCCTGCTTGCCGATCCGAATTTCGTCAAAGACCCTGAAATGCGCGCCTTCTTCACGTTGCGCCGTCCGATGCCGGATTATTGGCTCGGGCCGGACGGGCTCGACCAGTGGAGCTGGCTCGAGGTCTATCCGCAGCACGTGTTCAAGAACAGCCGCGGCGAGGCCGAGCAGATGAGTGTCGGCGTCGCGCAGAATGCCCTGCCCAATACGCCCGGACCCGCGCCCATGAGCCAGAAGTCGGGCGCGATGGGACGAAGCTGGCACAACGGCGCGAAAGACACGCGTGAAGGCGCGGTCAATCTCGGCCTCAACTTCGACGAACAATGGAAACGCGCCATGGACGTGAGTCCGACGTTCATTTTCGTGACGGGCTGGAACGAGTGGACCGCGGGCCGTTTCACGGAATGGAGCAAATACAAGGACACCGAATCGTACTATCGCGGCGGCCTGTTCGTGGACGAATACACGCAGGAATACAGCCGCGATTGCGAGCCGATGCGCGGCGGACATACCGACAATTACTACTACCAACTCGCAAGCTGGGTGCGGAAGTTCAAAGGCATTCGCGAGCGCCCGAAGGCTCAAGGTCCCAGCGCGATTGCCATCGACGGCGCGTTCGACGACTGGACGAACGTGAAGCCGGAGTACCGCGACACGATGGGCGACGTCACGCATCGCGAGTTCGCCGGGTACGGCAACATCATGTACCGGAACGACACCGGCCGCAACGATTTCGTGATCGCGAAAGCGGCCTATGATGACGCATCGCTCTATTTCTTTGTCCAGACCGCCGCGCCTATCACGCCGCATACCGATCCACATTGGATGCTGCTCTTGCTCGATACGGACCGCAACGCCCGGACCGGCTGGATGGGCTACGACATCGTCGTGAACCTCGAAGTTACGAGCGACACCGACACGACTGTAAAGGCCTGGCGCGGTGAGGCATGGGAGACCATCGGTACGGCGAGCTATCGTGTGAACGGCAACGGCCTGGAGTTGAGCGTCCCGCGTGCGCTGGTCGGGCTGGCGTCAGGCAATCCGGCCTTCGATTTCCACTGGGCGGATAACATCCAGCGCTTCGGAGACGTATCCTCGCTGGGGGTGGACGGGGACAGCGCGCCGAATCGGCGCTGGAACTATCGGTTCGAGGTCTCGGAGTAAAGAACCGGGGCCGGTCCCTTTTGGGACCGGCCCCGGTTGTGTTTATTGGGATCCGTTTA
>CAYOCT010000117.1:0-12603 GCA_964402555.1 uncultured Nitrospiraceae bacterium | reverse complement strand
CTTGGTTACACAGATTAGCCTAATTCCGTGTCCAAGAAAATCGGGGCCGCCGCAGTCCTCTCTGTCATCCTGAGCGCAGCGAAGGATCTCGCTATGTTCATAGGCCCTTAATGCTTGTGAGATCCTTCGCTGCGCTCAGGATGACAGGCAATACGTAGTCAAGAGGCAAAGCGCCCGCGTTTCACAATTTCTTCACAAGCTCTCAGGATGACAGGCAATACGTAATCAAGGGGCAACAGCGCACGCGTTTCACAATTTCTTCACAAACTCTGAGCGAAGCGAGAATGACAAGCGATCCGGCATTGCTTGAAGTGTCTGCGCCGATTCAATCATTACAACAAGATAATCGGTGCATTAACGAATGGCGGCGGCGTCCTTCAGTTGGGCGCGCAGCTTGTCGAGTTCCTGGTTGAACCTGCGCTCGGTCAGCGACTGCAACCCTTCCTCGCTGAGCTTCGCCGAAGAAGTAACGGCCAGGGGCTGCATATCCAATCCGAAGCTGGTCCCGCTCAGGGACTGCGTGTTGGCAATGAGTTCGCCTTTCAATTCGCGCATCCGCGACATGATATTCGCGATACCGGTGCTTGCCGCCTGGAACTCCGTGGGGAACTCGTCGGTCACGGTTTCGTACTTGGCCTGCGCTTCCTCAAGGGTAGTCATCGCATCGGCGAACTTGCGCTGCAACGCCATTTGTTCGCTTTGCGTCTGCAACTGCGAGGCCTCCTCGATCGCACGGCGCATATCGTCCAGGCGCGATTCCTTCTCGGCGATAAGCGCTTCGGTCTTCAAGCGCTTGGCCTCGGCGTCGGGATGCAGCGGATTCGTCTGCGCCGCCTTGGTGAAGGAGTCGAGGGCGACTTTCAGGTGGCTGGCCTCGAGGGCTTCGTCCCCCACCTTCACATAGTAGTTGGCGATCTTCTCGACCACGTCCTTACGGTCAGGTTCCGCCGCGTGCACCGCCTCGTACTCGGCAATGGCGCGCTCGAACATCCCCGCGGCATAGAACATGTCGCCGATGCGCTGCGTCATATCCGCAGTCTTGCGGACCATCGAGGTCAGCCGCTGGTAATTCGCGTCGATCTCGGCCGTATTACCGCGCTTGATGTAGAAATCGAGCGCGCTCAGCGCATAGGAGCGCAACTGTTCCTCGGAAACGTTCGCATGGACGGACTTCTGTACCAGCGTGGTTGTCCACACGTCGGCGACGGCGTCGATCGAGCGGCCCATATCCTCCGGCAATCCGCCCTTGGCGATGCCGCCGAAACCCAGGCCACTCTGATAGTCCTTGACGATTAGCTCGTTGCGCGCTTTCGCCAATTGCTGGATGCGGGCGAAATAGGCAACCGCATCCACGGAGCGCCGGGCCGAGGTCTTCAGGGGCGCATCACGAATATTCTCGTCCGCGTCGGCATAGTACCGTTCCCGATACGTCGGGTTTTCATTAAGCATCGGCGCGGTCAGATCGGCGGTGATGCGCCCGAGCACGCCAAGCCGGTACGCGAAATATGGATCGACGCGTTCGCCGCGCGCGCTCGACAGCAGGCGCATCTCGGTTTCCACCGCGCGCACGGGATTCGTCGTGTAGTCGGGATAGAGCTTCTCGATCTCTTCGCGCGGCGCCATGGCGCCATCAACGACGAGTCGTTCGAGTCGCGAAAGCATAATCGTGCCTTCTTTCGACACGACCCGGACGGCGGTCATCACGATGGCTTCGCGCGTCGCGGGCCCCCAAGCCAACGCGGGGGTAGCTACGCTCGCCATGACCAGCGCGACAGCCCATCGCATGCTCGGTTTCCTCATCATGTGTTCCTCCCTGGCCTGCCGGGTGCAAGCGGCGCGGGACGTTGCACGCCTTCCGTCGCCATCGCCTGCTTGAGATGATCGACGAGTGTCGCGACATCGCCGACGCGGTCCGCCTCATTGCGCTCGGTGGCAATGGCCACGTAACGCTCCAAGGCCTTGACGCCTTCGTTCAGCGACTGCTCCCGCACGTACAACAAGCCATTCTCAAGATAGGCGCCGGCATAGTCCGGGTCGGCCTGGACGGCTTTCTGAAACCATTCGTGGGCGCGTGCGCTTTCGTTCGACGCCGCGTGATAACGGCCGCGCACCGTGCACAGGGCCGCGCTGTTGACGCCCGCCGCCTCGGCCTTCTCAATCGATTCGCGCGCCTTCTGCAAATCGTTCTGTTCGAGGTAAAGCCCCGCAACACGGACAAGCGCTTCCTTGCTCAACGGTCCGCTGGACTGGGCCACGGTCTGGAACATCTGGGTGGCTTCGGGCACAAGCCCCTTGGTCTGGAGGCAGACGCCATGGAAGAACTGGGCTACGCCATTGTCCTTGTTCGAGGCCGCGCTGGCGAGATACGTATCGGCTTCGTCGAATTGCCCCTGCGACACCAGAAGCAGCCCCAAGCGCGTAGCGGCTTGGTCGCGCACGGCGGTATCGCCGGCTACGGCCTCCTTCAGAAAACTCACGGCGGCATCCGGCTGTTTGTCCAAGTCGGCAATGAACCCTCGCGCGGCCGCGGTATCGCTCTTCGTAGCGGCATCCGCGGCGGCAGCGGCCAACTGGCGTTCGGCCTCCGCATAATTCCCTTGCGCGGCCAAGGCAATGCCCAACTGCTGCTGCACGGCCGCATCGTTCGGGGCTGCCGAAGCCGCGTGCTTGAGCGCTTCAATTTCGCCCGCCACGTCATTGGCGTTACCTCGGGCCAGCCCGAGCAAGTACCACATCTGCGAGTCGTCGGGGCGCGCCTCGGCGACGCGTTTCAGGATGGCCAACTGCCGGTCGCGCATATCCTGGCCCGCCGCCGAGGTAATGCCCAGCAAGGCGAGCATCGCGCCATCGGTATTGGTAGGCTCGGCGATGGCGGCCTGCTCGAACGAGTCGGCGGCAGCGGCGAACTGGCTCAGCCTCCACTGGATCTTGCCCAACAACATGAACGCGGCGGCGTCCTTCGGGTCCCGTTCGAGATGCTTGGTAAGGATGTTGATCGCTTCGAGGTCCTTGTTGGCCCGGGCCAGCGTCTCGGCCTTCTGGACCGGATCTTGCGCGAGGACGGTGTACGCCACCGCGCCCAACGCGGCTACAGCGGCCAAGCCGACGATCGCCGCAAGGGTAATCCATAACCATTTCAGATTCGCGGGTGGCTTCGCGGGTTCGTTCGCGGCGATCTTCTGTCCTGTGAGCAGATTCGTGCCGCACGCGACGCAGATGATGTCGCCGTCTTGCACGAGCGCCCGGCAATTGGGACACGTGTTTCTCGGAGTTGCCCCGGGCACGTTGCGCACCAAAGGCGTCGGTGTCTTCCGCTGCTGCATCGGCCCTCCACAATGAGGGCAGTTCTCGAGCTTGGGGTCGGTCAGTTTGCCGCAATAGGGACAATTGATTACTTGTGCCACGACCGTTCACCGCACCTTTCCAGGGCGGCCGTATCCGCCCCGATTACACGACTCCGGCCACTTCACTCAGCGTTGCTGCGGCGCCTCTAAGGTTCTTCCGGGAATGAGGCCCCGCATTGCCTGCACGTTTGCGCTTCGATCCCGTTGCGCGCGGAGCACTTCGGGCATCGTTTGAAGAAGAGCGAAGGTATGGCGGCGACGCATATGATGCCTATGATGCCGAGCATGATAAGCAGATACCACGTGCCACCAGACAATACGCCCGACTCCTTCTAGCGTTACTACCCGCTCCACCCCAATTATACCTCAGATTCTAGAGAGGGACCTCCCCCGGTGTCAACACCTTCCGTTCCGTCGGCGATCGCCGGTAAACGTCCGTGGTAGGCGCGGCTCCGGAAGACGCGGTCAAGCGATCGCGTTCGAGTGGCCGCAACCCTCCGCAATCGAGTACCATGGCACACGCCGCAGGACCATTGAAGGGAGGCAAATCGTGATGCTTTTCGATGCATTCATAGACCCGCCGCATGAATACACGTTGATCCCGTTCTGGTTTCTGAACGACGAACTGACTGAAACGGAACTCAAGCGGCAGATCGACGATTTCGAGGCACACGGCGTCTATGGCTTCATCCCCCACGCACGCCTAGGTTTGCCTGAGAACATCGGCTTTATGTCGGAGGCCTGGCTCCACTGCGTCAAGGTCTGCGTCGAATACGCAGCAACCAAGGGCATGGTCGTCGTGTTGTACGACGAAGGCATGTATCCCAGCGGTTCGTGCGCGGGCCAGGTGGTCGCGGCCAATCCTCGGCACGCCGCCCGCTGCATCGAACGCCGCGCGAAGGGATCCACACTAGGCCCGAACGAGGAACTCATCGCGGAGGACGAGCGCTGGGCCTACGTTCATTCCCGGTCGATGGGAATGATCCGTGGCGTTCACTTCGGCACAGACGACCGCGAGAAGAACGCGCCTGCCGCAGGGGATCTGCTCAATCCGGACGCGATGGCGAGTTTTCGCCACCTCGTCCTTGACCGATACTACGACGCGCTCAAAGATTCCTTCGGCAAGACGGTCATCGGCGTGTTCACTGACGAGCCGAGCATCCTCGGGCGCGGATGCAAGAAGGACGTCAAACCGTGGACATGGGGTTTCGCCGAGTACGCGGCGGAGATCCTCGGCTACGACTTCCGTCCACATTTGGGTGCGCTGTGGGATGACGCCCGGCCGGACGCGGCTCGCTACCGGCGCGATTTCGACACCGTCGTGAACGGACTTCTCGATCAGGTCTACTACGCCCCGTACAGTCTTTGGTGCGAGTTCCATGGCGTCGCCTTGACGGGCCATCCCGCAGGACCCTGTGACATCGGCGTGCTGCGCCATTTCCAGATCCCCGGACAGGACATCGTTTGGCGCTACATCGAGCCGTACAAAAAGAAGTCCATCGAAGGGGACCAGTCGACAATGGCGAAATGCAGCGTCTCGGCGCAACGCCACTACGGCCGCAAACGCAACGCGAACGAGTGTTTCGGCGCGTACGGATGGGAATTCACGTACGACGAGATGATCTACATCACCAATTGGCTGTTCGCGCGGGGCGTCAACATGCTGTATCCCCACGCGTTCTACTATTCGCTCCGAGGCAAACGGCGCGATGAACGCCCGCCCGACGTCGGTCCCAATAGCCCGTGGTGGAACGACTATAAGACCTACGCAGACTACGTGCGGCGCATGAGCTGGTTCCTCGCCCAAGGCGCGCAGGTGTGCCGCGTCGCGATCTTGGGCACGCCGAGTGAACTGCCTTGGCGCGCCGCGCGGGTGCTCTTCGAGACGCAGCACGATTTCAATTATCTCGACACAACCACCCTCCGTGTGCAAGGCGCGGTTTCGGAAAAAGGGATCGCCGTCCGCGAGATGTTCTACGAATGTCTGATCGTCGATGGCCCGCAGGCCATAAGCGACGCGACGCTGAACCTGCTGCGTCCGCTGATCGATGCGGATCGAGTAATCGCGTACCGAGATGCGGTCGGCGGCATCCCGCGCACGGCCTCGGACGCCCAGGAACTCGTGCGAGTGATTGACACGATCGCGTTTCCCGACGTGGTGGTCACGCCGCCGAATCCCGATCTGCGCTGCCTGCACATGCGCTTCGGCGAAGAACACATCTATCTCTTCGTCAATGAAGGCAAAGCTCCAATTGACGTGAAGGTGCATGTCTCCGCCGCGCCGGGCAGGGAATGGTGGGACCCGTGGAAGGCGCAACGTATCGAAGGCGCGCCGCCTGACCGTCTCAACCTTCCGCCGCTCGCGGCGCGATTGCTTCTGCCTTAGGACTTCAAGAGGATAGACACGTGACCCAATCGACAACCAAGCTGCTGATTGCGGTGGGCCTTGGCCTTGGGATTCTCCTACTACTCCCAATTCTTGCACAGTTCTCCGAGCAGCAACCTCCTCCAGCGCCCGCTCGTCAGGAAGCGCCGGCGCGCCTTGCGCCCCCTCCCCCAATGCCGGTTGCGCCTCCACAGCCGAGGTCCTCAGGCGTCATTGAACAGGCGTTTCGCAATCATTCCAGCGGTCTCCCCGTAGCGGAAACCGGCACGGTATCGCGGACGCTCTCAGACGACAACGAAGGCTCGCGCCATCAGCGATTCATTGTCCAGCTCGCCTCCGGCCACACCATACTCATCGCCCACAATATCGATATCGCCCCGCGCATCAACAGCCTGAGGACGGGCGATGCCGTAGCGTTTTCAGGCGTCTACGAGTGGAAGCCTGAGGGAGGCGTGGTCCATTGGACGCATCGCGATCCCTCTGGCAGACACCAAGCCGGATACATTCAACATAACGGAATGACGTATCAGTAGGTGGCGCCGGCTCGATGAAGGACTTCCCGATGAGACGTGGGCCTTCCTGTCGTGGCGTTTCCGTATGGATCGTCTGCGGTGTCGCCGCCCTGGCATGCTTCTCCGGATGCCGCCCGCAGATGCCCCAGGAAACGATGTTTTCCGGCGAGGCCCAAGGCACGACGTACGCGATCAAGATTGTCGCGCAGGTGAACGACGGCCAGAAACGCGCCATCGAGACGGTCATTCGCGAGCGCCTCGATGCGATTGACCGCGAGATGTCGTTATACCGCGACGATTCGGAACTCGCCGCGTTCAATCGCCAACACACGACGACACCCTTCAGCGTGTCAGCCAATCTCATCGAGCTGTTCCAGGCCGCGCGGGATATCTCGGAAGCGACATCGGGCGCATTCGACGTTACCGTAGCCCCGCTGGTCAGGGCATGGGGATTCGGACCGGAGAGTCGCGCCGCGCCACGTGTCCCGACTGACGATGAAATCAGCCCATTGATCGAGCGTGTGGGATACACCAAAATCGACATCGATGCCAAAGCGCATACCCTCCGCAAGATTCAACCCGATATCGCGTGCGACCTGAATGGCATCGCGCAAGGATTCACGGTCGACAAGCTTGCGGAGGACCTCGAGGCGATGGGGTATATCGACTACTGCGTGGAAGTAGGTGGCGAGATCAGGGCCCACGGCCACAACGCGCGCGGAATGCCCTGGCAAGCGGGAATCGAATTGCCCGACAAGTCCGGTCGTGCGCTACAGAGGGTCGTAAGTCTGAACAATATGAGTCTGACTACCGCGGGCGACTACAGGAATTGGGCCATCGAAAACGGGACGCGCGTATCGCATATCATCGACCCGAGGACAGGCCACCCTGTGGCGCATCGCCTCGCATCGGTAAGCGTCATCCATTCGCAATGCACCGTGGCCGACGGCTACGACACCGCCCTCATGGTGCTCGGCCCGGAGGAAGGCTATCGGCTTGCCGTAAGCAAAGGCTTGGCCGCACTGTTCACGCTCCGCAATCCGGATGGAACCTTCGACACGAAGACCACGCCAGCCTTCGAGGCGATCGCCTCGCGCTCAGGAAACTGAAGTTTGTGTTCCTGCAATCTCAGGAGGCGCCGCTGGTGACAGTGATGGGGTTCGTCAGCAGCCAAAGGGTGTCTTTGCCCAGAATCTTCAGCGAGACTTCGAGACGGTATTTCCCCGTGTCGGTGGGCGTGTAATCGTATTCCGTGCCCTCTTGCTCGTCCTTCTTGATGCCATTGACCATGAGAGCGAACTTGCTCTTGTAGGGCGAGTAGGCTTTCAACGTGAGGCCCGGTTCCAGCTTGATGGACTCCCCCATCACCACGCGGCCTTGTGAGCCTTGAGCCAGGTAGACAAACCCCGTGCCATCGGCCATCATGTCGAAGGAAACAAAGGCGCGCCCCGCCCGCAGCGCATCGACCAAATCCTTTTCGGTGCACTGCTTGGCCAGCAGGTGCGTGCGGACGAACAACGCCGAGCGCTCGTACTTGTCCAGGTCGTAGCGGAAGAGTTGCTTGTTCGGCTCAAGAGGCCCATACAAGGCGCGAAGCACGAACCGCGTGAAGCCGTTCAACTTGACTTCCTTCGCTTTGTCTTTGTTGTCGAAGCGGTGGCCGGTATCGGAGTAGATTAGGTTGCCGTCGGCCGTATACATCCCCCTGATGCCGGCATTCTGATGGGTGTCGTTCCCGCCGAATCCGGAGATGTGGCGGGAGACATTCAGATCGTCCCACTCTTGCAACACGTAGTCCGGCCGCTCGAACAACGAGTAAAAACATTGGTCCGCATACCCGTTGTAGCACGTCAAGACCGTGGTGAAGGTCTTCCAGAGCCATTTCTTGTCGCTCTTGTACTTGAGGAGCGTCGCGTGGACATTGTAGATCTCCATCGCTTCGAGTTCAGGCACGTCCCAATCCCGCTCCTTCGACTCTTCGCAATGTGCGTAGGCTATGACGCCGCCGAGTTCCTTTATCTTCTTCGCTTCGTCCCGGACCGCATCCTTCGAGTCGAACACCGTGGAATCGGGAAGTCCCCAGGCCATCAGACCGTGGTCCATCTCAAAGCCCCGGATGAAAAGGACACCATCGTGATCGCCTTTCCAGCCTAGCGAGTAATCGGCCTTTCCATTGACGTAATGGTCGCTCATCATGATGAAGTCCGAATGAATCTTCTTCAGCGCCTGCTGGACCTCGGGCAGCGGCGCGTCGGAATCGTGCGAGAGTTCGGAATGGCTGTGGATACTTCCCTTGTAGTCGTTCCAGCCGTCATCAATCGTGACGTCGGTGCGCGACTTGGCCAGTTGCGCCCATGCGGCCTTTTCCTTGGGAAAATAGACGAACCGGTTGTACAGCCCGGGACTGAAGAACGCGCACAACGCGATGGCCAGGAGCGCCACGCACACGACCAAAACAAGGGCAATCCATTTGACGATCTTCCGCAACATACTGTCTTCCGCAAACACTTCTCGAATCCTTTCCTCTCACGCGCCATCATGCCTTGCAGCCGCGCGTGATCAATTTGCGCATCTTATCATGGACAGAACGCTCGATGATAATTGAAGCCCGGCGAGCATGCGATATGCTATCAGGCGGTCGTGCCTGCCGGAAGCGCCGAGCTTAGACACGAAGAGGCCGCCTCGCAAGTCACGAGGCGGCCTCGGTAAGTTCACGTTAGGATTGCGATTTGCCGATCGCCTCCAGGCGCTTCTCCGTGAAGGTTCCGGGGAGCTTCTGCGGATAGACGATGGTATTGTCGTGGCACCCATCGCACTTCACGGGCGCGCCCATGCCCGCGGGATGGCAGTCGGCGCAGCCCACGTCCACATGTTTCTCGTCGAGCACGAGGACTTCACTTTTCGCGTGGTCGAACGCTTTCGGCGCCCAGTCCGGCGCATGACAGCCGTTGCATTGGCGCTTGAGGCCCGCGTAGGACTTCGGGTCCTTGTGGCACGACCGGCAGGTGACACCCTTGTGGTACGCCTTCATCTCGAACCCGGACCGCTTCAAGTGGTCGAACCCCAGCGATTCGGTCTTCGTGTGGCACGAGTCGCATGACTTCTCGACATCGTGGCACTTCACGCAGTCCTGATGCGGATCCTCGCGGACGTGTTTCTTGCCCTCGCCGTTCTGACTATGGCACCGGTTGCAGTTCTCCTGGGCGTGGCAATCGACGCAACGCTTGCCGAACATCTGCACATGCTCTTTGTGATTGAACGTGACCAGCGTGCCTTCCTCGAAGGCGGGCGTCCGATAGAGCCGCTTGTCCGGCTCCTCGACGTTCGGGTGCAGCCGCCCCGTAACGTCCGACACGTCGGGCTGGGGCGCGGCGGCCTGGCCCGGGGTGCGCTCCGCGTGGCACGTCACGCAGTCGGCCTCGCCACTCCAGTCGCGATGGCACGAGAGGCACTGGCGATGGTAGGCGCCGCGTAAACTCGGCTGCCATAGGTTCCCGGATTCGCCGGCGTTCACGTGGCATGCCTCGCATGGCTGCGGCTTGTCTTCCGTCTCATGATGGTGGCAGAGCCGGCAGCCGTCGGACATCGCCTCCATCGAGGCGTGCAGCCGGTGCGGAAACAACACCGGGCCATACACGTCGGACATTTTGTCGATCACGAGCACATCGGGCGATGACTGGCTTTCCTTAAATTGCGTGTCGGCGTCTTCCACCTTCGGGCGCTCGCACTTCTTCAGGCACGGATCGTCCTTAGTGGGCTTGTCGCACGAATGGCAATCCGCGCAATGATCGCTTTCTTCACCCTCATGAGCCCACGCGGGCAATGCGGCGAGCGTTAATGCGCCCGCGAACAGCGCGAAAACCGCCATCCATCCACAAATCCAACGAATCTGAATATTACTTGGCATTGATAATCTCCAATACAGCCGGAGCCGGGACCTCTTTACTCGCCTTCTCGCGAACAAACACGGGGAAGACTGTGACCACTGCGCGGTACACCAGGATCAGCCCCGCCGTCAGTCCCACGCTCACCAACACTTCCGCCGCGCTCGGCACGTACGCTTGGCTCATGTACGGCGGGCGGTACGCCACGAGGAACACATTAAGACGGTTAAGGACCACCCCGAATATCACGAAGCACGACGCCGCGAAGAGCAGCCCCGGCGAGGTCCGCACACGCTTCGAGGCCAGCATTCCCAGCGGCAGGAACACGCCCACTCCCACTTCGATGGCCAGCATCACGGTTGCGAGTGACAGAGGGAACAGATGGACGTAGGCGCCGCGAATCGCAAAATCGGACAGCTTCGCGAAGCAGTAGATCCCGAGCAGGCATGCCGCCCATTTGGCCAGCGAGGACAGCAAGTCCATCGGCACGGTCCGGCGGAACGCCCACGCGGCGTAGACTTGCTCGAAGATAACCATCGGGAACCCGACGGCAATGGCCGACAGCAGGAACAGCAGCGGCAGAATCGGCGTAAACCACAGGGCGCTGGTCTTGTACGGCGCGACAAGGATCAACGAACCGAGCGCGCTCTGGTGCATGCAGGACAACACGACGCCCAGGATTAACACCAGGAACATGATCTTCGGCACCACCTTGCCGCCCAATTCGAGTAAGGCGTTGCATCCCGCGTTCAACCCCGACAGCGGCCCTGGCAGCGCCACGCGCCCCGCGAACCGCTCGAAGAATATCGGCGAGAACTCGATGTACAACACGGTCAGATAGGCCATGACGCACATGCCCACCTCGAACAACACCGAGTTGCCCTGCCACATCCACGGCATCGCGGGATGCCACGCGTTGTAATAGCGCCCGAGGTCCATCAAGAGGCCGACTACGGCGAACGTGTAGCCCAGCATCGCCGTCAACAATGCCGACCTCACGATGCGCTCGTACTTGTGCCGGTTGAAGATGTGCGTCAAAGCCGCCATCGTGAATCCGCCCGCCGACAGCGCCACGCGCCCCTCGACGTCGTACGCGATCCAAATCCCCCACGGAAAATGGTCGCTCAGGTTAGTGGAAGTCTGGAGTCCCGAAACGAGCCGGTACAGCGCGGCAAGAACGCCCGCGCCGGCGATGCACAACAGAAGGGTAACGCCAGGAGTCAGGAATCTCACCGGCATGGGTTCGCGTGGATGATCGCTCATGACTTCTCCTCCTTGCCGGCTTCGGTGTGATCGTCCGATGCGGTGACCTTCATGGCAATACTGAGAAGGCCGTACAGCAATACCGGCGGAATTCCGTATTTGAAGATGCTGTGCTGGATCGTTTCCGTGAGTTCCGGAACCGGTTTCGCGGGCAAATTAAGCATCCCAAGTTCCGTCGCCGGACGGCTGGTCAGGTAAAGCCAGGACGTGCCGCCCGCTTCCGTTTCGCCGTATACGTGGTCGTGGTACGCATCAGGCGTTTCCGCGATCTTCTCGTGCGCCAGCTTGATCAGGTCCTTGCGCTTGGCAAACGTGAAGACGTTCGTCGGACACATCTGCACGCACGCGGGCGCTTCCCCGCGCGCCTGCATCGTGTCGTAACAGAACGTGCACTTGCGCACCCTCGGCGTAAGGATGTTGCTGTATTCGTAGGCCGGCACCTCGAAGGGGCACGCCAGCATGCAGTAGCGGCACCCGATGCACTTCGACGCGTCGTAGCTCACCGAGCCGTTCGGCTCGCGATGCAGCGCCCCGACGATGCACGCGGACACGCAACACGGATGGAGGCAGTGCATGCACTGCACCTTGACGAACACCGGGTGCTCCGGATCCGTCGGATTGGGATAGCGGTTGACCACCGTCAGGTCATTCGCCGACATCCTCCGGGGGGTGTCCAACACGGACGTGTCATTGAACTCCGCCGGATTCACGGGCGCCCCTCGGTTTTCGCGCGCGCACGCCAGCTCACATTTGCGGCAGCCGATACACTTGGTGGTGTCACAGAGGACGCCCACCTGATCGTCAAAAGCGCCGGGCGCCGGTTCGTTCGCATAGGCGGGAAGTGCCGCCTGCGCCACGCCGGCCGCTGCGACGCCGCCCGTGACGGTCGTCAGGAATTCCCTTCGATTCATAAGACCTTTACCTCCTGATACCTATGACGCATATCGTAAGACTCTCTCGTTCTTGTAACGCACCCTCCAGGCTGGCCTGGAAGGCTGTTACGTTTTTCACAAACACCAACTATATAGCAAGACGCATGCCGTCTGACAACGGAGCCACGATAAACCCTAAATCCACTATTTCCAATCGCTTACTTTTGCGAGCCCCCTTTCATGGTGGGCCTAATTCCCCTATGGGAGATTTATACCCGCCATCCAAGCCGGGTGTGCGTCAGGATGTGGGGTTTTATGCGGCGTTGGAGAACCGTTGTTCGC
>CAYOCT010000116.1:0-12702 GCA_964402555.1 uncultured Nitrospiraceae bacterium | reverse complement strand
CCATGCACTGAACTTACCAAAAACACTACCGCATGTCAACATTAAAACGCTCTAGAGCCATTGGAACCACCGATGCACACAGATAAACACCGATAGGACCAGATTCTCATCGGTGTGTATCGGTGTTCATCGGTGGTTGAATCTTGGGTCATTGACAGGTGATACGGCTCTGTCGATGGCGGGGCGCATGCATGTCTCACCTGGTGGGCCTGCCGTCGCCTGATCGTGTACGAATGCCGCGCATCGCCTTGTGCCGATCTCGAAGCAGGTTCGATTTCTCTTGCCGAGAATGGAGAAGCATGATAGTATTTATACAGTGAATGGGACTGTTTCCGAAAGGGGCGGACTATCCTGTTGTAAGATGACATGCCCCCTACGTCGGGAAGGACGGGCCGGAAGTCTCAAGAGCCAGTGCCATGCAGCGCGCGTCAAATAATGGATAAGAAGATGAAAGGCACCAAGTCCGTTGGATCGTCAGAGAACGAGAGAGGGTTGCTGACCGCATTGGGATCCACACTTGCGGCACAAGGTAACCAAATTAGGTATGGTGTCCCCAGATTCCCCCAGATTCCCAGATTCGTCAGCTTCGTGTCCCATATCGAGCTTGTAGACCCAGATGGAGACTGCAACTGATGATTGCCGCACTTCTATTGCCGCTTCTCTTCGTGCCCGGCTTTGACACCTACGTCTATCTTCCCGGCACAGATCTTAGACCCCCCTTTGATTCCGCTACTGTCTACAGAATCGATACTAGAGACATGAGTACAGACATTTTTTGGCATGGAAAACTGTTTGTCTATAAACCACAGTATACGCCCAAGACCGGCTACCTTGCCTTCTCAGGACAAAACAGCGATGATAAGGATGTACTCTATGTCATAAATCGGACTGGAAAGTCAGTTGGCTCACTGGATCACGCCGGCATACGCTTCTCCTGGATGCCAGACGGCACGCGCTTAGTGTACTGCGCCATGGCCGGTACCTCCGGCTTCCCGAATGGGGAGATATGGATTGCCGAAGTGCCCTCTTGCCGCACGGAGAAGCTACCAGTGTTGGGCACTGATGTCTACTGGTCGCCCTACAAGAATACGCTTCTCTATTGGACCCCGGACGGTATCTTTGCATTTGATCTCGTGCTTAAGGAAAGCAGTCCCACAAAATGGCCATCGGTGATGAGGTGCTTTTCAACGACCGAGCAGTTCGGTATGACCGACCATGAACCTGGTTTTGAGGTCTGCAGACTTGCCGATCTGAGCACGGAACCAACCGTGATCGCCACAATTCGCGGTAAGATCAGCTATGTTCCCGACTGGCTCAACGGCCATCTATTGGGAACGATGAAGATCAAAGACAACGGGGTGCGCCGTCCGTATTGGTACGTGCTTGATTGCGAGGCATTAGTACTCTACGAATCGAAAGAAACAGTGGTTGCCGCGGACGAAAGCGATTGCGTACTAGTAGTCAAGGACGGCAAGATTGCCTCCAAGAAGCTAACGGAACTTACAAGGGTGTCGCTTGACAGTTTGAGTATAGAGGTCGCCGGGCAGCCTCAAAACAAGCAACCCTATCCGACGTCTGATGCCCAGACATCGATGCAACCGGGAACGAAATAGCTGTGGATATCTTGGCGCGATCCCTGCGCCCGGATGCCTCTTCGATTCGTGGTGGGGTTAAGTGCCCGACGATTGCGAGGACTTGTTCAATCCGTCGACTCCGGCATATGATCCTGTGCGCGTGCGGCTGATTGACTTGGAGTATGGCGATACCTATACCGGTTCGATGCGGCAGGAACGATGCGTGTATGCGCGATTCGTATACCGTCCTGGCATGGACGACCTCGAGCCGGCAGGCGGCCTCGGGTATTTCCTCGTGGCGATTGGCGTGAGCGACGACCCCGAGAGGGGGTGGAGGGGCGCTAACCATATTCCTCTGATGTGTGCCAGTGTTCCTAGAAATGCAAGAATGACCGAGTGTGAGTTTTCTGTTGACAAACCGGCATTCTTCGTGTATTACACGCCCGTCAGGTAAACTATTGACTGAGTCAGAAGTGCAAAGTAGGGCAGAGGGAGAGTCATGGTGCCTCACGGGAACCTGTGCCGAAATGCAATTATCTTAAGTGTGGCAGTCGCAAGCACGGTATGGTCTCTTAGCGCCTATGGGGCGCCGAGATTCGCTGACGGGCGGTGGCGTCTGGAACTGAACGGCTTCAACGTCGTCGACTCTTCGCAGTATGGCGACGACGACCGCTTCATGAGCGGCTCCGTCGAGTACGAGTTCCCGGCCACCCACCACATCGCGCTGGGCCTGCGGCTGATCCCGCTGTTTCTCTTTCCTTCGGACGGCGACCTCTACGGCGCTGGGGGCGGCGTATCGGGCCGCATCTACCAGCGCGGCAACGAGTACACGGGCTTCTTCGGCGAACTCGAGCTTTCCGCGTTCTGGCATGACAAGCATTTCCGCGACGATTCGAGTGACATCGATTTCATCACCGAAGGGGGCATCGGGTACCAGTTCGCCAAGGTCCCCGTGCATCTCACACTCAAGTTCGAGCACATCTCGAATGCCGGTATCGGCGACCATAACGGGGGCCTCAACGGCGCGGGGTTGGGCTTCGGATTCACGTTCTGAAGAGGACGCTAGAAGCTATCCCAAATCGTATCCGGGGATGGGATTCTTCGCTATCGCTCAGAGGTTGTGAAGAAACTGTGAAACGCGGGTGCTTTGCCTCTTGACTACGTATTGCCTGTCATCCTGAGCGCAGCGAAGGATCTCATAAGCATCAGAGGCCTATGCACATAGCGAGATCCTTCGCTGCGCTCAGGATGACAGAAAGGGCGGAGCCAACAAACGAACGCGCGAGACCTTGACATTTCTTCACACGCTCTCAGGATGACAGAGAGGACGGAGCCGACAAAGGAAACGCAAGACTTTGACATTTCTTCACAAACTCGCAGAATGACAGGTAGTCCGAGTTTTGGGATAGGTTCTACCGGCCCTGGATAGGCGTTCTCTTTCCCTTCCTTCCGTCCGATGATGGGCCGTATCCATTTGAAAACCCGCCTAACGATGTGTATGGTAGCTCGTACTGGTTGCGCGGTTCGGGACGCGGCCGGGAGGAGCGCGTCCACGAGAAGGAGGACATACCGTCATGTCGAATGCTGGAATGCTGTCGGAAAGGAAGAAGTTCACGGACGGCCTGACCGGGTATCACTACCTCGTGCTGGTGGTGGCCTGTCTGGGCTGGTCCTTCGACACGATGGACCAGTGGCTGTTCGTCTTCGCGAAACAGCATGCCTTGCGCGAGTTGCTCGGCGCCGGGGTGGACAAGGCGGACCTCGCGTATTATGTCAACATTGCCACGTTCGCGTTGATGATCGGCTGGGCGACTGGGGGTCTCTTCTTCGGGATGGTGGGCGACCGGCTCGGGCGTACTCGCACGATGGCCCTCACGATCCTGACCTATGCCCTCTTTACCGGTCTAAGCGGTCTCTCGCAGAATTGGCAGCAGTTCGCGTTTTTCCGTTTCATGACGGGACTTGGCGTGGGAGGGGAATTTGCCGCGGGTGCAGCGCTCGTTGCCGAGACCTTCCCGACACATTCGCGGGCGACGGCGCTGGGCATTGTCCAGGCGACTTCGGCCCTTGGCAACATCGGCGCCGCGGCGATCAACCTGGCGTTTGCATCGTACTCGAACCCGGCTACTTCGTGGCGGTATCTTTTCGCGGTGGGCATCATTCCCGCGCTGCTGGTATTCGTGATCTTCTTCTTTATCCGCGAACCTGAGCAATGGCAGGAAGCGCGGCGGAAGGCCAAACACGCCAAGGGACAGATCGGTTCGATTGCCGGCTTGTTCACGGACCGCGTGGTTCGGCGCAACACCCTGGTCGGCGTGGGGCTTGCCTCCGTGGGCGTAATCGGGTTCTGGGGCATCGGCGTGTGGACGCCCGAGCTCTTGCGTTCCGTTTTGAATCCGGAGAACTCGCCCGACCTCGTCAAGTTAGTCGAACAGCGGACCAGTTTTGCTCTCATGGCGCAGAACCTGGGGTCCTTCTTCGGCGCTATGTGCTTTGCCTTCCTGGCGCAACGTATCGGGCGCAGGCCGTCCTTCGTGGTCGCGTTGCTGGGGTGTTTCGTCGTGCTGCCCGCCACGTTCTATCTGACGACCTCGTTCGTTACCGCGCTCGTGCTCTTCTTCATGATGGGTTTCATGTTGCTGCTTCTCCTGGGTGGGTTCGCCGTGTACTTCCCCGAGCTGTTCCCGACGCGCCTGCGCTCGACCGGGACGGGCTTCTGCTACAACGTCGCCCGCTACGTCACCGCGGCTTCTCTGTTCTTCTCGGGACAGCTTGTGCGGGCCTACGGAATTCGTACGATGGTCTTCATGGTTTCCGCCGTGTTCCTGGTGGGCCTCATCGCGGTTCCCTTCGGGCCTGAGACGAAAGACAAGCCGCTGCCAGAGTAGTCGGAAGTCGAAACCGCGCGTGCTCCCGCGGGGTCTGATGGAATGAGTGTTTCTGTCGATCCCAACGAGAAAGGAAGTACGCATGGTTTCCCGTCGATCGCGCGTAGTCGCAATCCATCTGTCCGTGGCGCTGGCCGTTCTGGTTTGCTCGGTAGGCGCGCTGGCCCAAGCCCCGTATCCCTTCGCGCGCGAAACCGCCCATCCCACCGCGCTCGACCGCTACATCGCGAAACCGGACCCGCATTACGCGTGGGAACTTGTGCGGACCGACAAGGAGGATGACGTCACCTCCTATACCATCGACCTGACCTCGCAGCAATGGCGCACCGAGGCCGAGGTCGACCGGCCCATCTGGAAGCATTGGCTGACCATCAGCGTTCCCGTGAAGGTCGACTACCCGACAGCATTCCTGTTCATCGATGGCGGGAGCAACCATAGCGGCGACAAGCCTCGCGGTGCGGACGGCGATATGAAGCGCATGGCCGCAATGACGCATACGGTTGCCGCCGCCGTGTACATGATTCCCAACGAGCCGCTCGTGTTTGCCGACGCCAAAGGGTGGGGGCGTTCGGAGGACGCCATCATCGCCTACACATGGGACAAATTCTATCGGACCGGCGACGAGGAGTGGCCCGCGCGCCTGCCCATGACCAAAGCCGTCGTTCGTGCCATGGACACGGTTCAGGCGTTCTGCGCGTCAGAGGCCGGTGGCAAACACGAGGTCAAAGACTTCGTCGTAGCGGGCGGCTCGAAGCGCGGGTGGACCACCTGGACCACCGCCATTGTCGACACGCGCGTCCGCGCTATGGCCCCGTGCGTGATCGATCTCGTCAATCTGATCCCGTCCTTCCGCCACCACTTCGCGGTCTACGGCGCTTGGGCGCCCGCGATTGGCGATTACCAAGCCCTCGGTATCCTGAATTGGCTCGACACCCCCGAGAACGCCGCCCTCATGCACATCGTCGACCCGTACTACTATTTCAGCCGCCTTACGATGCCCAAGTTCATCATGAACGCCGGCAACGACCAGTTCTTCGTGCCCGACTCCTGGCAGTTCTACTGGGACGACGCCCCAGGTCCCAAATGGCTGCGTTATATGCCCAACGTTGGCCATGGCCTCGACCACAAGGAAGCCTACGCCAGCCTCACGGCCTTCTATGCCAACGTCGTGACCGGCGCCCCGATCCCTAACTACACCTTCGCGATCGAGGGCGAGGGCATCGTCGTCGCGCGCGTCTTGCCCGCCTCCAACGGCGAGACCATCCAACCCACCGAGGTCAAACTCTGGCAGGCTACCAATCCCAAAGCGCGCGACTATCGCGGAGCGACTGCGAAATACGAGGCTACCTCTGTGACTGCTCAGGAACCCGGCGTGTACCGCGCCACTGTGGCCAAGCCCGCTGACGGATGGACCAGCTATTTCCTGGAATTGACCTTCCCTGGTCCCTTCCCCGAAACCCCGTTCAAGTTCACCTCCGGCATCCGCAGCATGCCTGATAGTACCCCCTACGAATACAAACCACCCGCGACCCCGCCCAGGGGATATCTGTCGAAGTGAGCGCCCGATTGAGATAATTCCCGTCCTTGCGTCACATAGGTTGATTCCTGCAATATAGGATTGGTCTGGATGGGAAAGGGAATCTCCATATCGGTGGAACGGCGTATTGTCGAAAGGGCAAAGTTCAACTCGACCGTCCACCTTCCTTACGAACTGCGAATCGAAGATTTCCAGATGGCGATGCAAGATGTCTACGATTTCTTCTTCGACGTGAATTCGATGTTGACAAAGAGAGGACTCCAGCGCCTCGATGACATGCTCCGTCCTGCCATTATGTCCGGCGTTCTCTCAGACATGCTTTCCTCGAGTATCGCCAAACACTCGCGCACGCTGACCGAGAATCGTTACTTCAACGGCCACCCCGACCTTGTGGTTCAGGGGATCTATCCCGGTAATGCCGTCAAGTCAGGTACTGATGGCGTTGAGATTAAGACCACACGCAAGGCTGGCGGCGCAGTCGATACGCACGGGGCTCGCGAGCAATGGATGTGCGTCTTTGTTTACGCTGTCGACCGGGAGACAGAGCCTGCGTCCGAGCGGCGCGCCATGGCATTCACCGAGGTCTACCTTGGCAAAGTGGGCATTGAGGACTTCAGGAGGAACGCGAGGGGGGAACTTGGCACAAGGACCGCCACGCTTCACGGCGAGGGGATCAGGAAACTTCGCGAAAGCTGGGTGTATCGTCTTTAATTCGAGCGCCCTGGTTGAAAACGGGCCAGCTTGGGAATCGCCGTTCGCGCCATTTCGAAGTAGGCGGGGTCTTTCTCGATCCCGATACTCGCGTAACCTACCGCTTCGGCGGCCGCCAGCGTCGATCCCGATCCCGCAAACGGGTCCAGAATGGTCCCTTCTCCCACGGGCAGGACTCCGTGGACGAGTTGGCGAAGGAAAGCTTGGGGTTTGAGGCTCGGGTGTGGCGCCAGGGAGCGCTCGTTGCTTCGCGTTGGTGCGGATGCGATGACATCACCGAAGGGCTTGTCTTTGACCGGCCGGCGAAACCCTCCCGTTTTCCAACGCCGCAGGTTGTCTTGCACGCGCCCCTCGATGTGCTTCCTGAAAACGATCCAGGGCTCCCACATCGAGCGTGGCATGACGCTGATATCCGAGAACTCGTCGTGCGCCGCCTTGGGCCGATCGCCACCGCGCATCGTCATTACCAGCCGGATGATCTCGCCTCGACGCTCGAAGCCCGCGTCCGATAGAGCGCCAGCGACAACATAGGACAAGAGCGGGTTCGAGGCTACGACCACGTGGGCTCCCGGCACCAACTTGGGCAGCAGCGTCCTGCCCCAGATAAGGAAGAAGGTCCCCAGATCTTTCAATTGAGCGTCCGTCAATACCGTGAACCTGGGCAGAGGCGCGCGCTGATGTCCGTCGAATGACGGCGGAATCCGCCAGACGCCGCCTTTACCCCTGCGTAGTTTGTCTTGTTGTTCGGCCGAATACTCGTGCAATCCATAGGGCGGATCGGTTACCACGGCGTGCAACGAGTTGTCGGGCTGCTTCTCGATCCAATCGAGACAGTCCGCTCGTATCATCTGGGCCTTTCCGATCGTGAACGAATCTTCTTCGATATCTGTTTCCGGCAGCGAACGCTGCAAACCTGGCAAGGTCTCGTTCCGAAGGCTGTAGACACCACGCGCTTCACGCACGAACGCGGACGGAGTGTTGAGTCGCAAATACGACCGAACCGAGGAAGTGGGCGTGGGGCCGAGGCGCTTCGACACCTCCTCTTCGATCTGGCTTACCGGCATTGGAGCTTCACTGAGGCTGAGGGCCTCGATAATCGCGTCTCGAACGCGTCCCGGAGGTATCTTTGGCGGTTTCTTCTTCACGCGTGGAGTGTAGACGTCTAGACGTCTTATGTCAAGCCAAATGCCGCCGTGGCTTTCTTGCGCTGTGTGGGCCGTTCAGTATCCGATGGCGCAGCCGTCTTTGCGCGGGTCGGAACCACCGAAATAGCGGCGGGGGGATTCCTCGCGCCAGATGCCTTGGTAGCCGCCGAAGGTGTCGATGCGCGGGCTGACTTGGTGGCCCATGTCGGCGAGCGCCCGGCGGGTCGCGTCGGGGATGCCAGGCTCGATGGTGACGGTTCCGCAGCCGTGCATCACGTATCCTGTCGGGGTCGAACTGCCTGAATGCTCGACGCGCGGCTGATCGCCGGCCTGCTGGGGCGACATTCCGAAATCGAGAAGGTTCATCAGGACTTGGCAGTGGCCTTGCGGCTGGAAGTCGCCGCCCATCACGCCGAACGAGAACACGGGCGTGCTGTCCTTCGTCACGAACGCGGGGATGATCGTGTGGAACGGGCGTTTGTGCGGTTCGAGCCGGTTGCGGTGCTTTGGATCGAGCGAGAACGACATGCCTCGGTTCTGGATGGCAAAGCCAAGTTGGTCGGGCACGATGTGTGAGCCCCAGCCGTGATAGGTGCTCTGAATCAGCGACACCATGTTGCCGGAGTCGTCAGCCGCGGTCAGATAGATCGTGTCGGAACCAGGGGCTTTGCCCGCGATCACGTCCGTCGCGGCGCGCTTGGGGTCGATACGTTTCGCGCGCTCGCGGCCGTATTCCTTCGAGATGAGCCATGCCACGGGGACGTTGGCGAAATCCATGTCCGCGTAATAGACCGCGCGGTCCTCGTATGCGAGTTTCTTCGCCTCGATGAAGAGGTGCAATTGTTGGGCCGAGTTCGGTTCGAGCGCGGCGATGTCGAACGTTTCGAGCATGTTCAGGATCTGTAGCGCCGAGATCCCTTGCCCGTTCGGCGGAATCTCCCATACGTCGTAGCCGCGGTATTGCGTTGTTGCGGGCTCGACCCAAGTTGCTTGGTGTTCGCGGAAATCGCGCATCGAGAAGAAGCCGCCATTCGCTTCCGAAAACTTCACGATGCGCTCCGCGGTCGCGCCCTCGTAGAACGCGCGCATTCCTTCTTTCGCCAGCGTTTCGTATACGTCCGCTACGCGCGGGTTCGAGAACATGTCGCCGAACTGTGGCGCCTTGCCGTCCGGCATGAATACCTCGGCGAGCGTGGGGAACCTCCCGGCGTCGAACTTCCAATCGTCCGCGATAATGGGGGAGACGGGGAAGCCCTCGCGCGCATGCCGGATGGCGGCCTCAAAGATCTGCGCGGGCGTCCGGCTTCCGAAGCGTTCGAGCAGAGCCGCCCAGCCACTCACGCATCCGGGCGCGTTCCACGCCAGCGGACTGTACGCAGGGATGGACGTCAAGCCAAGCTTCGCGGCGGCATCGAGGTCCCACGCATGCGGTGCACGACCGCTCGCATTCAGGCCGTAAAGCTTCCGGTCCTTCTCGATCCATACGATGGCGAACAGGTCGCCGCCGGGTCCGCAGTTCATGGGTTCGACGACGCCGAGCACCGCATTCGCGCAGATGGCCGCGTCAATCGCGTTCCCACCCGCCTTCAGGATATCCAATCCCGCAACGCTCGCGAGCGGCTGGCTCGTACAGACCATCCCATGCAGCCCCGCCACGGTCGAACGATTTCGATTTCGATTGTGCACAAGATCGTCGCGAATGCGCATACCGCGTTCCTCTCGTTCTTTCGATGCGTCGCTCTTTGTGAATGCTGCGCCGGCCAACAACGCCGATGCGGAAGCCGCTCCCGCTACTTGGAAGAACGTGCGCCGTTTCATGGGCCTGCCCTGTCCGTGTGTCTTCACAACAGCATGTACAAACGATGGCGGGAAAACAAGCGCTCGGCTATCCGCGTTTGCCGGCGGTTCGCCAACGCTCACGGAAACGGAATGAACATAGCGCCCTCAGTTCACGGCGCGCCAATACGCTGCCTAATGTTGCCACGGTGAGGTGTATGGAGGTTCCGGAGAAGGCGCTGATCGTGTTTCTCGTCGCAGAACACGGTCGGCTACCACTTCAGACGCACGGTTGCCAATCCTCGCGCGGGCACGGTCACGTCGACGCTTCCGTCGGCGTTCGGGGCGATAGGTTCGACGGGTTGCTCGTTGAGATTGCAGAGGGACGCCTCCACGATGGGGCGATCGAGCGCGAGGGTATCTGTCGCGGGCGCGTCGAGCGGGTTCCACAGACGCACGATAGCGCCGCTGCCATCGTCGGCGAGTTTGGTGGCCGTTACGACGGCGGCGTTCTTCGCACAGCGCAGGAAGGAATGCGATTCAGGCAACTCTTTCGTACTATGCGTGCGGACCCCGGCCTGAACCGCCGCGGCGATGCGTAGGGTTTCGCGGGGATCGAACGCGGAACCGAAGGGATACAGCACGTACTCGAAATCCATCTCGCCGAGCAATTCGCCGTCGGGTTCTCCCGGCGTCGCGACGGTCTTGAACGTCGAACGGAACAGAGTGAGCGCAAGCGCGTGGTCGGGCGTGGGGGAAACCGCATATTCGTGCAGGCCGCACCGCGCGATGACGGCAAGCCCGTGCTGGGCGTCGCGCACGCCGAAGAACCGCGTGAACGCCTTTTCCGGATTGACGCGTTCCTGCCAGCGCGCGGATTCCTCCGGCGCGGCGATCTCGCGTTCGACTATCGCGAACGGCGTTTCGGCGAAGGAGGCGGATGCGTTGGCGTTTGTAGGGAATAGCACGCGCATCCTATGGTCCAAGCAGGTATTGCTGACGCGCGTCCGCACGCGCACGTACGGCGCGCCCTTCTCGATCAGGATAAGGTCCGTCACGCGAAGCGTCGCGCGATCCTGCGAGCGCCAAAGTGTGCGGCGGTCCATCATGCGCGGCAGATCGAATTCACGCTCAACGCGGAACACCGTACGCACGGGGCCATCTTCATCGATAGCCGTCGTTACGCGGCTGCCGTGGCTGCGATAGACGATGTCGTTCGTCAGTTGCCCGCGCGTCCAGCCGTCGCCCGCGTCGCCGCAGTCTTCGTAGAGGAACAGGCCGTCGTACACGCGTCCGCTAGCTTTGTCCGTCATGCTCGCCGAACCGTCCGGCGAAAGCGTGAACGTCACCGCACCTGTGGACGCCGCCAGCGGTCCTGTCATGAGCGTGCCGAAATTGCGCGTGCCTTCGTCGGTGGGTTCGATGCGCAATCCGGTATAGCCGCACGACGGCAGCGTCATCTCGACCGCGAGATGGTAGACGTCGCCACCGTGCCCGGTGTGGCGCCCGTTCGGCGCGAGCACGCGATGTTCGACGCCTCGTTCGATCTTGCTCAATTGGAACGGAAGCCGTCGGCCTTCCTTGTCTAGAACGAGATATTTGTTGAGTACCTCGCCAGTGGTTAGGCCGTCCACGAACCGCTTGGGCCAGTCGGCGCGGAAAGGCACGGCGATCTCGAATACGCCCGTGCGCTCGAACGGCAGCGGATTGTGGACTACGAGGTTGGTGAAATCATCTACGGCGTCGGAGGCCTTGCCGACATGCGCCATCGCGCGCCGGATCGCGCCGTCCGCGATGCCCTCGCACTGGTCAAAGCGATACGCCATGTCGCGGTGGACTTGGTCGATGCTGCAACCACAAATGGAGTCGTGCGGATGATTGCGCAGCAGATACTGCCATGCCTTGTCGAGGTAGCTCACGATGGGTTCGCCACCCGCGAGGCGCTGGAACAGCGTACACGGTTCCGCCCAATATTCCATCAGCGCCTGGCACTGGTCGTTGCGCTGTTTGATGGGGTAGCGCGATGAGATCGTGTGCACGATCAGGTACTGCCCGCCGCGGTCTGCAGCGCGCGAAGGCTCACGCAGTTCGCCCGTGCGTTCGGGCAACTCGGCCGCGTGTCGAAGCATTTCCTTGCCGTACGCTTCGAGGCTTTCCCACGAAAACTCGATATCGGGATAGCGTTTCTTGAGTTCGGCTAACAGCCACGGCATCTTGGGATCGGGGCGCTGGTGATCGATCGCATCGAGCAGCAGGACCAGGGGAACAGGCGAACGATCCGACTCCGCTTTGAAGTATGGATCGAAGTACTCGGCGATCTTGTCTTCGGGATACCCGTCGCGCTTGAGCGGGCCGCGCACCGCGAAATCGAACGGCCCGTAGCTGCCGACGTCCCGCAACTTGTGCGTGGCCATGCGGCTCCCATCGGGCCCAACCCACATGAAATGCGCTGGATAGTTTTCGTCCTGCGTGCCGCGCCAGCATATGCCGGCCTTGAGGTCGAACCCAGCCATGATCATCGGCAGTGCCGCGATATGGCCGAACTGGTCGGGCGTGTACGCGAACTGCATCGGTTCGGCCCCGAACTCGCGGCACACGCGCATACCCATCATCAGGTTGCGCACATAACTTTCGCCGGAGATGAGCCATTCGTCCGGCAGGTCGTACCACGGTCCCACGATGAGCCGGCGCTGGCGAAGCATGGCTTCGAGACGGTCACGTTGTTCGGGACGGATCTCGAGATAATCCTGCAAGACAACCGCCTGGCCGTCGAGATGAAAGCACGTGTAGTCCGGGTCGCGGTCCATCAGGTCCACGAGTTCGTCGATCAACTCGACGAGCCACATTCGGAATTCCTGAAATGGTTCGTACCATTCGCGATCCCAGTGCGTCCCAACGCAATACACCGCTTTCATGTGCTGTCCTTCCATGCCCAAGATGTTCGACGATCCCCGATTTCGGTAGTGAACCCAAGAAACTCTAAAGTTTATACGCCGGGAGGATTGGGATCAACTGTACGAATCGCGCCATCTAAAATCTTACCGGAGGTAGTATCGTCTTGCCATTTGTGT
>CAYOCT010000115.1:0-12793 GCA_964402555.1 uncultured Nitrospiraceae bacterium | reverse complement strand
GCGCTGCATTTTCATCCTCCCGAGTGAAGCCGCGCTTCATGACGACTCGTAATCGTAATCTTAATCGAGTTACTCACGGCCGAGTGTTGCCAGCGGTCATAACCCCGCGAAAACGGCCGTTCTGTTAAGGCTACAGCCTTTCGATCTTCGGTCGATTACGATTGCGAGCACGATTACGAGCACGAGCACGGGCGCTACTTCGTAAAGCACGGCTCTTCACGAAACTGGGGAGCACTGAGACACGCACGTGGAGTGGGGGAGAGGTCTCGCGCGCCCGTGGCGCGTCCCTGCCATGGCCAGCACACAGGCCGCCATCCCAATCATGACCGCATCATCGATGCTGGGATTCGAAAGCGGCCCGCTCCCGTTGCATCCAGAGGACTCGCCTTCGCCTTCCCCTTCGCCCTCGGACTCACCTTCGCCTTCCCCTTCAATCGTTCCTCCGAATGCAATCCAGGCGCTGTCGAGGAAGTTCCCGGGGTTCGTGGCGAATACCGCCGTCAGATGCGCGTTCGCCGAACTATTGGGATGCGAGTCGCCGCGTGCGCCCCCGTACTCCTGTCTCAAGCGGTTCGGATGCGGCCAGCGCGAGTCCGAATAAGCCAGTTCGTTGAAGAGATCGAACACCGCCACGTTCTTCAAACCTGGATGCGCCGCGTCGTACTCCGCCAGCCACGTCTCTTTGAGCCACGTATTGAAGAGCCGGGCTCGATGCGCCGCGTCGTCGTCCGTAGCGTCCGCCCAGGCGTAGTGCAACGGCGGCGACGTAATCGGGACGAACAGCACGTCCGGATGTTCCGCGAACACGTCCTCCAGCGGCTTGTATTCACGCCCCTCGTAGGTGTACGTGTGGCCCGGCCCATTCGGATGCCGGTAAATCGCCCTGAAATTCGCCAACGTAAAATCCCCACTGAACGGGTCCCCAGGTTCCGTGCCGCTATCCCAGATATGGCTGTTCGGAAAGCAACTCTTGAAAAGCACGATCCGGTTTGTCCCGCTCGAATCCGCAAACGACAGGATATGCTCGACATAATCGTTGAACCACAAGATCCAATGATTCATGTCCGTATACTCTCCCGGCGCCTCGCCCAATGACCCAGGACGCCCCCCGTCATGGTCGACCTCCGTGCCATACGTGAACTCATTGACCGCGTCCACATAACTCTTTCCCAACAGCGCCTCGCGCAGGCTGTGATCCAGCCAGTTCTGCCCTACCGAATGATGGAGGAAGACAAGGTCATCCGTGAACCCCGGAGCGGCAACGACCCCAAGCAATACGCCCCATTTGCAGATAGCATGCATCGTCAGAACCCTCGAACGCCCCAAGCAAGAGACACCGCTACTTCCATTGCATTCGTAACGATTATACCACGCGGTTCCGGTGTGCGAACGGCGGGCGGCACGAGCTAAGGTTTTGGATGGCCATGTAACGACTAGATGTCTTACAGTGCGACAGGTTAGTGAGCCGCCGAAGCGGCCGGACGGTGTGCGCTGGGGCAAGCGAGTTCGAGGCCGAATTTGACACTCGGCGTTCACGTCACGTACAATAGCTTCGTTCTTGCCGGATGGCCTAATTGGTAGGGCACCTGACTCTGGATCAGGCTAGTCTAGGTTCGAGTCCTAGTCCGGCAACCATAAGACCTAGACTCGACCCTTGGTCGATTCCCTTTGTGCGGCCCGTTCATCTAGGGGTCTAGGATGCGAGATTCTCAGTCTTGTCACAGGGGTTCGAATCCCCTACGGGCTGCCATTTATAGCATGAATTAAGTACTTCCGTTACCTCGACAGACCCCCTCATTTTTGAGCCGTTCTCAAGCAACGCCATTAACCCCGCCGGTTGCCCAACCAACGTCACGTCCTCGCCGTTTATGACGATTTCCTTCACCAGCACTCCGAGCAATCGTTTGACCACCGTAGGCTTGTTTTGGGTGAACAACTGCCGCATGGCTTCCTGAATCTTGAGAATGTTCTCCATTCGGCTGAGATGTGTCGGCAATTCCTTGGGTGCCCGCCGCCGTTCAAGTTCCAGTTCGAGCCGCCGTTTCTGCTCCTGCAACGGAACGACTCGGTCCTGGCAGAACTCCGGCTCCAACCTACCGGCCTCGAAGGCATCGTAATACCGCTTGAGTTTGGACTCGACTTCCTCAAGCTGATGCCGGATTTCCTTTATGGGTCGCTCCTTATCCTTCAACGCCTGCCGTACTTCTTTGAGTAGCTTTCGGACGTTATCGAGACTGAATGCCCAATCCACAATCTGCTTGACGGCTTCCTTCTCAAAATCATCAATCTGCACCCGATGCCCGGAACAGGCATCAACACCCTCCTTCATCGATTTCGAGCAACAGTAATAGCGATACCTGCCACCCTTGCCTGTTGCCGAGACCATCGAAGCTCCGCACTTGCCGCACTTGAAAACCCCGGCGAGAATCAAGTCACTGGTCTGAGCACGTCCAGCCTTCTTGTCCGGCGTCCGTTCCTTCCGCAACACTGCCGCAGCATCAAAGATTGACTTCTCGATTATGGGTTCAACGGGAATCTCTATCCACTCGGACTCGGGCCGCCGAATCTTGTTCTTGGAGTCGTACTGGTTGAAGATGTACTTCCCGATGCAAACCGGATTGTCCAGAACGCGGAGTACTTCGGAGCGATTCCAGGGCTTCCCTCTTCGACGGCTCCCGCCATTGACATTCAACGCCTTGGCGATTTCCACCGCACCCAAGCCGTCCGTAACATGCAAATCGAAAATCCGTAGAACAACCTTGGCTTCATCCGGGTTGATGGCCAGTATGCCTTTTGAGTTGCCTTTGTCGTCGGTCGTCGTGACAACGTCATACCCGTATGGCGGCTTGGAGCCGTTGAAGAATCCTCTTCTGGCGTTCTGCTTCATCCCCCGCGCCGTGTGAAACCCAATCATCTCACTTTCGTGCTGGTCGATGGCGGCGAAGATGGTTTCAAGCAGGTTTGCTGTGGGCATACTCGGATCGCCAACATCCTGCGTGATGGCAATGACCCGGACCTTCCGCTTCTTAAGACGACGTTTGTATAGGCCCGCTTGGATGGCATCGCGGAAGAATCGGGACGTTGTGAGCACGAGAATCGCATCAACGTCAATCCGCCCGCTTTCAATATCCCAAACCATCTCCTGAAACTTGGGCCGGTCATCGTCCGTGGCAGAGGCCCCTTCCTCGCGGTATTCGGCAATAACGTCATGCTTATTCTGCTGGCAGTAAGTCTGCAACTGCCAAATCTGGTCCGGGATGCTCAGGTCCTTTTCCGCTTGCCGGACTGTTGATACTCTGGCGTACAGCGCAACACGCATAAACTGGCCTCCAGAAACTATGTTGCTAGAATAGCTATAGTATAAAGACCCCCTTGCCAATATACAAATCTAGACGACCCGCTCCTACGCCGTATCTCCGGCAACGGCAACGGGTTGATTCCCTTTGGCTGACGGGCGCGCATCAAACTGGACGATGGCCATATTCGGGTCGTCTCTGGCGATGAGAGCGAGAATGGAGGGCGGCAGGAGTTGGCACATCAGATGGACTTCTTCCGCCCGGATTGGCCGGACGGCTGGAGCCTCGATTCTGAAATGCCACTTGCTCACCTGTTGGATCTCCCTTGTGGTGGTCTTGAGGGACCGCCAGCACCATGCCAGCGGCCCGTGCGCACAGTAGTCAGAACTCGCCACACACAAATGCAACGTAGGAGTCGTTCTCCTGCTCCTCCCAAATGTCCATGATTGCCAGCATTCCGCGAAGAACGCCCTCGTTGAATGCTTCATTAGCCGTCACTGTGGAATCTTCAAGAAAGGCTTTTGTCATAGTGCACTTGCCAGTCACACACAGCACCCCGAATGGTTCATTTGCTTGAAGGAAGAGAACCTCGCCTTCGCCGGGTTTGATGAATGCCTTTTCCACGGCGCGAGCCATGCCTTCACATGACAACTCATCAACGACGCTGTACTGCGTACCCTCGAACTCAAAAGTCTTAGAGTCAATGCGTTCCACTCCTTCACATGACACACCCCGCGTTCCTTCATTGACTACACCAACAACTTTCTTCATTTTCGTTCCCTTTCATTCTTGTGGCCGTGTGGCCTTCCCGTCACATTTGGGGCTCCACGTCCATCCGCTTTGTTTGTGGGGCCGCCAGCACCATGCCAGCGGCCCCGAGTTCCCGGCTACTAGACCGCCCATGCGCCGACACGAAGGGTAATCAATTCCTATAGCCGGGTGCTGATTTAGGCGATGCCGTGAACGACAAGGCGCTCGCGATTAGCCTTGATTTCGGCGTAGATGGCGGTTGCCCTTGCCTTAGCCTGTTGCCACGCCGCATAGGCTAAGTCTGACGTACCCGAGCCATGCCGCATAACTTGCCGCCTGAAGGACTCGGCTTTCTCCACCAGGTCCCGTTGCGCCTGCGCATGTCTCTCGTAGAGCGACAGGGGCGTGTCTTCCTCTACAACCGTTCCGTCATCCGATGCCCCAACTTTCTGTGCATCCTTCGTAGTATTCGTTTGCATGGCGTGATTTCCTTTCTCGTCTGGCCTTTGGCCTTTGAGCCTGATGCAACTGTGTTTGACTGTTCGCTTCGTCTCACATCGACGTTAACTGTGAAGAGCAAGCGCCAGACCAGTTCTAGCCGCTAAGACGGAATGCCCTATAAGTAGTTTGAAATCAGACCGTTATAGGGTTATGCTCTTGACGGGAAGAATGTAGGAGGGTCTTGCCAGATGCGCCACAATAACCAGAATTCCCAATTACCAGGAAGCTGTCCTGACACAGAGCTTCTGACGATGCTTACGGGTTCGAGTGGCGGAGAGGTGGGTAAGCCGGGATTTGACCAAACCTTCTTGGAGCGCATTAGGGATGTATGCAAGGCAGAAGCGGCTTCTGTCTGGGTTCTGGATTCGCGATCGCGCCTCGAATTGATGCTGAGCACGGATATTACTGCTACGGAAGACGTGAAGAAGGTGCGCAAGATCGGTTTGACCAAGGGCGACGGTATATCCGGGCGGACGGTGCTTCGACGAGCAACGCAGACGCTTTCATCAAAGGATGATGTGGAACGTCATGACGACAGAATCGATACCGTTCTCCGCCGAAAGACACGTTCCATGATATCGTCCCCAATAGTTTGGGGTTCCCGAAATGTGTACGGCGTCTTGAACGTGATCAATGTAGCGGAAGAAAAGACACTGGACGATCTCAAAGAGACTGTGGAGATCGCGGCGCGTCTGTACGCCCAGCTTCTGCTGCGAGTCGGCTGTTACCATCTTCCGTCCTACGAGGAAGTTGCGTCCCGTTATCCCTATCTTGTGTACGATCCCTCCGGCCCATTGGGGCTGGTTATTGAGAACTGCGAGAGGTACGCACCTCATGACGAAACCGTTCTTCTGCTGGGGGAGACAGGCACCGGCAAAGAACTGCTCGCCAGAGTCATTTACGAGGCATCGAAAAGACCAGGGCCATTTCTCGCGATGAATTGCGGCGCTACTGATCACACGTTGATGAGAAGCGAATTGTTTGGCTACGTCAAGGGGGCTTTTACCGGTGCGGAAAATGAAACATTGGGATTCATGGGAGACGTTGGAAAAGGAACGCTCTTTCTTGATGAAATTGGCTCCCTTCCTGCCGATTGCCAGCCTATGTTGTTGCGAGTGTTGGACAAGGGCAAATACAACAGGGTTGGAGAAACAGAGGAAAAACAATTCAAGGGACGCATCATTGCGGCAACGCAGCCCTCACTTCGAGACAAGGTTCGTAACGGCCAGTTCATGGAAGACCTCGCCTACCGGCTTGAACGCTTTCACGTGCAAGTCCCGGCCCTTCGCGATTGCCCAAGCGATATTCGGCTCCTGTTAGAGCATTTCCTTGACGAAAAGGCTAAGAAATTTGGGCAAACTCGCCCCGTCTTTACGAAGGATGCCCGCAGACGATTCTTGTCGTACTCCTGGCCAGGGAATGTGCGTCAGATGGAGAGCGTGGTGAGCGATGCGACCGTCCTGTTTCCTGGTGGCGAAATCGATGAGGTAAAGCTTGACGGGCTTCTGAAGCGACATGATTGGTCATCAAGAGATGCCTTTGCTGACATCTCCCGTATACAGGCTTCTGGCGAGACAGGAACATCCGAGCAGCGGCTACGAGTTGCGTGCAGGGACCCTCAGAATCGTTTCACGTCCGGCGGGATAAACATCAAGAAAGTAGCTTCGGCCCTTGGTCTGGACCGTCACACGGCGTCAAAGCGCATAAAAGAGTTAGGCATTGCGTAATGAGCATAAGTCGTTCCCGAAATGCACTGGCTCCATGGTCTGGTGAAACGTTCTTCTTCCGACTCGGTTGAATGCCTGCGATCCGTCCATAGATTGCGACGGCGGCTCATCTATCTCTCGATCTTTCGTTGTCGAATCGCCGATTTCGTTCCATCCGAGTACAGGACTTGTAGTGTGAGAAACTGGGCCTCGGCTGGAATGGGAATAGCCCAAGAGGCGGCGGCGCTACTGAGTTCCAAGCGCTGATTCAGGTCTGCAGAATCAAAGGAGTATAAGACGCTATCAATAAGGGCAGGACCGCTTTCTCTGTAGTGTTCGTCGCTTTCGCGGAGAGTAGTCAGATCAAGATAATATCCATCGTCGCGCTTCGCGATATCGCCAGGACCCACCATTGACATCTTCAGTTCATCATCCAAATCTTCGATGTGACGGCCCAACATGGCATTCTTTGGCTCGAATGGAAACTGGTATGGTCCCTGCATAGTCCCGGCCGCGTCCCAATATCTCACGTAGAAGGTCCGCCGCTTTTGTGGGTTAGCCAACAATACGCGGTGCAGGTCAAAAGGTGTGAACTCCTTATCTTCGTCCCATCGGTATTCCACCTTCGTTGTATCCTCGGCCACCTTGATTGAAATCATCATGGTATCCGGCGCATTGATGCCGAACTGGACCTGTACAGGCTTATCGATGGTTTCAGTGGGAATGGCGGCAACCTGTTGGTAGCGGTTCTTTGCATCGGCTATGTCATGGTCAGCCACAGCCTTGTCCAGAAAGTACCGGTAGACGTTTCCTGCGCGTTCTGCATTGAGGAATTGTTCCAGAGCTGCCTTCTCGGCTCTGGATTGCGCCAAGGTCTGGCTGGCAGGCGCCGCGTGGGAAAACTCGCTGCTCAATTGATAAAATACGGGGCCGTGCTCTGGATGTTCCACTGCAAGGCGCTCCAAGGACTGGATGCGCTGTTGCGGATCTTCCATGAGTGAAATCCAGGCACATTCGGCAGAAAGTGTGCCTTGGGACTTGGCTAGCTCTTCATATGAATGCAGGGCTGCGGCGTGACCATCTTGTGCCTTGAGCAGCTTGACGTATTCGATGTGCGGATCTGTGAAATCCAATTTGAAAGCAAAGAACTGCTCGAACGCCTTTCTGGCATTCTGGCTGTCTCCGTTCAATTGATATAGACGAGCGTTATGATAGACCTCCTGGGGGGTGGATGGGTTGCTTATAAGGCCACCTTGTTTGGACAACGCGTCAAATCCCGACACAACCGCGTCAAGAGCAACCGCTGTCTTCGCTGCATTAGTCTCAACTCGCTTGGCTGTTTGCTGGACCACTTGGAGGGAATTCTGGACTGCGGCGTTGTCCTGATGTATTTCCTTAGCCCTTTCGGCAATCGCCTTTGCCTCGGGGCGAATGTCCGTCAATACAAGCGCGGGTCCGCTTAGGAATAGCCATATGGCGGATATAAGGCAGCAGGCTAGGGCGGCGCTCCCAAGAAGAAGCGGTATGCGAGGGATTAGACGTCCAGGCGGTCGTTTGAACGGGGCCTTCCCCTTTTCACCGACTTCTCCTATCTCCTGGGCCGCACGAACGCCTTTCAGGCGGTACGAACCGTATAGGCGCCACTCTAGTCTTTCAAGTCCATCGAGTTCCTTCTTCGTCAGAGATTGTTTTGCATCATCAAAGACGGCGCGGCTACAGAGGATCTGCCCTCCACATCCGAAGCCCATGATTCGGGAAGCAACGGAAACTTGAATTCCGTAGATATCCATGGGCTTGGAGCTGCCATCAGTGTGACCGATTACGACCTGCCCCTGATGCAGACCGATACGGAAACCGGGAAGGTCCGGCTCGTAGATTCTCGCACTCCGCATATTCGCTTGGAGTTGCAGGGCGAACCATACTCCATCCGACGGCGCATCGAACACCGCAAGGAAGGAATCTCCGGCGGTCTCTATCTCTCGCCCATCAACAAACTTGGCAAGGGTTGCCCGGAAGATAGCACGGTGCTTTTCAACTAATGCAGCCGCGTAGTCGTTGCCGAGTTCGTCTTGCTGCCGCGTCGAACCGACTAGGTCACTGAAGAAAATGGTAAGGACTTTTGTATGGTGAGAGGCGCGAAACTCATCCATTTGGATTCTCGCACGTTCAGAAAGGACTTCGCGCAATTGGTCGTCATCGCCATTTGCGGCGCTTTTCGTTATGCGTTCTATTTTACCCATTGACTCCCCATAACTCAGAAGTGGCAAGACCTAAACAGGCTCACCGGCCACAGCGCCATGCCCAAAACACGATAGTCCAGTGGCTTGAGGTCCTTACACGAACTACAGTTCGTTTTGTCCGCTCTGCAATAGATCGACTCTGAAGAAGATGAAATGGGCGTTCTGGCGTTTGTGGTGAATAAGAAATCCAGAAGCGCCACTTTCTCAAGCGGTATTCCAATCCTCGATTGCTGACATAACCTCCTTCCCTGCAATGCGATACGACGATTTCGCACCTCCTCTTTTCTGCTGGTACGTCTCCTGCTCTTAGGGAAGCATGCTGGGAAGAAGGCGATTCCGGGTCGCCCGCCAGAATCCCGAGCATAGACTTAGAGACAAGGCGACCCGAGAAAACATGGTGAAGAAATGAAAACCGAAAAGAAACATCAAGCCGGAACAGGCGACGTGATTCCTGTTTCCCAAACCGCAACCAGAGAGGCTAATGCCTCCGTAACCGCCGCGTCCCAAGGTACGGACACGGCAACAGTAGAGTCCGTCGTGAATGACGGCGAACTGCGTCAGCCCCTGTCCGAGGACCTGACCGAGTTGGCCTCACAGGGGACGACGGAAGCGGTTCCGATGGAAACCGCGCAAACGGCAGGAGCGCCTCCCGCCCCCGTACAGGTCGATACGGGCCGCTCGGTCGACTGGTACATTGCCGAGTATACCCGGCTTGAAGGCGTCGGATTCGCCTCGGAGTGGAAACGAGGCGAGCTTCTCCTGGCGGCGAAGGACGACCTCGGTGGAGCGAGGTACAAACTGCTCGTCGATGCTGTGCTTGGGCAATCGCTCCGGCACGCCCAACGGTGGATCAAGGTCGTTGAGACTTTTTCACCGCTCATCACTGACAAGAAGACGAGCGTCGAGGAACTTGGCCACATCGGGATGACCAAGCTGTTCGTGATCGCGTCGTCACTTGGAAAGAGCCAGTGGGCGGTCACCCAGGCCGGCACGATTGTCGTCCACAAGGATGAGAGCTCGCCCTGGCAATCGGTTCACTCCCTCACCGTCAGCGCCCTCGAGAGTCTCCGAGTCAAACCGGACGACCCTCTGGTGGCCATGAAAGATGCCATCGCCGCCTTCAGGAAGATCCCGGAATTCGGGTCCGAGGCATGGCATGCTGCGTTGCGCTCGCTGTACGAAGAGCACCGCAAAGGCATCGAGAAGCGCCTCGATGTGGTCAACGCGGACATCGCGAAAGCGGAGGAATCGCTTTCGACCCTGGAAAGCGAGAAGGACGACCTGGAAGACGTTCAGGGACTGTTCGAGACGTTCAATTCCGATACGCGTCGCCAACTCGATGCCTTGAAAGCCGAGAATGCACGGCTGCATGAACAGATGGCCGAATCCGTTGCCAGTAGGGAGTCCTCGCTCGAACAACCGGTCGAGAGCGAAGACCAGCAATTCACCCTAATGACGTTCAACTCGTAAAGGCTTCACGCCACGGCGATAGGGCACCGGCAGCCATCCACCAACTGCCGGTGCCCGTTGCCTTAAGGAGAATTCAACATGCCCACAAGCGGATTCTATTCAGCCTGCCTGCCGAGCATCACAACCTATCTTGACCTGTTACGCCGACGAAATCCTCGGCATGCCAGTGCAGCTCAGGTCAACCGTTTCCTTCGTGAGAATATCAACGGGTTCCTTACTTCCATCGGGGAGGTCTTTCAAAAGCATCCAGAAACGGGCGAGGCCGTAACGGCATTTCGCCGCATCTTTCGCGACATTATGTCGCTACCGTACTTCAAATCGTGCGAGATCATCATCGACAGCGGCGGGTACCAAATCCAGAACGGCCACTTGCCGAAATGTGAATTGCACACCTTCGTGCCCGCCTACTATGCGTTCGTGAAGGAGTGTGTACGGGATCTCGTCTGGGCCTTTCACCTCGACCTGGCACCTGGGGCGAAGAAATGCATCTTCCGTACCGAATCGGAAATGCTTTGCTGGAACCTTGAGTCATACCAGCGTGCCTTCGCGCTTCCTCGGGCTGTTCGGAAGCGAATGCTGTACATTCATCACTTTCGTACGCCCGCAATCCGACGGGTTTGGAGTCGGCTGCTGCAGGCAGGATTGGCGGACCGGTTTGACAACTTCGCCACGGGAGGCATGGCATCACATTCCGGCAGTGCGCGGAGAACGCCTTGCGTTCCTTACTCGATCCCTTTGGTGGATATTCTGGCCTACGTCAAGGAGAAGCGGCCTGACCTGAAACGGTTCCGGTTTCATGTGCTCGGTGCGGCGCAGTTCACCGACCTTCTCATTCATCGGATGTTCGAACGTCACATTGCCGAAACCCATGACTTGTCCATCGACATCACGTTCGATTCGTCGCGGTTCTTCACAGAGGTAATCGGTAGGCAAAGCGCCAGAAGCACCTTCGCCATCACTGGTCCCGAAACCCTAAGCCGGTTGGATCTGCATGAGGTCGGTCTTGATAGACGATTCCGGCAGTTTTCCAGCCGTCGCGATGCCTTCTACTACCATGTGAACGAGGCAATCCGGCCATGGGGAATGGCATCTTTGACCTCAGACTCGGACCCGATCTACCTGGATGGTGAACTCTCGTCACTCGCCGTGAACTATGCGATGTTTCATTTCTTCCACCTGTATCGTATGGTGAACTTCTGGTCCGAGACGGCTGTGATGCTCCTTTATCCGCTCTATCAGATTCGCCGGAAAAGGGCCTTTCTGAAAATGGCACGAACGTTCCTATCACGGCTGAACGATGACAACGATACGGCAGGTATTCGACTGCGGGCGGAGCAGCTCTGGAACTCGCTCGACCTGATTACCCGGCTCGATACCGAAGCCTGTGATCAGATTGTCGAAACAAGATACTGGGTTGATGAACATCCCAACTTCCGCCAGTCTCGCCGGGGTACTTTGCGATCCAGAGCGGTTTTTCCCGTTACTCCGCCGAGCCGCCGCGTGCTGACATTGGAGCAGGCAAGGCAACTGGTCGGCAATTTCAGCCAGACGACGAAGATGCCCTGCGCCAGTTGGGGAATCGGCAACTATCATTGCCAGCGGGGCAAGACTTTGCGTGGTCAACCGGGCACCGTCTGTTCTCAATGCTATGCCGGAAAGGGCTTCTATCCGCTTACGCGGGTCGTCATTCCCGAATTGACGAGATACCGAGTCATGAGCGATCCCCTCTTTGTTCCTGCGATGACGGCCGTGTGTAAGGAGTTGAAGTGGTTCCGTTGGTTCGACAGCGGTGATCTTCCCCGGTATGAAGACCTCCTCAACATTGTCGAGATCGCCAAACGAGTGCCGACTTGCTCATTCTGGTTGAGCACTCGCGAGGTCGATATGATTGCCGAGTATCTTGGGACTGGAAACACGTTTCCAGACAACCTTACGGTTCGGGTCTCGGCGGATCTCATCGACACCAATGACACCGACGCCCGTTTCCCCGGTACCGTGATGGCCATCGTATCTCGGGAACAACGTTCGGACGCCTTCAACTGCCCTGCCACCCATACCGACACACACAAGTGCGGCTACTGCCGGGCCTGCTGGAACAAGGACATCCTGGTTGTAAATTACCGGCTGCATTGACGCGACACCGCACACGTCCGTACCTGCTCCCTCGACCACCGCTCTTAACGGGGCGGTGGTTCTTCTTTTGAAAACAGGATGGCCCAGTCCAACCCTACGGCGGTTCCTTGAATCCACTTCTCGTTTTCCGCTCCTCAAAGGTGCGACATAATGTCGCCATTTCTGCCCTGTGAACCAGGTTCTCGATTCTTCATCCTCGAAACAAGCGACATAATGTCGCGAGTTTCTTCCGTGAAAATCTCATTTCGGTTTCGCCAGGCCGAACCAGAGCCACTTACCGCCGTTCTCATGCGACCGGCACTGAGGACAATGTCGTCACCGCGACATAATGTCGTGCTTTTGAGCCCGCCTCTAAGACACCGTTGCGATAAGAGCCATTTCTAAGGCTCCAGCCCTCAATGTCCCGGATCTGGTATTTGCCTGTCAGGCTCTAAACCGCTCGATTCCACATAGCGTGTGCCATGGCAAGAATTCCACGGCAGGATAAATAAATATACAACAACTATTTAGTAGTGGAGGAAATTACACATGCAAAGAAAACGAAGTTCCAAAAAGAAAGTGCAACTCAATGTAACCATTCCGCCGGCCTTGTACGACTGGGTCTTAGAGTACGTCGATAACGCCTCAGAACTCGTCGGGCGACTGCTGGAGGAGTACAAAAACAAGGGGGGTCTCACGATGAGAATTCCAACGGAAC
>CAYOCT010000114.1:0-13206 GCA_964402555.1 uncultured Nitrospiraceae bacterium | reverse complement strand
CGGGCTGAACCCCTCCTCGCAATGACACCACAGACTTGGGAACAATACGGGCTAGAGATCGTTCAGCGCCGCTAAGAGATGTTCCGTGCTCTGGAGGGGATCGTCGCCTGAACCGAGCGAGAATGTGAGGCCCGGACGTTCCTGCCATGCAAACGTAATCCGGCTGCCAAACTGTTCGGCGAGTAGCGCGCGCACTTTCTTGGTCAACACGTGGGCCGAGTCGAACTCGATGCGGACCGCCTCTTTCGACGCGGTGATCGATGTCGCGCCCAGGTCGGCGCCCCGCGCACGCACGCGCATGATATCGATCAACCGCCGGACCGGCGCGGGCGGCCTTCCGAAGCGGTCGGTGAGTTCGGCCACCATCTCGTCGGCATCCTCGACATGCAGGATGCCCGCGATGCGCTTGTACAGCGTCATCTTCTGCGCTTCGGACGGCACGTACTCTTCGGGGATGTACGCGTCCGCGGCCACGTCGCACGGCGGCAGCCTGCGGTGAACGACCGGCTCGCCCTTGACCTCGGCCACGGCCTCTTGAATCATCTGCATGTAGGTCTCGTAGCCGACGGCGACGATATGCCCGCTTTGTTCCGCGCCGAGGATATTGCCGCAGCCGCGGATCTCGAGGTCGCGCATCGCGATGCGGAAGCCGGACCCGAGCGAGGAAAACTCCTCGAGCGCTTTGAGCCGCTTCTGCGCGTCTTCCGTTGGGACGCGATCCCCGGGGATCAACAGGTACGCGAACGCGCGGTGTTTGTAGCGGCCGACGCGTCCGCGCAATTGGTACAGATCTCCCAAGCCGAACCGGTCGGCGCGGTCGACGATGATGGTGTTGGCGTTGGGGATATCGAGCCCGGAGCCGATGATGCTCGTGCACACGAGCACGTCGATCTCTTTGCGGATGAACGCCCCCATGACTTCCTCGAGTTGGTCCTCGGGCATCTGGCCATGCGCGACCCCGTAGCGCGCCTGCGGCACGAGCTTACGAAGGCGCTCCGCAACGGACAGGATGGTCTGGACGCGGTTGTGCAGGTAAAAGACCTGGCCTTCGCGGCGGAGTTCGCGGTACAGAGCCTCCTGGACCAGGGCATCGTCGTACGGCTCGATACACGTGTGAATGGGCAGCCGGTCGTTCGGCGCCGTGTTGATCAGGCTCATGTCGCGGATGCCGGTCATCGAGAAGTGCAGCGTACGCGGAATCGGCGTCGCCGACAACGTCAGTGCGTCGACATGCGTCCGCAACTGTTTGAGCTTCTCCTTTTGCGCCACGCCGAAACGTTGTTCCTCATCCGTGACGACCAGCCCGAGATTCTTGAACTGGATATCCTTCGACAGCAGCCGGTGCGTGCCGATGACGATGTCAACCTCGCCTGTTCTCAGCCGCTCGATGGTGGCGCGCTGTTCTTTCGCCGAGCGGAATCGGCACAGCAGTTCGATTCGGACGGGGTAATCCGCGAGGCGCTCCGAGAACGTCGTGAAATGTTGCTGCGCCAGGATCGTCGTGGGCACGAGCACCGCGACTTGGCGCGCATCCATCACCGACTTGAACGCCGCGCGCAACGCGACCTCGGTTTTGCCATAGCCGACATCGCCGCAGATCAGGCGGTCCATGGGTTTGCGCGATTCCATATCGCTCTTCACGTCATCGATAGCGCGCGCCTGGTCCGGCGTTTCGTCGTACTCGAACGCGTCTTCGAACTCGTATTGCCACGGCGTATCGGCGGGGAACGCATGGCCTTCCTCCGCGTGGCGCGTGGCATAGAGCTTGACCAGTTCCTCCGTCATGTCGTGGACGGCCTTCTTAACGCGCTTCTTGGTGCGCGCCCACGTCGAGCCGCCCAGCTTGTCGACTTTCGGCACCGACCCTTCGCCCGCCACGTAGCGCTGGACCATGTCGATACTGGTCGCGGGCACGTACAGCAAGTCGCCCGCGAGGTATTGGATCGCGAGGAAGTCGCCGCTCTTTCCCGAGAAACGGCGCAAACCCAGATAGCGCCCAATGCCATGCGTCTCATGGACGACGTAATCGCCCGACTTGAGTTCGCTGAACGACGAAATGGAGGCGCCGGCCTCGAACCTCCGGCGGACGCGGCGGACGTAATGGCGCCCGAAGATCTCGCGTTCGCTCAACACGGCAATCCGATCCGTAGGCGACGAGAACCCCGCCTGGAGCCGTCCGATCTCAACGCGAAGATCGAAGGCGCCCTCGCCGGGGCGATAGCCTTGGTCCGCGAGCAATTCGTACAAGCGCCTGCGCTCGCCGGTGTTGTTACAAATCAGCAGTACCGAATAGCCGTCCACATCCCACTGCTTGAGCTGTTCCCAGAATCCGCCGAGATGCCCCGGCCACCCCGAGATCGTCCGCATCGAGTCCGTCAGCCGGCGCGCGTTCTCGGTCTTGTCATGCGGCACCTGCGCGAGCGAAATCCGCACGAAGGGCGTAAGATGCGCGACGGCGGTATCCCACGTCATAAAATACGGGCTGTCGTCATACTGGCGCTGATACGCGTACGCCTCCTGCACAATCGCCATGGGTTCGTCGAGGACGACGATCGTGTCTTCCGGGAAGTACGCCATGAACGGAACCAGATTGCGCGAGCCGTCGCCGGTATCCACGAGCAGCGCCTTCTCCGAGCGCGGCAAGATCTGCATGCGGTCGACGCTGTCGACACTGCGCTGGGTCTCCGGTTCGAAGCGCCGAATAGACTCGATGGTATCGCCGAAGAACTCGATTCGGTACGGGAGTTCGCTCGAGATCGGGAACACGTCGAGAATGCCCCCGCGCACGCTGATCTCGCCTCGCTGCTCGACCATAAGTTCCCGCGAGTAGCCCATCTGGACCATCTTGTGAACGAGGTCCTCGAGATCGTGGTCTTCGGCAATCTCGAGGCTGAGGGTCTGCGAGGCCAAGCGTTTCTGATCGGCGACGTATTGCAGCAGCGCGTCGACGGGCGCCACGACATGCATGGTCTCGCCGCGCTCGAACGCCGCCATGAGCCGCTTCAACGTGTTCATGCGTTCCGCGACCGTGTCGTCCGCGGGCGCCATGAGATCGGTCGGCATGACTTCCCAAGCCGGCAGCAGCGCGCACCGATCCGGGTCGGCGAACGTGCACCAGTCCTCAAGGACGTTCTCCGCCTCGATCCGCCCCGCCGTGACCAGCAGCAACGAACGCTTCAGCGCCGCCGCCGTCTGCAACGCCACAATCGCCTTAGCGGATCCCCACGGCCCGACGACATCGATCACGCGGGCCTGCTCGCGTTCGCAGAGGCCTACGATTTGCTGAACGATGTTCAGTTGCGGTAGCGGTATAGCCATGAAAAGAATTTCCACCCAGCGCGCCGGCGTTGGCGAGCTCTACACCGATACGATGGTAAAGCCAGCCTGCTTGAAGTGGCGGTCAAACGTCAGCGCTTCCATCCAAGCATTCCGTTCCATGACGGCGAACGAGATGCAATCGGTGAGCGACCATTGTTTGTCGGGCCGCCGGGAGTACAACAGCATTCCAGCGTCAAACGAAGCCACATCCGGCGGGACGATAGTCACCCTCGAATTCCTGCGGAGTCCCTCGACAAAAGCCAGAAGCCGGGTTCGATTCGATCCTTGGCATAGGAGATTTCCAAGCTCGACCAGTACCCACGCAGTCGTGACAATAGGACATTCCAAACGGCGCAACGCGTCCACGGCAGCAAGATGATGGCTGTCCCGCTGACAGAGAACGGCCGCGAAGAAACCCGTGTCGACAAACACTGGATTCATTGCTTGGGATGTCCGTAGACGTAGTGGTCGATTTGCTCCGACACGTCTTCAGGCAAGTCAGTGACTATCCCCGCGAAGGCGAGGAGATCCTCGTAGCACCCCTTGTCCTTGCAGGAAGCCTCGGCGGGCGGCGGCTCGACGTTCAGCACCACGCACTCGACTTGGGCGCCCTCGGCATACGCGACAGGTTCGTCAAGTACCAGCGCACCGTTATGGATGTGGCCGCGCAATGTCATGGAAATCGCCTCAACACTCTCACTTTTACATTGTAGCACACCCGGACGGCAAGCGGACGCTCGGCCGTTCGAATAGAAAACGGGCCGCGTAACGCGGCCCGCGGGAATTCGATTCGTAGGTGGCTTAGCGCGAGTAGAACCCGATGACGCCGGCCGTCTCGGCCTTGAACGGGATCGTTTCCAGATTCGGCGTTGCCGTCATCTTGCCCTCGAAAGATTGCGGGGCGCGCTCGAGATATTCGGGCAGCGCGATCGGAGCCGAGTCGGCGCCGTCCGCGATCACGGGGATCTTGCGGCTGGATTCGCGGATGCTGACCGTCATTCCCGGTTTGACCGTGAACGAGGGACGATCGACGCACTTGTTGTTGACGAAAATGTGGCCGTGCACGACCAACTGCCGCGCCGCGGGGATCGTGGACGCGAACCCGAGCCGGTACACGACGCAGTCGATGCGCGATTCGAGCAGCATCAGCAGGTTCGTGCCGGTGACGCCGCCCATGCGCTGGGCCTTCTCGAAGGTCTTGCGCATCTGCCGTTCGAGCAGGCCGTAATGCGTGCGGATCTTCTGCTTGTCCAGCAACTGCTGGCCATAGACCGACAGCTTCCGGCGCGCGGTCTGGCCATGCTGGCCAGGCGCAAACGGGCGTTTGATGGACGGGCACTTGGGGCTTCCCCAAATGCACGAACCGAGACGGCGGCAAAGTTTGTGTTTGGCTCCGGCGTACTTGCTCATGAGATTCCTTTGTGCTGCGCAGTACGCGTCGTGACCCCTGCCACGGCACGCGTATGCTATCGTGTTTACAACCCAATCACGGCGCCGCGGGCGCTCATGCCTTTGGCACAGTAGGGGTCCCGCGCCCGCGGATCACCCACAGAGCGTAGTAGAATAGCGTATTCTCCGCGTGCGTGTCAAACCGAACGCGCGCGTCATAGCCCCCACATCCTGACGCAGGCCCGCGCGCGTCCGTCATGGTTCCCCTAAGAAACACGCGAGCGTACACTCACGGCCCGTGAAACGGAGAGTCGGTCTTATGGAGTGCGGCGATTCTTCGCCGCTTTGGCTAAGACCCAGGGGACAGACGTGCAGATCCAGTCAAAGCGGCGAAGGATCGCCGCACTCCAAGGAGCGTATCGCGCTCGTCCGGCGAAACCAATCGGAAATAGCTTCTGAGGACAGCCCGGCGAAGCCGCCTCGTCGTCGCGCAAGATCACCCGCGCGCGGCGAGTCGGTGTAGCGCACGGCGGCCTGCCGCGAACAGTGCAAGCGCCGCCAGAGCCAGCGCGCCGGGATGCAGCGCAGGCAGCGCGTCCCCCACCTCGATATACCAGGTCTTCGCCGCAACGTCGTTCCCTGCCTCGGAACTCACAGTCAAGGTTACCGTGTAGGCGCCATTCGTGTCGTACACGTGGACGGGATTGGGTTCCGTACTCGTTTGGTCGTCGCCGAAGTCCCATGACCAGTCGGTGATGGGCGCGCCCGTTGAAACCGAAAGGTCGGTGAACTCGACCGTCAACGGCGCGGGACCCGTGGTGGGCGTCGCGGTAAACGCCGCGGTGGGAGGAGACTCCGGGGCGATGACCCAGAGTTCCTGGCCGGTCGTGCTCGAGTAGGCGCTGCAAAACACCCTGCCGCCGATATTAGTAAGCTGCCAGGTCCCGTATGCGTGGTCCGGAGGCGCTGGCATGCCTGGGACGCGCGTCGTGCCCGCGTTGGTGCCATCGCTCATCCACGTACCGTAGTTTCCAAGGCCGAAGAACAACGTGCCGCCGACACTCGCGCATGAGGTCACGGTGCACCAGGAACGGGACGGCTGGGCCTCGAATGTTTTTACCAACGTCACGCGCGAGACCTCGGGATCGGTTTTCCACAATGCGATCTGATTCTGCCCAGCAGCCGAATCGAATGACTCGGTAAAGAACGCCACGCCGCCTCCTGTATCGGTGAACCCCAGGGGAAACCGGTAGGGACTCACCGAAGGCGCGCCGCCGATCTCCGCCAGTTTCATGGTACCACCCAACGTGCCGTCGGTCTTCCAAACGGAAGTCGATGTGTCGGTGCATACGCCGAAGACCATCTTGTTTCCGGCAACGGCATACTCGGACCACGGTTCCCAGTTAACGGTGAGCATGGCTTCATCGTTCAAGAGGGCCGTATGGTATTCTGCCGCCAGGAGTATGTTGGCTAGGACCGGTTTGAAGATTTGGGTTCCGGCCGGTGTCCCATCGCTCTGCCATAGGTTCGTGACCGAGGATGCGTCTACCGCGAAGAACCACAGCTTGTCTTGAAACACAAAGGCGTTATACGGGAATTGGATTCCGTACACTGGGCCGGGAAGGTTCTTGACGAAGGTAGTGCCGGCCCACGTTCCATCGCTGCGCCACAGTTGCCACACGGTATCTGATTCGCCTATCAACACGAAGTAGACGGACCCTTTGTACGACCCCAAGCCGTAGATGGTACCGGAAACTCCCCAAGATCTTACCTGAACTGTTCCGGATGGCGTCCCGTCGGATTTCCAGATGCCGCATTGGGTTCCGCCGCTAAAGACCCACAGCGTTCCGTCCGCCACGAGGGGATTGAACAGACTGGCGCCGCTCGGAGACGACGCAACGAGGCGTGTCCCCTCGAGCGTTCCATCGGTAACTTTAAGTTCAGTACTTATATGACCGGTTTCATCACGAAAGAATCGGATATAGTACAGCTTGCCATTCATGGCCGCCGTGACAAGGTTGGGCGCATAGAAATCAGGTAGTCCGCTCAGATCGAGACGCGCGGTTCCCGATTCGGTGCCGTCGCTCTTCCACAGGTCGCCCTGTGCCTCAAAGAACAACGTGTCGCCCACTTGGGTCAAGAAGCGAGGATTCGAATATCCCGAAGGATTGATGTCTTTCACAAGGCTCGCGTTCCATAGCATCGGGGACGCGGCCGCTAGACCGGTTACGGAGACCAACATCACGAGCCAGAAACCGACACTCCTCCGCGGCGCACGCACTGCCACACCCTGGCATAGGACGTTCATCGCAGGCCTCCCCGTATGTGGCACAGCATGTTTTGGATACGCGAGTATAGTAGAGAATTGGATTTTCCGCGAGGGCTTCGGCGAGAGATTACGAAGCCGGTGAAGTGATGCGTTGCCGCGATCCCTAAGGCGTGTCGTAGGCTGGACATGACTTGCCGTGCGCCGGTAGACTTGCGGGACTGCGCGCGCGGGCGCGTTGAGGGAACGAAGGAGAGGGTATCATGGCTCAAGCTGCAACATCTTCGCTGGCAATTCGCGGCGGCGCGCCGGTCAGGCCCGCCGAAAAGACGTGGCCTTCGTGGCCGGTGTTCGACGACGCGGAACGGCACGCGCTCAACGAAGTGCTCGAATCGGGCAAGTGGTGGTACGGGGAACGGGTGGCGCAGTTCGAGCGCGATTACGCGGCGTTTCAGGACGCCAAGCTCTGCGTGACGTGCACGACGGGCACGGCCGCGGCGGAGATCTGTTTTCAGGTCCTCGAACTCAAACCCGGCGAGGAAGTGATCATGCCGCCGTACACCTTCGTGGCAACGGCGAGTTCGGTCATGCGCGTCGGCGGCACGCCGGTGTTCGCGGATGTCGACGCGTCGTGGTGCCTGGACCCGGACGCGGTCGAGGCGGCGATCACGCCGCGCACGCGCGCTATCGTTCCGGTGCATTTCGCCGGGCGCGTGGCGGACATGGACCGGCTCAACGCGATCGCCGCGAAACACGGTCTCACGCTGATCGAGGACGCGTGCCATTCGTGGGGATCGAAATGGAAAGGCAAGGGCACGGGCGCGCTGGCGCAGGCGGGCGTGTTCAGCTTCCAGAACTCGAAGAACATCACGGCGGGCGAGGGCGGGGCTATCCTCAGCGACGACGAAACGTTCGCTGAAGCGTGCCGTTCGATCACGAATTGCGGGCGCGTCAAAGGGTCGGCGTGGTACCATCATTCGCTGCTGGGAACGAACGCGCGGCTGACGGAATTCGCGGGGGCGTTGCTCGGCGCGCAGCTCTCGCGTCTGCAAGCGCAAACAGAACTGCGCGAGAAGAACGCCGGCATCCTCAATGCGGCGCTAAGCGAGATCGAAGGCCTCGTGCCGCAGCCCGGCGACAACCGTATCACGCGCCGCGCGTATCATCTCTACTGTGTCCGGATCGACCCTGAAACGTTTGGCTGCACGCGCGAGCAATTCGTCGAGGCGGCCGAAGCGGAGGGCTTGCCGATCGGGGCAGGGTACGGCCTCCCTCTGTATAAGCAACCCGTATTCACCGAGCGCCCGTGGCCTGTCGACTACACCCGCTGCAATTGCCCCGTGGCGGAGGACCTCTGTTACACGAGCGGCATGTGGTTCATCCACTCGGTCCTGCTTGGGTCGGAAGAGGACATGGAAGACATCGTTGCGATCGTCAAGAAGATCAAAGCGAATGTGGGAGCATTGCGCGGCTGAACGTTCGCCCTGAAAGGGGCTTTTCCACGGCCGGCAAGCCAGCGCGTGTGTCAGTGCGAGCGTAGCGAAGCAATCTCGTAGTATTTCCTCGCACGGTTTCGATGAGATTGCTTCGCTGCGCTCGCAATGACACGGGCCTCTAAATATGAGGTGAGGCCATTGTGAATTAACGCTTTAGAGGGTGCGCTGCAGCGCTACGACGACGCCCTGAATCTGGACCGATTTCGCGGGAACGACGATGGGCTGCATCGTTGCGTTGGCAGGGCGCAGTTCAATGTGCGCGCCGTGCGGATGGAAATGTTTGACCGTCGCTTCGTCTTCGATCAATGCAACGACCACATCGCCGGGCGAGGGCTGGCGCGATTGGTCCACGACAATGACGTCGCCGTCGAGAATGCCGTCTTCGATCATGCTGTCGCCCTGGACGCGAAGGCAATAGGCCTCGCGTTCGGCCAATGTCGCCGCCACTGGGATTCGGCCCTCGATATTCTCTTGGGCGAGCAGCGGCTGGCCCGCGGCAATGCGCCCAAGCAACGGCAGGACGCCGAAATCCGATTGGTACAAACCGGCGGCGGCCTTTTCGGTTACGTGAATACCGCGGGCTTTATGCGCTCGGCTGATATACCCCTTGCGTTCGAGAGCAAGCAAATGGTCGTTGACGCCGTTGGTCGATACAATGCCAAACGCTTGGCCAATCTCCATGATCGTCGGCGGGCACCCGTGGTCTCGAATCGACTCGATGATGAATCGAAGGATTTCCGATTGCCGTTGCGTCAGTCCTTTGGGCACAGCGCATGTCCTCCATTCGGGGCCTGAATTCTTTTTCAGATATATTGAACCACGTTGAGGTCCGAATGTCAAGGAAAAGAAACCCAGCGCGGCGGGCGGACTTGCGCGTTTGAACTGCCGGATAGGGGATGGTAGACTCCGTGTCCGCCTGGGAGATCGCGGAATACGGATGAGGTTCACGCATTGCTGACACCGGCCGAGAGACCTTCTATCGCTCGCGAATGCGCGCAGATCTTTCTCGTCAGCATGACGCTCATGCTGTTCGAGGTCAACCTGATCCGCCTGTTCTCCATCCTTACCTTCTATCACCTGGCGTTCTTTGTGCTGGCAATCGCGCTGTTCGGCATCGGCCTGGGCGGGTTGTATGCGCAGATCGTGCGCGAGCTGCGGGGCGTCTCTGAGCCGGGACGAAACTTCCCGGCCGTCCTTGCGCTCCTCTTGTCGCTCAGCATCCTCGGGGCCACATGGGCACTGCTCGTTCTACCGCTACGCGAAGTGACCTCGGAAGGCGCCGTCAGCGGCCTGCATTGGATCTTCCTGGCGTTTCTGGCCGCCGCGACGCCGTTCTTCCTGGGCAGCATGTTCATTTCGTCCGTCTTTGCGGCACGGCATGAAGGGGCCAACAAGCTCTATTTCAGCGACTTGCTTGGCGCGAGTACGGGATGCCTTCTCGCCGTGGTGTGCTTGCAGTGGCTGGGCGGATTGAATACACCGTTCGTCACGGCGTGTGTGGCGATCACACCGGCTCTGTTGCAGCGCCGCGATGGGCGGAAGTGGCCGGTGGCCTTGGCCTGTGCCGGCTTGCTGCTTATCCTGGTGTTGTTTGCGGGACAGGCTCGGTGGACGCTGCTCGATTTCAAATATCAAGACCCTGCGCACAAGGTCCTGTTCTCGAAATGGAACTACTTTTCGCGCATCGAAATCGAAACCTTCCCCAATTGGCGCGGCTGGCGGCCCAGTCCGAATTACACGGGGCCGATACCCGAGCACTTGCGCTTGACGCAGGACGGACGCGCGCCGGCGTTCCTCGTGCAGTTTGACGGGGACTACGGCAAGGTCGAGTATCTGCGCTACGACATCACGGCGATGCCGTTCTACATTGCCGAACCGAAACGGGCGCTGGTGATCGGCGCGGGCGGCGGGCGCGATATCCTCGCGGCGAAGTTGTTCGGCGTGCCGGAAGTTACGGGAGTCGAATTAAACCCGACCACGGTGGCGGCGTTGCGCGGACCGTTCCGCGAGTTCACCGGCAACGTCTACGGCCTGCCGGGAGTGAACGTCGTGACGGACAACGGCCGCACGTTCGCGAATCGCGACACGGCCACCTACGACCTCATCTTCGCCTCGCTCGCCGACACGCAATTGGCCAACACCCAAGGCGCGTACGTGCTGTCCGAGAACTACCTCTACACCGTCGAGGCGTTCGAGTCCTATTGGGACCGTCTCGCTCCTACAGGGGTCTGCTGTACCGTTTCGAGCACATTGTGGGGCGACCAGATGACGCGGCTCGTAGGCACGGCGGCCGTCGCGTTGCAGAACAAGGGCGTCGCCGATCCCAGCGAACATATGATGGTCGTGATGACGGCGCCCGTGAGCGCCTCGATCATGAAGGGCCTTTGCATGGCGTTCTCGAAAAGCCCCGTGACTCCGGAGCAGATCGCCCGTACGCGCGAGGCCTGTAAGAAACTTGGCTACGACCTCGTGTGGCCTCGCGAGGGCGCGCCGCACGAATGGACCGAGGGCGTGGCGCAACTCATGGATCCCAACCGCCGCGCCGCGTTCCTGGCCTCGCAGCCGCTGGACCTGTCGCCGTTGCACGATAACCGTCCCTATTTCTTCTACGCGACTAAGCCGCGCGCGTTCATCAAAGCGCTCCTCGGCCTCGGCGATCCGGGCCAGGCGGCAAACATGCGGCTGAACGCGTTCCATCTGCTCGTCGATCTCTTCTTTGTGGCCTTCGCCTGTGTGGTCCTGCTGATGCTGTCCCCCTTGCTTGTATTCCGGCGGGCGGAACTCCGTAAGCAGGCGCGCGGCCTTCAGGCCGGGTTCTTGCTCATCTGTTTCCTTCTGGGCATGGCGTATATGCTCGTCGAGATCGCCGTGCTCCAGCGCTTCTTCGTGGTCCTGGGCGATCCGACCCTCACGTTCGCCGTTACGCTGTGCGCGATGCTGGCCTTCACCGGGCTCGGCAGCCTGCTTTCAGGGCTGGTATCATTAAACCGGTTGTGGTCATTTACTATTGTTATAGCAGTGCTTTCGCTCGGCCTCCAATTCGGCGTTTGGATAGCCCTTTCGTCGGCCCTCTCCTTGGTGCAGGGCGCGCCGCTCCTTGTGCGTTTCATCATCGTGGCGTTCTTGCTGGCTGTCCTCGCGACCCCGATGGGCATGCTTTTCCCAAGCATTCTGAGGCTGGCCGGGGCCTCCGGACTCAACATGACGTGCTGGGTCTGGGGTATGAACGGTGTGGGTTCTGTCCTCGGAAGTGTAGGCGCCACTTTGGTTTCCATGAATTTCGGCATCCAGGACACCTTCTTCTCGGGGGCCCTGCTTTATGGCGCCGTGGCTGTAGTCGCCTTCTATCTGCGAGCCAGCCGGCCCGCCCCCTCCCTCTTGGCCGAGTCATCGGCGCAAAAAAGTGCTTGACATTCAGACTGGTTTGTGGTACAAACTTGTTTAGAGACAGCCAGCGGCGAGTCTCTAACCAAGTTGAGGTCTGCAAGCCGTCTCTCGTGAGGCGGTTGAGTAGGTAGACGCAGTGTTTACTGGGAGAGGAGGTGTACGAAAATGAAGAAACTTTTTGTCATCGCGGTATTAGTGGGTGCGGGCATCGCGTACGCCAGTTCGTTGAGCGTACCGTGGTTCGTTGACCAGACGGGGACCAACCAGGGTCTTCCGCCGGCGACCGCCACGATCATCGGCTTGTGCTTCGTGCACAACAACGACACGGCCGACAAGACCTGCAGCATCACGTACTACACGCAAGACGGTGCCCGTCTCGGCCCGGATGCTCCGAACAACACGTTCGTGATTCCGGCGCTGTCGACGATGGCTTTCCGTCCCGTGGCGGCTGACCGCGTCGATGCCACGACCAATCCGGGCGGTATGGAAACCCCGACGGGCGTTCTGGTTCCGGATCGTCCTATGATTTCGTCCATCCCGGGCGGCACGAAGAAGAACGGCTCCCTGGTTATCAACTGGGTAGGCGGCTCTGGCGACGTGCAAGGGCTTTATGTCCAGTCGCAGAACATCGACGGTGGTCCGACGGGTCGCATCGCGCACTTTGGTACGCTGCTTCCTCCGGGCGTATAAGATCACCTGTACTCAAATCGATTGTTGAGTTGGAGAGCGAGAATGTCGGTGACATGCTCGCTCTTTTCCTTTTTCCCCCGCATGAACCCGTATCACTCGGGCGGTCTCGATTGTCCGGTTGGGATGGAACGCGCCCGGCGCGCCGCCTGCCGTAGTTTGCGTAGCGAGCGCGCTACGGCCCGATGGGCGGAAGACGCATCGGTTCCTGTTGCGCCGCCGACTTCGAGATACGAGAGTCCTTGAAAGAAGTACATCTCGACACAACGCCGTTCCCGGCGAGTCAGCTTGCGCGCCATCTGACGCCGGACCCAGCGGAGTAGCTCTTCCTTTCGCTTCCCCCACGCTAGCCCCGCCTCGATTTCCTCTTCGGTCTCGTACCAGAACCCCTGGGTGGCGCTGAATCGCTTCAAGAAATCCATGTTCACGCTGACCGCGAACCTGTCCGCACGACGCCTGCTTTCCACAATGAGCCCCTCCTTTGTTGTCATGAGTTCGCCAACTGACACGTATACCGTAGCGAAATGGAGGGGTGAAAGACCTTTGCAAACGATGCGCATCTTCTTTGCATTTGCGGGTAGAGACGCTCACGGCGGCAAAGAAAAAGCGGCTCCTCACAAGAATTTGTGCACAAGTTTAGGCTCCGGGAGATTGCCGAGGCAA
>CAYOCT010000113.1:0-13295 GCA_964402555.1 uncultured Nitrospiraceae bacterium | reverse complement strand
AAGAGCAAGAGCAAGAGCAAGAGCAAGAGCAAGAGCAAGAGCAAGAGCAAGAGCATGACAGTTAGGCGCCAAGTCTTGCCGCGGGGCTTGCTCGGCTAACCCAAGCGGGCCTTCACGCGCGCCCACGAATGCGTAATGAAGAAGCTCTCGTCGATATTGGCAATCATGCGCTCGAATTTCGCCATGGGCACCGCGAAACTCAGGATGTCTTTCTGAACCCAAGGACGAGCCGAAATATCGAACATTCCGAGGACCGCGCGCGGGTGTTCGCTGCGCTGTTCGAGATACGGATATTGCACAATCGCGCCGCAGCCCGCACAGAACGGCGCGACGACGGCGTGCAAGTCCGATTCGTCGAACCCCGCGAGTGTAAACAGGCCGGCGAGCACGTCCGGCCGAGCGTAGAAGATCGCGACTTCGGGGGTATCGGTTTCGGCGAGCGTGTCCCAGCGTTTGAAGACGATGTACTTGCCCGGCGCGTCAAAGGCCGGCGCACGCGACATCAGTTGCGAAACGATTTCGGGCGTCTTCTTGTAGCGTTCGCCTTCCATCTGGCCGGGGATGCCGCACGAGAGGAAGTACTCGAAGTTGGGGCGAATGTCATTGCAGAACCCGAGGTACCGCTGGCCGCCGAAACACGCCACCGACTCGATGCCGAAGCAGACGGCTTCGCCCTTGCGCGCGGCGCCGAGCGGGGCAATCACGCATTGATGTCCCTCCGGCTTCGGAACCACGTCAACGCCGCCGGGATCGTCCGTGTAGAAGAAGACAACCGGAAGTTCCGCTCCCGGCACGAACTGCTGCCACCGTTGCGTGAAGGCGTCGCGCATCGCGAGATCCATGATTCGTGCTCCTGGTTGTGCCCGATAGTTCGCGAACGCGAGTATAGCAGATGCGCGCGCGCAAGGATCGATGCTATGCTTGGCCTATGGCGCACGTGTTCAGATTCCATATTCTCCCCGAGACTCCGTTCGCGGAATCGCTCGCGCTCCCGCCCGAAGAAGCGCATCACGCGCTGCACGTGGTGCGCGTGGCCACGGGCGACAGGGTCACGCTATTCGACGGCCATGGGCGCGAAATCGATGCCACGGTGGCGCAGGTTTCGCATCGTGAAGTTATCGTCGATTGCGGAGAGGAACGGCGCATTGAAAAGCCGGCTGTGCGCGTATCGATCATGCAGGCGTGGCTGCTGCGCGAGAAGAGCGTCGAGTCCGTAATCCGGCGCGGCACGGAACTTGGCGTGGCGCGTTTCTGCTTCTTTCGGGCGCGCCATTCTGAAAAGACGCCGCGACTGAATCCGAAGTGGGAGCGCCTGGCCATCGAGACCTGCAAACAGTGCGGCCGTGCCTGGCTGCCGACGTTTGAGGTCGTTTCGGATCTGCGATGCGCGTTTGAAGCGGCTGAGGGCGTCTCGCTCTTCGCGACCTCCGATATCCCTCCAAGACCGCTCCGTGATGCCTTACACGGTGAAGCCGCCTCAGTCTTCGCGGGCCCGGAAGGCGATTGGTCTCCGGAAGAAACGCGCGAGGCGCAGGATCGAGGCGTTGTTCCGATCTCCCTCGGCCCGGCGGTGTATCGTTCGGAGGTCGCCTCGACGCTTGCCGCCGCGCTCGTGTTGTACGAGTGGGGACAACTTGGCCCGATCGCTTGACGCGGCCTACTCTTTCATCCGAATCACCGACCAGTGCGCGGGGTGATCGGTGTGGGAGTCCGGCGGGGGCAGATAGTGGCTTTCGAGCACCTCGAAGTTTCGCGAGACGAAGATGTGGTCGATTTCCCGAGCCAGATCGACTGGCTGTCCGTTATTGTCCACGCGCGATTCGCCGAGGATGGCTGCCGAGGGGCCGAGGACCTTGGCCAGTCTTCTGAAGTACGAGGTATGAGGTCTGAAATTGAAATCGCCTACCGCGATGACGCGTTCGTACTTACCGGCCTCGGCGATCAGCGCGTCCACGTGGGCGTTCATCACCTCGTCGGCGCCTGAAGGATGGTTCGAGAAGAATGCGACAGTCTTCCCGTCGACATCGATTTCCGCTTCGGCCGTGGCGACTTCGTCGGAGTCGCTGAACGTGAAGAAGGCGCGCGGATTGCGTATCGGAAAGCGCGACAGAATGGCCGTGCCGAAGGTCCCTGACACGGTGTTGGGGCCGTAGTAGGTGTAATATCCGAGGCCGTCGGCGAAGTAGCGGACGGAATCGACGTTGCCGCCAGAGGGCCGGGCCGTGTCGCTTTCTTGCAGGCCGACAATATCGGGATTGACCTTGCGCAACAAGGCTAACTGGCCCCGGTAATCGCGATTGCCCGCCGCGTTCGATCCCTGCTGATAGTTGTAGGTCATGATCGTGAGCCGGCGCGGGTCGGTTCTTGGCTGGGGCTTGGTCGAACCGCGCCACACAAGTCCCGCAATCGCGAAGGCCGCCAAGACCAACGTGATGACGCGAACCGCGCGTACAGGTCGCGCCGGGGGAATCGCGATGCCCCTCCGTAACCAGGGAAGTAGTGCTCCTATTCCCGCAATTGCGAACGGCAGGTAGAACTTGTTGCGAAACGCCGGTCCGTAGGGGACGTACCCCCACGTGTTCGTGAAGATCAGGAGCATCGTTACGGCGAACAATAGGAGCATGCCCAATAATACAGGAAGAACCGCGTTGCGTGGACGCTTGAAGCAGGCGCATAGCATGCAGTGTCGCACGTTAAGAATGACAACGGGAGCAAGGAGCAGCGCTAGATACAACGTGACTCGCGCGGCTGGCGTGTCCTCGCCCACCGTGACTGGGCTTGCCGACACGGACATGGGGAGATGCGGCGCGTGCACGAGCAACCCGCCCACGAGCGCCGCCACAAAACACGCGGTTACGGCCCATGCAGGCGCACGCGCGGGCACGACGCCGAGCACCAGCGCGGCGGCGAATCCCGCCGCAGCAATGGCTACGGCGGCGCGGTAGCCCCCAGCGCCTCCAGCGCTCCACGCGTTCACGACGCCGGGACTCGCCAGCACGAGAAGGACGATCGAGAAATTGGCGAAGAGTCCCACGAGCGCGGGCGCGCTTCGCCACCAGGCAACAGGTTGCGGCGCTTCGGGTGTCAAGTCCGTCTGCATGCCTATACAAAACAAGACGTAGGCCGCCAACGCCAGCATCCATCCTATCGCGACACCCGGTCCTTCCATCGAAACATCGACGGACGACCCCCAACTCCGCAGGGCTATCGAGAGCAAGATGGCCACTCCAAGTGCCGCGCCCGCATCTCCGGCGATCCATCGATAGCGTTGCGATAGTGCAAACGAGAGCACGACGAGGAATGCGGCGGCTCCGAGGCCCGCCACAACGATCTGTGCCGGGGCGTCGAGCATGGGTAGGAGTACGCGCGCCGCCATGAGGACGACTATGGATGTCCACAATACGCCTCGTTCGCGTCTCTCGTGCGCAAAGAAGACTGCCACGGGAGCCAAGACCAGCAATGCGCCGTAGAGTTCGCTTCCCATCCGCAGTTTGACGAGGCTCATTCGGTAGATACTCTCGATCCATGCGCCCGTCAACTGGAAGAAGAACAGTAGCAGGACCGCGAAGAGAACCGTCGCGCGTGCCGTCGACTGCGTGGCCGTGTCACTGGATGCGTTCATGGCATGCCCGCTCCCCATACTTGGTATTGCATTATGAGTGCGCCGCCCATGCAAATCAACGGCGCCGCGGTGCGCCAGGTTTGGCGGTCGTGCTTGTACTACTTCGAAGATGGAAACCCGACCTCCTGTCATTCTGAGAGCTTGTGAAGAAATGTCAAAGTCTTGAGTTTCCCTTTGTCGGCTCCCTCCGTTCTGTCATCCTGAGAGCTTGTGAAGAAATGACAAGGTCCCGCGATTTCGTTTGTCGGCTCCGTCCTTCCTGTCATCCTGAGCGCAGCGAAGGATCTCGCTATGTGCATAGGCCTCTGATGCTTATGAGATCCTTCGCTGCGCTCAGGATGACAGGCAATACGTAGTCAAGAGACAAAGCACCCGCGTTTCACAATTTCTTCACACGCTCTGAGCAACGCGAAGAATCTCACCCACGATAAAGGCCTCGCCTGTCAGGAGATTCTTCGCATTGCTCAGAATAACAGGAGGTCCAGCGTTCTTCTATGCATCGGAGCCACACACGACGCGCTGCGTTTCATCCTCGCGAGTTAAGCCGCGCTTCATGACGACTCGTAATCGTAATCGAGCGAGGATCGAAAGATTATAGCCTTAACACGCCAATCGTTTTCCCGAGGAGTATGACCAGCGCCAACACTCGCCCGCGGGTAGCTCGATTACAATTACGATTACGAGCACGAGCAAGAGCACGAGAGGGAGGGCCACATGGGAACTGGGGAGCCGCGAGCGTGGCCAATCGATCGAGGCGGAAAGGTCTGTTGACATCCGTTCATGACCGGGCGGATAATCCCGGTCGCGGTTCGTGGTGTAGCGAGTCCGTCTGTAGTAGTGATCAGTATGGGAGGTTGAAGTTATGAGCAAGCGTTGGACTGGGATGAGACGGGGGTTCGTATGGCTGCTGGCAATCCTTCTTTGCTTTGTAGTGGTTGCCGATGCGCACGCGGTGGGGCGCGCGAAACGCATCCTGCTGGTGGGCGATAGCTGGCCTTTTTTCATGATGATTGGCGGCGTAAGCGGACTGTCTTTCTGGACGGGGTGCGCGGCCCAGGACGGACTCGACCAGGCGGGCTATTCGCAATGGACCGTCATTGGAGGGGACACGACCACCAGCGCCGATACCGCCGTGCCCATGTCCATGGCGCGTGAATGGCGCGACAACCTGCCTCATGCGTTCCGCGGCACGGCCGTGGGGCTGCTCGACATTCTTCGCATCGAACTCGAAGATAATCCCACGATCGACATGGTTCACGTGAGCCTCGGCGGCAACGATATCGGCCGCGGGTACTACAACGACGTGATGCCGCAACAGATCCGGTTCATCGGCACGCCGACGGGCGGCACGTTCATGTTGCGGTTCGAAGGCCAGCAGACCGGCGCGCTGCCGTTCGACGCCACCGCCGCTCAGATCCAGGCGGCCATGGAAGGGTTGTCCAATGTAGGCGCGGGGAATATCGAAGTAACCGGCCCAGTGGGCGGCCCCTTTGTCTGTGTGTTCGATCCCGCTATTGTCGCGTACGTGCCCAGCGGTCCTGACAACAACATCTCCGCCGTCAGTTCCGTTACCGGCGCCACGATGACCGTGGACGAGGCGCATCACGGGTGGCAGAAATCCTGGGGAACCGATTCGGACTACGAGAAGCTTTTCTGGGCGGCCATCAACGACGCGATCGAGAAAGTCGTTCGCACGGCGCTCGATGTGCGGCCTGACATTCGAGTCGCGCTGTGCGACTATGACTACCTCCGCATCGATTGGGGCGGCGCGACGGAGCTCGAATCGCGCGTTACCGGCATGCGCCTGGGTATGGCCAAATACGAGCTGATGCAACGCCTTTCGGCCATGCCGCAGTATCTCAACCGCTGTTTCTTCATTGCCCCGGCCGGGTTGATGCAATACACGTTCGGCCTCTACTCCCGCTACAACTACAGCGGAACGCCGTACGCCGGCGCGAGCCTCCTCTATGGACCCAATGGGACAGCAGGTACCGCGGGCACCGTGCCGCGCCCGCATAGCAACCCCGTGCCGATCCTCGGCGGCAATATCGATCCGCCGGTCGACTATTATCCCGACGATCCGCCCGGCTCCGGCCACACATGCGACGTCAGTCCGCGCAACGTCATCCTGCCCGACATTGGCGGCGGCGATATCCACCTCAATAACCTCGGCTACGCGGCGCTGATGAAGTACAGCGTCGAGGAATTCTACGGCGAGTGGCTCGATCAGCCCAAGGTCCTTTCCTGCGTTGTCGACGCGGGGAAGTCCTCGCCGCTTAATCGCGGCATCAAGGGCAACGACACGCCGGCCGTGTTCGTCGTGACCTTCACCGAGCCGGTTACGGGCGTCGACGAGTCCGACTTCCAGGTCGTCCTGCACAACGGCGCGGCGGGCGCGCAGATCCTGAGCGTTTCGCCCGGGATTGACGAGTTCTCGGAGACCTATACCGTGACGGTAAGTCGTGGAACAGGATTCGGCACGATTCAGCTTGCGGTTATCGACAACGGCACGATTGTAGATCAAGACGGCGTTCCGCTTGCGGGCAACGTCGACGGCTACTATGCCTACGGCGAGGTCTTCGACGTTCGCATGCACACGCTGCCGCTGGCGGCATGGCCGCTGGGCGTCGCGTTGCTTGCCGCGGCCGTCCGCGTGGTGCGCCGGAAGGCGCGTGCGTAGCCTCATATACACCAAACCGAAGCCCCGGGGCTTCCAAACCTAGCTGAAGGAGAACATCGATATGGCGAAGCTGGCACTCCTGGGCGGAGCGCCCGTGCGCGCGAAGAACGCGCCGTGGCCGCAATGGCCGATTCACGACGAAACGGACGTCAAACTGGTTAGCAGCGTCACCCGCTCGAACCGCTGGTCGTACGACGGGCCTATCGAGTGGAAGTTCGCGGAGGATTTTACGAAGTATCTCGGCGCCAAGTACGGCATGTGCAGCGCCAACGGTACCGTGGCGATTCAGATCGCGCTGGAAGCCCTGGGCATCGGCGCGTACGATGAAGTTATCGTGCCCGCTATGACTTGGCAGGCGACGGCGGCGGCCTGCATCGACGTGAACGCCGTCCCGGTGCTGGTCGATATCGAGCCGGATACGTGGTGTCTCGATCTCGATAAGGTCGAGGCGGCCATTACGAGCCGCACGAAGGCGATCATCGTGGTCCACCTTTACGGGTGCATGGCCGACATGACCCGCCTCCAGAAGATCTGCAAGAAGCACAACCTGTTTCTTGTCGAGGACTGCGCCCATCAGCACGGTTCGCTCTGGAAAGGCAAGGCCGCGGGCAGCTTCGGCGACATGGGCTGCTTCAGTTTCCAGGAGTCCAAAGTCCTGAGCTGCGGCGAGGGTGGTTTCAACACCTGCAAGACCAAGGAGCAGTTCGACCGCCTGTACTCGCTGCGCAATTGCGGGCGCGGCTACCACAGCGATTTCACGCATGCCATCCAGTCGGGCAACTACCGCCTGACCGAATGGCAGGCGGCGATCTTGACGTGCGCGCTGAAGCGCCTCGATAAACAGGTCAAGCACCGCGACGCAAACGCAATCTATCTCAATTCGCTGCTGGTGCAAATTCCCGGCATCCTGCCCATGCGCCGTCGCAAGGAAATCACGCAACAGAGCTACTTCAACTTCACGTTCCGGATGGATTGCGAAGCGCTCGGAATCACCAACAAGCAGTTGGCGCCGGCCTTGAACGCCGAACTGGGAATCCCCGAAGGCTTCGAACCGCCGTACGACACGCTCAACAACTGCCAGTTGTACAAGCCTCACACCAAGGCGCGCCACAAACTCAGCGCGGCCTACTGGAAGGCCATCGATCCCCAACGCTTCAAGACGCCGGTCTCGACCGATGCGACCGAGCGCTCGGGCATGGCTGTCCATCATATGGCGATTATGGGCACCAAGAAAGACATGCAGGACATCGCGGCGGCGGTTGCGAAGGTCGTCGAGAACCGGGCCGACCTAAAGGATTGGCAGCCTGGCGGGCCTGTCCGCAAGTATCGGGGTCTAGCCAAATAGCCATCGTGTATAGAGCGGATGCAGGCCGGTTTCGTCGAAGCCGGCCTGTTTGCTTCTATGAGGACGCTACGCGAAACGCGGAGGGGCGATGAAGACGTTCGGGGTCAGTTTCGTTTCGTTGATCGTGCTTGCCTGTGCCACACGCGCGCTGGCCGTCGAGGTGCTGCCGGAGGAGATGGCGGATGCCGCGCGCTGGGCGGCAGCCAGATTTCAGGGCGTCGCCGAGACGCGCGAGGCCGTTCCAGGTCTGACCGTGCTTGAGAACTACGGTCCGGTCCAGGCGAACGGACGCGATGGCCAACCCTTGCGTATCGCGGGCAAGACCTACTCGCATGGTCTTTACTGCCACGCGAACAGCCGGATACTCGCGCGCCTTCCAGGGCCTGGCAAAACGTTCTCGGCGGTTGTCGGCGTCGACACAAACGGCAGTTACTCGGGCGGCAGCATTGTATTTGCCGTGAGTGTTGGAGCGCGCGAAGTCTTCGCGTCGGCGGTGCTGACCCGCGGGCAAGAGGGACTCCCCGTGACGGCCGACTTGAGCGGCGCGACGGAGTTCCTGATAGCGGCGAGAGATGGTGGCGATACCATCAACAGCGACCAAGCCGCGTGGGCCGAGGCTACCGTGGCCATGGAAGATGGCAGCGTTATTCGAATTGGCGATCTCCCGTTGATCCAGTTCCAGCCTGCGCCGTACACGACGGAAGCGCCTTTCTCATTCGTCTACGGGGCGAAATCCTTTTCCGAACTCGTCAAGACATGGGAGGTTGAGCGCTCTGAGCAGGTGCTGGACGCGGAGCGCGTGGGGCGTGCCGTTACGTACACCGATCCCAATACCGGCCTTGTGGTGCGTTGCGACGCCGTCGTCTACAAGGATTTCCCAACCGTCGAGTGGACATTGCACTTCAAGAACACAGGCGCGGCTGACACGCCGATCCTCTCCGACATTCGCGCATTGGACACGCGGTTCGAGCGCACTATGGACGGCGAATTCACGCTTCACCGTCACACGGGCACGCTGGTGAACCGCAGCGACTACGAGCCGCATTCCGAAATCCTCGCCCCCAAAATCGTCAAGACGCTTGCTCCGAGAGAAGGCCGTCCCTGCGCGGGCGAGTTTCCGTACTACAACGTCGAGTGGTCCGGCCGGGGCGTGATTGCAGTGATAGGCTGGCCCGGACGATGGTCGGCGGAGTTCGTGCGCGATGAAGGCGTCGGGCTGCGTATCGCGGCGGGACAGGAACTCACGCATTTCACGTTGAAGCCCGGCGAAGAGGTCCGCTCGCCGTTGATCGTGCTGCAATTCTGGAAAGGCGATTACGCGCGCAGTCAGAACGTGTGGCGGCGTTGGATGATCGCGCACAACCTGCCCCGGCGCAACGGCAACGTGCCGCCGCCTCAGATGCCGGCCGTCAGTGGGAATCAGTTCCCGGGACTGTTGTGCAATGAGGCGGACGAAATCCGATACATCGATCGCTACGAAGAAGAGCGCATCCCAATCACGCACTGGTGGATGGACGCGGGATGGTATCTCAACAAGGGCGACTGGACGAGCACGGGCACATGGGAGGTCGATAAGGCGCGATTCCCGCGAGGAATCAGAGCCGTGGCGGATCACGCGCACGCCAAGGGTCTGAAACTGATCGTGTGGTTTGAGCCGGAACGCGTCACGGCAGGATCGTGGCTTGCCGAGAATCATCCCGAATGGGTGCTCGGCGGCAAGCAAGGCGGCTTGCTCAACCTCGGCGACCCCGATGCCTGGCGGTGGCTTGTCGAGCGCTACGACCGTATCATTACCGACGAGGGCATCGATTATTACCGGCAGGACTTCAACATGGATCCGTTGCCGTATTGGCGCGCCCACGATACCGAGGACCGCCAAGGCATCACCGAGATCCGCCATGTCGAAGGCTACCTCGCCTTCTGGGACGAACTCGTGCGCCGCCACCCGGACATGATGATCGATTCGTGCGCGAGCGGCGGGCATCGCAACGATCTCGAGACGATGCGCCGGTCCGTGCCGCTGCTGCGTAGCGACGCCATCCTCGACCCGATCGGCGAGCAGTGCCATACCTACGGTTTCGCCTCTTGGATTCCGTATTGGGGCACAGGCTTCATCGACTATAATGCATGGGTCTTCCATAGCTGCCTCGGACTTGACACGACGTTGAGTTGCGACGCGCGGCGCACGGATCTCGATTGGGATCTCTTGCGCAAACTGACCCAGCAATGGCGAGAACTCGCGCCGAACTTCTACGGCGATTATTACCCGCTCACCCCGTACAGCCAAGCCGAGGATACGTGGATTGGCTGGCAGTTCCACCGTCCCGAGGCGCAAGCGGGCATGGTGCAAATGTTCCGCCGCGCGCAGTGCATCTATGAATCCGCACGGGTTCCGCTTCACGGCCTTGACCCAGACGCGCGCTACACCGTGACGAATGTCGACGAAGGTGCTCCTCACGATCTAAGCGGGAGCGAGTTGCTCGAGCAGGGCCTTTCGATCACGATTCCGGACAAGCCAGCGGCCGTCGTCGTTGTGTATGTGAAGTCCTGAACTGCCGCTCCGATCTCATCGTGCGTTTTCCTACTTCCATGTAGTCTTGACTCGGGAATAGCACGCCGCCGTAAGATCTTCCGCTGCCGTATGATTCGTCGTATATCCACGTAAGACATTATGAATTAAAAAGATACAACGGAGATTCCATAGTGGCACGCGCTATGCTCATTTTCAAACAACCTTGAGCCATATGCAACCAAGAGGCTCGATGTGAGTGAGCCACGCATGGGAGGCTCGACAGTGGGCAGAGACGCGAAGTACGGTCAGTGTAACGCATCTACCAGCGTTCCAGCGTTTTCGCCTCGATTCCCACTGAAGGTCTAGCTTTCACCCCCTCTGAGGCGCCATCTAGGCGCTTCACCCTCTGCCCGAGGCGGTGCATGGTACGCAACGTGCCATCTCCGCCTCCTTTTTCATTTCTTCAAGAATGTTGTAAATATTGGGGTTTGCGCAGAAGAGACTCTATTGTAATTACATTAGGACCGTGTTATAATCTAGTTGCGATGTTGTGTCGTCACTCACGTCTTGTTCTGGCTGCATGGCGTAATGGAGTTACTCGAAGGAGGAATCCGGTGAGCACGCGTTCGGTCCTTATTGTATGTCTACTCTTGGTGGTAGGAATCTTCGTACTTTCCTCGGAGGCCGGCGCGACCAAGCGCATTGTGCTTATCGGTGACAGTTGGACACAATGGCCCTGGAAGTCCGGCGCGTTTCAGAACGTCCTGAACTCAGCCTACGGGAACAACGTCTACGAGGTGGAAGGCACGTATACGGCGATCGGCGGTTCCGCGGCCGCCGCATGGGCAGCCAATATGGACCCGGGCACGGGCACATTCCCAACGTGGGACGGCCAGGCGCATGGCTTGCTGGACCGGCTCGATTACACTCTGGCGGTGAACCCGACCATCGATATCGTCCACATGAGTCTCGGCGGCATCGACATGCTGGGATCATGGCGCGCCAATTACACGACCGAGCAGGAACAGACCCTGTTTCAGAACATCTATAACGATGTGCAGACCGTAGTCAACCACGCCAAGTCGGTCCGTCCTTCGCTCAAATTCCTCTGGGTCGACTACGATTTCCTGAATATCACCGAGACCTGCACGTACGGTCTGAGCGAGTTCAGTTGGACGGCCGTCTATACGGCGACGGGGCTTGGTTTCACCGTAGGCGATTTCAATCAGAACCGCGCGAACAACGAAGCCGTCAACCGGGCCTTCGGGCGTTGCTCGCTCATGAAGATCGCGTTCCTGCCCACGCATCCTCGGGTGGATTACAATCAGGATTTCGGGACGATTCAGTGGACGACGGGCTATACGAATTCGCTCGGGCAGTTGTGGCCTGCGTACTCTGTGCCGTTTCCCGGGCAGTATCCCAGCTATTCGCCCCTGCCCGGTGGCAACCCGGCCTACGGGACGCCTCCGACGTATATGGATCGCCCCGACGGCACCACCGTCGATCCCATCCACTTGAGTCCAAACGGGTACAAGATCCTGTTCGCCAATTGCCTTTTCAACTACTATGACCGCTGGTTGACCGACACGACCTCGCCCTCGTGCACGGGCATCGTGCGCGCGTCGTCCAATCCCACGAACGCCTCGTCCGTGAACTTCACGGTGAGCTTCAGCGAGGAAGTGCGCGGCGTCGACGCGAGCGATTTTTCGATTAACGCGTCGGGCGTGTCCGGCGCTTCGATAACGGGATGCAGCGGCAGCGGCTCGACGTACACAGTCACCGTGAACACCGGCACGGGCAACGGCTCGGTAGGCGTCAATCTGTTGAATGACGGGACGGTGGCCGACCGCGCGTGGAATAGCCTGGCAGGACCGTACGCCGGGTCGTCGTACACGATCGACAAGACCGCGCCCAGCGTCGTGCTGTCGTCGACGGCATCGCCCACCGCGCATGTTGCGCCGATCCCCATGACAGTCACGTTCAGCGAGCCGGTTTCGGGACTGACGCTCAGCGATTTCCAGGTCACCCCTGGGGCGACTACGAGCAACCTCGATCCCTCGACGGGACCGGCTTCCGTCTACACGTTCAGTCTCTATCCCGGACCCAACGCGACGATCACGGTCAATCTGCCCGGCGGGTCGGCACAGGATGCCGCGTCGAACGGCAACACCGCAGCCGCGCAGTTCTCGATAGGATTCAGCGCCACGGGGTTGAACAGCCTCTACGAGAGCGACGGCAACCAGGGCGATCTGGCCCCGGTGCCCGGAACCACGATGGCAATCGATACCGATGCGTTGACCATCACGGGGGTGGACGCCAGCGGCGCCTTTACCAAACGCGGCCGCGTGACGCTCGATGACGGCACGACCCAAGCGGGAGTCTGTGTGTTCGACCTTATCAACGTAAGTATTCCGAGTTCGGTCACCGTGACTGTTACCGGTTCGCAGCCGCTCTCGATCAAAGCCAGTGGCGACCTCTTCACAGGCGCGGCTATCAATGTTCCCGCAGGGAAACTCGGCGGTGGGACGGGCGGCAGTGCCGGAAGTGGGGGCACGGGCGGCGGCGGCGGCTCGGCCGGTTCAGGTGGCGGTGGCGGCGGTGGCGGTTCTGGCGGCCGTGGCGGTACAAGAGACTTTCTCACGAGCTGGGACTTGGGTAATGGCATTGGCGAGCCAGGTGCATCGGGCGGTGGCGGTAATAATGGAAACAGCGGCGGAGGCGGTTCTGCGGGACTTACAGGAACGACTGCGCCGACAGCAGGCGGTGCGGGCGCGGGCGATCCTTCCCCAGCGCCAGGCGCAGCCGGATCGAACGGAAACAATGGCGGGGCCGGCGGCGGGGCCGCAGGGCCTGGGGGGACTACTCCGGGCGGCGGCGGCGGCGGTGGAAACGATGGGGTACTCGGAATTGGCGGTGTCTACAACAGTAACGGCGATGGCGGCACGGGCTATCCCGGCAGCCCCGGAGGCACGGGTGTCGGAGCGCCAACATGGAGTGGCACTGGAAGTACCGGCGCGGCCGGCTCTTCAGGGGGCAGTGGAGCGTATTCCGCGACCGCGCAGGGATATCTGAGCGCGCTTCGGCTCGTTGCGGGTCCGGGCGGTGGCGGTGGCGGCGGCGGGGCTGGCGGCGGTGG
>CAYOCT010000112.1:0-13998 GCA_964402555.1 uncultured Nitrospiraceae bacterium | reverse complement strand
GGGTGGTGCTGGTTGTGGTGGGCGGGGTGGTTATGGTGGTTGTGGTCGTTATCGTAGTCGTGATCGTAATCGGCTTGCTCGTAGAAGACTACGACTACGATTACGATCACGACCACGACCACGACCACGAGTAGAAGCGCGATACCTCAGGTCTGCACCGGTTTGATCGCAACTTGGTCTGCGATGCCGGTCCCTATCTGGCATGCGCAGCCTATCCAGCCTCGAGTGCGCTCGCCATTCACGCGCGCGCGGCGAGGTCGCTGCACCCGGGCGCGTCGGCCTGGCTGCGCGCGAGTTCGATAAGCCAGTCCGGGAATCCGCCGCGCGCATCGTTCTCTGCGCGCTCAAACAGGTCCTTTACGACTTCGGGATATTTCCCTGCGACGTTCTCCGCGAAAGGCTCGGCCTCGTTCAGGTCATGAAGGAGGACGCCCGTCCCGTCCACCTTGCAGTTGAGCCACCACCGGTCCGTAATCACGGTAGGCGTGCTGCCCCATCCGACCGTAACGTGCTGCCGATCGCCCTTCGCTCCTGCAAGCGCCTCCCCCAGGAACGAACGCCCGTCGATAGGTTCCGGCGGTTCGACTCGAGCGCATTCGAGGATGGCTGCCGTCACGTCCGTGTGCTGAACGAACAAGTCGCTGGCGCTGCCCGCGTGTTCGGCCCCGGGAAAACGGATCATCAGAGGCACATCGTAGACCTCCCGCGCGGAAGGATAGCCTCGCTTGCCCATATAGCCCCGGTCGCCAATGGAATGGCCGTGGTCCGTCGTGAAGACGACCAGCGTGTTGTCCAACAGACCGAGCACCCGCATGCTTTCGAGGAAATACCCAAACCAGCGGTCGCAGAAGGTAACCAGGCCGCTGTAGTTGGCCTGAGTGCGGCGCAGGAGTTGTTCCGGCAGGCGCGAGCAATCGTCATAGCCGGACTTGACCTGTTCCTGGCCCTCCTCCTTCAAATACATCCTGCGATACTGCGCCGGAACGAGCCACGGTTCGTGCGGGTCGAACGACTCGACCGTGAGGAAGAACGGGGCGGCATCCTGATTCTGTTCGAGCCACAACGCGGCCTCGCGCAGGACGCGCGCCGCGAAATAGTCCTCCTCATTGCGGCGGTCATGCAGGTTCATGATGCACTGCTGGATGAACCGCACGCTCCATTCGTTCTGCATTTCCCGCGGCAGCCAATGGTCAAGCTCCTGCTGCGTAAGCCGCGGGCCGGACCGTGCGGGATCGGTCTCCTGGCCGCGCAAAAACATCCATTGCTGAAACCCGCGCGTGTAGTTCTTCGACGGTTTGAACATGTGATACACGTCCGCGATCAGCGCTGTGCGATACCCGTGTTCCGATAGCATCTCGGCCAGCGTCGGCTGTTCCTCGGGAATCGGCCCCCACCCCGGCGCGCCGACGAAATCGCCTTTCAACCGGAAATCGGCGTTGTGAAACGGGTACACGCGCCGGCCCGTATACAGAGCGCGGCGTGTCGGCAACGTGGGCAGCGATTCCGGATACATCCGCGACATCACAAGCGACTGTTCCGCGAAGGCGTCGAAATGCGGCGTTTGCACCTTGCCCCATGGCGGCGCCCCATATACCCCCACGCAATCCTTCCGCAACGAATCGAATACGACCAGAATGATGTTCATCGCCAGTCCTCCGTCCTCCATGCGATTGTACGCCACGGTCCGGCGGACTCACAACGGTTGGCGCGGTTTTGTCTTGGTTCAGAGCGAGCGTCTTGTTCGCGAGCAATAGCGAATAACGCAGCGCGGTATTGCAAGGCCGCGCTCCGTCGATTGTGGCACGTTTGCTATGAACTAGGCTTTCAACCGTCTGTAGACAGTTAGCATCTTCCGTTTCGTCGCGCAAGCTTTCCAGCGAGGACGAGGCAAGCGCATGCACCCGCCAACAGCAAGCCATCCGCATCGGGCGTGATGGGGAAACCTCCGTCGCGCATTAGATCCTGCGGCGTTGCGAAACACCCACGGTGGTGGCATTCCCCTTCCCCTTCCCCTTCCCCTTCACCCTCACCTTCACCCTCACCTTCGCCTTCACCTTCACCCTCACCCTCGCCTTCACCTTCACCTTCACCTTCACCCTCGCCTTCGCCTTCACCTTCGCCTTCACCTTCACCTTCACCTTCACCTTCACCCTCACCCTCGCCTTCACCTTCACCTTCACCTTCACCCTCACCCTCACCTTCACCTTCACCTTCGCCTTCACCCTCGCCTTCGCCTTCACCCTCGCCTTCACCTTCACCCTCACCCTCACCTTCACCTTCGCCTTCACCCTCGCCTTCGCCTTCACCAGCAGTGACGAAGGTGTCGATGCCGCTAAGCGACTCGTTGCCGGAGGAATCCATGGTGGCGGCGGAGTAGAAGTACTTGGTGCCGGGCAGGAGATTGGTCAAGGCAACATGGTGCGCCACCGTAAGGCCCGTTGCCGTCGCAATGGAGTCGATGGTTTCTGGCGCCAATCCAAAGAAGACCTGGCTTGTGGCCGCCTCGTCGGTGCCCCACGCGATGGCCGCGGTATCGCGCTCCACGAAAAGGACGGAAGGAAGGGGATCGAATACCGGCGGCGTGAGGTCCGGCGCGGCTAGGGTCACAAAGACAACCGGACCGCCGGCCACGGGACCGTTGCCCGCGCCATCGGAAGACGAAATCGCCGCTTCGTACCGCGTACCGGGTTCAAGGTTCGTGAGGACGGTCCAGTGCTCCATCACAAGAGTGATATCCGCCGAGAAGCCGCTGAGAGGAAGGCCCTCGATACCGTACTCGACGAGGCTGTCCGCGATCTCGTTCGTGGCCCAATGAATGGTAGCCATGGAATCGGTCACGTTGACGACTTCCGGACCCAGGACAATCTCCGGGGGGACCGTATCCGGAAGCAGTTCCGTGGCGAACGCGAACGGCGCCTTGGCGTGCGCGCCTTTGCCGGCGCCGGACGCGGTGGTGGTGTTGCCCGACACGTCGGTCGACGACACGACAAAGGAATAAGGCGCGCCCGGAACGAGATTCGTCAGGACCAGGTAATGTTCGGTCACCTTGTCGGGCGAGGATTGGCGCTGGTCGAGTCCCGCCTGCATTGTGTACACAACGACCGAATCCGAAGGCTCATCCGTTTGCCAGTAGATGGTGGCCTCAGTGTCGCTCAGCCCGAGCACGGTCGGACCGGCGGTAATGACAGGACCATCGTGGTCGGGCGTGGTGGCGGTGCGGAACGAGAAGACCGCGCTCGCGGAGGGGCCATTCCCGGCGGCGTCGGTCGAGGACGCCTGGACGAAGTACTCCGTATCGGGTTGGAGTCCGACAAGTGTGACCAAGTGCAGGCGAGCCAGCTCGGCGCGTCCCGAGGCCCAGAGAAGCACGGGCGTGGTCCCGAACTCGACAAGGCTGTCCGCCGGCTCGTCGGTGATCCAGCGAATGGCGGCGGTCCGGTCGGTCGTGTTGATGGCCAGCGGCCCTTCGATGACCACGGGCGGCGTCGTGTCGGGCAGGGCGCGCGTCGTGAAGGACGCGGTCAGGCTCAGCGCCGGGCCGTTGCCGAACGCGTCCGTCGAGGCAACCGTGTAGTGATACGTCACGCCCGGCTTCAGGCCGGTCAGACGCACGGAATGCTGGATCGTCAGCGCGGCATCCTGCATCACCCCGTAAACCACGCCGTCGTTGTACGACACGCCGCTGTTCGCCGGCTCGTCCGTGGTCCATGCGATCGTCGCGCGATTGTTCGCCACCTCGATGGCCATCGGCCCCGCGACGATGTTCGGCGGCGTCGTGTCAGCCGCCGCCACGGTATTGAACGTGACAACGCCGCTCACGACGGGTCCATTGCCGGCCAAGTCGCGCGACGCGACTTGCACGTAATAACGGGTGTTGGGTTCGAGGCCCGTCAGCGTCACCGCGTGATCGAGTCCGGTCGACGCATCTCCTGTCCGTTCGGTAACTGAGGAATCGAGCCCGTACCGGACTTCGCCGTCACACGGTTCGCTCGTCGACCATGCGACCGTCGCGCCGTTCGACGTGATGTTCCATATAACAGGGCCTTCAAGAATGACCGGCAGCTCGGCATCGGCGGCGGGCTGGGTACGGAACGTAATCGCGCGGCTCTCTACCGGCCCGTTGCCAGACTTGTCCGACGAGTACACCCGCGCTATGTAAGCCGTGTCGGGGGCCAATCCCTGCACAAAGACCGCATGGTTCGTCGAGTAACCCGCCGCGGACGCCTCGCTCGACAGCGGCTCCTCCGTGCCGTACTTGACGACGCTCGACGCTGGCTCGTCCGTCTGCCACTGGACCGAGGCCGTCGTGCCGGTAACGGAAAGCGCATACGGTCCCGCGCCAATCACCGGCGGCGTAGTATCCACGAAGTTCAGGATGACGGCTTGGTACATATCGCCCGCGACACGAATCCCGTCCACGACGGTACGCGCGAACCCGCTGCGCACAGGCGGATCGATGGAGATGGTGTAGGTTTCGCACATGAGCACCAGGGAATAGTCGCCATTCCCGTCCGAAGTCGTCGCCGACTCGCAGGCTAAGCTCGTCCCCCATGGATACAGCTCGCCCGGCCCCCTGTTCCAGTAACGGCTTTCCGTCGCGACGCTAACCCCCGGCACCGCCACGCCGTTACTGTCGGTGGTCCTGCCGCTAAGCGTAACGAACGGTAGAGCGAAATCCTGATACATGTCGGTGGCCACGGCAAGACCGTGCAGGACCGGGTGAATATACCAATACCCCGGCATCGTCGTCGACTGGTATCTCGGCGTGTAACCGTAGAGATTAATATCGTACGTCGCCGGTGCGAGAGCAAGGCTGTACCTGCCTTGGTCGTCCGTTAGCGTTTCGCCTGCTTCTGTATCGCCATCGGAGATCTTGACGTGAACTTCGACATTCCGCACCGGAACGCCGTCCGCGTTGATCGCCACGCCGGAGAGGGACACGGCTGTTCCCAACGAAAGGTCTTGTTGTGTGTTCTCCGGCACGGCGACATTGTCGATAACCGTGCGAGGGTACCCGCTTGCCACAGTTGCGTCGAGAATGATCGTATAGGTCTCGGGAAGCAGCACCAGGGAATAGTCGCCATTCCCGTCCGAAGTCGTCGCCGACTCGCAGGCTAAGCTCGTCCCCCATGGATACAGCTCGCCCGGCCCCCTGTTCCAGTAACGGCTTTCCGTCGCGACGCTAACCCCCGGCACCGCCACGCCGTTACTGTCGGTGGTCCTGCCGCTAAGCGTAACGAACGGTAGAGCGAAATCCTGATACATGTCGGTGGCCACGGCAAGACCGTGCAGGACCGGGTGAATATACCAATACCCCGGCATCGTCGTCGACTGGTAACTCGGCGTGTAACGGTAGAGATTAATATCGTACGTCCCCGGTGCGAGAGCAAGGCTGTACCTGCCTTGGTCGTCCGTTAGTGTTTCGCCTGCTTCTGTATCGCCATCGGAGATCTTGACGTGGACTTCGACATTCCGCATCGGAACGCCGTCCGCGTTGATCGCCACGCCGGAGAGGGCCACGGCTGTTCCCAACGAAAGATCTTGTTGTGTGTTCTTCGGCACGGCGACATTGTCGATAACCGTGCGAGGGTACCCACTTGCCACAGGTGCGTCGAGAATGATCGTATAGGTCTCGGGAAGCAGCACCAGGGAATAGTCGCCATTCCCGTCCGAAGTCGTCGCCGACTCGCAGGCTAAGCTCGTCCCCCATGGATACAGCTCGCCCGGCCCCCTGTTCCAGTAACGGCTTTCCGTCGCGACGCTAACCCCCGGCACCGCCACGCCGTTACTGTCGGTGGTCCTGCCGCTAAGCGTAACGAACGGTAGAGCGAAATCCTGATACATGTCGGTGGCCACGGCAAGACCGTGCAGGACCGGGTGAATATACCAATACCCCGGCATCGTCGTCGACTGGTATCTCGGCGTGTAACCGTAGAGATTAATATCGTACGTCGCCGGTGCGAGAGCAAGGCTGTACCTGCCTTGGTCGTCCGTTAGCGTTTCGCCTGCTTCTGTATCGCCATCGGAGATCTTGACGTGAACTTCGACATTCCGCACTGGAACGCCGTCCGCGCCAACAACTATGCCCGAAAGGAGAAAGGATGGGGCGAGCAGGATGACGTTCTGGGTGACATCGCTCCCGTTCACAACAACGTTATCGACCGCCGCATCGCTGAATCCGCTGCCGAGCGGGGGCAAGACTGCGATACGGTACGCGCCATCCCCGACGAAAAACGTGTAGATCCCGGTGAAATCCGTCTGTACGGACCCCAGCTCCACACCGCTCGATGCGTTGTAGAGCGTCACCGTTGCGTCCGCGAGTGGGACGCCGCCTCCGTAGACCGTGCCGCTGAGCGTGTATGGCCCTTCGGCGAGGGCGGTATCGGTTGTTATCGCCAAGAGCCCGACGGTTACGCACACCGCGATCAGGATTACGCCTTTGACTGAGGCCGTGCGCATATCCGCCCCTCCCCTAGGTTCCCACAGTCTTCACGAATAGTCACCGGCCACGCGATAGGCTATTCAGATAAGACAATCCTAAACCCCTACATTCCTGCTGTCAAGGGGAAAAGACTGCTTGGATCCCGGCAGCGGCCTGCACGAGCCCTCAGCTATGCGGATTGGCGGGCCAGGCGAGTTCCACGCCTTGTTCGCCGAGGCTCTTCTGGAATGCCTCCAGAAGGTCCTGTTTCGCGCGAACGTGGCGTGGCGGGATGCTGCGATCGAAACAGAACGCGGCCAGGGCGCCAGCCGATTCGCCGATGTTCCATTCGACCGGATGAAGCCGGTAGCAGCCGTTGGTGATGTGAGTCACGCCGAGGTTCTTGCATGCGGGCAACAGGTTCTCGACGCGTTGCGGGATCAGCGCGCCAAGCGGAATCTGGAACGGCAGCGAATCGATGTCGATGTAATTCGTGCCGCCGCTGCTCGGATGCAGGTCGATGCGGTAGTAGCCGATCCCGACGGAATCGCGAAACGCCGCGGCCTTCGCCTCCTCGGGTTTGCAACCCATGGCCTGGGCGCGTGCCTCCTTGCCCACGTGCTCTTCTTTGACCGTGAACTCGGCCTTGATGCGCCGCGACTCGCGGATATATGGGTGTTTCGCGAGGCCGTCCTCGGTGCCCACCACGTCTTTCCGCAATCGCAGACCAGGCCAGCCAGCCTTGCCGTCGGCGCGCGGCGCTTCGGTTTGCATCCAGTACACGAGCGAGAGGCTCAACTGCTTCGCGCGCGCGAGATGGCGTCGCGCTTCTTCTTCGGAGACCTCGCACAGGTTGCCGAGCCAATAGTCGTTCTGCGGCCAGTTCACAAGCGTGATGTCGCTTGCAAACGCGCCTGGCGTGAAGTTGCGGCGGTCGAGTATGCGGCGGTACACCCACAGGCCCGCTGCCCTGGAATCCTCCGCCGTGGGATCGAACTTCATGTCGCGCGGTTGCAGCGTGACCGGATGCGTCGTGCGCCAATCGAGCAGCGGCCCGCTCCACGGCGGCGTCAATTGCGGAACGTACGCTTTCCAGAACGCGTACTCGGCGGGTTTCTCGATCGTGTGATCCTCGCCGGGCAGGTAGTCCATCGCAAAGCAACAGGTGAACGCCTGCATGTTCGCCGGCTGCGCTTCGGGCGCCGCATGCGGTTCGCCGGTCTCGGCGCGCGACTCCGCGCCGGCCACATATTCGGTGCGCGTCAACGGGAGCAGATCGCCCAGTTCCGTCGCATCAAGAAAATACGCGCCCGAGAGCGCGCGTTCAGCGCCGCCGTCGAGGTCGCGTACCGTCACGGAGCGCACGCGATCGCCGTCCACGTCGGCGCGAATGGCTTTGTGCCGAAGCAATACCGTGAGCTGTTTCGACTCGACAAATGGAGCGAGCATCTCCTGCAGGACGGCGAGCGCGACGCGCGGTTCGTGGCACAAGCGCGATACGCCGCCATTGCCAGGATTCAGGTTCTCTCGCGCGCGGGCCTCGTCCGTGAGCGGGAAGTTCTTCTTGTAGTATTCGCGCACGCGCCGCCGATACTCGTGATAGCTCCGCGTGCCGCCACCGCGTTCGATCCACGGGTTCTCGTCGGGCGGCACAGCCTGCGATGTTAATTGCCCGCCGATCCAATCCGTCTCTTCGGTCATGACGACGCGCCGACCGCGTTGAAGCGCGCTCAATGCCGCGGCGCACCCTCCCACGCTGCCGCCGACAATCACGACATCGGCTGCGATCTCATGTTGCGCTTCGGCCATCGCCGTGCTCCTCGCCATCCAATCCGCTCCCAGAGAGGCCATGGCGCTCGTCTTCAAAAACTGCCGTCTGTTCATCCCTGCCTCGCAGACGCCGGACCCATCGCTTCCAGCACTGTCTCCGCAATCACTTCATGTGCGCGCGCATTCGGATGCCGATCCACGAGGACCGGCGGCGTGCCGCACCAGATTCCATAGGCCTTTTCATACGCCTCGGGCGTGGGTTCGTCAAGTTGCGCGTAGAGTGCCGCATACGCATCAGCCACAACCGCTCCGGGGATGCCGCCCAAAACGTCGAGCGTCTCGCGCGGCATATCCGAAGGCAACACGCCGCCGTGGTTCAACACCACGATGACCATGCGCGCGCCTTCGTCCTTGCATAACTGCGCGAACTCCGAATACACGAACTCGATCAGGGACGCGTCGGCCGGAACGAGCGGCGGCAGCGCGTGCGTGGCTTTCTCGAATGCGAACCGCACCTGCTGCGCGTCGGCATACGTCCACAACGGGATGCCGATGCGCCAGATGAACGACGCGAACTCCGCCACACGCGCTCGGCCGGACACGTACGACGACATGTCCAGATCGAAGTAGTTCGTCGAGAAGGCCGGAGGCGCGACCTCGATCCCGCCTTGCGGCGAACGCGCGAAATAAGGACGCGGCGTCAGGCCGTGCGCCTCCCATGTTCCCGTATAGCTCATCGAGCGCGTCACGAGCCACGGCGCGTACTGCACCAGCACGACGTCCGGCTTCTGCTGCGGAATCACGTCGCGCGCGCGGAGCAGCATTTGCGCAAGCCCGTACCCCGCGACCGCCGCGTTCTTCGCGGTTCCATGGAGCCGCGAGGCAACGAGGTAGGGATAGGTGTCCTCGGCGCGTACGCCCGTCCCATAGGTGAACGAGCAGCCGAAGGCCGCCACGATCGGATGCGCCCCACCCGCTTCGTTCGAATCTCCGCACGGAATGCGGAACCCGTGTTCGTCCTGGCAGACCGGCACGCGGTAGCCATAGGAAAACAACTCGAAGCTTCGCACATTGGGAAGTGGGACGTAACCCAGTTTCGGATCGCCAGTGTTGACCGGGACCTCCCATCCGCGGCCCGCGCTCTTAATCTGGCGGTACACGGCAACGGTGCGATAGGCAATCCAAGCCCCATAGAACAGCGCGAACGCGCCTAGAAGAACGGCCGCAAAGACGGCCAGCCTGCCGGCTGTACCGCGCACGTTCATGATTGCGGTTCCTGCAGTATCGGTTTGAGGTGCTGCGTCACGAAATACTCGAAGCCCTTCGTGTTCAAATGGTCGTGATCGGCGAAATAGGCATAGTCCTGCATCGCATTCGTGAAATCGTGAAACTCGATCGGATAGGTCCGCTTACGCCCTTCGAGCCACGCGACCGTTTTCGCCGCGCCCGGTTCGGGCCCAAGCAGTGTCGGTGCGAAGACGACAATCATGCGAGCGCCGTGCGCTTGGACCATCTTGAAGATCGCGTCGAGATCCTGAGTGTACCTCGAAAACGCTGTCTCACTTAGTCCCTCCGGATAGAGGCTGTCGATGCGTTTCCGCACCATTTCCTTTTCGTCCGGCGTTGCGTGCGCTACGCGAGGGTCCCACTCTTTGACCACGGATTCGCGAAAGATCCAGTACAGGCCGAACTTGGAACGGATATACGTGATGATCCGCTGGATAGGGATGTCGTTTTGGAAAAGTTCGATCAAGAACCGGATTCGGAACGGTTCGTAGAATACGAAGCGGTGATACTTATTGAAATCGTCCGCAAACAGCATAAACGGGTCAAGAAACAGGACCACGGCCTTGGCTGTGTTGCCCCGGTCGAAGAAGTTTTCGAGAAACATCTTCTCGGGCCGAATCCCGCCGCCGAACGGAATGGCGAGGTTGAGGAAGCGCGCGCCGAGTTCGCGCTCCGCAAACTCGCAGTTGTTCTTGAACTCCGAAAACACACGCGCCCGCGATGTACCCATCGTCACGAGATCGAACGGCGTGTCGCGCGGAATCACGTAGAGGATCGAATCCGTTTCCCATTGCTTGTCCGTGTGGCGCGCATCGATGACCGCGAGGACGGCCAAGCCCGCAAGCACGTTCAGCGCGATCAGCGCGGCGGCTTTGAACGCGAACTTCTTCATGGGGCCGCGCCCTCGCGTTTCGCGATCTTCTTGAATAGCAGAAAGTGCGCCGCGAAGTCCTCTTGCAGCCACGCCGGTTCGCTCGCCGGAACGGCAAACTCGCGGTCGAGACGATAGTCGCGGTCGAGCCAGCCCCCATCGGGCGCCTTCCGAATCGCATCGCATTCGTACGGGCGCAGCAATACATAGTCCGGCAGCAAGGCGCCGAACACGCCGTTCATGCTGCGCCGATCGGGATGCGCGCGGAGGTAATTCGTCACGATGCGGCTGCCCATGCCGGGGTAATCATAGGTGGTCCTGCGCGCGTAGTAACCGACGTAGCCGAGCGGTTCGAGACCGAGGGTCTCATCGGGTTTCATGACGCCGGCGAGATACAGGCCAATCTGCTTCCGAACTCCGTTCTCGACGACGTCCTGTATTTGCTTCTCGACGCGAAACGTAGTGGGAAGCACGGCCGCGAGCGTGGCGAGATACGCGATCGCAAGGACAGAAAGCGCCGCCGCGCGGATGCCCGTGGAATTCACGCGCGACGCGAGCCTATCGAGTCCGTAAGCGCTCAACAGGATCGTCGACGCGGTCACGGGCGCGAAGTACCATGGAAACAGGTTCGGAACGAACACGGCATAGTAGACGCCGTACACGAGTAAGAATCCACCGACTACGGCGAGACGCCATTCCTTCTTCAAAAGGGCAGCGGCTGCTCCGGCCAGCGCGAACACGATCATGGCGTCCGAAATCACACGCTTATCCCAGAACCACGTACCCCGGCGCAAGGCGTGATTCAGATGCGTCGGGCCGAGCTGGGCGAACACGTCGTAGACGAGGTTGTCGACGAACGTGCGTTTCCAATCGCCCCACGTGAGCCCCGGCTGCCTCCACCACTGCGGATAGCCGAGGCTCTTCGCGATGAGCGTGTTGGGAATTGGCGAGCCGTAGTAGAGCGTCGTAAACGCGAGCCATGGCCCGTAGATCGCGAACGCCGCGCCCACAACGCGCGGCAAGTTCCGTGGCTGCGCGCAAAGCAAATAGACTCCCACAATCACCGCCCAGAACCCGAAGTCGGGACGCGCCAGCATGCAGAGTCCGAGGGCAACCCCGAGATGGATGGGCTTGTCCGCGATGAGATAGTACATCGACGCCAGCAACACGAGCACGGCCATCTGCGTTTCCATGCCCGACATACCGAAGAAGATCTGATGGTGCTCGATCGCGACATAACCCATCGCGAGGACTGCGGCGGGCGTGCTCAGCCGGACGCGCGGATCCAGGGCGATCGACGCGACGCACAGCACCGTCAGCGGCCCGCACAACGCGGACACCATGCGAATGAAGACGATACCGAATCCGACGTGGACGAGGTCTCCGGCAAGAGGCACGAGTACGCTCAGCGGACTCGTGAACCCGTGCACGTGCGGCTCGGATGGATGATGCGTCAGCCCGAGACCCTGTGCGCAGTTCTCCGAATGCTGCACCGTGATCAGCGCGTCTTCCCAGACGCGGCCCGTATAGGCCCAGAATCCAAGGCGCAACGCGAGCGCCACGGCGGCCAGCGCGAACGCCCAGCGCACCGTCGCGCGATCCCTCGGATCGTCCCATCCTTCCACGCCAAGCCAGGTATTGAGCGATGCCTGCATGAACCGTTCTCGACCGCACAGCCGCTGCACAATCGGCGGATTGCCGATGGCGTGAGCATAGGGCGCGAGAGAAGGCTTTTCAAGCCACTAACGTAGCGAATCGTAATTCCTGGCTTCAACGCATTTCCCTGCTCTTGCTCTTGCTCTTGCTCTTGCTACCTCGAGAACAGAAACCCAACCTCCTGTCATTCTGAGCAACGCGAAGAATCTCACCCACGATAAGAGCCTCACCTGCCAGGAGATTCTTCGCGTTGCTCAGAATGACAGGAGGTCCAGCGTTCCTCTATGCATCGGAGTCACACACGATGCCCTGCATTTGCATCCTCCTGAGCGAAGTGAGATCGCCTAACAGTCGAGGCTTCTATCGCAGGTGGGATTCCTCGCTTCGCTCAGAGCGTATGAAGAAATGGTGAAACGCGGGTGCTTTGCATCTTGACTACGTTCTACCTGTCATCCTGAGCGCAGCGAAGGATCTCGCTATGTGCATAGGCCTCTAATGCTTATGAGATCCTTCGCTGCGCTCAGGATGACAGGAAGGACGGAGCCGACAAACGAAATCGCGGGACCTTGTCATTTCTTCACAAGCTCTCAGCATGACAGGTGGTCGAAGTTCGATTTACTAGGCAGCACGAGCAAGATTAAGAGCAAGAGCAAGAGCAAGAGTATGAGTATGAGTCGCCACGAACATGAATCGCCGCGCTAAAGTCTCGGCGCGGCGCGCCGATAGAATACTTGGAACGCCGAGACACGGAGGTCAAGGCGGAATGACACGGATGTCGCGAAATTGAATTCGGGAGCCTGAAGCACGGGGACGTCATATCCCAACGCGCCCCATAACGTGTTTCCTCCCGGAGATCTTCCCTCCAGGAGTGCGCCATAACGCGACGTTGTGGCGCTCTTTCTTTGTTGCCTTTAGCGCGATAGAGCCGGTCAGATCACGGCCATCCGGATTTCGTTCGTCCGGTTGGGACGCGCGGCCTCGAAATAGACGTACAACCGTCCGTCGACCGGAAGCCAGTGCGAGTAGCGCCATGTGTGGCACTCGCCCGGCGTCGTGCTTTTCAAAAGCGGCTCATTGGGGGTCAAATCCACGAAGGTTTTCAAGTCCGGCGTATAGGCGAGTCCGGTGGCAATGTTGTACACGGGATCGTGCCAGCATTCAGAAGAACCTTCGTATACGAATAGATAACCGACCGTCATAGGCACAACGCACGCCGGGCGCGTGAAGAAGGTATGCCAGCCCGTGTTCTCGAGCACGGGACGATCGGCTCCGGCCCGCCAGCTTTCGCCGTCCTCGCTGACGAAATGGTATGCGCGTTCGATGTAGTCCGTGCCGATGACGAACATATGCCACAGGCCGGATTCATAGAAGAGGAACGGGTCCTTATATCCCGCCACATGAGCGAAGTCTTCGCTCGGATGGTCCGCTTGGAGCACCACTCGAGCCGTGGACGCATCGAACTGCGACGGATCGTCCGCGTCGTCGAATCGCAGAATGGCCCAGCCCCGATCGAGGCCAGTGCACCCGTACAGGCGGAAGCGGCCCGTCAACGGATCGCGAACGATGGCAGGACGCTCGAATCCCGCTACCTTGGCATCCTCGCGCCGCAATCGATTGATCATCTCGAAGTGCCTGCCATCGCCGCTCTTGAGGATGCGAATTTCGTACCCGCGTTTGCCCTTGGGCGATTCCGATTCGCGCATGCGCGCGGCAAGATAGAACGCGCCCCGGTCGTCACGCGCAACCGACGGCGCCCCCGCCCACCATTCGGGCTGATTGCAGTCCGGTTCAAGTACGGTTTCGTACGATGCCAGCGCCGCGACAAGTCCTTCCAACATGAAACGAAAACTCCTTCAATCCGAGGTCCCACGTTCGATGAGACCGGTTGCCGTTAGCCCGCATTGTTCACAATCCCGTGGTGTCATTGCGAGGAGTGGCTTCAGCCCGACGAAGCAATCCCCAGATCTTCTGCGCACAACAGGCCGGGGGATTG
>CAYOCT010000111.1:0-12500 GCA_964402555.1 uncultured Nitrospiraceae bacterium | reverse complement strand
AGGCAAAAGGTGTTATGCAATCTAGAACACTCCGTGTATCGCACTGTCGTACGCTACCTCGCTGTATGACGTTTCAGAACGCGCCGCGCGCGCCTTGTGTTCCATTCTCCGCTCTTGATAGCCTGCATGCCGTGGCGCGTTTCTGCGCGTGGCGAAAGGGTGCGAACGCATGGGAGGGACATACCGATGAAGATAGTAATCCGTGTGCTAGTTACCGCCTCCATTATGAGTATGGCGGCCCGCGGGGCTCTGGCCGAAGATCTGAAGGTCGGCATGATCGGATTGGACACGTCGCACGTGGTCGCGTTTACGAAACTGCTGAACGACGCGGGCGATCCGCAGCATGTGGCGGGAGCGAAGGTCGTGGCGGCGTTCAAGGGCGGCAGTCCGGACCTCAAGGACAGCGCGACGCGCGTCGACGGCTACACAAAGGATCTCCAAGAGAAGTACGGCGTTAGGATCTACGACTCGATCGAGGCGATGTGCAAAGACGTCGACGCGGTCATGCTCGAGAGCGTGGATGGACGGCCCCATCTCGAACAGGTCAAGCCGGTGATCGCCGCGGGCAAACCCGTGTTTGTCGACAAGCCCATGGCGGGATCGTTGCATGACGTCATCGAGATCTTCCGGCTCGCGCGAGAAGCCAACGTGCCTTGCTTCAGCGCTTCGTCCTATCGCTACTACGCGTCGCTTACCGGCTTGCTCAAGCAAGACTTCGGCGAAGTGAGAAGCTGCATCTCCATCGGCCCGTGCCATCTCGAACCGCATCATCCAGACCTGTTCTGGTACGGAGTCCACCCGACGGAGGCCCTGTTCACGGTGATGGGCGCGGGGTGCGAGAGCGTCGTCCGCACGTCGACGCCGGACACGGACGTGGCCACCGGCACGTGGAAGGACGGGCGCGTCGGCGTGCTTTACGGCATCCGCACCAGCGGTACGCCGCACAAGGTAATCGTCTTCGGAAGCAAGAGTGTCGTCGAACAAGAGAACAGCGGCGACTACGCCCCGCTGGTGGCGGAAGTCGTCAAGTTCTTTCAGACGCGTGTCGCGCCCGTTCCCGCGGAAGTTACGATCGACATGTTCGCGTTTATGGAAGCGGCCGACGAAAGCAAACGCCAGGGCGGCGCCCCCGTGAAGATCGCCGATGTCATCAGCCGCGCCAAGTAGCACGAAGAGAGTACGCTAAACACGGCGCCCGTGATATACTAACATTGTGTGAAGAAACGGCCGGGTCTGAGGCTCTTCTTGAGCAGGCCTCGCCTTGGGTGTCATTCTGAGCGTAGCGAAGAATCTCACCACACTAGGAGCGGTTGCTAGCCGGAAGATTCTTCGCTACGCTCAGAATGACGCGAAGGCCAGGGCGGGGTATGGAGTGTCCCGGCAGTAGAAGGAGTCGCGGATCGTGACACGTATGCGTCTCATACTTTGCATTGTCGTTGTCGGGGCGGTGGGGCTGACGGCCAGCGGCATCGCGGGGCTGGCCCGGACTATGCCGGGGGCGGACGGAATCAAGAGCCGCAACTTCCCCAATGTCGTGTTCATCCTGGTCGACGCGTTGCGCGCCGACCGCGTCGAGGCCGAACGCAACCATGTGCCCGTCATGCCGCACCTTGCCCAATGGGCGCAGGGGGCGATACGGTTTCCGCACGCGGTGACCCCGTGCACATGGACGCGCCCGTCGATGGCTTCGCTCTTCTCGTCGCTCTACGTGGATACGCACCAGGTGTACACGTCGAACGACGCGCTCTCGGACCGCATCGAAAGCATGGCCTCGTTCCTGAAGAAGGCCGGCTTTGCGACGCTGGGCGTCCAGACCAACGGCAATCTCATACGCGAACTTGGCTTCGCGCAAGGGTTTGACACCTACGACTACCTACCCTCCGCAGTGGCTACCGAAGTTACCGGTCGTGCGCTCGCTCTGATCCAGAGCTTGCCCCAGCCGTTCTTCTTGTACACGCACTACATCGATCCGCATCCGATGTATACGCCTCCGGAGTCGTACAAGACGATGATGGGCTATCCCGACCCGCAACTCAGCCCCGCCGAGAAGGCCGTCGTCGAGAACTTCACCGAATACTTCTGGGACCAGATCGATTTCCGGCTCGGGGTTAAGGCGACGCGCAGCCTGACACCGCTGTCTCCGGTGGGCGAAGAGGCTGTGCGGACGTTGTACGACGGCGAATCGCGGTTCGCCGACGACCAAATCGATATCCTGATCAAGGACATCGAAGCCAAGTATCCCAATACGATCATCGTACTGATGGCCGACCATGGCGAGCATCTGCTGGACCACGGATTTGTCGGCCATGGAACATCCTGCTACGAGGAAGTCCTGCGGGTGCCGTTCTTCATCAAAGGACCCGGCCTGGACCCCTTCACCATCGACGACAACGTCTGCACCGTCGACCTGCTGCCTACTATCGCCGCGCTGCTCGGCTTGCCTGCGCGGGCCGCCTGGCAGGGCCATAACGTGCTCGAACATCATGACCCCCACGCGGCCATGTACAGTTGCGTGCGTCCCACCGGACCGCCGCGCGATGTGGACATCGACATGGTCCAAGTTGGCCCGGTGAAACTGATTCTCGACCGCAAATCGAACGCCACTGAACTCTATAACCTAGCGGACGACCCCCATGAAACGGCCAATCTGGCGGCGCAGCAGCCGGAACAGGTCGGCCATTTCAAGGCGCTTATCGAGACGCATCGCCAGCAGAACATCCGGGCGCGCGGCCAGATCAGACCCCAAAGAGTCGAACTCAACGCCGCGCAAACCGAGGAATTAAAGAACTTGGGGTATATTCACGAAAAGGATGGACCTGATCCAAAGGCCAAGGCAGCAACACCGGGCGAAGGCGAGGGCGAAGGCGAGCGGTAATCCTACCCCAAGAAGAACGCGGCAACCGATTCATCCCATCGAAAGGAGGAATTATGGAAGGGTTTGACGAAAGTAAACGCACAGGTATCGCGGGGCTCCAGATGGCGGAATGGCTCCGGATTTTGATTACGGTACTCTTTTTTCCGATCGGGCTAATCTTCCTCGTGCTGTAGTCTGCCGGCAGCGGTAAGTTCCGGCGGCCTATAGTTTCCGAGAGTTGCAACCTAACCTTGACTCGTCGCAACAAAACCGGTATGGTGGCTCCGTGGAAGTGGTCTCCGTGGATGCGGAGGAAGGGCATGCGTAGTGCCCTTGGAAGTTGAAGGCTACAAACGAAGTGGCCCTTGATGGCAACGCAAACAAAGGAGAGAGGAACATGAAACATCTAAAGCCGATTTCAAGAGCGCAGAGCACTGCAATCACAGGCGTAATGATTCTTCAAATGGCCACGGCGATTATCGCCGCGGTCACGCCGTTCATTGCGGTCGTCGACTCGAGAAAGAAGGGGACTGAAGCCTGAGAAGGCCTAGACGCCCGCGCGTGATTTGCTCGGCAAGTGGGGTTCGGCACGGTAAGTTTTCCCCCTGCGGCGCCCCATGATACGCCTGAAAAGCTTCAGGCAGCGAGAGTGTTTTAGAAGAAACCCAAGTCCGGGTGCTCGCGAAACGCGGGCGCCCGGACTCTCGTTTTGCTACTGGATGTTGAGGGGGGAAGGACCCTTCGAGGTGTCCTTAGGAATTGTGATCGTGAGGACGCCCTTGTCGACCTTCATGGCCATCCCGCTTTCCTTGACCGGTCCGGGCAACGTCATCGAGCGTTCCCAGTGGATCGTGGCCTTCTGAGCCGCCGAGGAAACGCCCTGCGTCGCCGGGCTCGACGTGTAGTCCTGAGCCCCTGAAACGGTGAGCGTCTGATCCTCGAGACTCGCATTGATCTTCGACCCGTCCATGCCGGGCGCCGTCACGCGCACGACATACTGTCCTGGTTCGTCCGACAGCGTCATATCTTGAGTGGCGGCAGGTTCTTGCATGAAATTGCTGAACGCAGGACCAACGCCCATCTGCCCAAAGGTCTGGCTGAACATCCGGTCCATGCGCTTTTGCATTTCCTGCATTTCCTTGGCCGGGTCCCATTGGCTGTTGCGACCGAACCATGCGCTGAGCGGACTGTTAAGAGAGGCCGATGACTTGGGCGAAGGCAACGCCGGGCCCAATTTCCAGCCGTTGTCCGGCTTGACGCACGTCACCGTGTCGGTGGCCTGAGCATTCACCGTGGCGCTTTCCACGCGCTGATGGACGCGGAACAGGTAATACCCTTCAAACGCGGCCACTGCAACCAAGAAAGCTACCAGCACGCTCAGAACCTTGGTGGTTCGAGTCGTTTTGTCGTCCATGGTGCTAACCTCCTTGCTTCGGGATCGCACCGTGATCCCATTGTTTCCAATCGTTCTCAACTACTTCCAACCAGGAGAAAGCATAGCTCGTGCCGCCACACCACGGAGAAAGTCGACAAGAAGGGATACATTGTAAATATTGGGGGTTAAAGTAGTTATAATTGAGATATCGACGCAACGTGCCCGAACCGCAGAGCAGGGGGATTGCCTGACAAGAGACCCGCCGGCCTCATTTGGGATACGTGCCGCCGTGACGGCAACACGACAGGACCATCAGTTTCTTGCCTTTGCGGCGCGGGGGTGAAGCTCGGAATCCGAGGGAGTCATACAGCGCCACGGCCTGGCGATTCGAGGTCTGGACATACAGGCAGACGCTCTCGAAGCCATCCTCGGCGGCATGCGCGATGACGTGCCGCAGGGTCTGCGTGGCCACACCGGTCCGCTGGTACTCGGGATGGACCGCGCCTACGGGAATGTAAAGGCTTGAAGGCGGCGGCTCGGGGCCGCGCGTGGCCAACGCATGGCGAATCGATCGTGCAAGCAGGCGCAACAGTCCGGAAGGACCCAGGCCACAGTCACGCTGCAGGCGTCGGGGCAAAGCACGCGTTAGGGAGCGGCGCGCGTCCGTGGAAACACGGCACAGTCCGGCGATAACACGCCCCGCGTGTTCCACCAGCAGAAAGTGCCGCCACGAGAACTCCGTGTCGCCGGCCGCGCACAACGCGGCCACCATCTCGCGTGTGGACAACCCCCGGACCAGGCCGCCAAGAAGCGACTCGAGATCGCTGCCGATGGCCAGCATGCACAAGCGGGAACAAGCCTCGGCTTCGTCTTCCCTTGCCGGGCGAAAGATGACCTCGACCAAAACGGGGCGCCCCGGTGAAGAACTAACCCCGGGTGGCGTTCGGGGTAAACAGCCCTTGGATAAACTGCCCTACGCTGGTGAAGAAAGCGGACACAATCGACAAGATCTCGATGCCTGCCTTGCCTGCATACTGCGGAATGCGGTTCCTGTCCATCTGGCGCATTGACTGGCTCCTTCTAGGTTCCCAAGAAATTCGGAGGAAGATACCATGCGAGTCACCGGCTGTCAACTTCCTGCCGCGTGCGGCGTTAGCGGACTTGGTGAATCGGCAGCGGCTTGCCTTTGCCGTCGATGATCTGCTTGCCGGAGATCGTGCCGGAGATCTTCTTCTTCCCGAGGTTCGGGACTTCAGCTTCTAGCATGAACTGGTTGCCCTGGACGGACCAATGCCCTTGGAGCTGGCCTGACGGTACGAACGTGCGCACCAGCGGGCTGCTGCTGACCGCGAGCGCCGTCCCATCGGGGTTCAGCGTCAGAGTCGCGTCGACCCCGCTGAGCGAACCTGCCCATTGCGTGCCGCCCAGGTTCGAGCTGTTCCAATACGGCGGCTCGTTGGGAATGGCCGCGGCTTGCTCCTCTCCAGCCTTCTTGTCGGCTTTCGCGGGCTGCGAACCGCCGCTGCTGCCAAGGCGCGCCAGCAGGGGCATGCCAAGGAGAATGACCAGCAACACCACGATGACTGCAATAACCGATTTATCCACGCGCCCACCCCGCTTTCCACTTCGCATCGAGATCTGGAACCACCGATGAACACCGGTACACACCAATGACAGATCTTGAACAAAGGTACAATCAAGAACTGACAAACCAGGACCTTCGAAAGAGAAGTCACTAACCTGTCGTCGTGATCGTGATCGTAGTCGTAATCGACTACGAATTACCCGATTACGATTACGACTACGATCACGACCACGAAGAGATAGGAATGCGATACCCTTTGTTTGTGCGCCTTTGATCGCAACTTGGTATTAAACTGTATCCTCGTCCTCTAACTATCCAACATTTCCCCGTCGGCGCCGATCCCGATATCCCGCGTGGGGTCGAGCCGCCGTCCTGCTATTTTGGCCACAAACTCGTCCTGCGTGAGGGCGAACTTCGGGCTGATTTCGATCGTGATCGCGACATTGCCCGATTCATCCCGAGGGACGGCATATCCCGCGGCCTCGAGCCATTGCGCCCAGTACCCGTTCATGCTGTGCCATGCGGCCTCGACGCTGTTCTCGCCGCTGAAACTCTTGATGGGCGTGTACTCGCCCGCACGGTCGATCTCGAGGGCAACGGGCGCGTGGCGGACGAAGCGGAGCGCGTCAAAAATGAACGTCTCGAACTTGTACCCGTTCGGCTTGGCGGGTTCGACAAGCGTTCCGTCCTCGCCGATATAGGGGATCTTCTTGTGCGCGCGATGCCAGGGAAAGTCGTCGTAGTGCGCGTAGATGCGCTCGACAAATTCCACCGACAGGATATGAATTGCCGGGTTCCCTGCCGAATGCACCATGTTGCCCTCGGCATCGATCTCGAGCAACTGCGGGTAAATGTCGAGTTCGGAATACTCGATGACGCGGTACTCGCTATCGCAGGAACAATGGACGCCAACGGCCTCGCGCACATGGTTCTTCCGCTGGTTCTTCGAGGACATCTCGGCTTGGCGCAGCACGTGGTACCCGATGAAATACGGGTCCGCGACTTTCGCGGTCCAATTGTCTACCTGGAAATAGCTGAGCGTATCGATCCCGCGCGCCCGCGCATCGGCGATGACGCCATTCTCGACCATGGCCGGGATGCAGCCGCCGTGGCCATTGGGATTGGTCGCGAGGCGGCTCTTCTCGGCGAGGAAGAACTTGCCTCCGCCGTCGACACAAGGCACCATGCGCTGCCTGAGGAATGCGATGTTGGCCGGGTCCAGCCCAAAGTACGCGTGCTCGCGGAAAAAGGCCTGCGTCGCGGCATCGTTCGCGTCGCTCACCATGATGTACCACGGGAGCACGCAGCCATACCGGCGCTGAAGATTGTGGATCTTCTCGGCGTGGAAGGCGAAGAACGACTTCTTCGAGATAGGCCCAATCGGATAGGACCCCTTAGGGCCGTCGAATCCAAGCCGCGTGCCTTGGCCGCCAGCCACGAGAAACAACCCCACTCGCCCCGCCCGTAACGCCTCTTCGCCCGCCTCGAGGGCTTCCTTTGCGTCAGGCCGGCCGGGTTCGACTTTCGGGATCAACGGGATGGGGGCGATGGCATTGAAATGTTCCGCCGGCGGCTCGTGGAGGACCCACTCCTCGATGAGGCGGTTCATGAGGCGAAAATCGACCGCGGCAAGATCCGCGGTCAGTTCCGCCCGCTCGACTGGTGAAAGGTCGTTCCAAAACCGCAACAGGTGCTCCTGGCCGTTATCGGCCAGGCGCTGCCGGATCTCGTCGATCGAAACAGCAGCGTCATCGCGAGTGGTCATTCCCGCCTCCAGACTTTGCCAAACTTGTCCATCTCGGCCCGTTGCGCCTTGTTGGGCAACAGCGAGGGACGCGCCCCACCGGCCAGCTCGAACTTGGAGCCGCATGCATCGCAAAACCCGTACTCGAATCCCGGCTGTTCGAGATACTCGCCACAACGCGGGCAGGTGGGCATCGAGCGCTTGTACAGGGCCGCGGGGCTCTCAAACTCCAAGCCGCAGCATGCGCATCGAGTCACCTGGGCCGTGCGTAACCAGCACCGGGTAAAGTCTTTGTGCGTCCCGCATATGCGGCAGAACGCCTTGCGGCCCATAACAGGACGGACGCGGTTCGCCTCGGGATCCTGCGGGGCCTTTTCCTTATCCCCGCCCCTTCCAAACAATGCCACTATGCGTTCTCCTCCTCAGGGCCTCTCCGTTCGCCAGCCCGCGATGGCGCATTATTTCGCGGCTGGCGCCGCCTCGGGCCGCGGCGCCACGGGGGCTTGCGGCGGTACAGGCGGCGTCGGCTTGGACGCCTGAGGCGGAACCGGCGGAACCGGCGTCGCGGGCGAACCATCGGGGTTGACTGCGGTCGCCGGCACGTGGACGCCGTTGACGAGCGGAGGATGCCGCTCACGCAGTCTGCGGAAGGCGTCTTGAATCTCTCCCTGTCTCGCGGGGGAATTGGCTTTGGCTTGCCCCGGGACGGCAGGCTGCCCAGGCATCGCCATGGGAGCCGCCACGCTTCCCGGACGTGCCCCGGCATAGACACGGGCAGCTAAGCGCTCCTTGTAAACCTTGTCGCCCGCCTTGATGCTGTACGTGATGGTCTCGTAACGCGAGCCTGGCTGGGCATCGGGCTTCAGTGCCACGTCGATCACCGCCGTATTGGGCTTGTCGCCCGGTTTGGACGCGACGGTCAGATCTTCACCCGAGGCCTTCAGATCGGTCACTTCAAAGGGCTGGTCCGCGGTAATCGTGGCGGTTGCGGCGCCGGCCTGGCCCGATGGCGTGTTTGACCTGACGATGAGCTGGCGGCCGGGCGTGACATCGTAAAAGGCTTTAATGTTGGCGCGGACCATACACGTGTATGAAGGCAGGCGCTTGCAAGTGGTCTTGATGGTGAAACGGCCATCGAACGGCCCCGGCGAGACGTCGTCGGGAATGCGGACCGTAAGCAGATACTCGGGATGCTGCGGCGAGGCCCACTCGTTCTCGGGGCGCTTCACGAAGCTGATGTCCATGTCCGCGGCCTTCTGCATGGGCGCGGCTTCCAAGATCTCGATCGGATCGGGCTGAAGCTGGCGAAACACCATGGTCTTCTCCATGGGCGTCCCCTTCTCGACCTCGCCGAAATTGAGTTCTTTCGGTTCGAGTTCGAATTCAGGGTCGATCTTCGCGGTCACCTGGATATTCAATCGCTGCTGCTGCGGATCGTTCGACGTGATCGTGACGGTCTTGGTCGATTCGAAGCCCGGGATGCGCTTGGGATCGACGGAAACGGCAATCACCGACTCGCCATCGGGCGGAACGGTTTTCTTATCCTCGGCGATGGTCGCTTTCGTGCACCCGCACGAGGTCGAAACTTGTGCGATCTGCAACACGCCCTTGCCCTTATTGAGCACCTTGATCTCGCCCGTGGCCATCCCTTCGCGCGACACCACGCCCAAATCGAGGGCGGCCGGTTCGACGCTAATCGAAGGCACGAGCGATTGATCGCCGTTGACGGGAGGAATGAGGCCTTTCGCGTTCTCCGTTGGGGGAATCTGCTTTGCCTTTTCGCGCACTTCCTTCAAAAAGGCGTCTTCATTCGATCCGGGGGAGGCCGCGGGTTGGGCCGGAGCCGCGGGGCGGTTTGCGAACTGGCGCGCGCCGTAGACCACGCTTCCGACAAACACGACGGCAATAACCGCTACGATAAGCACACCACGAAGCTTCATTGTCTAATCCGCCTTGAACTTGGTTTGGTAGCGCCGCTCCGCGTCCAACAGTTCTCGCGACAACGTCGCATACACGTCTTCGGTAACCGTAACGTCCAATTCCATGCCCATCAACAATGTGCCGACCACGGGTTCGAACACCGGCATCACGGGCGCCGCAAGCGGACACACGCGGTGGAGGACCGTGCGCATCGCGTCAACCAGCACGGGGCTGCTGCCTTTGAACACGCTGCCGGCCATGACGACCTCGAACGTCTCGCGTGTCATGTCAAGGGCGCGCGCCACCGCATTGACCATCTCGGCCAAGTAGCGTCCGCCCCATTCCAGAATATCACACGCGGCAACATCGCCGTCAAACGCCGCATCGAATACCAGCTTGGCCGCCGGGTGCAGGTCCTCGGGGCCGATCTCGTGCCGGTACATCTTGTAAAACAGTTCCTCGACGTCATTCACTCCCGCGCGCCGGACAAACTTCTCCGTCAACAGCGTCGGCGGGATGATCTTGTCGCGCGCCTGCCACACGGCCTGGATGCCGCGCACGCCGATGCTGCTGCCCGAGACGACATCGCCGAACTCGTCGCCAAGCCCGCCGACGCGCGTGTGGTTTCCGGAACGGTTCACTCCTGCACAAACGCATCCGGTGCCGCATGCGATGACGATCCCGTAGGGATTGCGCGTGCCGCCGCGCAGCCCGCCCATCGAGTCGTTGCGAAACATACGCGGGATATCGCCCAGCAACGGCGTGTAGATCTCGCGTTCGAGCATGACATAATCTTCGGGAAGGTCGGCCCCGGCGATCCCCATGCCCACCCCCGAAATGTCCGCCAGCGCCAAGCCGGCGTCTTTGAGCGCGCCCTCGACGGCCTTGCGGTTCTCGGCCGCGGCCGGCTCGACACCATACCCTTCGTAGTTACCGCAACCCGCCTTGCCAAAACCTTTGATGTGGCCTTCTTCGTCGCCGATGAGACAGAAGGTCTTTGTGCCGCCCGCGTCAATCCCGAGGTAATACCGCATCGATCGCCTTTCTGTTGGTCCTGCCACTGGCCAGGGCGCATGGGGGTATCAAGGCGCACGCGCGGGACCGGAGTCCCGCGCGTGCTCACGAAACTACTATATACCGAACGTTTAGTTGCCTTGCAACTTCTTGAGTTCGGACCGGGCCTGATCGGCCGCAGGTGTCATCGGGAAGTTCTGGGTCACTTCCTGGAACAAGGACTTGGCCCGCTCGGTCTGCCCGAGCTTCTTGTGGCACAGCCCCTCGGAGAACATCGCCGAAGGCACGCGGACGCTGTCCGGGTGTTCGGTGCGCAGCTTCTCGAACTCGGAAATCGCCTGCTCGTCTTTGCCCATATCGCTGAGCGCGATAGCTTTGTAGAACTGGGCATTCGGCGCGTTATCCGCATTCGGATTCCGTTCGAGATAGGCCGAGAACTGCTCGAGCGCCGCCGCGTAATCGCCGCTGGCGTAACTCCGGCGCGCGCGTTGATACTCGGCGTCGGCCGACATCGCCGCAGGCTCGGGAGCCGCCGTCCGGGTCTGAGGCGGTTGCGCCGCAGGCGTCGCAGGCGCGATCTCGGGCTGCGCGGGCGGTGCAGCCACCGGAGCCGGAAGCGAACTCACCGGACCTTCCGGCGCCGGTTCGGCATTCGCCGGGGCTCTGCCGGGAGGCGGAGTGACCTGAACGGTGTCGCTCATCACGGTTTCGTTAGGAACGCCCGCCGGCGGCGGCGCTGCCGAAGTGGAAAGCCGGAAGTAGCGATACAGGCTTTCGCGCAATCCGTCGAGTTTCTTCTCGAGGCCTTCGAGCCGGTGGGTATTCTCCTCGACCACGCCCTGGAGCGCTTTGAGTTGTTGGTCGTTCGCGTCCATTCGCGCGCCAAGCTCGACGGTGTTCTCGTTGAGCTTCTCGATCGAACCTCCGAGGTTCTTGTCGAGGTTCGACACACGGCGGTGCGTGTCATAGACAGCGTTCTGGAGCTGGCTCCCGCCGCCCATAGTCCCACATCCCGCGGCCATCGTGGCCACCACCAGACACAACGCGACACTCAGGTGTTTCCCGCTCATGGCAGATATCCCTATTTGCCGACCGTCGCTTTGTTGAACTCGCAGCGGCGGTTCTGCTTCCACGCGCCTTCATCATGGCCCATGGCCACCGGACGCTCTTTGCCGTAGCTGATCGTGACCAGGCGGTCGCCGCTGATCCCGAGCTTGATGAGGTAATCGCGGACGGCCAGGGCGCGCTTCTCGCCCAGCGCCAGGTTGTATTCCTGCGTGCCGCGCTCGTCGCAATGCCCTTCGATCTGGATCATCACGTTCGGGACCTGCTTGATCTTGTCCGCGTTTTCCGTGAGGGTCGTGATCGCATCGGCGCGCAACGCGAAGCTGTTATAGTCGAAATAGATCTTCTGCAAACCGGTGGCCGGGGACCACAACAACGAGTCCTGGTCTACCTCAGGCAGGCCGCTGCCCGTCGTCTTCTCCGTAGTCGCCGTATTACCGGTATCCGGCGGGGTGATCGTCTGCGGCGGCCTGTGTTTGCAGCCTCCCGCCAGCGCCACCACCATGCCCAAGCACACCAAACCAACCAACAGACGCACACTCACACTCGTTCTCATTTTCTCCTCCACGTACCTAGTTTCGTTGACTCACGACGACCGTGAACTTTAACCATACCAGAACAGACAGATCCATGCAATCCATCTCCTGGTTTCACTCTTTCATATAATACACGAAATACGTACAAAGTTGCATCCGCCGTTATTCCGCCGGCGGGCGACGGCGACGGACACGCGGTTTGCGGCATTTCGAGCACGGAATGCTGTCGCCGCGGGACGATTGCTCCATTAGCCCGAATAGCCCACACTATGTCTTGACGAGAAGAGGCTAACACTTGAACGAAGAAGTTCTTCTTTCTGAGGTCTTGGCGTGCGCTCAACAACGCCCTGTTTCGTGTCATTGCGAGCCAACGACCCGGCTTCGCCGGGCTGCCCTCAGAGGAAACA
>CAYOCT010000110.1:0-15224 GCA_964402555.1 uncultured Nitrospiraceae bacterium | reverse complement strand
AACAGGCCGGGGGATTGCTTCGTCGGGCTGAAGCCGCTCCTCGCAATGACACCACAGGATTGTGAACAATGCGGGTCAGGACTATGCATTTTGCAGCGCACGGCCAGGTGTACGCATTGCTGGATAGTCCCTGGCTCAAGCCAGGTTCTTACCGAATTCCTCGGTCCGATGGCGCACGATCGCGCCTTCGGTAAGGTAAATAACGTCTTCGGCAATGTTTGAGGCGTGATCGCCGATGCGCTCGATATGGTGGGCTATGCCGAGCAAATGGATGTATGCATCCACGCGGGCGGGCTCGCGCTGGATGCCTTCTTCAACCAGGCCGTACATCTCGCGGTTGATGGCGTCGATCTCGTCGTCGGCCCGGATTACCTCGTAGGCCATCTGCGTGTCGAGCTGGACGAGCGCATCGAGGCTCTTATGCAGCATCGCCTGCGCCTTCTGCGCCATCCCCGCGAAATCGAAGGGGATGTCGATCTGTTCCTCAGCCACGAAGAACTTGACGCGTTCGGCGATATTCACCGTGGCATCGCCGATGCGTTCGAGTTCGGCGTTGATTTTGAGCACGGCGATGATGAAGCGCAGGTCGTGCGCGACGGGCTGATGCAGGGCGAGGATCTTCTGGCATTCCTCCTCGATATCGACTTCGCGCCCGTCTATCTCGTTATCCTTGTCAATGACCCATTGCGCGAGCGCCCCGTCGCGTTCGCGGAGCGACTTGACCGCGCGGTACACGGTGTCTTCGACGATTGCGCTCAGCGAAAGCAGCTTGTGCTTGAGCTTCTCGACTTCACGCTGGAGGTGCTCCGACATGCCTCGCCGTTCCTCAACCGAATCGTCCAGTGATGTAGTCCGCAGTCTGCTTCTTCGCCGGCATGGTGAAGAGGCGCTCCGTCTGATCGAATTCTACCATATGGCCTTCGCAGAAGAAGGCCGTGAAATCGGACACGCGCGCCGCTTGCTGCATGTTGTGCGTGACGATAACGATGGTGTAGTTGGCCCGCAGTTCCCCAATCAGGTCTTCGACGTGCGCCGTCGAGCGCGGATCGAGCGCCGACGCCGGTTCGTCCATCAACAGGATCTCGGGGTCGACCGCGAGCGCCCGAGCAATGCACAGCCGCTGCTGCTGTCCTCCGGACAAGTCGATGGCGCTGCCGTACAGCCGGTCCTTCACTTCATCCCACAAAGCGGCGCGCCGCAGGCTTGTCTCGACAATCTCGGCGAGGAGCGTGCGATCGCGCGTGCCGAAGATGCGCGGGCCGTAGGCAACATTGTCGAAGACGGATTTCGGGAACGGGTTGGATTTCTGAAAGACCATCCCCACGCGCCTGCGCAAGTCGACCACGTCCACGCCCGGCGCATAGATGTCTTGGCCGTCGATTTGGACGCTTCCCTCGACGCGGGTGCCGTCGATGATGTCGTTCATGCGGTTCAACGTGCGCAAGAACGTCGATTTGCCGCATCCCGATGGGCCGATCAGCGCCGTGACTTGCCGCGCGAAGATGTCCATCGAGACGCAGAAAAGCGCTTGCGTCGAACCGTAGAAGAAGTCCAGGTTCTGGGCGCGGACCTTGGGATCCGTCATCGAGGACGCGGTAGGAGGCCGCATCGCAACGTCAATAGCGATTCGTTCGCGTTCGCCGGTTACCATCGGTATTTCTTTCGGAAGTGCGCGCGCAACAGGATCGCGCCCAGGTTGACGCCGAGGACAAGCAGTAGAAGGACGAGCGCCGTGCCGTATTGCATCGGGCGGACTTTGTCGGCGTTGGGGTGCTGGGTCGCCAGCACGTACAGGTGGTAGGGCAGCGCCATGCACGGGTCGAACATCGATCTCGGCAGGTGCGGCAGGTAGAACGCCGCTGCCGTCAACAAGATCGGCGCGGTCTCGCCGGCGGCGCGCCCGATCGCGAGGATACTGCCCGTCACCATGCCCGGTACCGCATAGGGCAGAACGTTGCGCCAGATGGTTTGCCATTTCCCGGCGCCGAGCGCCAGGCTGCCTTCGCGCAATCCCTGCGGCACGGCGCGCAAGGATTCCTCGCTCGCGACAATAATCGTGGGCAGGACCATGCAGGCCAGCGTCAGGCTGCCTGACAGCACGCTCGCGCCGAACCCGCAGAACATCACGAACAGGCCGAGCCCGAAGAGGCCGAAGACGATTGAGGGCACGCCTGCAAGCGTGGTGATCGCGAGCCTGACCGTCCGGTTAAAGCGGTCCTGCCGCGCGTATTCGGAAAGGTAGATCGCGCTGGCCATGCCCAACGGCAGCGCGACCGAGATCGTCCCCAGAACCAGCATCAAGGTCCCGACGGTCGCGGGGAAGATGCCTCCCGCCTCGCCGCTCTTTTCGGGCGCTTCGGTGAGGAACGCCCACGTGATCGAGGGCAGGCCCTTCCAGACGATCCCGGCCACGATGTAGCCGATTGCGGCGACGATGAAATAGGTCGCGCCGCGAATCGTCCAGAACGCAATTCGATCGCGCGTGCGGCGTCTCATGTCAAGCCCTCTGGTACTTGCGCAAGACGCGTTGCGCGATGAGGTTCAGCACGAAGGTCGCAAAAAGCAGGACTATCCCGACCCAGAACAGCGCCTGGTAATGCGCGCTGCCCTGCGTTACTTCGCCCATCTCGGCCGCAATGGTCGCCGTCATCGTGCGCACCGAGTCGAAGGGCGACGCCGTCATCGCCGCCGCGTTGCCCGTCACCATGAGCACCGCCATGGTCTCGCCAATCACGCGCCCCATCCCGAGCATGACCGCCGCGACGATGCCCGAGAGCGCCGCGGGAACGACGACGCGCCATACCGTTTGCATCTTGCTCGCGCCGAGCGCCATCGAGGCCTCGCGATACGCGTTGGGTACGCTGCGGACCGCGTCCTCGGAGATCGTGATGATCGTCGGGATGGCCATCAAGGCGAGGATCAGCGCGCCGGTCAGGGCCGTCAGGCCGCTGGGCAGTCCGAAGCACGCCTTGACCAGCGGCGCGAGGACGACCAGTCCGAAGAATCCGAGCACGACCGACGGAATCGCCGCCAGCAATTCGATGAACGGTTTCAAGACTTCGCGCTCGCGAGGGCCGGCAAGTTCGGCGATATACACCGCCCCGCATACGCCGAAGGGCACGGCCAGAATCGTCGCAAGCAGCGTCACCAGCACGCTGCCCGCGGCCAGCGGTCCCAGGCCGAACTGCTGCTGCTGAAACGAGACCGGCACCCAGCGCGTCCCTACCAACTTCGAGAGGCCCGGGTCGCGCGCGAACGGCAACGCCTCCTTGAACAGGAAGGAGAAGATGAACAGCACGAGGATGATGCTGATGGAACTCGCCACGGTCAGCGCCGCCTTGACGCCGGCCTCTTTCAATGCGCGCGCAGCCATCTATTTCACGGGGATATAGCCGGCGTCGCGAACAATCTGCTGGCCCGCGCCGCCAAGGCAGAATTGGATAAAGGCGTCGCACCGCGGATCGGGCGGGTCGTTGACATAGAAATACAGCGCCCGCGCGATGGAATAGGTCTTGTCGCGCACCGACGCTTCGGACGGCGCGATCGCCGCGCTGTTCGCGTCGGCTTTGATGTGCAATACCTTGACCTTCGAGCCAGCCTCGGCGGCGTAGCCCAAACCGACGTACCCTATCGCGCCGGCATCCGCGCTCGCGGCCTGAATGATCGCCGACGTGGCAGGCATCAGCCGCGCCTGGGGTGTGTAGTCCTTCTTCTTGAGCACGTGTTCCTGGAAGAACACGTAGGTGCCCGAACTCGACTCCCGCGAAAGCACCAGGATCGGCGTGTCGGCCCCGCCCAAGTCCTTCCATTGCGTGGTTGCGCCGGTGAAGATCTTGGCCAGTTGTTCGAGGGTCAATTCGTTCAGCGGATTCGACGGGTGGACCACCACCGCGATCGCGTCGCGGCCGACCTCAATCTCTTTCGGATGGATGCCCCTCTGGGCCGCCTGCGCTTTCTCTTCGGCGCTCATCTCGCGCGAGGCCGCGCAGATGTCCGTCGAGCCGTTCAACAGCGCCGCGATGCCGGTGCCGGACCCTCCGCCCGTGACCGATAGTTCCGCCTCGGGATGGTCTTTCATAAAGGCCTCGGACCAGTTCGTGACGAGATGGACCATCGTGTCCGAGCCTTTGATGCTCACGGCCTTCGAGGCGCTCTTCGACGCGCCCTTATCGGACATGGTGCTTGGACCGCACCCGGCGCCGGCGCATGCCAGGAAGAGGGCAAGCACAAGGGTAACGGTGGTTCGGATGGTGGATGGTCGTTGGTGGAATGGCAACGCAGCACGTAGCGTCATGCAGGTATACATGTCCCGCCCCTTCTCTCGTATTCGCTTCCTCATCATTTGCCGGAAGTGTACGCGGGGAGTGTTAGCGTTGGGTTAGCAAATGCAGGGTAAAACGGCTGCCTTTTCCGAGCGTGCTTTCGACGGTCACGCGCCCCCCGTGGAGCCGTACGATATGTTTCACGATTGCGAGGCCGAGTCCGGTGCCGCCGAGTTTGCGGCTGCGCGCGCGGTCGACCCGATAGAACCGCTCGAACACGCGCGGCACGTGCTCGGGCGCGATGCCGCACCCGAAATCCTGGACATGGATCGCGATCTCGGCGCCGTCGCGTTCCGCCTCGACGCGGACCTCACTATCCGGCTCGCTGTATTTCGTTGCGTTATCGAGCAGGTTCACCAGCGCCTGTTCGAGCAACGGCCCGTTGCCCTCGACCTCGAGCGAGTCTTCGCAAGACACCGCGAACCGGACCTGCCTGTCGGAAGCCTTCGGCGTACACACGTGGATCGCCGTCTCGATCAGCCCCCGGACGCGCACCTTCTCGAATGTCACATCCGCCGCCATGTCCGCGCGTTCGAGGCTTGCCAGCGAAAGGATGTCGTCGACGAGCGCCGAGAGGCGCTCCGATTGCCGCGCGACGATCTCGAGGAACCGCGTGGCGGTCTCGGGGTCGTCCATTGCGCCGCTGAGCAGCGTTTCGGTGTAGCCTTTGATCGACGTCACCGGCGTCCGGATCTCGTGCGACACGTTCGCCACGAACTCGCTCCGGGCGCGTTCGAGCCGGCGCAGTTCCGTGACGTCGTTCAGCACAAGCAGCGCGCCGACCGCCGCGTCGCGTTCGTCATGAAGCACAGTCGACGTGACATGAAGGTGGCGCTCGCCGACGCTGCCGAGGATTACGTCGTCCTCGACGGTCTCGGCGCTAGACAGCGTTCGCGTCACGCATTCGTGGAGCCGCGGATCGCGCACAACCTCGAGCACGTGCCGCCCCTGCGCCGTTTCGGGCGCCACCGCGAACAGCAGGGCCGCCGCGCGGTTGATGCTAATCACCCGTTCCGAGCGATCCACGGCCAGCACCCCTTCGTCCATGCTTGCAAGCACGGCCTGCAACTCGTCGCGCTGGCGATGGATGGTCTGGATGCGCGTGTCGAGCTGCCCGGCCATGTCGTTCATCGCAGACACGACTTCGGCAAGCTCCGCCGCGCTGGGCATGGGCAGGCGCTTCGAGAAATCGCCGCGCGCGAACCGTTCCGCGCCTTGTTGAATGCGCCGCAACGGACGCGCAATACGCCGCGCTATAAGAAAGCTCACGCACGCGCCCAGCGACGCGATCACGGCGCAAGCGGCGGCAAGCCGGGAGTAGACTTTTGTAAGCGCGCTCTCGATTGCGGCAAGCGCCTGGCTTACCCGCACGACGCCCGCAAGTTCCCCGTCCACGTAGACGGGTATCGCCACGTAGACCAGGTCCACACGTAGCGTGAAACTGTGCCGGATCGACTGGCCCACGCGGCCCGCGAACGCCTCGCGGATCTCGGGCCGGTCCGCGTGGTTGTCCATGTTGGCGGGGTCCTCGTCCGAGTCGCCGATCACGGTCCCCGTGGGAAGCACCGCCGTCACGCGCTTCCTGGCAAGACCGCCCAGTTCCTTGCACAACGCCTCCGCCGCGGCGGCATCGTTTGCGCGGAACACGGGGGAGAGGCGCGGTTCGATCAACCATGCCGTGGTTTCCAGGTTCGACGAGGTCTGCTCAAGATCGAAGCTCCTCAGGAAACGGGACGCCTCCCACGCCGTGGCTACGAGCGCCAAGATCAGCACCAGCAGCGACGGCAGAAACAATTGCAGGAAAAGGGGGCGCCGCGCCACGTGTCACTCCTTGAACCGATATCCGACGCCTCGGACCGTTTCGATGCAATCGCCGTAGGCGCCAAGTTTCTTGCGAAGCCCGACGATCTGTACGTCGACCGAACGATCCGTGACCGGATATCCTTCGCCATGCACCGCGTTCACCACTTGCGAACGCGTAAAGACCCATCCCGGCCGCTTGGCCAGATAATAGAGCACCTTGAATTCCGTGTGCGTCAGTTCCACCGGCTTCCCGTCCACCAGCACCTCGTGCCGTGCCGGATGAATCACTATGGCGTGGACGCGCAACGGAGCCGGTTCGTCCTGCGTTTCCCGCGGAGGCCTGCGCAGCACCGCGCCCACCCGCGCCACCAGCACCTTCGGGCTGAACGGCTTCGTCACATAGTCGTCCGCTCCGGTCTCGAGCCCGCGCACAATGTCCGACTCCGATCCGCGCGCCGTCAGCATGACAATGGGAATGTCGCGCGTCTTCGAGTCGTGCTTGAGCAGGCTGCACACTTCCAGTCCGTCCCGCCCCGGCAGCATGATGTCGAGCAGGATAAGTTCCGGAAGTATCGAACGCGCCGATTCGAGCGCTTCGGTCCCCGAGGCCACGCACGTGCACGTGTAGCCCGCTTTGACAAGGTTGTATTCGACGAGTTCGAGAATGTCTTCCTCGTCATCCACCACGAGTATGTGCGATTTGGGCATCCTTCAAGCCCTCCCTACACTGCGTCCATCTTACCACGCACCATGCCACGCGCGTGTTAGCGGAGTGTTAGCCCCTCACTCAGTTTCGTGAAGAGCCATGTTTCACGAGGCTTGGCGCCCGTGCTCGTGCTCGTGATCGTGATCGTGCTCGTGATCGTAATCGTAATCGTGATCGTAATCGTAGTCGACCGAAGATCGAAAGGCGGTTGCTTTAAGAGAACAGCCTTCTCCAAGAGGTTATCACCACTGCCGACACCCGGCCGCGAGTAACTCAATTACGAGCACGAGTCGTCATGAAGTGTGGCTTCACTCGGGAGGATGAGAATGCGGCGGATCTCAAGTGGCGCGCCGATACATCAAGCGACACTGGCCCCCTGTCATTCTGAGAGCTTGTGAAGAAATGACAAGGTCCCGCGATTTTCTTTGTCGGCTCCGCCCTTCCTGTCATCCTGAGCGCAGCGAAGGATCTCTCTATGTGCATAGGTCTCTTATGCTTATGAGATCCTTTGCTGCGCTCAGGATGACAGGCAATACGTAGTCATGAGGCAAAGCGCCCGCGTTTCGCAGTTTCTTCACAAGCTCTGAGCGAAGCGAAGAATCTCCCTCTGAGATAAGGCTTTTCCTTTCAAGAGATTCTTCGCTTCGCTCAGAATGACAGGTAGTCGGGTTTTTGTTCTTGAGGTAGCGAGAGCGAGAACAAGAGCAAGAGTAAGAAGAGACGGAGCCACATAGAAACGGGGGAGCACTGAGTATTAGCCCGGATTGTTCACGCGATGCCTTGAGGAGAAGATGCGGACACGTGATTGAGGAAACGCTTCTGTCTCAGGTCTTGGCGCGAACTCGACAATAACCGGTGTCGTGTCATTGCGGCGTCTTGTTTTCAAAGCGCGGGTTGGCTACACTACGTTCATCCTTCATGCAGGGAGCGGGAGGGCTGCTGGCCGCATGAGTTATTCCGATTTTGACGAACGTCCCGAGGAGCGCCGTCCTGCGCGCGAAGGCATCTTCGACGCGCAGTTGATCTTCTCGACACCGTTCGTGGAAGCGCCGCCGCCGCTGACGTCCATCGTCAAGCGCGACGGCGCCACCGCAATCTTCGATAAGCACAAGATCGCCGATGCGATCTTCCGTGCTGCGCAGGAAATCGGGGGCAAAGACCGTGACCGCGCCGAGAACCTCGCTTCGGCCGTCGCCATCTACCTCGCCAAGAAACTCGACGGTGATATCCCAACGGTGGACCAAGTCGACGACGCGGCCGAGCGGGTCCTTATCGAAATGGGCCACGCGCGCACGGCCCTGTCGTATGCGCGGCGTCGCGACCGGCGCGCGCGGGTGCGCCGTCTGCGCGAGGGCGATACGCGGGCCCTGATGAACGAACTGCGCGAGGCCAATCGCGAGCGGATGGCCAGCCGCCGCGAAACGCGCTGGGTCCGCACGAGCGCCGACACGCTGGTCCATTGGGACTACACGCGCATCGTCGAGGCGTTGGTCCGCGAGACCGGGCTGGACGAAGGCCTCGCCAACGCGATCGCGATCGAGGTCGAACAGCAGATTGCGATGGCCGAGGTGAAGACGCTGACTGCGTCGCTGATCCGCGAACTCGTCGGCGCGAAGCTGATCGAACACGGCCTCGAGGAGCATCATCGCCGGCACATGCGGCTGGGCGTGCCGCTCTACGACGCCGAGCGTATCATCCGCGGCCCGAGCGCCGACGGCACGGCGCTCGATCCGGACGCCACGGGCCACGTCCTCGCCGAAGCGGTCAAACGCGAGTTCGCGTTGTCGGAGGTCTTCTCCGAAGAAGCCGCCGACGCGCATGTCCGCGGCGATCTGCACATTCACGATCTGGGCGCGGTGGACCGGCTCCACGCGGCCGCGCAGTCGCTCGAGTACGTCGCCCGGTTCGGCATGAACCTCCACGACGCCCGCACCTTCTCGAAACCCCCGAAATACGCCGACACGCTGCTGGCGCAAATGGTGAATTCGAGCCTCACGCTGCAAAACCATTTCGCGAGCACGATTGCCTGGGACGCGGTGAACGTGTATTTTGCGCCGTTTGTCGAGGGCTTCGCCGACAAAGATATGCATCAGCTCGCCCAGATGCTGGTCTACGAATACGCATACCGCGCCGTAGTCCAGGGCGACCGCGCTCCCGTGACCGAAATCGGCATCGCGTGGGATGTCCCCGAACACCTCAAGGACGTGGAAGCCATCGGCCCCGGCGGGACCGCGACCGAGCGCAACTACGGCGATTACGCTACGACGGTGCAGCAGTTCGCGTGGGCGCTGTTCGAGGTGTTCCGCGAAGGCAGTTTGCGCGGCATGCCGTTCCCCGCGCCCATTCCACAGGTCCACGTGACCCCCGCGTTCTTCGCCACGGACGGCCACGAAGCGTTTCTCGAACACGTCGCCAAGACCGCCTCGTTGCGCGGCGGCGTCCAGTTCGCGCTCGAACGCGGGACGCCCGCCCGGCACGAGGGTTCCTCGTGGGAATCGCCGCGGACGGTGGTCCAGCGGATCACGCTCAACCTCGCGCGCGTGGCCTATCGCGCGTCGAGCGAGCAGGCGCTCATGGGCGAACTCGAGCGGCTCGTGGGCATCGCCGCGCGCGCGCATCTTCAGAAGCGGGCGTTCATCGAACAACTCCTCGCCCTCAAAGGACTCGGGCCGCTTGGCCTGCTCACGGTCCAGCGCGACGGCCGCCCGTATATCGACATGCAAGAGGCCCTGTATCTCGTCGGATTCTCGGGGTTGAACGAATGCGTGCAGGAGTTGACGGGGCAGGCGCTTCACGAATCGGACGACGCGGCGGACTTCGCCCAGCGGATCCTCAAACGCGTGGACCGCTTGTGCGCGTATTGGAGCGAGCAACTCGATTTCCGTTGCGTCGCCGCGCACACCGCCGACACGGAACTGTGCCACCGTTTCGCCGCGGTCGACTTGCAGGAATTCCCCGAACGCGCGCGCAAAGTCGTCAAGTGCGAAGCGCTGACCGGCGACATCTTCTACACGCCCGGCGCACGATGCGCCGATTCGGCGGTAATGAGCCCGTTCGAACGCGTCCGTGCGGAAGGCGCGTTTCATGACATCGTGCCGCACGACGCCGTCACGATAGTCCCCATGCCCGACGGTGACACGTCGCACCGGTCCATCGCCGACTTCGTCCGCAAGGCCTACGATCACACGCTCAGCCGCCGGATCGCGCTGCGCGCGTGACAGGCCGCCCGATGGACGCCCACGAATCGGAACGCTCCCTGCGAGGCATGATCTTCGATATTCAACGCATGTCGATTCACGACGGCCCCGGCATCCGCACGACCGTGTTCCTCAAGGGCTGCCCGCTGCATTGCGCGTGGTGCCATAATCCCGAAGGCATGCGGGCGCAACCCGAACTCGCCTTCACGCCTTCGTTGTGCATTGGCTGTGGCTATTGCTTTCGCGAATGCGAACGCGGAGGCCACGCCATGGTCGACGGGCGGCATCATCTCGAACGCGAACAGTGCGTCGCGTGTTTCGACTGCGCGGAGGAATGTTACAGCGGCGCGCTCGAAACCGTCGGCCGCGAGATCAGCGTCGCGGAAGTGATCGACGAGGTAAAGAAAGACCGCATCTTCTACAACGAGTCCGGCGGCGGCGTAACGCTCAGCGGCGGCGAACCGCTCGCGCAGCCCGCGTTCACGCGCGCGATCCTCGAGGCCGCGGCGCGCGAAGGGATTCATACCTGCGTCGAGACCAGCGGCTTCGGACCGCGCGAGCCTATCGAGGCCATCGTGCCGTACACCCGCCTGTTCCTGTTCGATTACAAAGAGACCAGTCCCGAACGGCACATTCAGTCGACGGGATGCTCGAACGAGACGATCCTCGCCAATCTGCGCTACCTGGATTCATGCGGCGCGGCGATCATTCTGCGCTGTCCGATCGTCCCTGGCGTCAATTTGCGCGACGATCATCTCGAAGGCATTGCCGCGATTGCGCGCAGCCTCGATCATTGCGAAGCAATTCATCTCATGGGTTACCACGCGCTCGGCGAAGCCAAGCGCGCGCGCTTTGGGTCAGGCGAAACCGGGGAAGTCGCGCACGGAATGACGCGCGAGGAAGTGGAAGCCGTGGCCGAGCACGTGCGCGCATTGGGCGGCCAAAACGTTCTGGCTCTGTAGCGCGCGGGGACAGCAAGGAATCGTCAGGGCATCGCGTTTCAGCAAGCTACACACGCGGCATCCCGCCAAGTGTCGATAGGCTACCTCGAAGATCGAAACCCGACCACCTGTCATTCTGAGAGCGTGTGAAGAAATACCAAGGTCTTGCGCTTTCCTTTGTTGGCTTCGCCCTTTCTGTCATCCTGAGCGCAGCGAAGGATCTCATAAGCATCAGAGGCCTATGCACATAGCGAGATTCTTCGCTTCGCTCAGAATGACAGGTGGTCGGGCGTTCCTTGATGTATCGGTGCGCCACACGAGACGCGCTGCATTTTCATCCTCCCGAGTGAGGCCACGCTTCATGATGACTCTTCATCGTTCTGTCCTTCATTGTTCTGTCGTTTCTCTTGGTGTGCATACAGGACGATTGAAGGCAGGACGATTCCATGGCGTACAAGAACTGACAGAACTATGAAGACATCGTGGCGCGCTCGGAGATTGTAGATCATTTCGTAGGGGGCATCGATATTCAGAATCTCTGAGTGAATAAGAGTGCGCAGTCAACGGAGGGAAGTACGATGCCTTGTCACTGTTATGTCAGGTCTCGTACGTTCTGGAATCGTCCTGTTCTCAATCGTCCTGTGAACAGAAGAGGGGCGTGTACGAAACGTGTGGAATCTCTTCGTGTCCTTCGTGGTGGCTTGATTCATTCAGAAGCTCTCAGGCTGCCGGGAAGGTCTCGCGGATTTCCTTGTAGAACATCATTGCGGTGCAGCCGCCGAACGCGATGGCGAGGTTCGCGGCCTCGTCCATCTCCGCGAGCGAGATGCCCATCGCCAGCGCCCCTTTCATGTGAATCTTCAAACAAGGCGCGCAACGCTGGACAACGGACAGCGCGACCGAGATCAGTTTCTTGGTCCGCGCATCGACCGCGCCCGGCTTGTTGGCTTCTTTCATGAAACTCGTGAACGCGGCAAGCGCTTCGCATTCGGTCGTATGCGGTTCGGCCTGCGGAACATCGCCACAGCACGCCGCCTCGTTTGTTTCGGACATTGCAGGGACCTCCTTCGTGTTGGGTAACGCAACGGCGTCGCGGGAGGCCACAACGACGTGTCCTTCCGCTTGCCCCGGCGTCAGCGGCACAACGCGCCCGATGATCGCCGCGGCGTCATGGCCTCGTGCGCGCAACGCGTCCACGTACGCGGGCGCCTCCTCTTCGGGCAAGGCCACGAGCAGCCCGCCCGAGGTCTGCGGATCGTATAGCAACGGCAGCAACGGTTCGTCCGGGTCGGCATCGACCCAGGCCATCGCGAATTCTTGGTTGCGCTCGACCGCGCCGGGCAGCACCTCGTCCGCGATACAGGCCGCCACGCCGGGCAACACAGGCAGGCGCGCCAGATCGATCTCGGCGTTGACGCCGCTCCCGCGCGCCATCTGCACGAGGTGCCCCGCAAGGCCATAGCCCGTGATATCCGTACACGCGCTCGCGCGATGCGCTGTCATGAGTTCCGCCGCGTCGCGATTGAGTTCCGCCATGGACGCGCCCGCCGCTTCGAGCGCCGCGGCGTCCGCGCGCCCGATCTGCGCCGCGAACGACACGATGCCCGTGCCGAGCGGCTTCGTCAGTACCAGCGCGTCGCCGGCGCGCGCTTGGTCGCGTTCGACAGCCTTCCCCGTTTCGATCAGGCCCGTGATCGCGAAACCGCACTTGATCTCGGGGTCGTTGATGCTGTGCCCGCCGATCAACGCGCAACCCGCCTCTGTAAGGGTGTCCATGCCGCCGCGCAGTATCGCCTCCATGATCGAGCCGTCGAGTTCGTCGATCGGGAATCCGACGATCGAGAGCGCGGTCAGCGGCGTGCCGCCCATCGCGTAGACGTCGCTCAGACTGTTCGCCGCGGCGATCCGCCCGAACAGATACGGGTCGTCCACGCACGGCGTGAACACGTCGACCGTCTGCACGAGCGCGCGCCGATCGTCGAGTCGATAGATGCCGGCGTCGTCTCCTGCCGCCGCGCCGACCAGAACGTTCGGATCGTTGACCGGTGGCAGCTTGCTCAAGATCCGCAGCAGATCGGCCTGGCCGATCTTCGACGCGCAGCCCGCTTTGTGCACAAGCTTGGTCAACGCGACATCCGCAGTCTTCGCGGGCAGACGCTCGCCCGCGCATTGGCACACGTTGTGTTCCTTGAGCAGATCGCAGGGGCACGGTTTCGCGGGATCGCACACGCAATGGCCCAGCTTGACTGACCGCGCCATGACACGTTTGCGCCGTTCGAGATTAGCGGCCATCCGGCGATCCACTTCCCGCAATGGAACCCAGCGCGTCCGCCACAATGCGGTCCTCGCCATCGAGCAGCGTCCGCATATCGATAAGGACCTTGTCGTCTTTGACATGCGCGATTACGGGCGGCTCGTAGCAGCGCAGCTCTTGGCTGAGATCGCCCGCCGAGGCGTGCGGCGACGAGACGGCGATAGCGTAGCTCGGGATGGTAACCCCCGGCAGCGAGCCACCACCCATGGCGCTCTCGCTTTCGACGACTTGAACGCGCAATCCCGTCTGCGCCTTCGCGACACGGCGCTGGATGGCCTCCGCCTTGCGTTTGAGCGCCTCAGGCTTTGCCGTCAACATGCGCAACGTCGGGTGCTTTTCAGGCAGCGCCTCCGGATCGAGGAATAGCCGCAACGTTTGTTCGAGCGCGATCGCGGTGAGCTTGCAGACGCGGAGCATGCGCGTCAGCGGGTGTTTCTTGATAGCCGCGATCAGGGCGCGTCTGCCGACGATAATCCCGGCTTGCGGTCCGCTGATCAGCTTGTCTCCGCTGAAGCAGACAATGTCCGCGCCCGCGGCGATACTCTCCTGGACCGTAGGCTCGTGCGGTAGGCCGAACGGGGCCAGGTCGATAAGCGCGCCGCATCCGAGATCGTCGATCAGGATCAGCGGCTGCTTCCGCTTGAGGTCCGCGAGTTCCGAGACCGGCACTTCCTGGGTGAAACCGACGATGCGGTAGTTGCTAGCATGGACGTGCATAATCGCGCCAGTCCGTTCGGACAACGCGTTCTCGTAATCGCGGAAATGGGTCTTGTTCGTCGTGCCGACTTCGACGAGGGTTGCGCCGCTTTGATGAACACAGTCCGGAAGACGGAACGATCCGCCGATCTCGATCAGTTGTCCGCGCGAGACAATAACGTCTTGGTCCTTGCACAGCGCCGCGAGGATCAGCAGCGTGGCCGCGGCATTGTTATTAACTACCAGCGCCGCCTCGGCTCCGGTCAGGCGGCACAGCAGCTTCTCGATCGCCGCGTTGCGTTTGCCGCGCAGGCCCGTTTCGAGATCGATCTGCAGGTTGCAGCATCCGCTCAAGACGGCGAGACGCTCGACTGCCTCGCGCGGAAGCACCGCCCGCCCGAGGCCCGTATGCAGGATAATCCCCGTGCCGTTGACGACGGACCGCACCGAATCGCCCTCGACGCGCGCCACGGCCGCCTCGACGGCATCGACCGTCGCTTCAAGACCGGGTGCCTCGTCGCCCGGTTTCAGCGCGCGGCGATACGCGTCCAGCGTTTCGTGGATGGCGTCGAGGACCACCGGCCGCGAATGCGCCGCTATCAGCGCCTTGATACGCGCCTCCTCGAGCACCGCCGACACCGAAGCCAGGTGCCGCCTGGGATCCTGCAATTCAGCCATCGGCAACACTCCCTGACGCGGGACGAAGGACCGCGAAGCCCCCATTCATCCCTCATCCTTCATCCTTCATCCTTTGGAAGTATGGCGGAGGTGAATGGGAATCGAACCCACCCGCCACCGTTAAGCGGCGCAACGGTTTTGAAGACCGCAAGAGCCACCAGGCCCCTGTCACCTCCACGCGGATTGATTGAACCACAAAGAGCGCAAGGAACACAACGCGCCGGAGCCGCAATCTAAGACAAGGATGAAGGATGAGGGATGAGGGATGAAGGATGAACCTGCTCGCCCGCAGTCCGACAGTAAGGATTGTGGGCAAGGAACTTGCGCACCATTTCTTCGAAAAGTTGATGAGAAAGGACAAATGGTAGTCGAGAGCATTTGCATTATGACTTGAGGAGAAAAGGCTAACTCTTGAACGAAGAAGTTCTTCTATCTCGTGTCTTGACGTGCTATCAATAACGCCCTGTCTCGTGTCATTGCGAGGAGGGGGGGGGGGGGGGGGGGGGGGGGGCCCGCCGGGGGGGGGGGGGGGGGGGGGGGGGGGGGGGGGGGGGGGGGGGGGGGGGG
>CAYOCT010000109.1:0-15259 GCA_964402555.1 uncultured Nitrospiraceae bacterium | reverse complement strand
ACAAACGAAATCGCGGGACCTTGTCATTTCTTCACAAGCTCTCAGAATGACAGGAAGCCGGGTTCCGATTTGCGAGTAAGTACGAGCACAAGCACGAGCGCCAAACCTCGCGGCGTGTGGCTCATCACAAAGCTGAGGCCAACTGAATTGCCTCGGGCGTTGCGTCGAGATCCTGCAAGCGATATGGTATGATTGAATCGGTGATGGTGCGCCGTTCGGCGACGACAACGAGGGTCTATGATGAAGACGTGTATCTGGCAGAGCATCGCCCTTGCGGTAGTGGTATGCGCCTGCGTTCCCGCGTGGGCTCATCGTTTCATTCCCAATGACGGGTCGCATTCGTCTGCGGACAACGCCCTCGCCATCAACGACGTCGATGTCTCGCAAGTGGCCTATCAGGAACTGTCGCAGGACTCGCCTCAGTTGTGGTTCCGCCTCCAAGCCGAGGCCGGCCAGGCCCTCCATGTCGAAGTAGGCGTGCCGAAGATTGATCGGTACGCCGCCTACCGTCCTTCGTATGCCATCGTGGGTCCGGGCCTGCCCGACGCGAGTTTGCCCTTCGCGATTCCCGAAGGCGACGGCGCATGGGGTTACTCGACCGCGGAGGTCGCCTCGCCGGAAGTCTTCAATGAGGAGTTCACGGGAACGGAGTCGTGGATATTTCCCGCAACCGATGTGGTTCTACCCTTGGCGGGGACGTATTACGTAGTCGCATACGGTCCGCCTGGCGTGTGGGGTAAAATGTGGCTGGCCGTCGGCACGGCCGAGAAGTTCGGCTTCTCGGACATCGTAACGCTGCCCGGCGTGGTCTGGAAAGTGCGCACGTTTCACGAAGTGTTCCCGATTGGCGGCCTAGGCATGCTAATCTTCGCCATCGCTCTCGCGCTGGTCTTGTTCCTCTTTATCGGCGTGCCCTTGCTGGCGATTTGAGCATTCTGAATTTGGAGGTCTAGTTGCGTTGATCGAAAACAAACTGACGGTTCGCTCGTTCAAGAGCGAGACTGAAGCGCATCTTGCGAGGACAAAGCTTGCCAACATGGGGATCGAGGCGACCGTGCATCGATTCAGCCGCTACCGGGCTGTGGCCTCGGGCGGATACGTTATCAAGGTCCGCCATCAACATCTCAAGCGCGCCCAGGCCATCCTCGCGAAGCTCGACAAAGAAGTCGACATGGACGAGTACATCAGCAGCGACGACGATTCCTACGTGCGCTGCCCCAAGTGCCAATCCGTCAATATCAACAAACTGCCCTTGGGCAAGCTGGTCCTGGCGGGTTGTATCGTACTCATGGGCATCCCGTTGCTCTTCCTCAAGCGCGACCGGCAATGCCGCAAGTGCGGCCACGCCTGGCGTTCGTGACACCACCCGCGTAGTCCGTACTACTATCTGTCGTTTTCGATCGACTTTGCGAAGAAATGGTGTGCAAGTTCACCGGCCACAAGCATCAATATCGGGTTGCGGGCGCGCAAGTTCATTCTTCATCCCTCATCCTTCATCCTTTCCCAGTTTATCATTCATCATTTATCGTTCAGACTTTCACCTCTTTCCATCTCTCTGATTGCGGCTCCGCCGCGCCGTGAACGTCCGTGTGTCTTTTGGGTCCAGCGCTCATTCTTCTCTTGAACGCAGCCCCGTCCGCCGTTACACTCCTTGCCATTGTCAACGCAGGGATGTACGGGAGACTTAGGCATGGGCAAGGATCTGAATTTCGTAGTCGTCGGTTTGGGCATGGGCGGGCACCACTGCAAGGCGATTCAAGGCGCGAAAGGCGCGCATCTCGCGGGAGTCTGCGACCTTGACGAAGAGCGCCTCGCGCAACGCATGAAGGAGTTCGACTGCAAGGGTTACGCGCGCTACACCGACGTGCTCAAAGACAAGAGCGTCGATGCGGTATGCATCGTCGTCGAGAGCGGCAACCACGCCACGCTCGGCATCCAGGCCGCGAAGGCCGGCAAACACATCGTCATGGAGAAACCCGTCGATGTCACCCCCGTCCGCATCAAGAAGTTCGAAGACGCGGTCAAGCAGGCCGGCGTGAAGTGCGGGTGCATCTTCCAGTCCAGGATGGAAAACTGCAATATCATGATCAAACGCGCGATCGACGGTGGAAAAATGGGCGCGATCATCGGGGCTCATGCGTATCTGCCGTGGTACCGCGCGGACAGCTACTATGAAGGCCCTCACGGACCGTGGCGCGGCACGTGGAAGCTCGACGGTGGCGGCAGCATGATGAACCAGGGCATCCACACCGTCGACCTCATCCAATGGTTCGCCGGTCCCGTCGAGAGCGTTTTCGGATTCTACGGCGTGTTCAGCCACAAGATCGAAGCCGAAGACCAGACCGTCGCGGTCCTCAAGTTCAAGAACGGCGCGCTGGGCACGTTCTACGCCACGACGTGCTGCATCCCCGAGGGCGCGCAACGTATCTACATGTACGGCACGAAGGGCTCGTTCTCCCGATACGGCGGCACACTGGAGACGTACGATATGGATACGCCAGCCAAACGCGAACGCATGATCAACCTGTTCGGCGGCAAGAAGAAGGTCGACGCCATCGGCAAAGACCCCATGGCAGTCTCCGCGGACGGCCACTTGCTCATTGTCGAAGATCTTGTCAAGGCCGTGCGTACCGGGCGCGAACCCATCATCCCGATATCGAGCGCAAAGCACGCCGTCGAGATCGCGTGCGCCATCTACAAATCCGCGCGCACCCATCGCGAAGTCAAGATCAGCGAGGTCGCCTGCTGAGTTTCTGACTATCGCTCTTAGAACGTGCGAAGCAGATCGTTCTGTCAACACGCTCGGTAACGCTGCAAATTCAGATTGAGCAAATCGTCCTGCCCAATAATCGTCTTGCCTCGTCTTCAATCGGCAGGACGATTATTGGGCAGGACGATTTCTCCTCTTCGTGCGATTTGATGGCAGGTCAGTACTTCGCGATGGCTGTGCCCACGATAAGCTCGGGCGCAACGTGGAAGAGGCCTCGCGCGTTGAACGGCTTGCGCCTGTGACGCTCGGCGGCAGTCGAGACGGGGGGCGCATCAAGCTTGGCCGCGATCTCGTAGCGTGAAACGGCCTCGGCGCGACGGCCCATGAGATCGAGACAGCGGCCCGCCCAGACATGCGCCTCGGCCCGCGTCAACGGATCGCGATAGTCGAACTCGGCAGCGCGAAGGAGCAACGGCAGAGATTGTTCGTACTTGCGTTCTTTGAGGAGAAGAACGCCGGCCATTCGTGGGAAGATCGGTTCTTCGGGAAGCACGTCGGCGGCACGCAGCAAATGGAACACCGCCCGACTCGTATCCAGACAATCCATGTACGCCGACCATGCCTCCTCGTACTCGAACAGGGCCGCGCGTTGGATATCGTCAAGTTGGGCGGCGCCAGCAAGGTCCTCGATACCGCGGTGCTCGATGTCTCCGTTCAGCAACGCGGATAAGCGGAAACCGTAGTAACGTTCCGAGTGGCACACGGGATAGTCGGAGTTGGCCAGCCACAAGGCGTCGTCGTCGGGACTCATCACGAGGCTCTGCGTATTATTGGCGCCGGCCACGATGCTCCCGGTAACGCGTTTGCGGCGCTCGAACGGATCGATACAATCGCTCAAGATCGCCGGGACATCCTCCGCCATGAGTGTGCCGCGCTTCTCACGAAGCAGTTCTGAGATGCGCTGGAACCGGCCATACGAGTTCGCGCGCCAAGGATGCGGCGCGACTTCCAGACGCTTCATCTCCGGAGTTGTGTAGTGATTCGTTCGCACGAGCACGCCGTCTTCGGGCGTCACGATCTCGAAATGGCGCGCCGAGAATCCCACAGCGGCCGCCTCGCGCGCTCGCGTGTCGACGATGAAGAGAGACAACCCGCACATCCGAGGCCGCGCGGTAATACGCGCGATAGCCTCGTCGAGGGTCGCGCATTGAGCGAGAACTTCGTAAACCATCTTGAAGATCGGCTGTCCATGGGTACGCACGTCGCGCGTGAACTTGGTGTGTAGTCCCACGATGAGGCCGTTTTCGTTGAGCCCCTGGCCGCTGGCCGTCACGCCCAGCGCGCCGATCCAGCAGAACCGCTGGCCGCCATCGGGACACATGGCGATGATCGCGTTGTTCGCATTCCACACGCCGCGCCCATAGAAATCGAAATTGCGGCCGATAATAAGCTTGCCTTCGCGAGTAGCCTCGCCGCACGCAAAGAAGGCCGAGCACGACGGGGCGGCCGCAAGCGGGATGAAGGAACGCCCCGCCAAGTAATGGAGGATGTCGGGAAACAAGAAGCCGCGCTCGACTTCGACAGGACGAATGCCGAATCCCTTGCCCATCGCGTCGAGATGCGCGCGCAGATTCGCGTCCATCTCCCCGCGATTGCGCCAAAGGAACCAACGTTGCAGCAAGGCCGAAGCCGGCCCCGCAATGCCCGGCACGCTGTGCGCGATGAGCTTCCGCAGAACGCCGTTCATGTACTGCAACGCCGCGTCACCGCAAATCTCTGAAGCCAGCGCGCAATGCTGCCCCCCCATCTCCGCATAACTTCCGCGAAGATGCACGAGGTAAATGCCCTTGCGCCGCACGAGCGTGCCGCCATGGCGTTCGATCGCCATCTCTCGAGGCCCTGATCCATCCGAATTGTGGCTCATGCGTCTGCTCTACATCCTAGGCCGTGCCCAAATCATTGTATCCTGGATCTCTCCGATTTCACTAAGTCGGGTAATGCGGTCGCGCAACGGGCAGGCATCGCCCTGTCACGAAGAGTGAACGTCTTGACTTTTGTGCCGTGCCAAGCCGATGATGCATATGGATGAGCATGCCGACCTTGTACATGGAAACGACTATCCCCAGCTATTTGCTGGCCGAGTCGACCCGGGACGTAATCTCACTTGGCCGCCAAGATATCACGCGGGCATGGTGGCGGAGAGATGAGACACGTTATGCCATATTCGTTTCGGCCGTGGTAATCGAGGAAGCCGGGAGAGGCGATCCCATTGGGGCTGACAAACGGCTCGCGTTCTTGGATCGATTTCCTGTACTCGAAGAAACCAGCGAGGTAAGAAGGCTTATCGAAGTCTACCTCAATGAGAACGTGGTCCCGACGGGAAGCGCCTCGGACGCCGCTCACTTGGCCTTTGCAAGCGTGTATCAAATTGAGTTCTTGTGTACCTGGAACTTCAAGCACTTGGCAAACGTGTTTGCGTTGCGGCGGTTGCGGCAAGTCAACGAGAGCCGTGGCGTATTTGTCCCCCAAGTTTGTACGCCTGAGGAATTACTTGGAGAGTGAGTGATGGAATCAGATCCCATCTTGCGCGAAGTATACCGAATGAAGGATACATTGCGCCGCGATACGGGAGGCGACGTGGGAAAGCTCTTTGACATGCTTCACGATTTTGCCAAGCGTCATCCCGAGCGAATGGTTGGCCCTCAACAGGTACTTAAGGGAAAGCGTCGCGTTCGCTCCGTATCGAAACCTTAGATAGTTGATCCCCGATCTCGCCACCGACAAGTCCCGCGTCACTTCGTTTCCTTCGCGTTGTACCTGTCCCATTGCTGCGCCAGTGCCTCGGCGTCCGCGCCACCGCGATGGATCCATAGCCGGTAGTGCAGCGCAAGAGGCGGTTCCTTGAGGAGAGGAATCGGAGATCCGCCGGGGTAGATTGGCTGGAAGAAGTTCAGATTAGGGTACTGCCGCCACTCCTGGGGGTAGAGCGGGTCGTCCGCACGCTGGAGAATGGCGAGGCCGCTTCTTCCTTTGCCGCGTGGGAACTCCGCTGAATAGTCGGCCCAGGCGCGCCGTGGCTTGGCATCGGGCGGGTCCGTATGGAACACGATGTCCTGCCCCGTTGCCGGCGCCATACGCACGTTGAATCCGCTGTAGCCCGCTTCCAGCCGTCCGCAGAATTCGAGGCCGTCCACGAGCGCTACGAGCCGGATATCGAAATCGATGGTACGGTCCCGGACGCCTTTGGGATACGCGCGGATGGTAACGGACTCGGCCACAACCGGTATCTTGTCGTCCCATTGCCAGACACTGTCAGCCGCGATCGAAAGGCCCGAGCTATCCGTGATTACATGTGGCTTGCTCGCAGGGCGCGCCCATATACCCCGGACGGCGAACAAGTCGCGCATCTCCCCTTTCCAACGGACGGTCGCCCAGGACCAGTTGACCGCGCGATGATGCGGATGATCCTTCGGATAGTCTTCCGTCAGCAACTCGCCATCAAGTCCAAATAGCGCGCTTACGTAATCGCCCCGCGCGAATTCACCGCCGATTCCCTCCGGCACAGGCGTGGACCCGTAGCTGTAGCGCAGGACGGGCGTATCGCCTTCTCGCACTTCGATGAAGCCGTTGTCTTCGACGTATCGAAGCGAAGATGCGACATCCTGTCCGGCAAACGCGGGACGTGCGAGAACGCACACGAGCAATGAAAGCGTTACGCAAATAAGCCCAATTCCGGCAATTGGAACCACCGATGAACACCGATGAACACCGATGGGCCATCCGTGAATGGGTTTGGCCCATGTGTCATAGGATACGCGCGGCAGTCTGGCGGCCGTACTTGCGACAACCCAGAAGGCGAATGGTCCGTTTCTCACAATCGCAATCCATCGATGTCTATCGGTGTTCATCGGTGGCTGAACTGCCCTTCCATCCATGATCTGTTGTTAAGAGCGGACTCGTAGCGCCCACTCAGCCTAGCTTGCTGCTTTCGAACGCCTGCAATTGGATTACCAGACGCGCATCACCCCATAGGCGTCGACCGCCGCATCGACGCTCAGAAGTGTGAACTCCTCGGCAAGGCTCTGCGCAACAAGCATTCGGTCGAACGGGTCGCGATGACGAAAAGGAAGGTCAAGCAGTTTTGCAGGATGGTAGGTACGTATAGGAAGAAGAAGAAAACCGTTCACTTCCATCTGAGAGGACACAAAAAGGTCAAAGGGTTGCGCACACTTCAGTCTGCCAAGGCTGATTTTGATTGCCATTTCCCAGAGGCTCGCGGCACTTACCCATTTCAGGTTTCCGGCGTCCTCGATCGCCTCCCGTGCGCGCGCGCTGAGTTGGGCATCGCCCTCAAGGAACCACAAGAAGGCGTGCGTGTCGAGGAGGACGTTCATTCACGGTAGCCCTGAAAATCGTCGATGGGCTTATCGAAGTCCTTGGACATGGTCAAAATGCCCTTTGCGCTACCGAACACAGGGCTATGATTGGGCCGCTGCACAGGGATCAGCTCCGCAACGGGAACACGGTTCTGCGTGATGAGAACGTGTTCCCCCGCCCTTACATCGTCAATCAGCTTCGGCAGCGTCTCTTGAACTTGTTCAATCGCGAGCGTTGTCATGGCATCACCTTGCTACGGGTCCGATCATTCTTATTCTACGTCCAAAGCCTGCTAGGTACAAGCCGTTTACGGCCCAACTGTCGTAAAGCAAGATATATCAATATGTTCTGACTGCGACTTCTGCGCCATGGCGTTCGGCCGAAACGTACGCGCTGTAGATAGTCGAGATGCAGTCGGCAGCGAGGCGGCTGTCGCTTTCGAGGGGATCGCCGTAGGCGATGGTCCGATAGAAGGCTTCGATCTCCTGCGGATACCCCGTGAACCAATCTTCGTCAGGGGGCAGGTGCGTCCAGCCCTGCTTCGTGCCGATCTTCTCGACGGTGTAGACGTCGCGGAAGTTCGCTTCGAGCGGGTTGTAGACCTGCATGGCGTTGTTGGGGTTGATATTGCAGAACGTCCGATGATTGTTCGCGGCGATTTCGAGCCAGTTGTGGATGCCGCCAAGGATGATGTCGGACGCGAAGATCGTGGCGATGGTGTCGTCCTCGAACGTGACATGCATCATCGAGAAATCGTCGATGTCGTGATAGTTGCAGCGGATGTGGCCCTCGTCGCGGAAGTTTGGCAGGCGCGTGAGCGCGTGCGTTCGCGCCGAGACCGTCTTCGGGCGGATCGGCGTCCCGTTGCGGACGTTGCCCTCGACGCGCTTGAGATACAACGCCGCGGTAAGCGGATGGCATCCTTTGCCGATCATGACGCCGCCGCCGGAGAACTTCCAGTACGCGTAGGTCGCGTTGTGCGATCCCGAATGAGATTCCTCGCCGTGCATCCACAGGATCTGGGCGCCGGTCTTCTCGATCACCTCGCGCTCCTTTTGAATCGACGGCGCGTAAACCCAGTTCTCGGCGTACAGGATTCGGCCCGCGCTCGTGCGTTCCGCCTCGAGCATGCGCTCGACGCTCGCGAGGCCGTATTCGAGCGCCCGCTCTTTCGGAAAGCGGTCGCCGTGGAACGATTCGGACCCGTCGCCGCAGTATCCCGTCAACGGCTTCTCGACGATGACGTACTTTCCGCGTTCGAGGGCCGCCACGGCGACTTCCTCGTGCGCCGCCACGAGGACACATGCGTGCACCACGTCGACCTCGTCAAGCAGCGCGGAGAGCGACGGGAACGCGCGAATACCGCGTTGCGCGGCGAACGCGGCGGCCTGTTCGGCATCGAGCGCATAGACGCCCACGACTTCCGCGTTCGTGCTGTAGACTTTCTTGATGGCCTCGTAATGGAACGTGGCGGAGAATCCCGCGCCGACGATGCCCGTGCGTATAGTCTTCTTGTTCATGGGCATATCACACCGGCGCGCCGAGTTCTTCGACAAGACGGCGGATATCGGCAAGCTCCTTGTGCGTCAGCTTGAGCTCGGCCGCCTTGACGTTCTCTTCGACCTGGTCCTCCGTGCGCGCGCCGACGAGCGCCGAGGTGACGCCTTTCTGCGCGACGAGCCAGTTGAGCATCACCTGGCCCACGGTGGCGTTGTGCGTGTGCGCGATCGGCTGGACTTTCGCCAGCATGTCGAGTACGCGCCGCCGGTTCTCTTGCGTGAACCACGGCCGGTTCTTGCGCGTGTCGTCGCCCTTGAACTCGCGGTCGACCGAGACCTTGCCCGTGAGCAATCCCATCGCCATCGGGCTGTACGGCAGCACCGCGATATCGTGCTTCGCGCAGAACGGCAGCACATCCTTTTCGATTTCGCGTTCGAGCGCGTTGTACTTCGGCTGGCTGCTCGCCACAACCCCGCGATTGAGACACTGCTCCGTCATCTCGACCGTGAAGTTGCTCACCCCGATGGCGCGTATCTTGCCTTGCTTCTGCAGGTCGAGCAGCGTGTCCATCGTGTCGTCGAGATTGCTCGTTGGGTCGGGCCAGTGACATTGATACAGATCGATGACGTCCACGCCCAGCCGCTTCAGGCTCTGCTCGCATTCGAACCGGATCGAATGCGGACGCAGGTTGCGGTGGATCATGCAGTCCTTGCCTTCGGGCGTCTTCGACGGGAAGAAGGGGCTCCCTTCTTCGAGGTCATGCCGCAACCCGCACTTCGTCGCCACGACCACCTTGTCCCTGCGCCCGCGGATCGCTTCGCCCACGATGCGCTCACTGTGCCCCATGCCGTAGATGGCCGCCGTGTCGATGCACGTCATGCCCAGGTCGATGGCCTTCTGAATCGCGCGGATACTGTCCTCATCGTCCGCGCCGCCCCACATCCACCCGCCGATCGCCCACGCCCCGAACGACAACACGGGAACCTTGAGATCGCTCTTGCCCAGCTTCCGGTATTCCATGACAGGCCCTCCTGATGTACCGATTTGCAATCACCCGGTGTCATCTCTGGCGGCACGTGTCATTGCGAACGTAGCGAAGCAATCCCCTCGTTCCCGCGAGTTGAAACCGGGCGAGATTGCTTCGCTACGCTCGCAATGACACCTGGTTCGTCTTGCCAGCCAAGGACAACGCGCCCCGAGGTGAACCATTGCTCTGGTTTCGATTCCAGTTTCCAGTTTCCGGCCCTCCGTTTCAAGTTCGCCATGCCGCTACGAGAGACCGGGGTGTGCTATAGTCGGATCGATCGCACCTGCACGAAAGGGCTTTGCGTCATGAGCGATAGGGTGTATTGCCGGTTCGTCTGTGTTGCAGCCTTGGCGTTCTTGTCCGGTGTTGCGCCTGCGTGGTGCGACTCGCCCCGCCTCACGCCTGTGCCTGCGTCGATCTCGGGCAAGAACAGCGTTCGTGTGCCGCTCGACGGAACGTGGCAATTCCATCCTGCGCCGCCTGCGGGATTCTGGAGCGCGGACGCAGAGCTTGGCGAAGGCTGGAAGGACATCGAGGTCCCGGGCGAATGGGTGATGCAGGGGTTCACGGTCGAGAAAGATGCCGCGACGGGGTATTGGCGCGAGATTGCCGTGCCGGACGAGTGGAAAGGCAAACGGATCGTGCTGCATTGCGATGGCGTGTACAGCGACGCCACGGTGTGGGTGAATGGCATCGAATGCGGGCGTCATGAAGGCGGGTTTACGCCGTTCGAGCTAGACGTGACCTCGGCGGCGCGCATCGGCGTCAATCGGATCGCGCTGGCCGTCAAGAACGAGTCGCTGGCCGATGTGCTTGCGAGCGCGACGCAGTACGCGGCGCACCCGCTCGGGGGCATCACGCGGAAGTTGTATCTGTTCGCCGTGTCGGAGCTCCACGTGGGGTGCCTTCACGTGACGACGGAGTTCGACGCGGCGTATCGCGACGCGACGATTCGCGCCGAGGTCGAAGTCCTCAATTCCGGAACGGGACCCGTCGAGGGCGCGCATTTACGATTCGCACTCACTGGGCCGGACGGCGCAACCGTGCCAGTCGAACCTGAGACGACGCTGCCTCCTATCCCGCAAGGCGACACCTGGCGGGAGACCGTATCGCTGCCGGTTGCCGGGCCGCGACCGTGGGATCCCGAGCACCCGAACCTCTATACGCTCTCGTGCGAAGTGCAGCGCGGCATCGAACGTGTCGAGACGGTTCAGCGCCGGTTCGGATTCCGGCAGGTCGAAGTTCGCGGGCCGCAGGTGTTCGTGAACAATCGGCCGGTGAAGTTGCGCGGCGTGTGCCGCCACGAAGTCCATCCGTTGCGTGGCCGCTCGCTGACGCCCGAGTGGTGGCGCAAGGACGCCGAGGAGTTTCGCGCCGCGAACGTCAACTATATCCGCACCTCACATTACCCGCCCGCGGAAGAATTCATCGAGGCGTGCGACGAACTCGGGCTGTTCGTCGAGGAGGAAGCGCCGTTGTGTTGGGTCGGGCATGGCGCGAACCCGGCGTGGAAAGATCGCGCGCCGGACGCCGAGGATCTTCGTGACACGATCGCGCGCGTCACGCTCGAAACGATCCAGCGCGACCGCAGCCATCCGAGCGTCATCATTTGGTCGTTGGCGAACGAGTCGCTCTGGGGGCCGAACTTCGTGTATTCGTTCGAACTCGCCAACCAACTCGATCCGTCGCGGCCCAAGAGTTTCCACGATCAGGCCTGGGGCAAGTTCAACGACGAAGGTAGCGCCGCGCAGATTGCCGTCTATCATTATCCCGCGCCCGAAGAGGCCAACCATCCTGACCGGCTTGGGCGTCCGATGCTCTTCGGCGAATACTGCCATCTCAATTGCTACAACCGGGAGGAAATCGTCACGGACCCCGGCGTGCGCGACGCGTGGGGCGAGGCGATCGCCGATATGTGGGAACGCATGTACGCGGGCGAGAATTGCCTGGGCGGCGCAATCTGGTCGGGGATCGACGACGTGTTCGACCTGCCCAACGGACGTTGCGTGGGCTATGGCGAATGGGGACCGATCGACGGGTGGCGGCGCGAGAAGCCGGAGTACTGGCACGTCAAGAAGGCGCATTCGCCGATTCGGATCAAGCCGGAACGATTGCCCGATCTGCATCCCGGCGATCCCATCGAGTTCACGGTCGAGAACCGAAACGATTTCACGAACCTCAGCGAGATTGCGATCGACTGGAAGATCGGCGATGCCTCCGGCAAGGCCACGGCGGATATCCCTCCGCACGCGGCGGGAACGCTCGCATTGCCGCCGCTGGCGCAACCTGCCACGGACTCCGCGGTCGAACTCACGTTCACGAGTCCGCGCGGTTTCGTCATCGATACGTTCCGAGTTCCGATCGGTGAAGACAAGCTCGCGTCCGAGAAGACTGCCCCATCCAAATCGTCCGCGCGGCCCCCGGAACTCTCCAGCGATAACGACAGCTTCTTCGTTCGCGCGGAAGGCGGCTCATATCGCATCGACCGCAAGACCGGGCAGATCCGCAGCGCGGAAGCCAACGGCGAGACCGTTCTGTCCGGTGGTCCTGTCTTGATGCTGCTTCCGCTGAAAGGCGGCCAATGCGCCACGGAACACAGCGCGGATATCGCGCCATTCAACGCGGTATGCACGGAATGGAATGCGGAGTCGGTGGAAACGCGCCAGACTTCCGACGGCGTCGTCGTCCAGGTCAAAGGCGCGTACAAGGAAGCGTCCGGCGCTTACACGATGACCATCGATGGCGCGGGCGGTTTGCGCGTGGCCTATCGTTTTGCGGTGAAAGACAAACTGGACCCGCGGCAGACAGGCATGGTGTTCCGCGTGCCGCGCGCATTCGACCGGCTCGAATGGCAGCGCGACGCGCAGTGGAGCGTTTATCCCGACGATCACATTGGACGGCCGCACGGCGTAGCGCGGGCCTTCGCGCCGAACGAGGTAGCCGCGGCGCCGGCGCAAGCGCGCCCGTATAGCCTGGACAGCAACGCGCTAGGGACCAACGATTTCCGAAGCAGCAAACGCCATGTCCGTTGGGCGTCCTTGACAGACGAAACCACGGGACGCGGCATCGAAGTGCGATCCGACGGGCATCATACGGTCCGATCGTTCGTGGATGGCGACGCCATCGGATGGCTCGTCGCGGCGTATTCGAATGGCGGCGGCGAGCCGTTCGTGAGTTCGCATTTCAAAGCCGAACGCCGCCCCCTCAATCCCGGCGATGCCGTCGAAGATACGCTCCAACTCTGCCCGCTCAGTCGAAAGAACTAACGCCCGCGCTTGAAGGGTCTCACGAACGCCAGGGCCGCGAGCGTTTGGCGCTGGCCAGGACGTCCTTCGCAATCGCGACGTCTTCCTCAATCTGGAAATCGAACATGCCCGCCAGGACGAAGTCCGCGCCGTTCTCGAAGGCGTATTGGAATCCCTTCTTGGGAGGGATCGCGCCCGCGGCCATAACCTTGAACGCAATCCAGGTCTTATCGAGACCCGCAAAGAAGGCCACGACCTTCTCCGGATCGCGGCACCAGCCGTTGTCCCACGTGCCCACGTCGCCGGGTTCGTCGGGTTTCGGCGCGGAAGGATAGTCGAGCGTGTGCAGGGTCTTCTGATAGAAGTCGGCCGGGATTTTCGCCTTCTCGCATTCGATGAGCGTGTTCAGCGAGTGCGCGCCGACGCCACAGGGAACGCCTTGCGCTTTGATATACTCGATCTCCTTCGCAATGAGATCGACCTTGCCCTGCGCGACGAGCTTGTCGGCCCAGACGCCCTGCATATACACGACGTCGGCCCCGCGGTCGATCGCGGCTTTGACTTGCGTGAGCTCGCCGTCGAGCGTCGGGTTGGCCGCGACGACCCACTTGATCTTCCCGCCGTTGCGCTGATGCAGTTCGAGCGCTGTGAAATCGTCCCACGCGGCCATGTTGACCGAATCGATGCCGTTGGATTCCGCCTGTTCGAGGGTCTGCACGATCTTCTCGTTCGTGTTGTAGTGCTTCATGAGCGCGGTCACGTAATGCAGATCGCGGCTGTGCGAATAGCCCGAGATAAGGTTGCCGCCCAGCATGAGCCGGCTGAATTCGAGGGTCCCGATCTTGCCCTTCGGGATATCGTTCTTCGGCGCGGGCGTGTCCGCGCCCATGGCGCTTTCGGCGCCGAGCGCCACCGCCGCGCCTGTCGAGGCCACCAAGGTCTGTTTCACGAAATCGCGCCGGGTCACTTCGCGCCGCATGGGACTCCCTCCTCGTTCGCGTTGTTGCCCAGTGTAACGCAGGCATGGCCGGGGAGCAACTGCGTGTGGTTTCATTCGAGGTGTGGTATTCTGCGCGCGCTCGCAAGACTTGAACCTAGAAAGAGAATACAGGAGTCAGGAGTCAGAATTCTGAATTCTGACTCCTGACTCCTGAATTCTGACTGCTTATTCTAGCGTACGTTCCGGGAGCGACTCCTATGAATTCGAGAGAGCGCGTCCAACGCGCCATTCACTTTCGCGGGCCGGACCGCGTTCCGTGTCTGCTGCCGGACGGCTTGCCGAACGACATCCTGTGGCTGTGGCTGGCTCGACCTCCGGAACGCCAGCCCTGGACGCCTTACGGCGCGCACGAACGCCGCATCGACGAGTGGGGCGTCGTCTGGGAGAAGTCCGAACGCAACAGCATGGGCGAGGCCGTCGAGTGGCCCATCTCCGACATTACGCGGCAGGCCGAGTATGCCTTTCCGGACTTGAACCTGCCCGAGTTCTTCGAGGAGGCGCGCGCCAACATCGCATTCGACGAACGCGCCTGCGGCCCGAAATACCGGCTGGGCGTCATGCCGTTCAGTTCGCTCTACGAAGCGACGCACACGATCATGGGCCTGCGCGCGATGTTCGAGGCGTTCTATGAACACCCCGAGGACATCGCCACTCTTGTCGGGCGGCTCGCGGAATGCCAGCGGGAATCGATCCGGATGCTGGCGGAAATCGGATGCGATGGCGTGATGGGCTATGACGATTGGGGGTTGCAGGACCGCCTGATGGTCGGCACGGACTTGGTCGAGCGGTTCTTCATGCCGCATTATCGGGCCAATTGGGGCTTGGCGCACCAACTTGGAATGGACGTGTGGCTGCATTCCTGCGGCCACATCCTCGAGCTGCTCCCGCGGTTTGCCGGCGCCGGGCTCAACGTGATCCAAATGGACCAGCAAGAGAACATGGGGCTCGAGGCGCTGGACCTTGCGGTGGGCGGCACACTCGCCTTCTGGTGTCCGGTCGATATCCAGCAGACGATGGTGCATGGTTCCGTCGACGACGTGCGGCGCTACGTCACGCGGATGATGGCCACGCTCGGCGGGCATAACGGCGGCCTCGTCGCCATGGCGTACAGCACCCCGAACGCGGTGGCGCACACGCAGGAGAAGACGGACGCGATGTGCGCGGCGTTTCGAGGGGATTTATAGCGCGCGCCCTAGATCATATTACATATATCACCACAATATATGTGTCATTGCGAGCGCAGCGAAGCAATCCCCTTGAGATCCGACACGAGGCACCGAACGAGATTGCTTCGCTGCGCCCGCAATGACACATGCCTTCATGGTTAGAGTGCTTTGGTTAGAGACTAGAGCGTTTTAATGTTGACATGCGGTAGTGTTTTTGGTAAGTTCAGTGCATGG
>CAYOCT010000108.1:0-16632 GCA_964402555.1 uncultured Nitrospiraceae bacterium | reverse complement strand
ATAAGCGCGGCTTGACGCGCGTGCCCCGGCGCGTCAAGCCGCGCCTTCTTAAGGCGGCATCGAGCCGCCGCACTCCAAAGAGCGCATCACCTTCCTTCGAAATCAGAGGGGGGTCTTCTCAGGGCAGCCCGGCGAAGCCGGGTCGTTGGCTTGCAATGACACGCAGGCACTTTGTTTGTCGCGTGTGATCGCTAATACTTCCGGTTGTTTTGTGGAGCGCCGCCTGTGCTATCCTACGGTCCGCGTTTGGTGGCGGGCAGGAAGCGGTCAACCGGCGGCCGATGGGCCGGCCGAGCAGAAGGAGAAGGTGCATGGACAAGGAGCTACGCGGAATGACGCGGCGGGATTTCGCCAAGGCTACGGCAGCGGCGAGTTTCGCCATTGTGGCGGGGGATGCGTTCGCGGCGAAGGCCAACAAGGACACGTTGAAGGTAGGGCTGCTGGGATGCGGCCATCGCGGAACCGACGCGGCCATCAACATGCTCGAAGGCAAGAACAATGTCCAGCTTATCGCCATGGCGGATCTGTTTCAGGACCGGCTCGATGAGTCGCGCGCAAAGATCAAAGCCAGCAATAAAGAGGGTGTTGCCGAATCGTTTGCGGTGAAGGACGATCACTGTTTCATCGGGTTCGACGCATACCAAAAGATCCTCAAGACCGATATCGATATCTTGATCGAAGGCACGCTGCCCTATTCGCGCCCGAAGCACATCGAAGCCGCCGTGAACGCGAAGAAGCATATCTTCACCGAAAAGCCGGTGGCGTCGGAGCCGGAAGGCATCCGGCAGGTGATCGCCGCGGCGGAAAAGGCCAAGGACAAGAAGCTCTCGATCGCGGCGGGCACTCAGCGCCGCCATGAGAAGGACTACATCGAGACCATCGACAAGATCCACAACGGCGAAATCGGCGACGTCCTTTCGTTGCGCGCGTACTGGTGCGGCGGCCTGCCGTTCGTCTACGACCGCAAGCCGGAATGGAGCGACCTCGAGTATCGTATTCGCAATTGGTACGCGTACTGCTGGGTGGCGGGCGACAACATCGTCGAGCAGCACGTGCACAACCTCGACGTGTGCAACTGGGTCATGAACGCGCACCCGATCCGCGCGTTCGGCATGGGCGGGCGCACGTGGAAGCCCAAGGAAGAGAAGTACGGGGACATCTACGATCACTTCGCCATCGACTACGAGTACGAGAACGGCGTCCATATGCTCAGCTTCTCGCGCCATTGGAACCATACCGAAGACCGTGTCTTCGAGGAAGCCATCGGCACGAAGGGCAAGAGCAACTGTAAGGACAAGGGCGGCGAAGGCATCAATCCGTACGTTCAGGAGCACATCGACCTCTGCAAGAGCATCCGCGGCGAAGGGCCGTATCTCAACGAGGGCGTGCAGGTCGCCGAGTCGACCATGACCGCGATCATGGGCCGCATGGCCGCGTATACCGGGCACACGCAAGTCTGGAACAAGGCGTTGAACACCGATCTCAAGATCGTGCCCGAGGAATTCGATTTCAGCAAACCGTATCCCGTCGGCCCGGTTCCGGCGCCCGGCGCGTGATTAACTCAGGGAGATGTATAGCATGAACCGACGCAGTTTCATGACGGCGTGCGCCGCCACGGCAGGCGGACTCGCCATGTTGAAACCGGGGCGCGCGCTGGCCGAGCCGCCCTCGGACAAACCGTTTTCCAAGGCCAAGCTGAGGATGTCAGCGCCGATCGACTGGTTCCCCGGTTCGACCGTCGTCGAGAAGCTCGACACCGTGGCGGCGTGGGGCCTGCCGGGTTACGAATGGCTCGGCGCGAACGGCGATCCCAAACCCATCCGCGAGAAGGCCGATTCGCTGGGCCTCGAATTGAGTTGTATCGGCGGCGCGGGCAAGATTGCCGCGGGGCAGATGGTGCTGCCGTCCGACCACGACAAGGTCGTGGACCAGTTCAAGGAACGGGTCAAGCTCGCCAAGGAAATCAACTGCAAGCACCTCGTGGGCCTGAGCGGCAATACGCGCGAGGACGCGTCGTACGAGGAACAGATGAAGAACGTCGTGAAGTGCATCAAGCGCCTCGCGCCCATCGCCGAGAAGAACGACGTGATCCTGGTCATGGAAGCGCTCAATCCGCTCGTGGACCACAAGGGCTACTTCCTGACGCGCACGGATCAGGCGATGGAAATCCTCAAGGAGATCGACAGCCCGAACGTGAAGATGCTGTTCGACATCTATCACCAGCAGATCACTGAGGGCAACGTGATCCGCAACCTGTCGACGAACATCGACCGCATCGGCCACTTCCACGTCGCGGACAATCCCGGACGCAAGGAACCTGGCACGGGCGAGCTGAACTACAAGAACATCTTCAAAGCGATCGCGTCCACCAACTACAGCGGGTTCGTGGCCCTTGAATGCGGCCATTCGACCAAGAACTATGAAGACACGCTCAAAGCGACGTTGGATTGTCTGGACCTCGCTTAGCCGGTGGCGGAACAGGAAGGCAGGGAGGGTTCTCCCTGCCTTCGCTCTTTGATTGTGGACGTTGTGGACGAAGTGGACTGAGTGGACATTGTCATGTCCGCTTCATTCATCTGGAATTCACGCGATGAGTTCGTTGCTCCTTGTGACCCTGTTATGCGCCGGCGGCGCGGAACAGCCTTCCGTGGCTCTCGAAGACATTCATATCCGCGATCCGTTCATCCTGCCCGTGCCTGAAGAAAAGACGTATTACCTGTTCGGCACGCATGCCTCGGCCGCCCACGATTTCCTCGTCTATTCGAGTTTCGACTTGAAGCGATGGCGCGGTCCGCAGGTGGCATTCGCGCGATCGGAGGCCTTCTGGGGCACCCAGGACTTCTGGGCGCCGGAGGTCCACAAGTACAAAGGCCGCTACTATCTCTTTGGAAGTTTCAACGCCCCGGGCCATCGGCGCGGCACGCAGATACTCGTTTCGGACACGCCCCAAAGCCCGTACCATGCGCACAGCGACGGCCCCGTCACGCCAGCCGAATGGGACTGCCTTGACGGCACATTGTTCGTGGACGAATCGGGGCAGCCGTGGTGCGTGTTCTGCCACGAGTGGGTGCAGACCCACGACGGCGAGATGCGTGCCGTGCGCCTCGCGCCGGATCTGAGCAAAGCCGAGGGCGAACCGGTCCTGCTGTTTCGTGCGACGGAAGCGCCGTGGGTGAAAGAAATCGGATTTGGCGGTCCGCACAAGGGGTTCATCACCGATGGCCCGTTCTTATATCGGCTGGAGAACGGCACGTTGATCATGCTGTGGTCGAGCTTTGGGAATAAGGGCTACGCGCAGACGGTCGCGCGATCCGAATCGGGCAAGATTCAAGGCCCATGGAAGCAGGATGCCGAGCCGCTTTATACCAACGATGGTGGCCATGGGATGATCTTCCAAACCTTTGACGGCACGCGCGTGCTTGTGCTGCACCAACCCAACGGCCGTTCCCTTGAACGCGCGCGCATGTTTGCCCTGCGCGAACACGACGGTACACTGGCCTTGGAACCTCTGCCATGAGCCTCGCATTCTTCGTCGCTCTATCGTTGCTTGCCGGAGCGGATCTCCCGCTCGCGCGCACGGGGCCGATCCACATCGTCGAGGTCACCGCGCCCGATCGGGCCGCCCTCGCGGATCTCGTTGCGGCCGGCTACGACGTATCGAATGTGCGCGGCTGGGTCGCGACTGTGTACGCCACCGAGGAGGAACGCGATCGCCTCCTTGCGACAGGATACCCGTGCGTGGAACTTCCGGCGCCAGGTCCGGCCAAAGTCGGCGACGGGTATCACACCTTCGCAACGATGACTACCGAATTGCAGGACGACGCGGCGGCCTATCCCGATATTTGCCGCCTGACGAGCATCGGAACATCGGTCGAAGGCCGCGACCTCTGGGTGATTCTGATCACGAACCATCCGGATATCGAGGAAGACGAACCGGAGTTCAAGTACGTGTCGACGATTCACGGCGACGAAGCGATCGGCACGGAGAACTGCCTTCGGTTTATCCAGTACTTGCTTTCCAATTACGGCACGGATGAACAGATCACGCGGCTTATCGACACGACGTCCGTCTCGATTCTGCCGCTGATGAATCCCGACGGGTTCGTTGCGGTACGGCGCTACAACGCCCAGGGCTACGATCTGAACCGGTCGTTCCCCACGTATCCGTCCGGTTTCCTGCAGACGATGTTCGACGATCCTACACCGAGTACCTCAGGACGTCCCGTCGAGGTCGCTGAGGTCATGCAATGGATTGCGGCCAATAGCTTCACGTTGTCGGCGAATTTCCACTCGGGCAGCCTTGTTGTCAATTATCCGTATGACGACGCAGGGCGGCCGAGCGGCGTCAACACGCCCACGCCCGACGATACGCTTTTCCGTGACATTTCGAAGCGCTACAGCATCCACAACCTCCCCATGTGGAACAGCGGCACGTTCCAGGACGGCATCACGAACGGCACCGCATGGTATGTCGTCGTCGGCGGCATGCAGGACTGGAATTACCGGTACGCAAGCTGCAACGAAGTCACCATCGAACTCTCGGATACGAAACGTCCGGACGCGTCGCAACTCGACAGCCTTTGGAACGACAACCGCGAGGCGATGCTGGCGTATCTCGAAGCGGTCCAAATCGGCGTGCGCGGCATCGTTGCCGATCGCGCAACAGGCGCGCCGTTGTTCGCCGAGGTCCGCGTCGAGGGCAACAGCCACCCGGTCTTCACCGACCCGGACATCGGCGATTATCATCGCATGCTGCTGCCGGGCACGTATACGTTGACGTTCGCCGCGCCCGGCTACGGCACGCGCACGGTCGAGAATGTCGTCGTGGGCGGCGGCGAGGCCACACGACTCGACGTCACGCTGGACCAGGGCGACGTCAACCACGACGGCGCGATCGATGCGCTCGACGTTCAGCTTGTCATCAATGCGATCCTCGGGCTGTACCCAGACTGCGATTGCGACATCGATGGCGGCGGTGTCACGTCCACCGATCTGCAAGCTGTCGTCAACATCGTCCTCGGCATCGTCTGACCTTGCGGGATTGCGCCAGCGTTCCTATAATCGACTTCGGCTGACTGGAGGGATCTCGCTATGAAACGCATGGCCGTCTTGTTTCTATCGCTTGCATGCGTGTGCGCCGGCAGCGAACCGCCCCGTTTGTGGGACTACGACCGTGTATCGCGAGAACCGCTCGCGGAGTGGCGCTATCTCGCCACATCTGCCGATAACATTGCCTTGCCGGAATTCGTCCCGGAGCAATTGGCCGTCGTGACGCTGCCGTGGCAGGCGGAACAGACGCGTCCGATGGCCTTCTGGACGCGCGAGGTCCGCATTCCGGAGCGTTTCTCGGGGCGCGATGTGTGGCTTGAAGTCAAGACCAACGCGCCCACGCGAGTGTGGCTTAATGGGACGCAAGCGGCGCAGGGACCTGGCGGGACGACGCGCGTCTCAATCGCGAGGGCGGGCGACGCCATCGCGCCGGTTGCCGTTGCTGTGGCCTGTACGCATGCGGATGGCACCGCGGCTCGCCTCGACAAAGCGGAGCTTGTTGCCGAACCGACGGGTCTTTCGGCGGCGTCGCAACGATTCGACAGGGCTTTCGCCGCGTTCTCGAATTTCGGGGCTGATGCGGGCAAGGAGTCGTGGGCGCACTGCGTCAATGGACCGGACGAAGCCGCGCAGCCCGGCTTCGACGATAGCGCGTGGGACCGTGGTCCGGCGGACTTCAGGTGGCAGGAATGCAACACCCATGCGTGGCTGCGCGCGCATCTGAGGGTGCCGGAGGAGATTGCCGGTGTGCGCACGCAAGGGAAGCGTCTTGGCCTGCGAGCAAAGTACAACGACGAGGGCGTGCTGTTCCTGAACGGTACCGAACTCAAACGCGATTCGTTCGAAACGTGTCCAGTCCCGCCGGACATCCGGCCGGGCCAGGAGGTGGTCGTCGCGGCACGCGTGTACAACGACAGGGGCTCGGGCCAGTTGGGCCGCATCGAATGGCGGATGCTCGAATTGGATGCGCTGGAGATCTCGGTCCAAGACCTTGGGGAGCAGTTCCGAAAACTGGCGCGCGCGATCGGCTTTCACGACCGTCCCGATCCCGGCTGGACTCCGGCCCTCGACGCAGTCGCTGGATGCCTCGAATCGGCCGCGCACGAGCCATCGCGTGTGGCGGAGCACGTTGCGGAGGCGCGGAGCGCGATCGATCGCCTCGCAACGAGCGTTGCGGCATCGCCGATCTTCGTCGTGCCGCCGTATCTGCAAGACGTGCGAAAGGACGGCATTGTCGTGATGTGGGAGACGAGCGGTCCCGCGGCGTCGCGCGTCGAGTTTGGCAAGCACAAGCTGAACAGGAAGGCCGTCGAGCGCGAGCGCGACACGGCCATCCACCGCGTCCGCCTCGAAGGACTACAGCCCGATACGGAGTACCGCTACCGCGCGGTCTCCGGCGATTGCGCCACTGATACGTTCTCGTTCCGAACCGCGCCAGCCAAGCCGTCGTCATTCTCGTTCCTGGTTTGGGGCGATGACCAGACGAACTACGACGTCAGCACCGGGGTCTGCGCCGTCATGGCGAAAGCCGACGCCCGGTTTGTCATGAGCGTGGGGGACATCGTCGGTTGTGGCGGCAACTGGCGGGAGTGGACCGAGCAGTACCTCATCCCTATCCATCAATGGGCCGGGTCGCGTCCGAGCTTCGTTGCGATTGGCAATCACGAGTACGGCAACCACAGAGGCCCGGAACGCGGCGTTGTCGCATTCGAGCGTTACCTCACGCATCCCTACGCGAAGGGGCAAGACCACAACGACTATTGGTACAGTTTCGACTACGGCAACGCGCATTTCGTCTGCCTGGACTCGCAGTCGTTCCACGAGAAGGAACTGCCGAACGGGGAAGCGCGTATTGCTGAAGACGACCCTCAGTTGGCGTGGCTTAAGACGGACCTTGAAAAGACAAAGGATGCCGAGTGGACCTTTGTATTCTTTCACACGCCCCCGTATGCCGAGTGTTGGTCCGGCGGATACTACGACGGCGAGCCGGCATTCCGCGCGGACCTCGTGCCCGTGCTTGAACAGGCGCGCGTGGCCATCGTGTTCTCGGGCCACATGCATGGCTACGAACGCGGACTGCCACATCCGCCCTACGATCCCGCGACCGGCAAAGGCAACAATACGGCCTACATCATCACAGGAGGAGGCGGCGGCCATCTCGATAACCACAAGTACCGGGAGTGGGAACAGATGGATTTGCCCGATCATCCCGCCACGCCGGACTCGAACGAGACAGACGCCGGGCGCTACTACAAACATCATTTCTGCAAGGTGAGCGTCGATGGCAAGCGCGTCGATTTCGAGGCGCGCGAAGTCCTCGGCGACGGACGCGATGGTGGCGTCTTCGACCGGTTCTCGCTTCGGCGCTAAACGCCGAGGGTGCGGCCCGCCGATTTCAGTTCTTCGCAAGCCTGGACGACGCGCGCGGCCATGCCTTCACGGCCGCGATCGAGCCAGGTGCTTGTAAGGTAGTCCTGCTTAATGCCGACTTCGCCGTCGACGCGCAGGACGCCGTCGTAGTGTTTGAACATGTGATCGGCGACGGCGCGGGTGAAGGCGTATTGGGTGTCGGTGTGGATGTTCATCTTGACCACGCCGTAGGCGATGCTCTCGTGGATTTCGTCAATGGTTGTGCCCGATCCGCCGTGGAACACGAGCCAGAAGCGCGCCTTCTCGCCATGCCTCGCGACGACCGCTTCCTGGCCCTGCTTGAGGATCTCCGGTTTGAGCACGACGGCCCCGGGCTTGTACACGCCGTGGACGTTGCCGAAGGTTGCCGCGAGCATGAATCGCGCACCGGGTACGCGGCTCAGCGTTTCGTACACGAGGACCATGTCCTCGGGCGTCGTGTAGAGTTTCTTGCGCGCGATGCCGTCGCGGTTGAGTCCGTCTTCCTCGCCCCCGACCACGCCCGCCTCGACTTCGAGCACGATATCGTTCGCGCTACACACTTCCATCAACGGGACGGCGTGCCGCAGGTTGTCTTCCATCGACAGGCCGCTGCCGTCGTACATGTGGCTATTGAATAGGTTCGGCAGACCGGCCGCGCGACGCCGCGCCGTCTCGGCAATCAACGGTTTGAGAAACGACTCGACTTTGTCCGTCGCGCAATGGTCCGTGTGCACGGCGACCTGGATGTCGTAGCGCGCGGCGATGCGGTGCGCGTGTTCCGCCAGCGTGATTGCGCCGAGCACGGCGTCCTTGAGCGCCCCAGAAGTTTGCACGCCCGCGGCGACGCCGATCTGAACGATCCCGTCGCTCTTGGCCGCGGCAAAGCCTTCGATGGCCGCGTTCAACGTGGCCACTTCAAGGACGTTAATCGCCGGGTAGGCGTAGCCCTCGGCAAGCGCCTTGTCCAGCATCGCGCAGTATCCCTGGAAATCCACGACGGGCATATTGATTCATCTCCTTATGCGCCAACCCAGAAGAACTCAACGTTACCTCGGACAAACGTGTCATTGCGAGGAGGGCTTCAGCCGACGAAGCAATCCCCTGACCCTTTGAGCATAGGCCCGGGGGATTGCTTCGCTGCGCTCGCAATGACACATGGTCCATTCTGTCGACAGCGGCCAAGTTGCCAGCAAGCCGAATCGCCGCGCTAGACCGTTACTTTCACCGTCATAATCTTCTTCGGTCCGACGGAAAGCGGCAGCGTCTTGCCGTTCGGCGCGAGTTTGCGGACACGGGTTTCTTCGAGCGTTACTTCTTCGGCCGAGACGATCTTCTTGAAGCAGGCCAGCGTGCCGCGAACCGTCTTTTTCGACGGGTTCGCCACGCGCACGACGATGCCCTTGCCGTCTTCGGATTGTTTGAGGGCGCTGAGCGTCAGGCCGGCGGGTTCGACGCCGAGCAACGCCATGCGCTTCGGCAAGTCGCCGCCATGGGCGCCCGCTTGCGCGGGTTCGAGCGGACATGCCAGCGCTTCGGCTTCGCGCAGCACCCCGGCTTTGTCCCACGCTCCGGCATGCGGCATGAGCCGGTAACGGAATTCGTGCGCGCCGGGGCATTGCGACAAGCTCATTTCCGGGTGGCGCTCCCAGCGTTTGCTGACCGTTGTTAACGAGACCTCGAACGCGCGCATGAGCGTCAAGGCGATCATCCCGTCGTCGTCATCAATCGACGCCTCGTATTCGCGCAGCCCGTCATTGATAATCGCCAGCCCGTTCTTCCCGTCGCTGATGTCGATGAAGCGCTGCATCGGGAACGTCGGTTTGATTGCGTCCGCCCACGGGCTGTCCGGACCGTGCACAATCGGCCGCTCGACCACGTCGAACGCGCTCTCGACATGGACCTTCGGCGCGTGGATGCCGGTGGCGAACAACACCCGAAGCCGGTGGTTCTTGCAGACATTCTCGAACCGCGTAATGACGTCGAGGCTGCGCGCGCCGCGCCGCAACGTGACGATCGACGTGACGAGCATTTCGCGCGTCTCCGCGATCCGGCGCGACATGTTCGGCCCGCCGTCGAGGCGTTTCCACGCGTCGCCTTCGTTCTCATCGAGACCGACGGGAATCTGCATGCGGTGTTCGATGCGATAGCGCGCGAGGAGCGGCCCGTCTTCTTCGAGCATGATGCGCGCAGGCTGTCCGAGCGTCGTCACGACCGAGTCGAACGCCGGTTCGATATGCATCCATGCGTGGCCCGCCTCGCCTCCATCCTCGAAGACGTTGAGCGCCGGACACCACCACGTCGTATCGGAGCCGTTCGGCCCGACCGAAAGCCGACCGTCGTTCCCGATCATGACGAACAGATGCTCGTTCTCCATGCTGTTCGCGCCGGTCACGAGGCCCTTGCCGCGTTTGGCAGCCTTGCGCTCGACCTTGTACGTCGCGTACCCGATTCCCGGCACGTCCTTCGCATCGAGATGGACCATCACGCGGTCGCACGCCATCATCATCGTCGCGTTGCCTGCGTGGTTCACGACCGACTGATACGGCTTGCGTCCCGCGAGTTGAATCGCCACCGGTTTCTTCGTGTCCGCTTCGACGAGCGAGATCTCGTCGAAGCCTTTTCGCGGCACGTCGAGATACGCTGTGATCACTTCCGTGCGCGCATGCGGCGACGGATTGAAGACCGTCAGCAACACGTCGTCCTCACGCGCATCGCCGTTGTCGATGCGTTTCTGAATGTGTTGCAGGCCGCGGCTCGTGGCGGCGTCGGCCATGTTGATGACCTGGCGCAACCGATTATTCATGTCGAGTTCGATATCGTCGACGCCCGTCCCCGCGATGCTGTCGTGCGGGTGCGACTTGAGCAGCGTCTTCCATGCTAGGTCGAGCAGCGTCCGCGGGTACTCCGCGCCGAGCGCCCACGCTATCGCCGAGAACGGTTCCGCCGCGCGTTGCAAGGCAAGCTCGGCGTGGGCGTTCAGCCGTTTCATGCGCGTCCGGCAGGACAGCACGTCGCTGTACAAATGGACGCGCGCGCCCATGGGTTTCGGGACGCGCCGCTCGCCCTTCAACACGTGCAGGCCCGTCGCGGCCTTCTTCACCTTTTCAAGGAGATCCGGCAAGCAGCTATGGAAGATGAGGTCAGCGCCGAGGTATTTCTTCGCCTCTTCGATGATCCGTATTGTGGCCGCGTCCGCAAGGCTGCTGTCGTGGCCGTCCATGAACGCGAGAAACCGCGTCGTCTCCGTTTCCATTTCCGCCTTGCGCAACGCGAGCACGCTGTCCTTGATGCATTCCTTGTGAAACGCGACGCGCGGATCGAGCTGCAGGTGATGCCCCATGTGCCGGGCTTCGCCGCACAGATGAAACGGCAGGCCGCCCTCGCCCCACGCGTACTCGCGGTCGTCGATGCCTTCGTTGTAGAGCACGCGCCGGTAGATGTTGTGATAGAAGTTGTACCGCGCGCCGGAACTCATCTGCGACGCGAACAGCCGCGTGCCGTCCGCGCCTTCGAAGATGAATTCGTTCGGCGTGTCGTCGTGCGAGACGCCGTGGTAGAAGAGGATGGTGTCGATGCCGAACCCGGCGTAAATCTGCGGCATCTGCGAGTTCTGGCCGTACGAAAACGGCGTGTGGCCCACCTTCATCACATGGCCCAGTTCGCGTGCGACCCGGTGGCCGACCAGCAAGTTGCGCACAATCGACTCGCCGTTGACGCAGAAGCACTCCGGCGCCGTGTACCACGGACCGACGAACAGGCGCTTGTCCGCCACGAGCCGCGCGACCGTTTCCGCGCGTTCCGGCCGCACCTCGAGATAGTCTTCGACCGGCACTGCCTGCGAATCGAGCAGGTAGGAATGATATCCCGGTTCTTTCTCGAAGACGTCGAGCAGCCGGTCGAAGAACTCGACCAGCATCATTCGCGTTTCCTGAAAGTTATTAAGCCACTCGCGGTCCCAATGCGTGTTCGAGATCACGTGGATTTCATAGGGCTTCTTCATGACATCTCCTCTCGCGGTAATCTCCCGCAGCACTCTAACCGGTTGCCGGTTCCCCGTCAAGAACCGCGCTCGTGCTCCGCAGTTCCTATGTGCTCCGTGTCTTCTTGCGCGTGCTCGTGCTACCTGGAAAATAGAAACTCAACCTCCTGTCATTCTGAGCGAAGCGAAGAATCTCACCCTCGATAGAAGCCTCGCCTGTTAGGAGATTCTTCGCTTCGCTCAGAATGACAGGAGGTCCAGCGTTCCTCTATGAATCGGCGCCGCACACTACGCACAGCGTGTTCATTCTCCCAAGTGAAGCCACGCTTCATGACGACTCGTAATCGTAATCCAAATCGAGTTACTCGCGGCGAAATGCTGGCAGTGGCCAAAACGCTCGCGAAAACAGCGGTTCCGTCAAGGCTACGCCTTTTTCGATCTTCATTCGATTACGATTACGAGCACGAGCAAGAGCACGAGCATGGACGCTAAACACTGGCAGGATGTGGCTCTTCACGAAACCGGGGAACACTGAACCGCGCTCCAGCTTTCCTTGGAATCTTCCGGCCGTTCCTTTACACTCGGGCTGCGTCAATAGCATCGCTACGCGCTACGGACGCGAACCCATGGCGTGCTGCAAGAAAGCTACGGTGATCATGCCAGCAAAACGCTTCGAATTCAGCAAGACGTTTCGCGAGGAACGGTGTGACTTCTGCGGCCTTTGCTTTCGTGACTGTCCCGTGCTCGAATTCCCGATCGAGCAAGCGCGCGCCGAGATTCACGCGCTGATCGAGGGGCGCGAGTCGCAGGCGCTGGCGCGCTGCACGGGGTGCATGGCCTGCAACACGATCTGTCCGCACGACGCGAATCCGCACACACTCATACTCGCGCGCTGGAACGAGCGTTACCAGCGCGAGGGTATTCCGATGCGGGGGCGTCTCGTCCTGCCGTATCAGCGCCCGAATCTGTATACCGTGCTGCTCGACGCGCTACCGGACGACGAGAAAGCGAGGGTTGCAGCGTGGGAGAGGAACTGGCGCGAACCCTCCGGTTCCGAGACGATGATCTATGCTGGCTGCAACTTGCTGCTTCAACCATTTCTGCTCGACTCGCCGATGTACGACGGCATTCCGATTTTCGGATCGCTCGACCTGTGTTGCGGCGAACCGCTGTACAGGATGGGCTGCTGGGATGCCGTGAACGTTGTCGCGCATCACCTTCACGCCGAGTTCGATCGGATGGGATTCAAACGGCTGATCGTGCCGTGTCTTGCGGGATACCATCTTTTCACGCACGTCTACCCGAAGATCTTCGGCGTGTCATTCCAGTTCGAAATCGTGTCGTGGGTCGATTGGATCACGGGGCGGATTCGCGACGGCGAAGTGTGCGTCGCGCCGTTGCGAAAGCGCGCGGTGCTGCACGACAGTTGCTGGCCCAAGGCGTCCGGTGAAGCGTGTTTCGATGCGACGCGCGAGTTGCTTGGCCTGCTCGGCGTCGAGATCGTCGAGCCGCCGCACGCGCGTGAGAAGGCGTTGTGCTGCGGCATGTGCGCGCCCGCCGCGCGGTTCAGCCTGCGTGACGCCCTGCGTGCGGCCAAGACCCGGCAAGCGGAGTTGGACGAGGCCGATGCGGACATGGCCATCGTCGATTGCGCGGGCTGCAACTGGTTGTTTGCGGTTGCCGATCGCCTGTCTCTGTCGAAACGCTCAAAGCCTTTGTATGACTTGTTCGAAGTAACCCAGATGGCCGCGGGGGAGGAGCCAAAACGCAGAACGGATCAGCGCGCGGCCTCAATCGTGTCGCGCATGGCGGGACGCTTGGGACTCAGCTACCTGACCCCCGGACGATTCCACATCGAGGACGTCCTTGGAAAGCCCGTGACGCCGTGGGAAAGCGATCACACTTCATAGGCCGCATGCGCGCGGGTCTTGTCTTGGGCGCGTTGGCGGCTGCTGGATGCGGCGGCCCGCCCGAGACGAATCCGTTCTCGATGGTCGACGTGGAGGCGCGCCTGCGTGCGGCGACGGATGGCTCGCCGCATCTGCGGATGGAGAGCCTGGGCGAAGTGGGCGCGAAGGATGCGATGTTCCCAATCTGGGCGGTCACGTTCGAGCCGGACCCCACGACGCTCGCCGCGAAGCGCGTCCTTCTTACGGGGAGCATTCATGGTAACGAGCCCGCGGGCGCCGGCGCCTTGCTGGCATTTGTCGACGACCTGCGCGCAAACCCTGAACGTTACGCCGGCACGGCCTTCGATATCGTGCCGGTGGTGAACCCGTGGGGCATTGCGAATGTCCGCCGCCGTAACGCGCAACGCCGGGACTTGAATCGCGACTTCGCGACGTTCAAGTGTCCCGAAGCGCGCATCATGCGCGATTTCGTCGCGAAGCGGAAGTACGACCTCATGATCGATTTCCATGAAGACCACGGCTCCAGGGGTTTCTACATGTATCAACTGGCGCAGGACGATGCCTCGTGGGCGCGCCGCATTATCGATGCGGAACGATCCGCCGGTTACGGAATCGAGCGAAAGAAACGCATGGCCTTTCTTAAGGCGCGCGATGGCATCATCTCAGCGCCTCCTTGGAGTTTGCGTCTCGCGCGCCGGCTGCACGAACTCAGCATGACGAACTACTTCCGTCTCACGCAATGCGACCGTGTCTTTCTGTTCGAGACGCCGCACGAGCGGCCGTGGGATCGACGATTGGGCATGCATCGGATTGCGCTTGACGCGCTGCTGGAGAAGTTGAACGAACGTTAGGCGAGGCCTGTCGCGCGGTCGAGGGGCTGTACGTCGGTCTCAAAGTAACGATGCAGCGATTTCGGCAAGGCATGGTAATCGACTTTGGCGATTTCGGACGAGAAATCGTGCGAATCGTAGGTATTCCAGAACAGTACCTTCTTGCCTTTGAGCAATCCCGCGCGGGCGTCGGCCAGTAATGCGGCAAACGTTTTGCCGGTATAGGTCCCCTCGATGCGCACGCCTTCAGTGGCCTCGACAAGCCGCACGGCTTCCACGCCTTCCTCGGTGTAGAGGGCGTATCGAGAACCATAGTGGTCGTGGCGCAGCACGAGGTAGTCTTCTGGAAACGGCAACTCCGGATAGGTGTTGTCCGTAGCGCGCAGTAACTGGTTAATGTGCCGGAAGAAGCGATGGGCTTTCCGCATTGAGGTAAAGGGCGGGTCCGTGACGCGCACCGCCATGAGTTGGGCGCGGATGCCGGCAAGTTGCAGGCCTGACAACAACCCGATTGCCGTTCCCATCGTGCCCGACGCCACGTAGACCACGTCCGGACGGGGCAACAGGTGTTGTTCGATCTGGCGTTTCAGTTCAAGGCCGGCGTTGACGAAGCCAATCATACCGAGCGTCGAAGAACCTCCCGGCGGAACGATCAGCGGGAGCTTGCCGTCGCGCATCCGCCTGCGCGCCAGTTGCCACAAGGATCCCAACGCGACCGCCGGCATGTTCGCGTGATGATGCAGTTCCGCGCCCGCGCGCAGTCCCATGAGCAAATTCGTGCGCACATAGTGCGCGTTGGGTTGCGGCACCAGCATCGAGATGCAATCGAGGCCCAGTTGGCGCGCGTACATGGCCGTTGCGAGGGCATGATTCGATCCCGCCGCGCCGAACGTCATGACGGCTTTCGCCTCGTTGCGCAGGGCCTCGCCCAGGATGAATTCCAGTTTGCGCGCCTTATTGCCCCCGTAGGCCTCGCCGCTCAGGTCGTCGCGTTTGACGTACAGCGCTTCCACGGCGCCGCCCAGTTCGCGTTCCAGCCGCTCCATGCGCTGGACGGGCGTGGGAAGGTCGGCCAGCTCAACATACGGAAGCTTCGTTCGGTACGAAGGAAAGAATTCGAACAGGACATTCATGCGCGCATCCTACACCACGGCGTCATCCGAGTTCGAGACCCGCGGTACCGAACACCCGATCCATGTCGCCCGCGTGAAGCGCTTCGCCGAGATACATCCGCGTGAACCGTCTGCGGATCGCGAACCCGAGTTCGGTTGCCAAGGCCTTGGCCGCCACGTTGTCCGGGAGCACATCCCAATACACCTCTCGCCCCGGCAGCCGCGACAACAGGTTCGTCAGGACGCGCCGTGCGGACTCCGCGTCGGAAGCAACGATCGGACCGACGTACGACGCATGCAGTCCTTCCCGCGCGAACCCGTAGGCCGCGATGCCGGCCTCTTTCGGAAGCGCGGCGGTAATGGCGTGCGTGTCAAGCAGGCGGAGCAAATCCATGCGGTCTGCGCCGAACGCCGCCACATCCATCGCCGCGATAGCCGTCCACATGCTTGGGTCGATCGAAACGACTTTCGGATCCGGCTTAAGTCCCGCGGGGATTGCGCCCAGGTAGCGAAAGACGGGGCGTTCGTCGTCGAAGCCGATTTTGAGGTAGACGGGACGGCCTTGCTCGCTCGCATCGATTTTGATGCTGTCCACGCGTTTGCTCTTGAGAAAGTCGATGCAATGGCGCATCAAAGCCGAGCCAATACCGCGCCGCCGGAACTCGGGATGGACAAGCACCATCCCTATCCACGCCGAGGCGGAACCGTAGCGCGTGGCGCACGCCGTCGCGCACGGTTGGCCTTTGTACTCGGCAGCGAACACGCCTTCGGGCGATAAGGTAAGCAGACGCCGCCAGTCCATCTCGGTCTGGTTCCAGCCGCAAACGCGGCACAGGTCCAACCCGAGCGGCAAATCCTCCTCCTGCATGTTCCGAATGTTCAGAGGCACACACCCTCTCCTTCCGTGACCATCCAGAAACTGCCCGCGACTACCCTCGCGGAGAATCATACCACAACGCCACACGAGAATGAGACTGGGAGAGCGTGGGTGTTTCAGTGCCGTGGTCGTGCTCGTGGTCGTGGTCGTGATCGTGCTCGTAATCGTAATCGGGCTCGCTATCACAGTCGCAATCCAACATCCCATTTCCGATCTGCTCCTCCTGTCATGCTGAGAGCGCGTGAAGAAATACCAAGGTCTTGCGTTTTCCTTTGTTAGCTTCGCCCCTTCTGTCATCCTGAGCGCAGCGAAGGATCTCGCTATGGGCATACGCCTCTGATGCTTATGAGATCCTTCGCTACGCTCAGGATGACAGGCAATACGTAATCAAGAAGCAAAGCAGCTGCGTTTCGCGATTCATTTACAAGCTCTGCGGCGGCCCCGATTTTCTTGGACACGGAATTAGGCTAATCTGTGTAACCAA
>CAYOCT010000107.1:0-17061 GCA_964402555.1 uncultured Nitrospiraceae bacterium | reverse complement strand
ACGTCCTTGGGAAACGCCTCTTACACTGTTTGGTTGCGGCTAAGCCGCGCTGTGCCTTCTGCGCTCTTTGTGGCCATGAAGGCGCCACCGTCATGATTCATAGCCTCTCGATACCGCAGCGCATCCTGGTACACGCGTTCCTCCTGGCGTTGTGCGTGCCTTTCATTCTGCCGCTGGTATGGATGGTGTCGACCTCACTGAAACCCAACGAGCAGATCTACGCGCGCGAGGGCACCCAGCCGGTTGTCTCGATCAAGAGCCTGATCCCGCATCCCGTGAAATGGAGCAACTATTCCGATGCGGTCAAGACCGTGCCGATCGGCGCGTACCTGCGCAACACCCTTTACCTTTGCACGGCAACCGTCATCGGGGCCGTCTTTTCGAGCGCGCTGGTGGCGTATGGATTCGCCCGCTTGCGCTTCCGCGGCCGCGAGACGTTGTTCATGATCATGATCGGCACGATGGCCCTTCCCGGCCAGGTGACCATGATTCCTGTGTTCGCCCTGTTCCGCTACCTCGGATGGTACGGCACGTTTCTGCCGCTCATCGTGCCCGCGTTCTGCGGCAACGCGTTCTACATCTTCCTGCTTCGCCAGTTCTTCCGAACGATTCCCGAAGAACTTGCCGAGGCGGCGCGTATCGACGGCGCGAGCGAATGGCGCATCTTCTGGCAGCTCATGCTCCCGCTCGCCAAACCTGCGCTTGCGACCTGCGCCCTGTTCCAATTCCTCGGGACCTGGAACGATTTCTTCGGTCCGCTGCTCTACATCAACGACCCGTCGAAGTACACCCTCGCCTACGGCCTTCAGCAATTCATGTCCAGTTACGGCGGCGAGTGGGCGCAACTCATGGCCGGCGCGTGTATCTTCACGCTCCCCGTGATCGTCCTGTTCTTCCTCGCCCAACGGACGTTCATCCAAGGCATCGCGACCACGGGCGGGAAGGCTTAAGATCCAGGTGCGCTCAGGGCAAGGGATATTACGATTACTACGAAGCTAACTGAGCGAGAACCACTCGTACGAGTTGGCTACTCTCTACTGTATTCCGCCGACACGGTGCTTGCCAGGCCTCCCCGGGGCTTACACGCGATCACAACTTTCATGCGCTTGGGCTTGCAGGCGTTGACGAGATCTCCGAGCATGCGGTTGACGAGGTGTTCGTACCAGATGCCGACGTCGCGGTACGACATTAGGTAGTACTTGAGCGAGCGCAACTCGAGGCAGTGCCGCAACGGCGTGTAGGTAATCGTCACTTCGGCGAAATCCGGCAAGCCGGAGAACGGACACACCGACGTGAACTCGTCGGTCGTCGTGACGATCTCGACGTTGCCGCCGACGGGGCTGTCGGCGTACTCATACTCGAAACATTCGAGCACCGCCGGGTCGATTGCCTCGGCGCCTCGGAACGGCAAAGTGCGATCGAGGGCTTTGAATTGGTCTTGCGCCGCCGGCTTATGGTCCATGGTAGATGCACCTCGCGGTATCGGTTTCCTGAACGATCACGATCCGGACATCGGCCACGGCGCCGACCAGCCGCCGCCAAATCCATGCGCACAGGCGCTCGCTCGTGGCCTCGTCGAGATCCGGGAGATCGTTCAAACAACGGTGATCGAGTGCTTCGTACAACAGGCGGAGCGGCTCGACAAGGCCGTCCAGGTCGTCCGCGCCCACCTCGATGCGGTACGAGTGGCCATGCAGGCGTCGGCACGGATGTTCCGGCGGCAGATTGGGCAGCCGCTGCGCGGCCTCGAAACTGAAACGTAGGCGCGGGGGCAGGTCACGCTCCGGATCGGCGGGCAGTTGCACCGGACTGAACGCGTTGTCGCCGGCGACGGACACCCGCACGCCTTTGAGGCAAGGGAGTTGCGGCGCCAGTTTCGTCTCAAGCCATGCCGCGATGTTTGCCATGGTCGCGTCTTCCAGCCCCTCGATCTCGTTGAGGTAATGGTGGTCGAGTTGGTCGAGGAGCGGTTTGACCGCGCGCTTGATGTCGCCGTAGTCGATGAGCCAGCCCAGCGCCGGATCGATCTCGCCCTCGGCGAGCACTTCGATCCGAAACGAGTGCCCGTGCAAGCGCGCCGACGGGCCGGCGCTTCGCGGATTGCGATGCGCGGCTTCCGCGTGAAACTCTTTCGTCAACAGGACTTTCATCAAACGCCTCTCATCTCGGCGGGCCAGATGTATTTGTGCAACTGAAGCTGCATCCGCACGGGCAGCCGCTCGTCGAGAATCCACGCCGCGAGGACCTTCGGTTCCAGCGCGCCGTGCACGGCCGACATCAGGACCGCATGACAGCGCGCGTCGAGATCATACTTCCTTACGATGCCGCAACTCCATTCGAAATCGGCGCGGTCGCGAATGACGAACTTGACTTCGTCCCGCGGCGACAGCGCGTCCACATTGCTCCACAGCGTAGCCTCGGATGCGCCGCTGCCCGGACATTTCAGGTCCATGATCTTGATCGCGTCCGCAGGCAAAACCTCGATGGGCATCGTTCCGTTCGTCTCGACCAGCACCGTATAGCCTGTGTCCAGTAGCGCGCGTGCCAGCGCCGGACAGCTCTCCTGGAGCAACGGTTCGCCCCCCGTAATCTCGGCAAGCCCTGCGCCCAGTTCGAGACACCGCCGAACGATCGCGTCCACGCTCCACGGTTCGCCGCCTTCATAGGCATATGCCGTGTCGCAATAGGGGCAGCGGAGATTGCATCCCGTCAGGCGGACGAAGGTGCACGGAAGCCCCGCCCAGGTGGATTCTCCCTGGATGCTTCGGAAGACCTCCGAGACCGTCAGGGTATCCATTGAACTGTTGCGAGACTGCTGTGTCATAACACCTCGTAGATGCCAGCCGATGGCCGCTCCGGTGACGGTTTCACGCCGTCGGCTGGACTATAGCCGTTCCACAAAAGCCCGTCAAAAACGGCCGAAAGCTCGCATTAGAGTATTGCAAGAATCTCGGGAGGGGTATACACTTGAATTGCCTGGCAGTATCATGGGCATATGTGGGAGGCATAGCCATGAAGACGGGGAACGCCATTGCGTTTAAGCGGCTGCTTTTGGCGATTGTGGCCCTGACTGCCGGGTGCACTGGCTATCTCCAGGTGAATCTCGTGCCGCCGGAAGCCGTGGCCGCCGGGGCACAGTGGCGTATCGAAGGTGGTGATTGGCAAGACAGTGGCGCTACCGTTTCCAATCTGCGGTTCAGCAACTATTTCGTTTCTTTTCGAGAAGTGCCTGGGTGGATAGCTCCTGCGAGCGTTAGCATACCCGTTACGGGTCCTGAGGGTAGGCTCTTAACTGTGGAATACTCTCCCATTGGCGAAGGTGAAGGTGAAGGCGAAGGCGAGGGTGAGGGCGAGGGCGAGGGCGAGGGCGAGGGTGAAGGCGAAGGCGAGGGCGAGGGTGAAGGCGAAGGCGAGGGCGAAGGTGAGGGCGAAGGTGAAGGCGAAGGTGAAGGCGAAGGTGAAGGTGAAGGCGAGGGCGAGGGCGAAGGTGAAGGCGAGGGCGAGGGCGAGGGTGAAGGCGAAGGCGAGGGCGAGGGTGAGGGCGAAGGTGAAGGCGAAGGTGAAGGTGAAGGCGAGGGCGAGGGCGAAGGTGAAGGTGAAGGCGAGGGTGAAGGTGAAGGCGAGGGCGAGGGCGAAGGTGAGGGCGAAGGTGAGGGCGAAGGCGAGGGTGAAGGCGAGGGCGAGGGCGAAGGCGAAGGTGAGGGTGAAGGCGAAGGCGAAGGCGAAGGTGAGGGAGAAGGCGAAGGTGAAGGTGAAGGCGAAGGTGAATCATACGACAGAATCGACTACGAACAAATAGCGGCTGCCGATGGTGAAATGTCCACGGGCCTCATCGATGGCTCGGACGGGCAGGAGTTCTGGCCCGGGACGTACTTCATCTTCAAGACCACCGAGGGCCGATACGGCAAGTTCATTGTAGAAGCGCTCCAACAGCCTCGCAGCGTTAACCTGACATTGGGATGGGTGACGTATGAAGACGGCTCGACGATTCATTCCCAAGGACACGGCCTGACGATTCCCGCTTCGTACTATTGCGATTTGAACGAAGGCGCGGTGGTTGACGAAACCTCGGCCGATTGGTGGTGGCATCATTCGAACAACACTACGCGCTTCTTGACGCCTGTGAACGGCGCCAAGTTCAAGCTCGTATACCGTGCCACAGAACCCGGTGAAGGTGAAGGTGAAGGTGAGGGCGAGGGCGAGGGCGAGGGCGAGGGCGAGGGTGAAGGCGAAGGCGAAGGGGACTGGGTGCGCATGACGGCTGCGGCGCCTTGGGCTGCCCGGAGCGCGCATGCCGTGGTCGTTCATGACGGAAAGATGTGGGTAATCGGTGGGCGGGGGGGGTTCTTCCTAAACGACGTCTGGTCGTCCTCCAACGGGGTGGATTGGACGGAAGTGTCCCCTCAAAACGCAGCCCCTTGGGGTCCTCGCTATGACTTGGCCGCAGCTTCGTTCGACGGCAAGCTGTGGGTTTTCGGCGGCTACAGCGGCTACGGCGGCGGACGTTATGAAGCGGACATCTGGTCCTCACCGGACGGCGTTACGTGGACGCAAATTCCCTCGCCGCCCGAGTGGCCGGCCCGCGTGCAACACACGGCGATCGTCTTCAATGGCAAGTTGTGGGTGCTCGGCGGAAGCTTCCGCGACATCTGGAACACGAGCAACGGAACCGATTGGTTCCGCGTGTCCACGGACCCGCCTTGGGTGGAATTCAACTACTGGGATCATGTCTGCCTGTCCCTGGACAATTACCTTTGGTTCATCGTGGGCAACAGCCAGCACATCGTCTGGAAGTCGGCGAACGGAGTGGATTGGACGCAGGTGACCGGGAAACCGGCATGGTCCCGGCGTTACGGCGCGGCCGGGGTCGTGTATCACCACAATCTGACCCTCATGGGCGGAAGCGACTCCGGCGGATACCTGAATGATCTTTGGTTCTCGCGCGATGGCCTGGAATGGCGTCCGAGGCCCGCAGTGCCGGTGTGGGACCGGCGGCTGTATCACGGGGCCGTTGCGTTCCAAGACAAGATCTGGGTCCTGGGCGGATACCGGTCCTATACGGATGAAACCGGCGCCCATTTTGAATACTGCAATGACGTCTGGGCCTTCGGAGGACACCTCGGTTGCGAGGGGACGGGCGATGCCGCCAACGACCCGCCGCTGGTCCGTCTCGCCGCCGACCCTCCCGCGGGCCGGGCGCCGCTCAAGGCCGTCCTGCAGTCGTCTGCCGAGGACCCCAACTGCGATCCGTTGACCTACGCCTGGGACTTCGGTGACGGAACCTCCGACGATGCCGGCACAGAAAACATGGAACACACCTTCGCGACCGACGGGACCTATACGGTCAGCGTCACGGTTTCCGATGGCGAATTCTCGGTGACCAACAAGGCCACGGTCACGGTTGGCGGTTCGCCGCCCACGCAGACCGGCGACATCGGTCCCGCTGGAGGCACGGTCGAACTCGGCCAATGCCGGGTCGAGATCGCGCCGGACTTCAATCCCATCAGCGCAGAGTTCAGGCTCACGGAACTGCCCAGCATGGCCGATTCCGTGGCCCTCCATCTGGACCCCGCCCGTTTCACGCCGTTCGGTTCGGCCTACGAACTCGAGACACCCGTCCAGGCCGGCACGCCGTTTACAATCGAATTGAGCTACGACGAACTTCCGCCGGGCGCTAAGGCGGTCAACATCGGCGTCATGAAGCGCGCCGTGACCTATCCCGTGCTCGTCCCAGGCACGACGGGGGTTCAAGAGAGACCGCCCGTAATCCTGTACCCGATCATGTCAGCGACCGCGGTCCCGAAGAGCCAGTCCGTGCGCTTCGACGCCTTTGGAAGCGGCACGTTCCAACTCGTCGCCCTTGCGGAACCGGTCAACGTGACGGAGCAAACCGTCGATATCGGCGGGAAAGCCGGTTCGCCACTCACCGTGCGGGTCTATTTCGACAAGGATCCTTTCGACGAGGACCTCTATCGTATCGCTGCCGTGGAAGGGTGCACGCAAGCGGCCGTGACGCTCGTAGGGGCGAAAGGCTTTCCGCTGCCATCCCTGTTCATCGATATCCACGTCTGCGACGCGACCGCGAAGAACGCCCTCGGATACGTCAATCTCTATGACCCTACCACCATTTATCTCGAAGCGACCATGAGCGACTTGGATCTGGTGAAGAAGAGCGTCGCCCACGAGTTCATGCACTGCATTCAGGCGGCGGCGACGAACAAGGCCTCGATCGACTACTACTTCAAAGAGGACCACTGGTTCAGGGAAGGCACCGCCGAGTGGGCTAAGGAGGAGGCGTACGACACCATCCCCGACCGTTACTTCGCGCCCCCCTGGGACCGTTTCATGACGCCGCTAAATCAGGAGACGAGTTCTCCGCTCTCGTACCAGACGTGCGGGTTCTGGAAATGGGTCGAAGCCAAGCAGAGCAACACCATCCAGGCCACCATTCTGGCGCAGGATGCCGCCACCCACACGTTGCGCATCGATGTCGGCAATGTCTGGCGCGCGCAGAACGGCACGACGCAGAAGTACCTTGCCCCGTTCCTCGCCGCATATCCCGATGTCGACTTCACCCAGTTCATCGAGGACATCCATTACTGGAAGAATTTCGATACGGACGAGACCAATCCGGGCGAGATGTGGCACACGGACAGCATGGGGCCTCCGGGGGAGACCTACGTGCGGGATACGAACTACATCGAACTCAAGACGGGCGAACCAGGCGACGACGAGTCCAACAAGCGCCTCGTTCAGTATCTGCTCACCCAGTATTTGACGACCGACATCTTCGTCTTCGAGAACATCGAATTGAAGGGCAAGCTGCATCTGAAGCTGCAGCAGACCGATCCCGATCACGGGTTTGACGTTGGCGTCATCGTGGTCGACAAGGATGGCAACGAAGTGATGAACACCATCGTGCGCGACCTTTCCACCGCGCATGACGAGATCAAGGTTCCCTTCAACCCCGGCGCGAAAGCGTATCTCTTCTTCACCGATCCCCACTGGGACGTGGACTGGTCCGACATCGCTAACCCCGGGTTCTTCGAGATCTGGGTCGAGGACCCATGTGGGCACTTGGCCGGGAACACGGTCGAAGTTTCTACGACCGACGAACTGGTCGCCGCGTTGCACAGCATTTCGCCCGGCCACACGATCCTCCTGAATGAGGGAGACTACTTTCCGTCGGCGTCGGACTGGACGATCCCCGACTGGCCGGATTGGCATTCGCCCAAACTTGCCCAGGTGGGACTGAACGGCATTGTGCTCGCCGGCGCCGGGCCGGGCGCAACAACCCTCGTGCTCTCGGATCGGGACGTGTGGTTCCCCGTCCTCGCGGGTGGCGATACGGTCATACGCGACATGTCCATCGTCTGTCCGGGACAGGATTCCTGTATCACGGCCTCGGGCCACCTTACCGTCTGCAACGTGGACATGTACATCTATGAGGCGCCGCCTCTGAATCCCGACGGCATCGACTTCGTGCCTCAGGCGCCCGGCTCGTATTCGATTGAAGTGAACGGCTGCCGCATTCGGAGCGGTTACAACAACAATCCGCTCAGCATCGGCATCTATTTGGACGGCACAGTCTATCCCGGAACCACCATCACCGCTACGATTCGCGACACGTCCATCAGCCATTTTCGGTCCGGCGTCGAATGGGACAACGTCGACCCCGTGACGACCACGGTGACGATCGAAGGGTGCGACTTGATTACGGGCATGGAATACAACGCCGTGGAATGGGTCCTCGACTATCACGACCCCATCACCGGCGTCAACCACGCCAAACTCGTCGAGCATTGCCCGAGGTAGGCTGCCCGCAAGTTGCAATCGTTCTGTAAATGGTGTATCCTTGTCGACGGCAATAAGTTATAGGCTATTTGGGCGGGTTGGGTAGCGATTTGGCGCTTCGTGCGTTCGCTTGCGAAGCGCGTTGAGGCCCGCGAAGTCTGTGCTTTGCTCATGCCGGGCTGCGATAGACGGGGCCGTTCTGTGGAGCTTTCCTCGTATAGCGTGGCATTGTTGTTTTGTCCCAAATCGAAGCGTCGGGCGAGTGGCGGAATTGGCAGACGCGCTGGACTTAGGATCCAGTATCGCAAGGTGTGCGGGTTCAACTCCCGCCTCGCCCACCAACCGTGAGTGTTAGGAACCATGGCCGAAGACGAAACGAAAGAACTTGACCCGTCCGAAGAACCCGAAGCCACCGCCGTCGAAGAAGCGCCCGTAGCCACGGCCACGGACGATGACGAAGAAAAGGAATTCGAGTTTGTCGAAGATCCTGTCTTCGAGGTCGACGACAAAGGCGATTGCGCCTACGAGGTGAAGGTCACGATCCCCATCGCCAACGAGGAGAAACTGACCAAGGAGGTCTTCGACGAACTCAAGCACGAAGCGCTGGTGCCGGGGTTCCGCAAGGGCCGCGCCCCGTTGAAACTGATCGAACGCAAGTTCTCGAAGGCCGTCCGGAATGACGTCGAGGGCCGTCTTGTCAAGGCTGCGTTCATGAAGCTGATGCAAGACAAGAAGTTCGATCCGCTGGCGCCGCCCGAGGCCGACGGGTTCAATGAAGAACGCAAACCGGAAGAGCCCATCAGCTTCACGCTGAAGTTCGAGGTCCAGCCGAAGGTCGAACTCGGCAAGTATCGCGGCGTCGAAGTCGAGCGCCCGGTCTATACGATTGAGGAGAAGGACATCGATACCGCGATCGCGGACATCCAGTCGCGTTTCTCGGTGTTCGAGACGGTCGAGGGCGCTACGGCGCAGGATGGCGATCAGGTCATCATCACGTTCAAGGGCATCATCGACGGCGAGGCCTTCCAGGGCGGCTCGGCCGAGAATTACCCGTACATCCTCGGCAGCAAGCGCTTCTTCCCCGAGTTCGAGAAGGTGTTGGTCGGCGCGAAGGCCGGCGACACGCTTCAGTGCGAGATCACGTTCCCGGACAGTTATTCGGCGGAACATCTGCGCGGACGCACGGCGCAGTTCGAGATCACGATGAACGAGTTGAAGCGGCGCAATGTGCCGGAGGTGACGGACGAGTTCGCCACGCAGTCCGGCTACGAAAGCGTCCAGGACTTGCGCGAGAAGACGGCCGCTCGCTTGAACGACGGGTCGGCGCGCGAGAGCAATGAGATCGCTGAGGGGCGCGCGCTGAAACAAGTCATCGAGGGGAGCACGTTCCAGATTCCCAAGTCGCTGGTCGAGTCGATGGCGCATGAGTTCTACGAGGAGACCGTCAAGGACCTGCGCACGAAGCGCATGCCGGCGTCGTACCTCGAGGAACACGAAGAGGAAATCCGCGCCAACACGCGCGAAGAGGCGCTGGGCGCAATCAAGACGTGGACGGTCCTCAACGAGATCGCCGAGGCTGAAGGCATCGAAGTGACCGACGAGGATTTCGAGCAGGAAGCCCTGTCGCTCTCGCAGCGCACCGGAACCAGCGTCGAGATGGTCACGAAGTATCTCGGCGACGAAGAACAACGCAACCGTGTCGAGCGCCGGATGCTGCATGCGAAGGTCATGGCCGCGATCATGAGCCATGCGGTCATCACGGACAAGGAAGTGTCGCACGAGGAGCTCGACCAGGAAGAAGCGGCGCAACAGGATGCCTGATATGCATTGGCCTATCGATCCCCAGAACATCACCGTCTATGAACAGACCAGCCGCGGCGAACGGTTGTACGATATCTATTCGCGTCTGCTTGCGGACCGCATCATCTTTCTCGGGTATCCCATCATCGACGACGTGGCGAATTACATCATCGGCCAGATGATGTTCCTCGAAGCCGAAGACCCCGACAAGGACATCAACCTGTACATCAACAGTCCCGGCGGCAGCGTGACGGCGGGGCTGGCCATCTACGACACGATGCAGTACATCAAGCCGAACGTCTGCACGATCTGCATCGGCCAGGCGGCGAGCATGGCGGCGGTGTTGATGGCCGCTGGCGCGAAGGGCAAACGCTTCGCGCTGCCGTACAGCCGCTTCCTGCTGCATCAGCTCACGGCGGGCGTGCAGGGACAGGCCGCGGACATCGACATCCAGGCGCGCGAGATCATCCGCATAGGCCACATCATCGACGAGATCCTCGTCAAGCATACGGGCCAGCCTCTCGAGGTCATCCAGCGCGACAGCGACCGCGATTTTTACATGGACGCGCAAGAGGCCAAGAATTACGGCCTCATCGACGAGATCTTCATCCGCGAAAAGAGCGCCTGAGCCATTCCTTGGCCGGGTCGTGGCAGAAACGCGGACTTTGTGGCTTTAGCTGTATGAAGATCAAGGGCGCGATTTCCTTGGCAGACATCGCGCCTATTCGCTTCAACACCCGCAATAGCAACAGGATTCGGGTGTACGGAAAGAAAGAAACCACCGGCGATTCCGAGGGCGCGGACTGAATCCGCGCCCTCGTTCTCTTAATCGATTCACTCTGACTGCGTTTCGCTTTGAACGGCCCATACACCCGAAGCCGGGATCACATGATTTCCTGGATCTGATTCGCGGTCGTTGCGAACGCGACGGACACCGGGAATTCGCTCGGGTACTTCAGGAAAGCGACGTGGCCGTCCAAGTAGAGCACATTCGCGCCGCCAGGGATGTGGCTATAGTCGCCCGGATAGGTGCTCACGGTATCGAACATGATAGCCAACTCGCTCTGAGCTGCCGCGGTCGCCGCGGGATTGTTGATGTCGGTAATGAGGAACCGCTCGATGCCTTCACGGAGGCGGTAGACCGTGTCACCGTTGTTGATGGCATTGCCCGCGCCGACGTCGATATCCGAGTCGCGTTTCTGGGGTCCCGTCACGGGGTCGGTATCGCTGAACAGATTGATGAGCGCGTTAAGCGCGAGCGTGTTGCCGTTCGTGAAAAGGTCCCATCCCGCGAGATTCGGATCGACGCCATCCGCGCAGAGCAACTCGTCGTTTATCATCCAGCCGAGGTAGATGTAACTGGTCGAATCGATCCGGCGCGGGTCGATCTTGCCCGCGAGCCCCGGGTCGACATTACCCGCATAGTACCACCGCTCCGGCACGTTCTGGCCGCTCCCGGAACGATTGCTGAATGAATCGGACGGGCAGATAAAGACCTGCCAGTCGCTGATGTACTCGGGATACGTCATGGAGCAGTCGAAGATGAGGTCCGCCCCATTGTTGACTTCGATCGAGTTGTCGTCGTTATCGTTGCGAATGTTCCAAATCTTCAACGGCGGAAGTTTCTGGCCCTTGGCCTCGTTCGCGTACATCTTGAGGGACAGGCCCAATTGCTTGAGGTTGTTGGCGCACGATGCGCGGCGCGCCGACTCGCGGGCGCGCGCCAACGCAGGCAGCAGAATCGCCGCCAGGATCCCGATAATAGCGATCACAACCAGTAGTTCGATCAAGGTGAAGCCCAAGCGCGTCTGTTTAATCATGATGTATTCCTCCCTAGTACTTCTCTGTTCCCAGCCAACTTCAATCCAACCTTGGCGTCCGCCAACGGATTCTACATCTACCTTGCCACAACGCCACGGCACCGTCAAGACTCTTCAACCGAATCGAAGATTTCTGGGAACAACGAACCGCATAGCCCCCACATCCTGACGCAGGCCCCGTTGCGCTCGATGGACCTGTCGACAATCGTTCTTTCGTTACCTCCGAGCCGCTATAATGCGCCGCATGGCCGGTAAGCGGACCTGATGAGGTGGCGGAACATGCGCGCATTCGTTCTATTGGCCGCAGTCTTTGCGGCCGCGGCGGGAGCGGAGGATTCCATGTGGACGTTGGCGACGTCGGACACGCAACTGTCGGTAGGGACGGATAACAGGCAGCCGCTTCTCAGCCGGCTTGCGGATTCGTCGAACGATGCCGGCTGGATTGCCGAGCCTGTGCCTGCCCCTTTGGTGGCGCGCGTCTGGGATGACGGCAAGGAGATCGCCACGCAATGGCATTTCACCGGCGCGGCGCGCGACGATGCGGCGCACACCGTCACGCTGCAATTCGCAAACGACGAACCGAAACTCGAATTGCGTTCGATCTGGCGCGCGCGCCCTGACGCGGGTCCCGTCGAGCACTGGATCGAGATCGTCAACCGAACCGATCGCGTCATCGCCATCGGCCATCAGGACAGCCTGACCTTGGAACGGCTGCGCCCGCGCGCGTCCGCGGCGGCGTGGTGGTTCAAGCGCGGCGGGAGCAATGCGAGCACGCAAGGCGGCGTGTTCTCCGAGGCGGTGGCCGCAAGTACCGACATCACCCTCGCGAGCAACTGCGATGACGGGGCGAGTCCGTCGCCGTGGCTGGCGATTCAGGTGGGCGGACAGCGCGGCCTCTACGTCGGTTGGGAGTTTTCGGGACTCGGGCGCATCCGCGCGCAAGCCGTCGACGATGGGAAGGGCGTCGATCTGGCCGTCGGGAACGTGCCCGAGTTCAAGACCGATCTGATGCCCGGCGAGACGTTCCTCGTGCCGCCGGCGTTCGTCGGATGTTACACGGGGGACCTCGACGATGGCGCGCACTCGCTGCATCAATGGATAATTCGCTACCTGCGCCCGCCGTTGCCCGAGGACATCCCCGATCCGATTCTCGCATACAACTTGTACCTGGACGCGGGCGGCGCGAAGGCGAAGGAATCGGACGTGCTGCGCAGCGCGGCGTTCTGCCGCGACCTCGGGTTCGAGGCGTTCATGCCGGACGCGATGTGGTTTCCCGCGTGCGGCGATTGGCGCTGGGACCCGGCGCGGTTCCCGCAAGGCGTGACGCCCATCGAGGAATTCGTCCACGACAACGGCATGCAACTCGCCCTGTGGTGCGCGTGGACCAATGGGGGCATCTCGGAGCACGAGGATGCGTTGAGCGTGCGCGGTCCCGTGGGCCATCCCGACTGGTTCGATGCCGACTTTGCGCCCGACTGGAAACCGGGGCCGTTCTACGGAGGGCGCATCTGCCTGGCATGTCCCGAAGCAAAGGCCTGGGCGGCGCGCAAGACGCAATGGCTCGTCGGGCATCACAAGCTCGACTATCTCAAACACGATTGCGGGCCGATCGTGAATGCGTGCAACAAGACCGGCCACCGCCATCATTACGGCGTCGACGCGAGCTATTGGGCCACGATGGGCTATTACGAAATCCAGGAGAAACTGCGCGAGACGTTCCCAAGGATCATCCTGGAGAATTGCTCGGGCGGCGGGCACATCAAGGATTTCGGAATCATGCGCCGCACGCACTACGTCGTCACGACCGACACGCTATCCAATCTGCCCGACCGGCAGAGCATTTACGATTCGACGTTCGCCTTCCCGCCGCTTGTCCTTCAGGCATACACCTACGAACGCGCGTACAAGGTTCCGGGCGACGATCCGTGTACGTTCCTCTGGCGCAGCGCCATGATGGGCGCGTGGCAGATCGACCCGACGAACACCCAAATTTGGACCGAAGAGGAGCGCGCTTCCGCGAAGCGTTCCGCGCACATCTACAAGGTCTGGATACGCCCGATGCTCAAGGACGTGAAGGTGCATCACATCCTGCCGCGCCCGGACGGCAAGCACTGGGACGGCATGTTCTACTGGAGCCACGGTCTGAGCCGCGGCACGCTCTACGTGTTCCGGCCCGACGCGGAAGATTCGTCAAGAACGATTGTCCTGAAGGGACTCAATCCGGCCAAGGAGTATTCGGTGTGGTCGGAGGATGGCTGCGTTCCGACCGCGACGCGCACCGGCGCGCAATTAATGACCGATGGGCTGGCCGTTTCGCTGCCAACGCGCTACAGTTCGGACCTCGTGTTCGTGCAGGACGTGGCCTTGGGCGGCCCGGCAACGATCTGAAAGCTACGTTTCGAGCACCTTGCGGAGTACGTCGCTTACGGGGCACGCGCGCGATGGCGCGAGACCGCCTTCCCCATGGCGGCCGGCCGAACACGCGTTTAACGCGCACACGTCCACGAATCCTTGCAATAGCCAGTTCGGTTGATCCACGCAGCGTTCGGGATGCCATTGCACGCCGAGGAGAAAGTCCTTGCCTGTCGATTCCATCGCTTCGAAGAGGCCGTCCGAAGACTTGGCCGTGACGCGGAAGCCTTCCGCGAGCCGGTCGACGGCCTGATGGTGCGACGACATCACCGTCTTCTCGGCGGCGTGAGCCATCGCGGCCAGTCGCGACCCGGGTTCGATTGCGACGGAATGCTCGACTCCGGGGTCGGGCCCTGCGTGCGGCAGCGATCCCAGGCGCATCGACGGAATGTCCTGAATCAGCGATCCGCCCGAGACGACGTTGATGACCTGCATCCCCAGGCAAATGCCGAGGACGGGGACATGCAGCTTGCGCGCGGTTCGCAACCAGAGCGCCTCGCTTTCCCAGCGAATGGGCGGCATGTAGGTACAGCTCGGGTGAGGCTGCGCCCCATAGCGCTCGGGCGGAATGTCTTGGCCGCCGGAAAGGACAAGGCCATCGAGCCGCGCGAGGATCTCGCCGGCGATCGCGTCGGTGGCCGCGGGCAAAATGATCGGCGCGGCGCCCGCTTCGGCGAACGCCTTCATATACTGAAACTTCAGCGTCAGGGTCGCGTCGCCGCGCGCGGGGTCCTTGGGCAGCGACACGTTGCTTGTAACACCTATAAGCGGCTTCATCGAACTCCGATCCAAGTCGAGCGCAAATGGTACCACACCGGCCTCGGTTAGTAGAAACCGTTCGCTGGTCGTCGATGGACAGGCGCAGGTGGGTGCAGCGAAGAGGAACCCACCGATTCGCTATTTCCGGTGGGTTTCGCTTCGCTGCACCCACACTACATGTCTAACCGCGTGTCATTGCGAGCGCAGCGAAGCAATCTCACCCCATTCCGGGCCTTTGCTTTCAAGAGATTGCTTCGCTGCGCTCGCAATGACACGCGGCCTGCAAGAATGAGACGGTGTATGTATGGCCCACGTTAGTTCGCGTACGGCTCGTCCGCCGTATTGCCGTCGATGAACCCGTAATAACGCGCGCGCCAATAGGCGTCGATGAAGGCCGCGCCGCCGAGATCGTAGCGTTCGTTGTGGGCAAACTGGAGGACGAGGTGGGCGTCCTCCCATGTCTCGCCCTGGTCTTTCGATACGAACAGGCCTGCGGGGGTGCCCGCGAAAACCCATGTAGAGTTCGCCGGCGTAAACACGGTCTTTGCGATGGGAATGTCGAGGCCTCGGGCGGTCGTAGTCCACTTCTTGCCGTTGTCGGCGGTCTTCAGCACACCGCCATCGCCGGGTTTGAATTGGACGCTGGCATCCGGCTTGAGTGTATCGGGCAGGCCCTTCGGCAGCAGTTCGAATTCCTCGGCCATATGCCGGTCGCTCCGGGCCTGGCTCCGGTAGACGGCGTCTTCGCGGACGGCATAGAACGTGCGCGGCTCGACGGGATCGGCAACGATGTCGACGGGCTTACCACCTTTCTCCGGAACCTCGAGCTTGATCCACTTCCGGCCTCCGGTGAGCGATGCGTGGAAGCCGTCCTCGCAGATCGCATAGATCATCCGCACGCGCGGTCCGGCGGCAATCTTGCTCGCGGGCATGCCGAGCGTTTCGCTGACCCAGCGCCATTGCTCGGCGGTCGCCGCGCCGTCGCGCGACTGGTAGATGTCGCCCTTGGTGTCGATTGCGTAGATCACCATCGGGTCCTCGGCAGGCACGGCCACGTCGGTGACAATCCGGCTCAGCCATCCGTCGGGATTGAGAAGATTGCCCTTCCAAATGTACTCGTTATCCCAACACACCGCGTACATGGGATACGGCGGCTTGAGGTCCTTTCGCAGGCTGCTCATGGTCGGTTTGAACACCATGTCCGTGGGCCAGGTCTGCAACGTGTACAGGGCCTCCTTCAGGGCCTTGTCGCGATCGGGCGCGTTGGGCGTGAGGCTCACGTAGATGTACGAGAAGAGGCTCTGCGCGTCGTCTTTATGATTGGCCCACAGCGCGTCGAGCACGACGCGGTACGCCGCAAGCAACTCGGGATCGGTCTCGATGCGGAACAGGTTCTCGAGATGGCAGAAGACGTGCTCGGCGTCGTCGAAGTCCTTCTCCGTCTCAAACGGCTTCAAGCCGCGGACGTGATATCGATCGATCAGCTTCTGATAGGCGGCGTTGAACTTCTCGTTGCCGGTGCCGTGATACGCGACTTTCGCTCCGGCAATCGCCATCATGATCCGCATGTTGAGCGTCTTGCCGTCGGTGAAGCCGAGGATTGGCGTCGTATGCTTCTTGTCGAAATGCAGGATCTTGAAATCGTTGTCGACCCAATAGCTGACGAGCGCATCGATCGCCTCGCGACAACGGTCCTTCTGCGGGCCTTCCGCGGCGAGGTCGTAGTATTGGCCAAGGCCATGAATGGAATCGCTGTAGTTGTGATGACTCGGTGACCCGCGCCAGCGCAGGTCCGCATACTCGCCGGCGCCCTGTTCCCACACGTCGCTCGTCGCGTCGCCCTGGCGTTCCTCGTAGGACTCGCCATGGCCGAAGGCATAACCGCGCGCCTGCAATCCGCGCACGCCCGTCACGAGCTGGCAGCGATAGACCGCCTCGAACAACTGGTCGGCGCGCGCCTTGGCTCGCGCGATCTCGTCCTCGCCCGCGCCGCTCTTCTTGAGGAACGCATAGCGATACGAAGCCCCGGCCAGATAGTTCGCCGTCCAGCACACCGCGTGCGCGATGTTGTTCGCGCCCAGGGTCGTGTTGTCCACTGGCAACGGAATCTGCGACGGATACAGCCCCATCATGTTGTGCCGATCCAGGTTGCTCTGTTCCAGGATCGTTTCCTTCTCCGACAGCGGTAGTTTCCACGAGTCGTCCACCGCCATCGCGAGGCCACACGCTAACATGATCACTGAAACGATCGCTGTGCGCATCATAGAGTCCTCTTCGTTTCTGCCATCGACAGCAGGCTAAGCAAACAACAGACGTTCGCCCTTAGCCCTGATTGTTCACGCGGTGTCTTGACGAGACGAGAACAACACTTGATCGGCGAAAGGCTTCTGTCTCAGAACTTGGCGTGAACGCTGCAACACCTTGTCTCGTGTCATTGCGAGGAGGGGTTCAGCCCGACGAAGCAATCTCCCGGCCT
>CAYOCT010000106.1:0-17230 GCA_964402555.1 uncultured Nitrospiraceae bacterium | reverse complement strand
AATCCCTGATCGGCTTGCCTCGGAATCCCCGATCCGATTCCCCCGGATTCCGCACTCCTCGGGGGGCGCGTCTATATTCCTTGAGTCTGCTGGTTCGATTCTCATTGACATCGGCCACCCTTGAAGGTAATATAAATGCGAATGTCAAAGACTCGCGTGCTGAGCACGTGCGTCGTCAATCGGTGGCGTCTGTCGTGATTTTGGGCTCGCGGTTCTAGGGGAATCAACTCAGGAGGAAGCGACATGAGACACGTAAGGTCGTGGGCACGGTTGATTGTAGCCATCGTCTCGGTTTTTGCAACCGCGGCATTGGCGGACAGTGACGTAGAATCGGCAAAGGCGGGCGGGAACGGAAAACCTACTCCCGTAAGCCATACAGCCCGCCAGACTCGTCCGATTCAGCTTGGAACATCCGGAGGCAGCGTTGTTGACATAGCCAATGGCTATTGTTGCAGCGGAACATTGGGTGCATTGGTCCAAGACGCGGCCGGAACTCAATACATCTTGAGTAATACGCATGTCTTTGCAGGGGACTCCGAGCCGGGCGGAAATGGGAAGGCAGCGCAGGTGAATGATGCAATTGGCCAGCCGGGTTTCGTGGACGTGAGTTGCCAGAATATCCCTGCGGACTATATAGCGAACTTGTCGGACTGGGAGCCGTTGGTTCCTGGAGGTACAAGCCTCGTAGACGCCGCGATCGCCCAGGTGATACCGAACAAGGTTGATCCAGAAGGCAGAATCTTGGAGATCGGTACGATTTCATCTCAGCCAGCAGTAGCGTTGGCTGGCCAGGCTGTCAAGAAGAGCGGGCGGACCAGCGGACTCACTACCGGCAAAGTGGCAGGCTTGAACGCAACGGTGACGGTTCAATATGAGTCCGAATGCGCCGGTACTCCCTTCGTCACCGAGTTTACAGGACAGATTCTTGTGACGCCAGGGAAGTTCCTTAAGGCGGGTGATTCCGGGTCTCTCCTCGTTGAAAACAAGTCATCGAACCCCAAGCCCATTGGGCTGCTGTACGCAGGAAGCTCCCAAGTTGCGATTGCAAACCCTATCCAGAACGTGCTGGATGTTTTTGGAGTTTCCATGGTAGGAACTCAAGGCGCGGCGGCGGCAGTCACCGAACCGCTTGCGTCCGCAATGGAGCAAGTGGCGAAAGTAAAAGAGCGCAACGCAGCTCGCCTGTCGAACCTACCCAAGGCTGTCGGTCATGCCGTGGGCGTAACAAGGGGTAAGCCGGTGATCTTAATTCTGGTGGAGGAGGCGACTCCCGACGTCCAGGCGGCCGCGCCGGCCACGCTCGATGGCGTACCCGTCGAAATCTGGGAGGTTGGGCGTATTACCGCTTACTAGGCGACCACGTCCGTTCATGAGCAGACTTCGCAGGTCTGAATGATCCGCATCTACTCGTTAGAGAAGACGACGCATGGCGGACTCACACTTGTTACTTCTGGCGCCCGATATAGGTTGACGCTAGAGGTTGCCTGATCTGCGTCTGTGAAGGCCGGACGTTCTTGGGCCTAGAGTGACGCGTTTCGTCAGCCACGGGTCACGGGAAAAGGACTTAGGTTTCTCCCCCGTCCACCTCAATTCCTGATTGTTCATTGACTTCGTCGCTGGTACAGGCTTCGGTTAACGTCAGAGCGTTCGGAATTCAGGCATTCTGCGGGTAATACTGCTTTCTCGCGGTCTCGACTATTTCAAAAACCTATCTTGCCCGCTTCGGTCGTCTGGCATGAGGCATCGTTCTTGCTGGGTGCTACGCTTAGACTTCGATCATGATGTGTCCTCATTGCACTTGATCAACTATAGCATAGTGTTCAGTATTGTCAATTCGACGAAAGTAGACTGCCGATATGCACAACTGCCGAGACCCAAATGAGACCACAGCGGGAACAGGGACATCCGACCTGGTGGCACGGGTTCATCAACTCGAGGCGGAAGGAAATCGCCTTAGGGAGAACCTGAGTGAACTCAGTGCCAGCGAGGAAGGTTACCGCGCCTTGGTCGAAATGATGAACGATGGTTTGGGGGTCCAAGACGAGCAAGGCGTGTTTGTGTATGTGAATGAAAGACTCTGCAAAATGATAGGCCGCCCTCGAAACGAAATTCTGGGGGCTCCAGCCGCAAGTTTCATTGCTTCTCATTGGCGTTCCCGTTACGCCAGAGAAATGACACACGAAGAGCGTGGGGAACGTAGGCAGTTCGAAGTGGTCCTGGAAGGACGAGACGGGCCGAACATCACGGCATTGGTCTCTCCAGCCCCGATACTCAGCCAGGCCGGTCAGTACATTGGAAGCTTTGCGGTCTTCACGGATATCACCGAGCTGCGCCGGTCCGAAGCTGCACTGCGCGAAAGCGAGGATCTTCTCCGCCAAATCCTCGACAATTCAAGGGATATTGTGTACAAGCTCAATTTGCGGTCCCGCAGGGTCGAGTATGTGAGCCCCTCATCCACCGCGCTCAGTGGGTTCACTCCCGAGGAGATGATGAGGATGGGGGCTCGCGGTTACTTCCGTCGCGTTCACCCGGAGGATCGTCGACGGCTCCTTTGCTACACCAAGGCCATCAAGTCCGTCGATACAAGCCCGGGAAATGTGCCACCGACTGTCGAATACCGTTGCCGACACAAGGATGATACCTATCGCTGGATAGGCCACCTCTCTGTGGCGTTACGTTCCCCCGATGGTACCGTGGTTGCTGAGGTCGGCACGTTGCGCGATATCACACAGTCAAAGGAGACCGAAGCTGCCCTTCGCGCCGCCTCGCGCATGGAGGCCACCGCGACCCTTGCCGGTGGTATAGCCCACGACCTGAACAACCTTATGGTTGGCGTTATGGGGAACTGCGAACTTCTTCAGCGGCGCTTCGTGAAAGACCCCGAAGCGACACGCATGCTTACAACGATCGACACTTGTGCGCAAAAGGTTGGCGACTTGGTTCGGCAAGTTCTCGCTTTTGCCCGCGGTGGAAAGTATCGACCTAGCACGCTTAATCTGAACACAGTAGTCATGGAAATGTTCGGCATGGAAGAACACTCCGTGCCGCAGGGCATCACCACGAAGCGGGAACTCGATCCCGACCTCTTGGATGTCTACGCGGATTCCGGTCAGATGGGACAAGTGTTTGCGAGTATATACGCCAATGCTGTAGAAGCCATTGACCATGGGGGCGCCATTGTCATTCGCACGCATAACACGGACGTAGACGAAACGTTTGCGCACAACCACCCCGGACTCACTCCGGGCCGCTACGCCTGCGTGACCATGGAAGATACAGGACATGGAATGGACCCGAACGTCCTCGGTAGGGTCTTTGAGCCGTTCTTCACCACCAAGTCTCACGGACGCGGCCTCGGGTTGGCCGCAGTCTACGGGATTGTGAAGAACCATGGCGGTTGTGTCTACGTGTCGAGTACTCCCGGCAAAGGGTCGTGTGTAACCGTGTATTTCCCCGCCGTCCTGAAAAGCTCCCGGCCGGTGGAACTGAAGCCGTGTTCGGACGCGCAAGTAAAGACCGTTGTCATCGTAGACGATGAGAAGTTCATCGTCAATGTAATCAAGGCATTGCTTGAACAATGCGGCTACCACGTTCTGTGCGCATCCAACGGCGCGGAAGCCGTACAGCTTGCCCAATCCTATGAAGGGAGCATCGATTTGGTACTGCTGGATATGAGCATGCCCATCATGGACGGTCCCAAAGCATATCCACTGCTCATGCAAGCACGTCCTGCGCTTAAGGTGATTATTGTCAGCGGCTACTGGCTCGATTCGACCGTGCAAGCCCTCCTCGACGCAGGTGCCAGCGCATTCATACACAAACCGTTTCGCGCCAACTTCCTCCTCAACACAGTTCGAGAAGTGCTTCGAAACAGCCACTGACCCTTTCGAATCTCAAGCCCATCCAGCCGGCACGGAAAATGGAGGACACCCTCATCGACCTCGGGGCGATTTGGGTATTCAGTAACAAGACAGGCCAGTTCCGTTCTCCGACAATCCTCCGCAGACGGGACTCGTTTCGGTTGGTCACTCCCCTGAACTTCGTTGCGGTCTCTCAGGCAGTTTCATCAGCCGGAGACACTGTCTAATCCGCGTTAGGTCAATGCCGAGTTCTCTCTCAAACCTTGCCTGGGATTCGGACCTGTGCGCGCTTCGTGATGCCAGTACGGCCTTGCAGGTCTATTGGCTCGCCGAGAATGCCCCTACCACACTGGCGATGCCTGGAGACACGGGCTGTGTCGCTGCCTTAGAGTCGCTGATATACACAACGAACTCGACGTGCCCATCCATGAACAGGACGTTGCAGCCTCCCGGTACGTGATTGAATGCCTGGATGCCGGCGGAACCGTTGCCAAGTTGGTCGAGCATGACGAATACCATGCTCTGGGCCTTGGCACTCGCGGCGGCATTGTTGATGTCCGTGATGAGGAATCGCTCTATGCCCTCGCGGAACCGGTAAATGGTATTGCCACCGGCATTGCCGTACCCGGCGCCCGGATGCTGGTTGGTGATGTCGATATCCTCATCGGCAATCTTCATCAGTCCAATGCCGTCGTTCGAACCGATGTATGGAAGGAATTGAGTAAAGACCTGAGTGAGCGCTGCGCCCGCCTGGATCGGCAAATCCACGTCCGAAGAGAGAACACCACCCAGCATCAACGCTACCATGGAGAGCATTGGAAAGCTATCCGGACTCGCGTCTCCCAGGCCGAGACCGTCCAGTACCCAGCCCAGATAGACATAGCTGCCGTCAATCTTATACGGGTTCGAAACCGGCGTCATATGATAGCCTTCTTCTGAGACCATTTCGTCAGGCGAATTCGTCGCGTCCGACGGACAGAACATGATGTTCATGTCGGACATATACTCGGGATAGACGGCCGTAGTCTGCGGTCCCAATGCGATGGTCTCCGAGGGTGTCGAATTGGCCGTGCCGTCACGATGGTAGAAACGGCCGGTCTGGAGAGCGGGAAACTTCTGGCCCCGCGACTCGTTCGCGTACATCTTGTAGATCAGCCCCCATTGCTTTAGGTTGTTTTGGCAACTGGCACGCCGGGCCGCTTCGCGCGCCCGCGACAGAGCCGGCAGCAGTATTGCGGCGAGAATTCCGATAATAGCGATTACGACGAGCAATTCGATCAACGTGAACCCCATTCTGCATGGACCCATGGCAACTACACTCCTCGTTGCGTTCAACATACAACGCGAGACCTGAACCCCAAACCACCTGTGCCAGAGTGCCAGTCTCTCTCGAAGAACTATTGGAAGTCAATACGACGAATTGGCATGAAACGAATTGACTCCCGACCCCATTGCTGCGCACGTCTAGTCGCTTTTTGAAGGAAATGTTGTGGCGGCAACTCACGATCTCGGCTCGCCACCGAGCCAATGAAGTATGTATTCCCCCGTTCCAGTCATCCCTAAACTTCGGCGTCCCCATCGTCTAGCCTGGTTAGAAACGGCCCTTTCACGGCCGCGGCGCGAGTTCAAATCTCGTCGGCGACGCCATTCTTTCTTCTGACGCCGTATAGCAGACGGAGTTGCCCTCACCTGTAGACTTAAGCACTGGCGGAGTCGCATTCGCAAAACAAGATGCTAAGGATAGCCGCGAGTACGGCCGGCTTTTGGGCCAGCCGCCGCTGCGAGACATTTCGAACTTGCGGGAAGCGGCTGTTGCTGAGGTGAACTAGTGTCCTGAGTCATACGTTGCGCAGCTTAAGCAGAGGTCCATAACTGAGCGAAAAACAGGGACTGACTCGCTTTTCGGCAGTTTGAGAAGCGTGTCTGTCCCTGCTTTTCGCGGCTTTTGCACCTAAGGATAAGGTGCCATCAGAATGACTCACTCCACCAGTCACCCGGCCTCTGACGCGAATCCAAGTCCTGCAGCATGGCCAAGTGCCCTTCCGCGCTGCCCAATCCATCTTTCAAGCGAACTTTCAGAATTGCCGGGAAGTCCAGGAGATCCCGTAATATACGAAGGTGCAATCAGAAACGAACGAACCGGGATTGGCGAAGGAGATTGGTACTAACGAGTTGTCGTGGTCGTGATCGTAATCGGAAGGTTCGCAGACGATTACGATTACGATCACGACTACGATCACGCGTACAAACGGGACACCTTTGGATTGTACGCCTTTGATCGCAACTTCGTATTAGCTGACTCCGTACTCTGGGAACCTGAGCCGGCCCCGAGTTCGGCCCGGCTCCAGTCTTGAGTGAACTATCGTGACGTTTCGATGAGAAGATGCAGTTACTTTTCCATCGTTTTCAGGCGCACATTCTTGAACTCGACCTTCATCGGAGGACCTACGTGCATCTGAAAGCCCACTTCACCTTTCATGGCACGCTTCTCGGGCTGATCGTCCACGATGTCGCACGTGACTTGCCCGTTGATCTTCTGGATCAAGTGATTTCCTTGGGCAATGATTTCGTAGTCGTTCCATTCGCCAACCTTTATGGCTTTACGCACGTCTTCTTCTTTGGCGAATTGTTCGACGACCTCGATCTTGCCGTCGGGCGCGATGCGGACCTTTTGCCCTTGCCGTGCCAGGACACCCCGGCCACGTTCTTCATAGCAAATGCCGGGAATCCAATCGTCGGCCGCGAAATCTGCCTGATAGCCACCCATGCCCCACTGCACGCCATCAATTTCGTGGCTGCGGTATTGAATGCCCGAATTATGGTTACGCAACTTGATGCTTAAGCGCAGCACGAAATCGTCCACTTGCCCGCCCCGCCAAATGAGGAAGGTATTCGTTGAGAGCTTGGTCTGTTCCGTAGTTTCGCCCACAATGACGCCATCCTTCACCGACCATAACCCGGGAGCGCCATCCCATCCCGTTAGGTCTTTCCCATTAAAGATTGGCTTAAAGCCCGCCTCTTCGTCGGCCGCCGTCGCTACCAAGGCCAATCCTAGAAACAGCATACTGACCGAAATGCATGTTAGACGCCTCATCGTATTCCTTCTCCGCAGGTTGAGGGTTTAGGCGAAAACGAGACAATACTACACCACATGGCGTGATAAAAGCGTACTGATTTCCATGGCGCTTGTAAAAGCAGGAACAGCACCGCGCAAGCCCGCAGTCCCAATAGCCGTTAGGAAGCCGAACTTGCCGAGCCCAATCCGTGACTCAGCCGGCCTTCGTCATTACCCCCAATCCGAACAACCGCTTGAGGCAAACCCTCGACTCGACCGGAATCTGGTCAGCCTGGCCTCGTGCAGCCATTCCGCAATCTGGATTGGATTGAAACACACGACACTATTACAGCTAGTCTTATAGCGGACCGGGACGATCCAAGAAAGGAACCGAGTTTCGTAACATTGGGGACGCCATTCAGCCGCCCCTGTCTTTCGGGTACTCACAAGGATACTCTCCGCGCAGCTCTCACAAACACCTCGCCTATGAGGGCGAGGTGTCGGGAGCCATGTCCCGACAGAGGGCATCGGCCAGATCGAGTAGCAATTTCTCGCCGTCTCCGCGCCATGCGCTGCCATGCATGCACGCAAGCGTGGCTGGCTTGGCCGAAGCCAATCGTTCCAATATCGCCCGCGCATTCTTTGAATGCGAGAAGTAGTCCATCTGATGGCGGAACGCTTCACTTGGCCCGAGAATGTCCGACTCCGTGAGCGCGGGATGATCGCTGCCGCCTTGCGTAAACAGATCGCCGCACATCAGCGTCTTTGTTCGTTCTTCCAGCAAGAGCCCGCATTCCCACGCGTGCGGCGTATGCGGCGTGTCGAACCATCGAAAGGAGTGTGTGCCCAGCGAAAGGGCATCGCCGTCCGCGAGGGCGCGCGCCGGCCGGTCGGCAAGGTCGTTGACGGACACCATGGCGGCGACTCTGCCGCACAGGGGCGAGGCTTGTGGGGCGAGAGCGAGCCATTCGTTGATCGACCCGCACTCGTCCGCTTCTACGTGCGACAAGGCAATGTAGCGAAGGCGTTCCACCGGCATCACACTCGCAACCGCCTCACAAACCAAGGGGAACATCCTTCGCGGTCCGGTGTGGTAAATCAGCGGTTCTTCGTCGAGGACGAGGTATTGGTTAAACGAAAATCCCCCCGGTCCGCCCGTGATATTGACCGGAGTGTTAATGCGGTAGATCCCTTCCGCGATCTCTTGGACATTCGTACCCGACTGATTATTGGTGATAGACATGGCTCACCCCTCCTGTTCCAATGAGAGGTAACATATCGTCGACCGCCTTTATTTCAGGCTCATTCTGCAATCGTGGTTCCCAGGAACCTGTCCGAAACCAATTGGCGTGCGCTATCAACCTCTTCCGAGCCAAACCTCAACTGTATGGAGGTACCGGACGTCACCTCGCCTTCGCTTCACGGACCGAGTCTCGGGAAGGAAGGGGAGTGCCGGATTGTTACCCAAGAGCCAGATGACCGTTGTTCGTTGCGGCAACCAACGTGGGAGACCGCTAATGACTAAGGCGCTGTCGTTTCTCTATGGGGTGATTTGTTACGGGGTCTTCTTCTTGTCGTTTCTCTACGCGATCGGGTTCGTCGGGAATCTGATCGTCCCCAAGTCCATCGACTCGGGCGTCGAATCCGGCCTTGCCCAAAGTCTGGCGATTAACCTGGTGCTGCTAGGGCTCTTTGCCGTTCAACACACTATCATGGCGCGGCCCGCGTTCAAGCGCTGGTGGACGAAGATCGTTCCGGAACACGTCGAACGCAGCACGTTCGTACTTGCGGCCAGTTTGCTTCTGCTCCTCCTCTACTGGCAGTGGCGTCCGATGACTACGGCGATCTGGAATCTGGAGAATCCAGTGGGGAAGGCGCTCCTTTGGGGCCTCTTCGGGCTCGGGTGGCTTACGGTGCTGCTGTCGACGTTCCTAGTCAATCACTTCGATCTATTCGGACTTCGCCAAGTGTGGCTGCATCTTCTTAACAGGCAGTACCACCACGTTGCGTTTCAAACAACCACCCTCTACCGGTATATCCGGCATCCCATCATGCTTGGGTTCATAGTCGCTTTCTGGGCAACGCCAAACATGACGGCCGGGCATTTACTCTTCGCGGTGGGGACCACCGCGTATATCTTGATGGGGATCCAGTTCGAAGAGCACGATCTCGTGCGGTTTGTCGGGAAGGACTACGAGGACTACCGGAAGCGCGTGCCCATGCTCGTGCCTTTTACGAAGAAGCAGGGCGCTCGGACCGGCGAGGTCTAGCGTCGGGAAACCAGACGTGCTTGGTAACTCGCACGTCTTTGCGGTCGCTTCCCGCTATCAGGAAGTCCGATGGCTTCAATTTGCGCGCGACGCCTTCGTTTGCCGTACCCCTTTAGCTTCGCATAGGCTCCATGCCCAACTTGTAGATCAATCGGCTCTCCTTCGTCCAGAATCCGTTCCGGGGTTCACGCCAATCATCTTGCCTTTCATCGTCCTGCCAGGAAACGGTGTACAGCGCGGCAAGGCCCCCTCTACGTCACACTATTCCTCTGAGCGTCTCAAGATTGTGCCGGATTTCCTTTCAATGATAGGATAGCTGCCGATGACAGAAGGCATGGGCGCCTCTCTCCGTTGCGACACATCCTGGCGGCGCGCCTCTGTCTCGATTGCATTTACTATCGCCGTGCCGGCGCATGGCGCGGCGCTTCGGATTACGATGGAACAAGCCAGAGAAGGAGCATGAAGCACAATGGCTAAGATGGACATGGGGTTGATTGGGCTGGCCGTGATGGGCGAGAACCTGGTGCTCAACATGGTAAGCAAGGGATTTGGGGTCGCGGTGTATAACCGGACGGTGTCGAAGGTGGACGACTTCGTCAATGGGCGCGGCAAGGATAAGAAGATTGTTGGCTGCCACAGTATCGAAGATCTGTGCGCGAATCTCGAAACGCCGCGCAAGATCATGCTGATGGTCAAGGCGGGCAAAGCCGTCGACGACTTCATCGAACTGCTTCTGCCGCATCTCGAACCCGGCGACATCGTAATTGACGGCGGCAACAGCCATTTCCCCGACACGATCCGCCGGACGCAGTATCTCGAAAGCAAAGGGTTCCGCTACATAGGCACGGGCGTCTCGGGCGGCGAGGAAGGCGCGTTGCTCGGCCCGTCGATCATGCCGGGCGGATCGCCCTCGGCGTGGCCTTTTGTGAAGCCCGTCTTCCAGGCGATCGCGGCCAAGACGCCCGACGGCGCGCCCTGCTGCGACTGGGTCGGCGAAGGCGGCGCGGGCCATTTCGTCAAGATGGTCCACAACGGCATCGAGTACGGCGACATGCAGATGATCTGCGAGACCTACCAACTTATGAAGGAAGGCCTCGGCATGACGAACGAGGAAATGCACGCGGTCTTCACCGAGTGGAACGCCGCCGAACTCGACTCGTATCTCATCGAGATCACGCGCGACATCCTCGGTTACAAGGACGAAGAAGGCAACGAGGTCGTGGACTTGATCCTCGACACGGCGGGCCAGAAAGGCACGGGCAAGTGGACCGTGATCGCGGCGCTCGATCAGGGCCAGCCGCTGACCTTGATCGGCGAGGCGGTGTTTGCCCGCTGTCTCAGCGCGGTCAAGGACGAACGCGTCGAGGCGGCGAAAGTGATCCAAGGCGACGTGAAGACGTTTAAGGGCAACAAGGCCACCTTCGTGCGCGACCTCCGCAAGGCGCTGTACGCCTCCAAGATCGTCAGCTACGCGCAGGGCTATCAGTTGATGCGCGCCGCGGCAAAAGAATACAGCTGGAATCTCAACTACGGCGGCATCGCGCTCATGTGGCGCGGCGGCTGCATCATCCGTTCGGTGTTCCTCGGCAAGATCAAGAAAGCGTTCGAGAAGAACCCCGAGCTCGTCAATCTCCTGCTCGATCCGTTCTTCCTCAAGGCCACCGTCAAGGCCCAGAAGTCCTGGCGTCGCGTGATCACCACTGCGGTGTCGCTCGGCATACCGGTTCCGGCGATGAGTTCGGCGCTGTCCTATTTCGACGCATACCGCCACGACCGCCTGCCCGCGAACCTGCTCCAGGCGCAACGCGACTACTTCGGCGCGCACACCTACGAGCGCGTCGACAAGCCGCGCGGCGAATATTTCCACACGAACTGGACTGGACGCGGCGGCTCGACTTCCGCCTCGACGTACGTAGTATGACGATTACGGCTGCGCCTGGTGGCGGACCAACAGAAAGGAAGTAGCGCAGTGCCCCGGATATTCGTGACTCGCCCCATTCCCGAAAGCGGCGTTCAGATCCTCATCGACGCTTTCGGCCGCGATAGCGTCACAGTGAGTCCGAACGACCGGCCCATCACGCGTGAAGAGCTGCTGGAGGGCGTCCGCGGATTGGACGCCCTCCTTCCCATTCTCACCGACACGATCGACGCGGAGGTTATGGACGCGGCCGGACCGCAACTGGGCATCGTCGCCAACTTCGCCGTCGGCTTCAACAACGTCGATGTCAACGCCGCGACCCAACGCAAGATCGCCGTCACGAACACGCCCGGCGTCCTTACCGAAACCACCGCCGATCTCGCGTGGACCTTGCTCATGGCGGCCGCGCGGCGGCTCGGCGAATCGGAACGCTATCTCCGCGACGGCAAGTGGACTTCGTGGGGTCCGCAGTTGCTGATGGGCATGGATATCTTTAGCAAGACCCTCGGTATCTACGGCATGGGCCGCATCGGCCAGGCCGTCGCGCGCCGCGCGCGAGGTTTCAACATGCGCGTGATCTACTTCGACCCGCAGCGTCTTGCCCCCGAACTTGAGGCCGAACTCGGCGCCGAGTACGTCGACAAGTTCTGTCTGCTTGCGTGGTCGGATTTCATCTCGATCCACAGCCCGCTGCTCCCGCAAACGACTCACGCCTTCGGTCCCGCCGATTTCAAGGCGATGAAGCCCACCGCGATCCTCGTCAACACCGCGCGCGGCCCCATCGTTGACGAGCCCGCGCTCGCCGAAGCGTTGAAGTCCGGCCAGATCTTCGCTGCCGGACTCGACGTGTACGAGAACGAACCCGCCGTCCATCCCGCGCTCCTCGACTGCGAAAACGCGATCCTCATTCCGCATCTCGGCAGCGCCACCCGCGCGACCCGTGCGCGCATGGCCGAGATGGCCGCGTCGAACATCGTGGCCTTCCTCCAGGGCCGCATCCCGCCGAACTGCGTGAATCCGGAGGTGCTGGATAGGGGATAGAGAGGGGGAGAGCGGGGGAGAGGGAGATGGGCTATGGGTGAGAGGATTCGGTCGTATCGCGAGCTTCGCGTGTTTCAGAACTCTATGGATGCGGCGATGCGCCTCTTCGATCTGACCAAGTCCTTTCCCGCGGAAGAGAGATACAGCCTGACGGACCAAGTTCGCCGTGCTTCTCGCTCGGTGTGCGCAAACCTTGCGGAAGCATGGCGAAAACGGCGTTATCGTGCCGCATTCGTATCCAAGCTCAACGACGCAGAAAGCGAAGCATGCGAAGTCCAAGTCTGGATCGAGTTCGCGTACAAGTGCGGCTATCTCGCCAAAAAAGAGTCCGGCGACCTCTACAAAGCTTACGACAACATCCTTGGCCAACTGGTAAGAATGATTGACGCGCCAGAAGACTGGCTCCTTCCTCCCAAATCCCCTCACCCTTGATCTCTCGTCTTCCCCTCTCCCTCTCTCCCTCTCTCCCTGTCTCCCTGTCTTTCCCTTTTTCCCTATTTCCCTCTTTTGACACACCGCAAACGTTCCTGCTAGGCTCTTGAACTGGGAAGAGTGAACTGCCCAGCGCGGGAATGAGCGATTGGGACATGGTGGCTGCTCCACGTGGAGGCGAGCCTATGCGTTGTCCATATCATTCCGGATCGGAAGTCATAGGGTATTGCACGGTCTGCGGCGAGTTCGGCTGTGAGCATTGCCTCACCAAGCACGAAAGCGCCTTGTATTGTCCGCGCCATTACCAACCGATCGGGCAGCGGCTCAAAGAGGAACGCAAGCACGACGAGATTCGACGCAAACACCCGCGCCAATTGCTGGTGGCCCGGTTTATGGATGGACAGATTCTACGTGGCGTGTGCTACGCCCTCAACGCGAACGAACCCGGTTTCCATCTCGACCTGCTCGACACGAATGGCGTCCCGCTCGGCAAGGCCGAGACCATCCGGTTCCAGGACCTGAAGGCGGTGTTTGTGGTCAAGAGCCTCGATGGGAATTTCGATAAGGCGGTCCGTTACAAAGACTGGGTCGCGGAAGGCGATGACCTTGTGGTGGAGTTCAAGGATGGCGAGACGATCCGAGGCAGGACGTTGAAGCGCTACGACGCGGACGACGCGAGGTTCTATCTGGTTCCCGCCGAGGAATCGGGCAACAATATCAGTGTGCTCGTCGAGAGCAAGGCCGTGGGCGGGATCTACACGCCTGACCAGTATAAGGAGAAGAAGCTCAAGGAACGCGAGACACAACGGGAACAAGCGTCGAGCACGCCTCCTTCGCAGGAGGAGACGCTCGGCGATTTCTATATCGAGATCCGCGATTACGGTTCCGCCCTGGACCAGTACCGTGCGGCCATGGCCAAGTCCCCCGATTCGTTGCGCCTGAAAAAGAAGGCCGTCATGGCGCAGTACAATGTGGGGGTCCAATACATCAAGCGCCGCGACTATGCGAAGGCGCTCGCCTGCATGGAAGCCGGCCTCAAGATCGATCCCAAGAACGAACATGCATTGAAGAAGGTGTCCCAGTTGCGCCATATTTTGGAAAAGGAAGGAAAGTCCCGCGAGGCGTCGGAAGGTCCGTCCCAATGACCGCCGCGCGGAATGTCATACACGCATGCGCATAGCTATTATCGCCGACTTGCACGCGAACCTCGAAGCCACTGAAACCGTATTCCGAGCGGTCGACGCCGAAAGCCCCGATCGGATTCTCTGTCTCGGCGACCTGACGGGTTACAATGCCCAGCCCAACGAAGTGGTGGACATGGTCCGCGAGCGCGACATCCCCACGATCATGGGCAATCACGACGCCGCGACGTGCGGCCTCGAAGATCCATGGTTCTTCCGCGACGCCGCCAAACGCGCCATCGAGTGGCAGAAAGAACGTCTCAGCGCCGAGAACCGCCAATGGATCATGCGCGCGCCGGAACAGATCGTGTTCAACCGGGTCTGCCTGGCCGTGCACGGGTCGCCCGGAAGCCGCGACGACTACATTGTCGACTGGCTCGACGCCATGCGCCAGATCGAGTACATCGAAGGCCCTGACATCCGGCTTTGCCTGTTCGGCCACAGCCATCGGCCGTCGTTCTTCAGCGAGAAGGGATCGACCCAGCCCATCGACACCAACACTGTCTACGAACTGCGCCTCATGAACCGTTACTTCATCAATCCCGGCGCCGTGGGCCAGCCTCGCGACGGCGATCCGCGCGCGGCCTTTGGCATGCTGGACATGGAGAAGCTGACGTTTCGGTTCCATCGCGTTGAGTACGACATCGAGAGTTGCGCGCAGCGCATCCTGGCCGCCGGGTTGCCCGTCGAACTTGCGCGCCGCCTTACCAAGGGCAAGTGAGGCCCGCCGTGAACCTGCGCGAACGGATCGAAGGCGAGGAACGCCAGCGATTGAAACCGGGAGCGGCGCTTGCCAGCGCGTCGCGGGGCCGCCTTCATCCTGAACCCGAGCACGCTTTTCGTACCGCGTTCCAACGTGATCGCGACCGCATTCTGCATTCCAAGGCCTTCCGGCGCTTGAAGCGCAAGACGCAGGTGTTTCTCGCCCCGGAAGGCGATCATTACCGAACGCGCCTGACGCACACGCTCGAAGCGGCGCAGATTGCGCGGACCGCCGCCCGCGCGCTGTCGTTGAACGAAGACCTTACCGAAGCCATCGCCCTCGGCCACGACTTGGGCCACACACCCTTTGGCCACGCGGGCGAGGCGGCGCTTAACGAAGCCTACGGCCCCGGATTCCGCCATGCCGAACAAAGCCTCCGCGTGGTGGACACACTCGAGCCTGGTCGGCTCGGGCCGGGCCTGAACCTCACTGCCGAAGTGCGCGAGGGCATCCTGTGCCACTCGAAGGGCCGCACCATGCTCATGTCCGGGCGCACGCATCGCGCGGGCACCCTCGAAGGCGAACTGTTCAGCGTGTGCGACGCGGTCGCCTACATCAATCACGACATCGACGACGCCATCCGCGCGGGTATCATCACGATCGCGGATCTCCCGCAAGACGCCGTCCGCCGATTGGGCCAGACGACCTCGCAACGGATCGACACCATGGTTACCGCGCTCATCGACGCCAGCCAGGACGGCCCGATCGCCATGACCCCGGATGTCCTCGACGCGACCAACGCGTTGCGTACGTTCATGTATACCCATGTCTACCCGTGCGAAGCGATCCGCGTCGAGATCGACAAGGCCAAGAAACTCCTCCGCGAGATGTACGACTACCTCGTCGAGCATCCAACGCCCGAGAGCGAGAGCGGGGACCCCGCCGAGTCCCTCGAACGCCGCACGGTCGATTTCATTGCGGGCATGACCGATCAATACGCGCTCGGTCTCTACAAGCACCTCTTCTTCCCCGCGGCGTGGCGCACATGATCGCGCCGCCTCTCGAAGCGCCGCTCGGGATCGTAGCGGGTTCGGGAATCGCCCTCGATTCGATGCTCGATACGATCTCGGCGGAACACACCTGCGATGCGTTTCCGGGGTTGACGCCGCCCTCGGCGGAGTCGCACGACCTGCGCTATCTCGTGGGCGAATGCGCGGGCAAACCGATCGTCCTTCAATGCGGTCGCCTGCATTTCTACGAAGGCCTCGGCTTTGACGCCGTCACGCGCACCGTAGACGTCTTGCACGATCTCGGCGCGCGGACCGTGCTCTTTACGAATGCCGCGGGCGGCCTGTACGCCTCAAGCCACCCCGGCGATCTCATGGCCATCGAGCGCATCCAGGTTTGCGCGTACCGGGGCTGGACTGAGAGTCCGGATGCCTTTCCCATGGATTTCATCGTGCCTGGCTGCGACCGTAACGGGGCCTACCACTGGGTTCATGGGCCCTGCTACGAGACGCGCGCGGAAATTGCCGCGCTACGAACGCTCGACGCGGACGCCGTGGGCATGAGCACCGCGCCCGAAGTTTTCCGTTGCCGCCAGCTCGGCATGCTCGTCGGCGCGATCGCGTGCGTTACGAATGCCTGCGGTCGCCCCGAGGTCCTCTCGCATGATAAGGTAGTGGCTGTTGCAAGAACGGCCTCGGCGCGGCTCGCTTCCATCATCCGTGAAGCGTTGCCGCTTCTTGTTTAATCATAGCACATCAATGTAGTGGAGTAGACGAGCATGAAAACGGTATGGACAACGGAAGCCTTTAAGGAGCGCGTCGTGAATGCAGGGGGGCGCGTGGATTTCGTGTTCGAGGACGATCGTCCGTTCGCCTCGTGCCATGCCTCGACGGCCGTCGAGACCAAGAACGGGGCGCTGCTGTGCGCATGGTTCGGCGGGACCGCCGAGAAGCATCCGGATGTCGGCATATGGACTTCGCGTTTCAAGCGGGGCGCATGGGAAAAGCCCAAGCTCACCGCGAAAGTGAACTCCACCGCGCACTGGAACCCCGTGCTGTTCCGCGATCCTAAACGCGGAACGTATCTCTTTTTCAAAGCCGGACCCGATGTCGACGTCTGGCAGACCTACTGGATGCGCCTAAACGATAACGAGGCGACGTGGTCCAAACCCAAAGAACTCGTTCCGGGCGATGTGGGCGGACGTGGCCCGGTCAAGAACAAGCCGATCATCCTCACCGGCGGGGCGTGGCTTGCCCCCGCGTCGACCGAGTTCAAGAGTTGGAAATGCTTCGCGGACCGCTCCGAAGACGGCGGCAAGACGTGGCGGCGCTCGGAAGACTTCCCGATGGTGCGCAGTATCTTGCGGTGTGCCCACGCCATTCAGCCCACCTTCTGGGAATCGGCGCCGGGCAATGTGCACGCGCTGCTCCGGACATCCTGCGGGCGGATCGTCCGCACCGATTCAACCGACGCGGGGCGCACATGGTCGCCTTGCGCGTTGACCGAATTGCCCAACAACAATAGCGGCATCGACGCCCTGCGCCTTGCGGACGGACGCGTGCTGCTGGTCTACAACCCCGTCGCGCGAAGCTGGGGCAAGCGTACTCCGCTCACGCTTGCCGTCTCCGAGGATAATGGCGCGACGTGGACCGGGCTCGTCCACCTCGAAGCCGATCCCGGTGAGTACTCCTATCCCGCCATCGTGCGCACTAGAGCATTTTAATGTTGAGATGCAGTATATCCGCACGAAAGAAACCAACCG
>CAYOCT010000105.1:16571-18031 GCA_964402555.1 uncultured Nitrospiraceae bacterium | reverse complement strand
CCGACCAAGTGTTGTTCTCGTCTCATCAAGACACCGTGTGAACAATCCGGGCTAGCCACGCATCGAACGAACTCGGCGTGGTTTCAAGAGGCCGTCGAAATCCGCAGAATCGAAACTCGTCAGTCTCCCGCAACGATCCAAGACGGATCCAGCGTGACGTGTTTGATCGACTTGCCCGAACGCGGTTCGGGCTGATACGTGTACGTGATGTGGATGGCTCCGTCGCGCGCCTGCATCGCGAACGGATAATGAAAACTGCCCCCTTCCTTGCGGTCTAGGTGGCGCTTCCATTTCCACGTTGCGCCTTCGTCGTCCGAAAGGGCGATGACGAGCGTATCCCGACTGGTCTCGGAGTCGTTGTAGACCAGGACCCAGCGGCCGTCTTTCAGGCCGAGGACTTCGAGGCTCGCATTCGGGTTCGGGATATCGGTCCAACGCGCGACGGACCAGGTCTCGCCGTCGTCGGACGAGGTGCTGATGAGCGCGCGATGCCGGATTTCGTCTTCCTCGCGCATATAAGCCACGAGCGTGCCGTCGCGTTTGCGCGCGATGCTCGGCTGATTGAGGACGACGCCGGGGATCGGCTTGCTCGGCCTCCACGACTTTCCGTTGTCGTCGGAGATGGCCATCAACCCGAGGAGGAAGCCGTCCGAGTAGAGCGGAAGCAGAATTCGGCCCGAGGGGAGGACCAGCGGATGGCACCGCGTCATCCAGCCGCGCTCGCGCTTGCTCATGTCCATCGCGTCGCGCAGGATTCGCGTGCACTCGAAATCCACTCTCGCTTTTGCGCCTTTGCTCAACCCCTTCAGGTCGTCCTTCAACGTATCGTACGCGGATCGCAACAAGTCCGGCATGTCCTTGCCCGGGTCAAACAGCATGTCATCCTGCCATTGCCAGCGCGGCGGCCCCGGTTCCTGGAAATCGCTGGTCTTTCGATAGCGCAAAAGCGAATCTTCCCAGCTTTCCGCGAGCACCGCGATCCAGAACAGCCAAAGGCTCCCCTCGGGGTCGACGAACAATACCGGATTGCAGTCGGGGAATCCCGGCGTGTCGGCCATCGGGAAGACTTCGCTCCATCCCGGCGCACCGTTCGCGCGCCGCGCGCCCAGCACTTCAACATCGGGACTCTTGCGTTCGCCCGACCCATGAAACCAGCAAGCCAGCAGATCGCCGTTGGGGCATTCGACGATGCTGCTCGAATGAACATGCTTTTCCTGCAACGGAAAGATCAGTTCCTCTTGGTATAGCGGTTCCGCCGCCACGCATTGAGCCAGCAACACAATCATCGACAAAGTGCCCATAAGACCGCCTCCTCTTATCCCTGCATCATAGGGCCAAGGAAGCGCTCCTTCAAGCGTGCCGCGGAGTGCGGCGGGGGGGGGGGGGGGGAGGCGGGGGGGGGGGGCGGCCGGGCCCCCCCCCCCCCCGGCGGGGCGGCCGCAAAAAAAACCCCCCCCCCC
>CAYOCT010000105.1:0-16561 GCA_964402555.1 uncultured Nitrospiraceae bacterium | reverse complement strand
CTAGGGCGTGGCTTGACACGCCGGGTCACGCGCGTCAAGCCGCGCTCATCCAAGGCGGCGTCGAGCCGCCGCACTCCATGGAACGCCCAGCATGCTATACTCCGCCTATATCAAGAGGGACGGCACATGCCTTTCACGCGAAAGACCAGATGGGCCGCGGGATGCGGCGCGCTTGTATTGATTACGCTGCTGATCGCGGCGGCATGGCTGTGGACGCTCGTGCCGCAGCGGACCGTGGGCCAGTACTTCGACTCGGGCGGCGTCAAGATTCACTACACCGACGAAGGCCGCGGCACGCCGGTCATCCTGATTCACGGCCTCGCGGTCAACGCCGATATTCAATGGCGTCGTCCCGGCATTGCCCAGGCCCTGCTTAAGGACTACCGGGTCGTCGCGCTGGACCAGCGCGGCCATGGCTTGAGCGGCAAGCCCCACGACCCGGCAAGCTACGGCGTGAACATGGCCAACGACGTGATAGCGTTGATGGACCACCTGCACATCGATAAGGCGCATGTGGTGGGCTATTCTTTCGGAGGTTTCGTCACCGTCAAGCTCGTGGCCATGCACCCCGAGCGAATCCTGAGCGCGGCCGTGTGCGGGGCGGGATGGGAACAGCCTTCGGATGCGAATCAGGCCTTCGCCGAGGCCGTTGCCAAAGCGCTCGAGTCCGGGAGCGGGTTCGGTCCTCTCAACCGGCGCCTCGGTCTGCGCGACGAAGCGCCGCGGCTGCGGACCCGGTTGATGCTCAGATTCGCCCTGAATTTCCTCAACGACCGCCAGGCTTTGGCGGCCGTCATGCGCGGCGGTCTCACGCTCGCGGTAACCGAGGACGAACTCCGTGCGAACAACGTGCCCGTCCTCGCGATGATCGGCAGCGTGGACGGCCTCCGCCCAGCCGCCGAAGAACTTGCCCAGCGCATGGCGCACTGCGAACTCGTGCTGATTGATGGCGCGGGCCACATGAACGCGCCGGGCAAACCCGCCTTCCTCGAACACCTGCAACGTTTCCTGGCCGATCACACACCCAAGTCCGAAGCGAGCGCTTGTGTCTGGCCGGTCTTCTGGCGGCTCCTCCCGGCAGCGTGATTTCAGAACTGGGGCCGGTTCGTGGCCCTGTTCGGCTCGTGATGGATGCGCGGAGATCGTCCCTTGTGCTATATCGAGTCGAAATCTCCGGCCTGCTAACTACGTGACAAGGAGTCGCCATGGAGCTTCTCATTCGAGGGACCATTCTCGGCGCGGCCAGCGCTTCGGACATCGTCGTGCGCGACGGTACGATCACATCCATCCGGCCGGCGGGTGAAGCCCGGCCCGATGCCGGGTCAGCCACGTCGATTGTCGCGCCGACCCTGTTCGATATCCAAGTCAATGGCGCGTGCGGCGTCGATCTGCAAAGCCCGGACGTGACACCGGAGGACTTGCGCCGTGTCACGGACCTGCTCGCGGCCAAGGGCGTGTCGCGCTGGATTCCAACGCTCATCACCGGGCCGCTCGCTACGATGGAACGCGCGTGCCGGGTCGTTGCCGAGGCGATGCAAGACGAGGCCGTCGCGCGCGCGATCCCCGGGATTCATCTCGAAGGCCCATACATCTCGCCCATGGACGGACCCCGTGGCGCGCACGCGAAAGCCTTCGTCAGAACGCCGAGCCTGCGCGAATTCGACAGGCTCTACAAGGCGGCGGATGGTCACGTGTTGTTCGTGACGCTCGCGCCCGAGGTGGAAGGCGCGCCCGCGTTTATCAAGGGGATGGTCCGCCGGGGCGTGGCGGCCTCGCTCGGCCATCATAACGGTACCGCGGATCAAATCGCGCGCGCGGTCGATGCGGGCGCGACGCTTTCGACGCACCTTGGCAACGGCCTCGCGTCGACGATACACCGGCATCACAATTCCTTGTGGCCGCAGTTGGCGGACGACCGCCTTGCGGCCGCGCTGATCGCCGACCTCGAGCATCTGCCTCCCGAAGTCCTAAAGACGTTCGTGCGCGCGAAGGGGCCGGACCGCATCATCCTCACGTCGGATTGCGTGCATATCGCGGGCTTGCCCCCGGGACCGTACAGGCTCGGCACAGTTGCGGTCGAACTGCTTCCGACGGGACGCATTTGCCTCAGCGGGACAGACCTCCTCGCAGGCAGTTCGCTGATGTTGCTGCAAGGCGTCATCAACGCCGCCCACGCGACCGACCTGACTCTGGAACAGGCCTTTGCCTGCGCGACGACGATCCCCGCGCGTATCCTCGGCGTGCCGGCCCGGTTCCCCAAACCGGCCGTCGGAACCAAAGCGGATTTCGTTCTCTTCGACGCCGGGCACGGACGCTCGCGGAAGCCATTGGCCAAGGCGCATTGCGTTTACGTTCGCGGCGAACGCCGCGCGTGAAAGGCGAAATAACGCCGTACGGGAATGATCGTCTCCGAGCCACTGTTCTAATGGGAAGTGGAAAGAGTGGCGCATAGCCGCTCGAAGAAAGGAGCCGAAAATGAAGACGTGTATGTACGCCGGATCGTGTGCGCTTTTCCTTGCGCTTGGTCTGGCCATGTCGCTTGCTTCAGCTCAGGCCGCCGCGGCGGCCAAAGTCGATCCGTATCCTCTCGACACATGCATCGTGTCCGGCCAGAAACTTGGGGCCATGGGCGACGCCGTGCGCACCGAGTATAAGGACCGCGAAATCAAGTTCTGTTGCGCGGGGTGTAAGCCAAAGTTCGAAGCTAAGCCCGACGAGTACCTGAAGAAGATCGACGAGGAGATCGTTAAACAACAAAAGCCGAAGTATCCGCTGGACACGTGCGTCGTAACGGGCGAAAAGCTTGGTCCGGATGCGTACGACTACGTGAGCCACAACCGCCTGGTACGGTTCTGCTGCAAGGCGTGTGTCGCGCAGTTCGAAAAGGACCCCCAGAAATACTTCGCTAAGATCGACGAAGCCGCAAAAGCCAAACCGAAGAGCTAATCCCTAAGCACGGTTGCCTGCGGCTTGGAGAGGGCGTCCCTGTGGGACGCCTTTTTGCTTCAGTGTGGATTGCACCCTCATTGCTTCCCTGTTTCGTGAAAAGCCATGCTTTGCGACGTTTAGCGCCGTGCTCGTGCTCGTAATCGTGCTCTTATTCGTGCTACCTCGTAAACAGAAACTCGACCTCCTGTCATTCTGAGCGAAGCGAAGAATCTCACCCTCGATAGAAGCCTCGCCTGCTAGGAGATTCTTCGCTTCGCTCAGAGCTTGTGAAGAAATTGAAAAACGCGGGCGCTTTGCCTCTTGACTACGTATTGCCTGTCATCCTGAGCGCAGCGAAGGATCTCGCTATGTGCATAGGCCTCTAATGCTTATGAGATCCTTCGCTGCGCTCAGGATGACAGAAAGGGCGAAGCCAACAAAGGAGAGCGCAAGACCTTGGTATTTCTTCACGCGCTCTCAGAATGACAGGAGGTCCAGCGTTCCTCTGTGTATCGCAGTCACACACGACGCCCAGCACTTTCATTCTCCCGAGTGAAGCCGTGCTTCATGACGACTCGTAATCGTAATCGATCGAAGATCGAAGGGCTGTACCCTAAACAGAACAGCCTTTTCCCGGAGGTTATGACTACTACCAACACTTGCTCGCAAGCAACGCGATTACGATTACGAGCACGCGCACGAGCACGAGCAAGAAAAGACGGAGCTACATAGGCGCCGGGGAGCAATGACAATTGCTCCTGCCTGTCTTGCGTTTTGGCATGCGCCGCCGCTAGCATGCCTCGGCAACCCATCTTGGAAGGAGACGCACGCATGCCTGTCGACACGGTTCATTGGCGAGACGGCGAGTTGACCATCATCGACCAGACCCTTCTCCCCACGACGTTCAAGTACATTACGTTGAAGACCCTCGCGGATGTGTGGGAAGCCATCAAGGTCCTGCGCGTTCGCGGCGCGCCGGCCATCGGCGTCTGCGCGGCCTTCGGCGTGCTAGTCGGACTGCGGGAGAAACGGCCCGCCGATACGGCGGGCGCCGTGAAGGCGGCGCACGAGTTGGCGGAATACCTCGCGACCTCACGTCCCACGGCGGTCAACTTGTTTAACGCGCTCGACCGGATGATGCGCGCGGCGGATGCGAATGCGGGCGCTGGTTCGGCACAGGCGTTCGTTGCAGCGATGGAAGCGGAGGCGCTCGCGTTCTACGAAGAGGACCGAGCCATGTGCCGCGCCATCGGCGAACACGGCGCGACACTTGTTCGCGAAGGCGACGGTGTGCTCACGCACTGCAACGCGGGCGGCCTCGCAACGTCGGATTACGGGACCGCGCTTGCCGTCATGTTTCGCGCGCATGAACTGGGCCGTTCGTTTCGCGTGTTCGCGGACGAGACGCGCCCGCTGTTGCAAGGCGCGCGGCTGACCGCGTGGGAATTGATGCAGGCCGGGATCGACGTGACGCTCCTGTGCGACAACATGGCCGCGCAGGTCATGCGCGAAGGCCGTGTGCAGCTCGTAGTCGTGGGTGCCGACCGCATCGCTGCCAACGGCGACACGGCGAACAAGATCGGCACGTACAGCGTCGCGCTCGTCGCCAAAGCCCACAGCGTGCCGTTTTACGTGGCCGCGCCGCTGACGACCTTCGATCCCGCGCTGCCGGGCGGAGAAGGCATTCCCATAGAGCAGCGCGACCCCGAAGAGGTCACGCACGGGTTCGGCAAACAGACCGCCCCGACGGGCGTCAAGGTCTACAATCCTGCATTCGACGTGACGCCCGCGTCGCTCATCGCCGGCATCGTCACGGAGAAAGGCATCCTACGTCCGCCGTACGAGGCGAGCATCGCCGCGGCGTTGCGCGAGTAATGGCATGCGGCGCGCCGTAGCATGGATGATCGTGGGCGCGTGCCTGGCGTCGATGAACGTTGGCGCCGAAATTCGCGCGGGCCATCCCCGGCTTATTCTCCTGGAGGATCGCGCGTCGGCTTTGCGCGAGGACGTCAAGAACGATCCGGTGTTGAACGCGTGGTATGCGTCGGTGCGCGAATCGGCGGAGGCGCTGTTGAACATGCCCGTGAACGGGTACCGCTTCGAGGACCGCGCGATCATGCTGGGCGCGTGCAGGGAATCGGTGGAACGCGTCTACAGCCTCGGGCTGGTTTATCGCATCGAAGGCGACAAGCGATTCGCGCGGCGCGGAATCGACGAGTTGATGCGCGCCACGCAACTGCCCTCGTGGAACCCGGCGCACTTCCTCGATACCGCGGAACTCACGCACGCGATGGCCATAGGTTACGACTGGTTCTACGACGCGTTCGCGCCGGAGGAACGGGAAACCGTCCGCGAAGCTATCTGCACAAAGGGCCTGAAAGAAGGCCTGTACTTCCTCGAAGATCCACACCCGTTTCTTTGGAAGTCCAAGGACTTTAACTGGGCGCTCTGTAGTTTCAACTGGAACCAGGTCTGCAACGGTGGCATGACGATCGGCGCCCTCGCCGTCGCGGACGAGGCGCCCGATATCGCAAGCCGCGTACTGAAAACGTCCTTGCCGAGCATTCGCCGCGCGATGAAGCAGTACGGTCCCGACGGCGGATGGGTCGAAGGCCCCGGCTATTGGGGATACGCCACGTACTACAACGTCTGCTTCTTGGCCGCGCTCGAAACCGCGATGGGGCCGGACGCGATCGCTCCGTACCTGAGCATCCCCGGATTCGAGAAGACGGGCGAGTTCTGCATCCGGACCGTCGGGCCGCTTGGCAAGACCTTCAACTTCGCGGACTCAGGCGAGGACATGTGGCGCGACTCGCAGATGTTCTGGCTCGCGCGGACGTTTCACAGTCCGGTATGCGCCTGGTATGCCGCGCAACACGCCAAGCCCAACCCGCTCGACATTATCTGGTATGACCCGAATCAGAAAAGCCCGGACGCGTGCGGCCTCGCACTCGATGCGTACTACCGCCACGTCGAAGCCGCGTTCTTTCGCAGCGCGTGGGAAGACAGAAATGCCGTGTTCGTTGGGTTCAAAGGCGGCGGGAACTTCTACAACCACGCGCACGCGGATCTCGGAACCTTTGTGTTGGATGCGGATGGCGAACGTTGGGCGCTCGATCTTGGGCGCGACAACTATGCCCTGCCCGGGTACTTCTATGTGGGCCGCGTGGCGTATTACCGTCTCAAGACCGAAGGGCACAACACGCTCTTGATCGACGGCCGCAACCAGCGCATCGCGGCATCCGCGCCCATCACCGCGTTTCGCTCGACGCCGGAACGCGCATTTGCCGTCGCCGATCTTTCCGATGGTTATTCGTTGCCGCAAGGTTCGGTCCGCCGCGGCATGATGCTGATCGACCGGCGCAACGTTCTCATGCAGGACGAATTTTCGTTTGCGGAGTCCACGCCGGTTACATGGCAGATGCATACGCGCGCGGAGATCGTTCTCGATGGCGCCAAGGCCACGCTACGCCAAGGCGGCAAGACGCTCGCCGCGCAGATCATCGAGCCTGCGGGCGCGACCTTCGAATCGCTGCCTGCCGACGCGCCGCCGCCTCAAGGCCAGCAGCCTGACGTGCACAAGCTCACCATCCACGTGAACGCCCCGGCGGGCGCGTCGCGCGTGGTTGTAGTGTTGTCGCCGGGCGAGGTGGCGACGCCAGCAGCTCTGAGACCTCTCGCGGAGTGGTAGGCCTCTTTGGATCGTCTGTGGACGAAGTGGACGATCTCGGCTGGGTAATCAGTCTTCGCGCAGGTTGCGAAGAAAATCCTCGTCCACGCGATCCTTCACGGTCCGCCGGTCGATGCCGAGGCGTCGACCGGTTTCCTGATAGCTTCCCGAGTCCGCGTAGACGAGCGTGCAGTACTTCGCCAGCAATTCGTCTGCCGTGAGCTTGCCGGCCTTCACCGTCTCGGCGAACGTGTCGCGCGCTCCGGTCATGGAACGGCCCGTCCGCGTCGGTTCATAGGCGCGCCGGATCATGATGTTGCGCACGCATTGTTCCAACTCGCGGACGTTGCCCGGCCACGCGTAGTCGGGACTGAGATGGCCGCGGATCCACGTTTCGACTTCCGTTGTCAGACCCTCCGATTCGTCCGGACCCGCGACGCGGCGCGTCAGGAACAACAGCAGGTTGTGCAGTTGCTCGGGATAACCTTCGATTTGTTCGCGCAACGACGGCGTCACAATGATGTCCGAACAAATCCGGTAATACAGGTCCTGGCGGAACTGTCCCTCCTGCATTTCGGAGGCGAGATCGCGGTTCGTCGCGGCGATCACCTTGCCTTCGAACCGCCGTTCCGATGGGTCGCCGATCCGCTGGAACACGCGCATCTGAAGTACGCGGAGCAGCTTCACCTGGATCGCGGGATCGAGGTCGCCAATCTCGTCGAGGAAGACCGCGCCGGCCGCAGGACACAGCTCGAAGAATCCTTCATGATCCCCGACCGCGCCCGTGAACGCGCCTTTCTTGTGGCCGAACATCTCCGACTCGATCAGCGTCGGCGAGAGGGCCGACAGGTTGATCGGATAGAAACACCGGGAGACGTCCGTGGCGAAGCGTTTGGATTTTGCATCGAACGGGATGTAACGCGAATAGGCAATCGCGCGCGCGACCAGTTCCTTGCCCGTGCCCGAAGGACCTGTCACGAGCGTCGTGATATCGCCCATCCGGTTGTAGAGCGAGCGACGGTAGCGGCGCATGTCGCACGTGAAGATTGACTGCCACACCGCCGCGCGCAATCGTGCCGACGCCATCGAGCCGCCGATGATGTGATCGTAGATCGAGTACCATGCCCGCCGTAGTTGGAAGAAGCACGCGAACATGTGGTCGAGTTCGCCCATCGCGAACGCTACCCCCGGCAGACCCAGATAGTGCGCCGCGTCGTCTGAGAAAAGGCTGTACATGTTCGCCGCGGTTGACGGGGCCGCTTTGCCCTGTTGCGAATCGACCACGTACTCGAAGAACGGCAGCGTGTACTTGTTGAACAGATAGTACAACACGGTGTCTTGATAGAGAACTTGTTCGCCGTCGTCGAGGGTCTTGCCTGCGAAGATGCGTGCGCGCGCCGCGTCCGCCAAGGCCCTGGCTCGCTCCGTCAGAAGCGGGATGTTGGGCCGCTCCTGCTCCTCCTCGGCATGCTTGTGCCAAGGTCCGTCCGTCGCGACGAATGCCTCGCCCAACACGGCACGCTCCAAGTCGAGACGTTCGGGAAGGAAAGGATTGCAGTAGCTCAGCGCTACCAAAGATTCCGCGCATCGCGCTTCCACGTCATTGAACAACGCCATGATAGTACCCCCTCTCGTGATCGAACGCTCCCGAGTCGACTACAATCTGGATCGAGTCAAGCACGGTCATTCGAGTTGAAACCCCTAGCCGCACATGCATTGTACACCAGATGTTCAATCGGCGAACATCTCACATCTTCCTTTTCCACGACTGGTTGCTCAATTGCCGATAACCCCTTGTAGCGCAACGCTTTCGCAAACTCCTGATTCGTGGCACAGTATATGCTTTTTCTGATCCGAGTTCCCCAACTACAGGAGGCAAGGGCCATGAAAGGCAAGGAATTTCTCGCGCAAGTGTTGCACGAACCCCCGTTTTCGAGGCTGCATCCGAAGGTGGCCGCGTTCCTGAAAGACTATCTCGAACACGAGAAAGTCATCACGTTTCGCGGCAAGCGGATCGTCAATACAAACTTCCCGCCGTACCCAAGCCCCGCGTTCGACACCATGGCGGACCAGTTCAATGCCATCGGCGGCGTCGTGGATCGCAGCCTGTTCTCGGTCACGTTGGCCGTGACCAACCGGTGTCCGTACCATTGCTGGCACTGCTACAACGCCGGGCGCAGCCAGCGCGATGTGCCGCTCGCGGCGCTTCGGGACGCGGTCCGGCAGCTTCGCGATCTGCACGTGGTCAACGTGACCCTGACCGGCGGCGAACCGTTGCTGCGTCCGGATCTCGAAGACGTGGTCCGTGAGTTTGGGGGTACGACATTCCTGAGTCTCAACACAACGGGCGCGGGACTGACGCAGGAACGCGCGCGCGCACTGCACGACGCCGGACTGTTCGCGGTGGGCGTGAGCCTGGATTCCGCGGACCCGGAGGAACACGACCGCATGCGCGGGAAGAAGGGCGCGTTCACGACCGCGACCGACGCACTGCGTATTGCCGGCGACGCGGGCCTGTATCCCTATATCATCGCCGTCGCGACGCACGAGTTTCTCGAACCGGATCGTTTCGAGGCGTTCATGAAGTTCGCGTCCGAATGCGGCGCGCTCGAAGTGCATCTGCTCGAACCGAGCGCGACCGGCCGGCTCGCGGGCAACACCGAGGTCCTGTTGAGTCCGAAAGAACGGCTGCGCATCCTCGAATATCAACGCGCCGTGGCCGCACGCGACGATCTGCCCATCCTCTCCAGTTTCACCTACGTCGAGTCGCGCGACGCGTTCGGGTGCGGCGCAGGCTTGACGCATCTCTACATCGACGGTAGCGGCGAGGTCTGCCCGTGCAATCTCGTGCCGCTATCCTTTGGGAACATTACCCGGGAACCGCTGCTCGATATTCTCGACCGCATGGGCAAGCATTTCTCGAAACCGCGGACGTGCTGTGTCGGCAAAACGCTTTCCCGCCACTGCCGTGGCGATCGTCTTCCGCTTGCGGCCAATGCGTCGCTAAAGATCTGCGACAAGCACCTTCCCAAGCGCCACGCGACGCCGCGGTTCTTTCAAGTGCGCAACGAAGCGCAAGGCGACGTCGGCGCCGCGGAACTGAAGAGCGCCTATGACCGTATCCACGGTTCGTACGATGCGTTCTGGGTCGTCGAGGCCGGCAAACCCATTCACGACCTCGTTCGACGGACGCCGTTCAAAGGCCGGCAACGGGTGTTCGAGGCCGGTTGCGGAACGGGGTACGCCACGGTGCTGATCGCGGACAAGATCGGCGCTTCGGGCGAGGTCTACGCCGCCGACCTTTCCGAAGGCATGATCGCCGAAGCCCGCGTCCGCGCGCGCGACAAGGGCGTCGAGAATGTTCGCTTCGTCGCCGGAGATGCGCTCGAACTGCTCGCCGAGTCGGGTCCGTTCGACACGATCTTCTCGAGCTGGGTCCTTGGCTACATTCCGCTGGCCCCGTTCTTCGCTCGCGCGAACGAAGCGCTGGCGCCGGGCGGCAGGCAGGCGTTTCTCGTGCACAAAGAGAACTCCCCGCGCGAGGCGCTCGACATCTTCTGGGACATCGTTGCCGAGGACCCGTCCGTCCTCGATAAGCGCGTGGCCTTCGACTTCCCGCGTGATTTCGACAACGTGAAGACGGAACTCGCCGCGGCAGGCCTCGAGGCCGAACGCCTCTGGGACGGCTATATCACGTTCCGCTATGACTCGCCCGAACAGGTGTTGGACCACCTGCTGAAATCCGGCGCGGGCACGGCCTTCTACGACGCCGTGGATCCAGTGCGGCGAAAGGCCCTCGAACAACGGTTCATCGACACGCTCGGTGCGCGGCATAAGGATAAGGACAAGATCAAAGTCGTCCACGACTACATCGCGTGCATCGCGAAGAAGGCGTGAGCGATCGTGTTCAAGGGCCGACGATGTAATCTCGATCTGAATCGAGAAAGTCACACGTGTCATTGCGAGCGTAGCGAAGCAATCTCGCCCACGCCAGACGCCGCATGTCAGGGGATTGCTTCGCTACGCTCGCAATGACACGTGTACCCAAGTTACAAGCGGTCGATTCCCGCAACTGCGCCACGATTGTCCTGCGTTAAGGCGTCCTCGCGCGGACGTTCTGAGTAGCGATGCTGTAAGGCGCGATCTGGTGTCCGCCTTTGAACGCGATCTGCGGCGTGTAGTTCAGCCAGACCAACCGGTGGCGTTCGCACAGAGCCGCGAAGATGCCGTCCTCGTGTCCGTCAAGCGCGACCATCTTGCGCGCATCGTGGGAGAGTTCGGGGGCTTTGGCCAAGCAGTCGGCAAGGAACTGACGGTACGCTTCGGTCTCCGGATCTCCGCTAAAGATCGCGACGCGGCCACGACCATGATCCGCGCCGGAACCGATCAGCGCGTCGTGAACGCTTTCGTCGCCTTCGACCGTGCGGAGTTTCCCGATACCGTCGGCATAGAGGAGGAGGCCGCCTTCGCGGACCCATGCGTTAATGCTCTTCCATACCTCCGACTCGGAGACATTGCCTTCGAGCAAGACGAGCGCCCTGATCGTCTTCAGGCCGCCGTCGAGGATCTGGTGGTCGCTCATGTAGTCAAAATCGAACCGGTCGCGCAGAGGCTGGAGCTTGCCGAGGAACTGGTTGCCGTTGAGCAAAATGTAGGTCTCTGGGTAATACACGGCAATTTCGATCGCAGGCTTTCGTTGTTTGAACTCGTGGCCCCAGCGTTCGAAGGCTTCCAGCGGCGCTTCGCCGGCGAAGAGATTCGGATAGTAGTAATGAAGCCCGCGCGCGCCCGATACTGACGCGCCGTAGATGCGCGCGACCACGCCTTCGGTATTGACCGCGCCCGCCGGTTCGAAGCTGTAATAGGCCCCGTATTGACGGCCGGCGGAAGCGACCCATCGCGTGAGCGAGAAGTTGGCCCGGTAATCGCTGCCCTCGTTGGTGATGCGGACGCCGCCACCAATCTCCGCGGCTAGCTTGCACTGATCGCCGAAGTCCGCGCCGTGTTCCGCGGGCGCATGCCCACCCGTGCAGAGGTAGATATCGCCTTTGGGGAAATGCTTGCGCGTCTCCTGCATCCAGAAACTCGACCACTCGGTCATCGCGCCGATGTACCAGGTACAGAAATCGATCCACGCGCGATCGTTGGGCGCCTGGTCACGCAGGAACGGCTTGACGTCGTCGAACGAAACGAGTGTCGCGCCCCACGCCTTGTCGAGCGTGGCGATGTCGCCGTACTTGCGCGCCATGTGTTCGCGGAAATCCTGTACGGCATACGGATCCCCCGCCCAAAAGCCACTATGACAGTGGTAATTCCCGTGGATGTCCGCGGTCCAATCGTTGCCTGTGGCCACGTAGATGGCCTCGCCGTAATTCCCGGTCACGCCGAGCAGGATCGATTCGATAACGCCTGTATCGCGATAGTGATCGCAGAAGGCTTGAACGAAACGCGCGACATGGCCGCGAAGCACGGGATTCCACAACGACTGGACGTCGCTCTCCTCCCCGTGTTCGAGGCAGACGTAGCCTTGCGATCCGGGCTGCTTGTAATACCAGTCCGGCAGGCTGTAGGCGCTGCCAACGATCAGGAACGGCACCCACTTCATGTCGTACCGCTTGTAGAGATCGACGAACGCGTCGTACACGCTCCAGTCGTAGCGCCCCTGCTCGGGCTCGCACAGGTTCCACCGTACATACCCTTCGTGGCTCGTCACGCCGATCGACTTCAGCGCGGGCAAGGCCGCGCGCAACGCCCGCGTCTGGCGCGCGACATCCTCGGCGCGCGCAGGATCGAAACCGCCGATAATGAACTGGCCGCCCTTGCCGATCTTGACGCGCTGCTTGAGACGGGCGGTCTGTTCGGTTTCGGGTTCGTCGCATCGAGGCGGGCGGTTGTGGCTGAGCGCCACGGAGCGCACGAAGAGCGGCGCGCCACCCAGCCGGAAATCCGCGCCGAGATTCTGGCGGTTTCGGAAACCGGGTTTCTTTAGCAAGAAGACCGCGGTCTTCCAGCGCTTGTCTCCAATGAACCAGCCACCCCATTGGTCCTCGTTCGGCATGTATCGGGCGGATTGATCTTCGCCGGTGGCGCTGTCGTACTCGATTTGAATGACGCCCCCGGGCGTAGCGTCGAAGTACTCGACCGTTGCGTACACGTCCGTTTCGACGCCTTGTGCGCGGGCGTCGTCCATGTCGAAATAGAGATACACGGCTGAAGGCGTAGCCCCGTCCTTGTCGCCCAGGCATGGTTTACCGCCGCGCGAGACAAAGGCGATTTCGCCATCGGCGCCGCTCAGCACGCGGATGCCGTCGCCTTGTGTCGATTCGCCCGAAACACGCCAGGCCGCCCCCTCGATACCGTCCGCAAGTGCCTGAACCTGGCAGGCCAACACCGCTCCCATCACCCACGCCAATGCATGTCTCATGGCCGTTCCCTTCTCCTGGACCCCTCGTCCGCCGGAAATGTCGCTGCCATTATAGCGGCCCCTCCGAGGCATTCAAGAGGGACTCATGCGAGACGCTCGCGACAGCGACGAAAGGGCCGCACAATCCTGTTGACTTTTTCACAGAGACCCATTATGGTTTTGCAGAGCGACGGAGTGTAGTGCAACGAAGTTTTTCAGTAGTACATAGCTCATTGGGCAACGAGCTGCGGGGGTCTGGCCCACAATCCATCCACGGGCAGGCTGCGGCATCATCAAGCACACGGAGGGCAACGCATGTACATCGCGCGACCGATCCATCTTATGATTCGTCTTCTTATCATCCCCCTGACGGCGCTCGCGGTGGCGGGCGTGGCACGCGCCGACGTGTACGAGAGTACCGGCGTGCTTGGCGATCTCGTCATCGAGTCGTGGGACACCGCGACCATCGACACCAACGCATCGCCGCCGACGTTCCTGGTTGAGGCGTTCCCGATCGGCTACATCTACAGCGGCCGCGTCGAGAGCGGCGTGGCGGTGTTCGATTTCAACGACGTCGATATTCCTCCGGGAACCACGGTCACCGTGCTCGGAAGCCGTCCGGTGTCGATCGCGGCCAAGGGCGATATGTTCATCGGCGCCAGCTTCGATCTCTCGGCGGGCAAAGGCGGCGGCGGCGTTTCGGGGACAGGCGGTCCCGGCGCGGTGGGTGGCGTCGGGGGTACAGGCGGCACCGGGGGCACAGGAGGCACGGGCGGTTCCGGCGGTGTGGGCGGCGAAGGCAAGCAATCGCCCCCGACCAATGGTAACGCGGGCCAGCCGGGCGGCGCAGGTTCGGCCGGGCTTGCAGGGTCGACCGGCGCGGCAGGTGGAAATGCCAGCGCGGCGGGCGGACGCGGGGGCGCGGGTTACGGCAACGCCGCATCGGCAGGCGGCGCGGGCGGCGGAGGCGGCGCGGGCGGCGCGGGCGGCGCAGGGGCGACCGTAGTGGGCCAGCCGGGCGCGGTGCAGAACACGGTGGGATCCGGCGGCACGACGGCGCAGATTCCCTTTACCTCCATCTATTACGGTCTGCCAGGCGGGCGTCCGGGTGGTCTTATTATCCCGGTATCGGGTAACGCGGGGTCGGCTCCGGCAAGCAATAACTCCGGAACGGGCACACAAGGCGGAACGGGAACGACCGGCAGCGATGCCGTATTCGATGCCGACGCGTCTTCACTGCTCCTCGCGGCAGGTCCTGGCGGCGGTGGCGGTGGCGGTGGTGGCGGTGGTGGTGGTGGCGGCGGCGGCGGCGGCGGCGGCGGTGGCGGCGGCGGATCGGGCGGCGGCGGTGGCGGCGGGACGTTCGTCCCAGCGGCCGCATTTCTCGGTGTATGGCCGCTGTATGATCTGAAACTCGGCGGCGGCGGCGGCGGTGGCGGCGCGGCAGGAACAGGCGGAAGCGGCGGTTCCGGCGGCGGTGGTGGTGGCGGCGGCGGGGGCAGCGGCAGCGCCGGCAACGCCGGCGTGGCAGGCGCTGCGGGATCGGGGCGCGTGGGTAATCCCGGTGGCGAAGGCGGCAGCGAACTCTTCGGCATCGGTGGCGACGGCGGTGCGGCGGGAACAGGCGGAAGCGGCGCTTCCGGCGGCGTAGGCGGCGCGGGGGGAACGGGCGGCGCAGGCGGCACGGGTGGCATCGGCGGCGCGGGCGGCGGATGCATTGTGTTCGCCGCGCGAGGCCTGCTTGAACTTCGGCAGGGCATGGTGGTGAACGTGTCGGCGTCGCTTCCCGCGAACGGATCGGGCGGCGGCAATGGCGGCGCCTCGGTCAGCGGTACCGCCGGTGGCGCGGGACTGGATGGCGGCGAAGGCGGTGCCTCCGGCCGCGCGCTCGAGGTGCCTGAGAGCATTGCGAACTACATCTTCCAAGGCGATGGCGGCGTGGGCGGCACCGGTGGTTCGGGCGGTGGTGGTGGCGCAGGCGGCACGGGCGGGCGTGGGGGCAACGGCATGCGCGGCGGCTACGCGGCGCCCGGCATGGTCAAGCTTCACGGGTCGGTGGTGCTCGTCGATCCCGGTGCGACACCCGCGCGCATCGTGGCGGATAACGCCGCGGGAAGCGGAGCGACGCAGAACGGCAAGTTCACCCGGGTGTCGAATATGACGGCCGCGGCGCTCGCGTCCAATATGCCCCAGTTCAGCACGGCGAACGTGGTGAAGGGCGCCACGACCAACGACACCGTGCTCAAAGGGTTCAACTCGTATACGCAGGGGGATGCCCCTATTCTACCGCAATTGTCCGGTGGACCCGCGACGAACGGCTGGTGTCTGGAGGAATTCTGGAACAAGGCCGGTGTGCTGGCCAGCGCGCCGACGGGAACCCTTGGCACGGACAGCCAGATTCAATACTGGATTCTGACGGATGCCACGACGCCTCCCAGCGCGTTCGACGGCTTCGACCAGTTGTTAATCGTCAATATCTCGCAGTCGACCGTGCACGATGTAACGGTGCGCGTCGATACCCGCAGCCGTCTCATTCGCGGCGAAGGCGGCGTGGCCGGCGACTTGGCGCCGAATCAGTTCTGGACCACCTCGGTTCCAGCCGGCACGGATTTGGGCGTTCATCTCGACGGCGAAGGCGTTAGCGACGTCGGCAGCTTCTACTACAGTGATGGACATCTCGGTGACTTGGTTGTCGCATCAGGGCCGATTACGATTAACACCGGTTCGCGCGGCGGCGCGGAAGGCACGCTGACTGCGAACGGCACAACCTACAACGCGACCACCGTGGTCCGTCTGGACACAGGCGAAGAGGTCGCCGTCTTCCGCTTCGACAACGTGAGCGTGAGCGGCGCGACGGTTACCGCTGCGGGCAGCCGTCCGCTCTCAATCGCCGCGAAAGGCGATATGGACTGGTCGGCAAACGTCACGGCCACGCCGGGTACGCTCGGTGGCGGCGCCGGTGGCGCGGGCGGCACGGCGGGAGGCCCCGGCACGGGCGGTGTCGGCGGTACGGGAGGCACGGGCGGCGCTGGTGGCGCGGGCGGTATCGGCGGCGGCGATACGGCGGTCCGGGGCAGCCAAGGTAACGGCGCGGACGGTTCGCCGGGTCTTGCCGGATCGACCGGAAACGTCGGTTCGAGCGGAACGGCCGGGACCTCGGGTGACAGCGGACGCGCGGGCGCTTACGGATTCGGCGTGAATGGCACGAGCGGCATCGGCGGCGCGGGCGGCGCGGGCGGCAGTGGCGGCACCCCCGCGACCGGTGGCGCCGGTGGCGCCCAGTATGCCGGCGGCGCAGGCAAGAACACGAACGGCATGGTCGGCAATTCGAGCGGCGAGAGCGGCGGGTCCAACTCCGGTGGCATCCCCACAGGGCTTGGCCAAGCGGGCGGTGTTGGCGCAAGTGGCGGCCAAGGCGGCGGCGCTTCTTATAGCAACGTGACGGATATCGCGAATTCACTGCTCCTCGTGGCCGGCAATGGCGGCGGCGGTAGCGGTGGCGGCGGTGGCGGCGGCGGTGGCGGCGGTGGCGGCGGTGGCGGCGGCGGCAGCGGCGGCAG
>CAYOCT010000104.1:0-18572 GCA_964402555.1 uncultured Nitrospiraceae bacterium | reverse complement strand
CGCATGAGAAATCCTGCGCGCCTCAACAAGAAATCAAAAGTTAGTAGTACAAGAGACGCAAAAAGAAAGCCGCCTTCGGTGAAGTAGTCCTCATGTTTCTTTTCTTGGTGGCCCGGCGAAGCCGGGTCGTAGGCTCGCAATGACACGGGGGATACAAGCTCACCGCGTCATTCTTTACGCCGTCAGTTCTTTGCCTCCTCTATATCGAATGCGGCGGTCAGAATCGTATCTTCCGTGATATCGACATCGATCGAGGCATTGGGACCGCGTCCCTCCCACTCCTTGAACTTGAACTTCTTGCCCATGCTGGGTTTCGTGGGATTGGACGGGTCCATGAATTGCCCAAGACGTTCGCCATTGCCGTAACCTTTGGCGGTCTTCATATCGGCGGGCACGATGTCGACGACCTCGATCGTGTGCTTGCCGGGCTTGTCGAAGACGATGCTAAACTTGCCGAACTCAGACCCAAGCACGTATTCGGTGGTCCAATGTCCGCTGTGGGTCCAGTAGTCGAACCCATCGACGCGGAACCGCACTTCGCCTAACGGAGGCGAGGTCACGACGCTCAGCCTCGGCCCCGCAGTGGAGGAAGCGTCGCCGGGCGCGGATGCGAAAAGGTACACGCGCCCCGCATAGGCCGGGACCTCGAGCGTGCCGGTGGCGCTTGTGTCTACGATGGCGCTGGCGGCGATATCGTAGAAGCGTTTGCCGGGCATGGGCGGTCCGATGGTAATACGGGCAGGCATGTCGCGATCGGGATTCACGGCGACCATGCCGCGCTCGAAAACGCGATAATGGATGCCGTTCTCTTCCTGTTCCTCGGTCAACGCCTTGCCGAGACGCAGCCGGTGCAGGCGGGCCACGTCGTCGTTCGGGATGGGACCCGAGCTCCAAACGAATCCCGCGAGGCGCGCGCTCGCGTAGCAGAAGAGGGCATCCTCGAACACGCCGTAGGGCGTGTGGCCGAGATAGCTGAGCGCCTGGATCTGTTTGCCCGCTTTGACGTAGGGCTGGAGGTCTTTGCCGGCTTTGTTCCAATGATCGTGCCAGTCGAACCAGCGCTCGGTGCTCACCCACGTGCAGATGTACGATTCGAGCATCTCGGCGTCGAGGTACTTCCAGAACTCTTTGGGAAGCGTCGGCGGATTGGCGCTGTTGCCTAGGACCGCACCGTCGGGCTTGTACGATTTGATGACTTCACGCACGCGTTTCAGCAAGAGTGCAAATGCCTGGTTTTGATCCTCACAGAGGTGTTCGTGCTTGCCGAACTTGGGTCCCGCGCACGGCGCGCGGCTCGACAAGTTGTCGACGAATACGCCATCGGCCCCGGTGTCCATGATCATGCGGACCCACGCGGCCATCGCGTCCTGGTAGGCCTGGACGTTGGGGCACGTCGTGTACATGTTCTTCGCGTCTTCGGATTCCCAGAAGCCCGTGCGTTTGAGATTGCCGTCGGGATCGACCTCGATGAACTCGGGATGGTCTTTAAGGTTCACGCCCTCGTAGGTCATCGTGGCGAAGCCTTGGTAGAAGGTCACGTAGGGGAAGCAGCGGATTCCGAGCGCGTGGCATCGATCGAAGAACTCGCGGTTGACAGGACAGTGCGTGATGAAGGCGACCTTCGACGCGGCGAGGGCCTCCCAATCGCCATCGCGAAAGCCTTCGGCGTAGGTCTCGGAATCGACGAGCCAGTCGGGGGCCGACTCGCCGATGTCAAGGCTTTGCGCCAATGCCGTGCGGGCCTGCCACTCGGGGGAAGGCTCGGCGTATATCGGCATGCATGACGCGACGCACAGCAGAAGAACAAGTGTCGAGGTCCGCATCGCTTATACACTCCCTGTGTATTGAGTCACCCTATTCGGTTCATCTTGTTAAGACAGGATAACAAGATGAACCGGATAGAACGATCTGGAACTCGTCAGGCATTCGTTTTCCTCAAATCCCGTCCTTCTCGATTGCACTCACTGCAAAACCATCCTGCCCATCCTGTAATCCTGTCTGCACATAGGGTCCAGGCGTAGGGTGCGTGCGAGAAGCGGAACCCACCGATGCACCCCTATTTCAGGTGGGTTTCGCTTCGCTGCACGCACCCTACATGTCTCGGGAGAAGGCTCGGTGTGGATCGGCACACATCGAGTGCCGAAGTCCGCATGAGGGTCTCCCTCCTAGAGATCGTTCCTTAGAGGATAGCGCGGGAGCGTTATTGATTCCACGTCGTGGTCTCATGCGCCAACTCGTGGCGAATCAGACCATCATCGCGTTAGTACCCATGTAGACGCGATCGAACTAAGTAGTGATTCAGACAAGGCTTAGTGATTCTCGCCATCCATGGCACGGGCGTTGCTTTTCCTTCGTGAACGTCAACACGGAACACGATCACAGGAGGCCACATCATGGGCATCTTCACGAGAGTACGCGACATCATCAGCGCGAACATCAACGCGATGCTGGACAAAGCCGAGGATCCGGACAAGCTCGTCAAGCTGATCATCCGCGAAATGGAAGACACGCTGGTCGAGATCAAGGCGTCGTGTGCGGGTTCGATGGCGAAACGCAAACGCATCGAGCGCGAACTCGAAACGGTGCGCGCGCGCATCAAGGAATGGGCGGACCGCGCGCAACTGGCCGTCGACAAGGGGCGCGAGGATTTGGCGCGCGAGGCGTTGATCGAGAAGCGGCGCTTCACCGACCGCGCGCTCGCGATCGAGAACGAGTTGGGCCAGTTCGACGCGCTGATCGAGCAGTACCAGCAGGACATCCTTCAACTCGAGGACAAACTCAATGCCGCGCGCGAGCGGCAGCGCATCCTTACGCAACGGCACGCGCACGCGCAGGAAAAGAAGCGCGCGGAATCGCAAGTGCGGCGCTTCGACAGCAGCGACGCGGTGGCGAAGTTCGAGAAGTTCGAGCAACGCGTCGACCGCCTCGAAGCCGAGGCGAACCTGGTGAATTTCGGCCGGAAGCCGGGCCTGCGCGAGGAGTTCGCGAAGCTTGAGGCCGACGAAGAGATTGAGCGAGAATTGGCCACGCTGAAATCGGCGTCGCAACCGCCGAACGCGCAGTAACGCAGAGGCGCCACGCATTCGAGGGATCTGTCCGTGAAGGGTTTGCTGAAACTCATTCTGGTCCTGAGCGTCGCGATAACCATCCTGGTAATTGGATGCGCAATCGCCGCCAGCATGATTCTGGCAATGATCGAGCCTCCGAGGACAACCGCCTCGCCGGCGCGAACGTTCTATCATCCAAGCGATGGAACGACTCTGGAGGTCAAGACCCCGGAACCTTTGCTCGAAACGGTGGAACGATCAATCAGTACCGCATCGGCCAACATCGGAGAAATGAAGACCATGGGCACGTGGGTAAGCATCGCTATCCTGGTGGCGGTATGCATTCCGCTTGCGCTGATAGTCGGAACCATCCTGCTGGGTTGGGCGGCCATTCGGCGAAGCGGCGGGCGTTCGGCCCAAACTACTCAAGCCGATGAGGCAAAGATGATTCAGGATATCTACCACGGCCTGATGAAGATGGAGGAGCGCGTGGAAGCGCTTGAGACGCTGCTCATGGAGTCGCAGCGGAAAGGAACGAAGTCATGAGACACGCGTCGATGGAAGACGGCCACCCGAGGCCCTTGTACCGGTCCCGCGACGGAGCCATTTTCGGCGTCTGCAAAGGCGTCGCGGAATACATGGACGTGTCGCTCTTCTGGACGCGCGCCATCGCGATTATCGGGACGATGTTCACGGGCGTGTGGATGGGCGTGATCGCCTATTTCGTCGCGGCCCTGCTGCTCAAACCCGAACCGGTCATTCCAATCGAGTCGGATGACGACCGCGAGTTCTACCACGCCTACACGACTTCGAGGTCGATGGCCCTTCAACGCCTGAAACGCTTGTTCGATCATCTCGACCGCCGCATCCAGCGCATGGAAGACACGGTCACCGCGCGCGAGTACGATTGGGAGCGCCGGCTGCACGAGTAACGCTGCAAAGGATGAAGGATGAAGGATGAAGCTCGCATTCGCCCGTAGTCCGATACTCATTCTTGCTCTTGCTCTTCACCTTGCTCTTGTTTTCGATCCCCAAGCACACGAGCAGATACCATCAAGGGGAAAGCTCCGAGCAAGAGCAAGATTAAGAGCAAGAGCAAGGGTGCAGGATTCGCCCGCATAGTTCGCCTACCCGTGGTGTCATTGCGAGGAGGGCCTTCAGCCCGACGAAGCAATCCCCTGACCTTCTGACGCAACAGGCCGGGGGATTGCTTCGTCGGGCTGAAGGCCCTCCTCCTAAGAAACAAGCATCGAGCTTTCATTCGGGGTCCGCGAAACGGACGTTTCTTCTGAGGGCAGCCCTGCGAAGCCGGGTCGTTGGCTCGCAATGACACGAAAGAGATTGTTGAGTTCATGCCAATTTCTGACACAGAAAGATCTCTCCAAGTAAGCCGCAGATAGGATAAGGAACACACGCCGGGCTTGGGCTGGACGGGGCAAGCCCGGCACGCTATGATAGACGCGTTCAACTCGAAGGAGACGCGGCATGTGCTGTCATTGCGTGAATCGGCGGGAATTCCTTCAACTTTCGGCACTGGGCGCCGGAGCAGCGTTGACGGGCGCAATGAGCGGCTCCGTCGTGGCGGCCGAGACGTGGCCCTCGAACTGGTGGGACCCCGCGAAGCCGTTCCTCAACATCGGCAGACCTCTGCGGGTGCAGCCGGTATTGATGTGCCGGCTGTTTACGCCGCGCGAGATGAGTTCGTGGAAGTCCTGGGGCGGTATCCAGACTGAGGCGGCGGTGGCCGAAGAGGTCACGCGTATTTCCAGCGAGTTACAGGCGCTCGCCCAGCGCGCCGAGTTTCCCGTCGAGTTCCTTCCCGTGGCGAAGGTCACGAATGCCGACGAGGCCATGCAGACGCGCGCTTCCGGCGCGGACGCGACCATCGTGTATCCAAGCACGGGATCGCGCGACGTGCTCGATGCATGCATCCCCGATTCGGGCGCGGTCATCTTCGTGCGGCATCGTTCCGGCCCCGTATATTACTTCTACGAATCGCTCAGCACGCGCATCCTCAACAAGACCGGCGAGCGGGACGCATCGAAACGCGCGTCGGTGAATGATGTCGTGGTGGACGATCCGGATGAATTGCTGTGGCGGTTGCGCGCGCTGTATGGCCTGCGAAATTTCGTCGGGTCGCGTATCGTGGCCTTGGGCGGTGTACAGGGCAAGTACGACGACCGCGCGCCGGGGTTCGCGCGTGAGCGCTATAAGCTGGATATCGTAGACTATTCGTACGACGACCTCGGCAAGCGGATTCAGACGGCCATGGCCGATCCCGCGAAGTTGCAGTGCGCGGAGCAGTGGGCGTCGGCGTATCTCGCGCTTCCGGGCACGACGCTCGATACGGAACGGAGCTTCGTCGTCAACGCGTTCGTGCTCTACGGATTGTTCAAAGAGGTTCTCGAAGAGCACGAGGCCCGCGCGTTTACGATCAACTCGTGCATGAGCACGATCATGCCGATGAGCAAGACGACGGCCTGCCTGCCGCTAGGCCTGCTCAACGACGAGGGCTACGTCGCGTTTTGCGAATCGGATTTCGTGATCGTCCCCGCGGGCATGCTCCTGCGGCACATCGCGAGCAAGCCGATCTTCATGCACAACTCGACGTTCCCGCACGACGGGCTGGTCACCTGCGCGCATTGCACGTCGCCGCGCCGCCTGGACGCGACGAAGTACGAACCGACGCGCGTGGTCACGCACTACGAATCCGAGTACGGCGCGGCGCCAAAGGTCGATATGCCGCTCGGCCAGGAGGTGTCGTTCATCAATCCCGAGTACGCATCCGGACGCTGGGTCGGCCTCAAGGGAGTCGTCGAGAATAATCCGTTCTACGACATCTGCCGGTCGCAACAGGAGGTCCGTGTCGCGGGCAACTGGAGGCGTTTGCTCGACGAAGTGCGCGATTCGCACTGGATGATGGTCTACGGCGACTATCTGCGCGAAGCGGGCTATGCCGCGCAGCGCCTCGGGCTCACGTGGGACAACATCAGCGAGGCGTGAGGCCAAAGGGAAACACGGACGGACATAGCGCGGCAGAGCCGCAACCAAAGAGATGGAAAGAGATTAAAGTCTAAACGATAAATGATGAATGATAAACAGCGAAAGGATGAAGGATGAGGGATGAAGGATGAACCTACTCGTCCGCAGTCCGATATTAACGCTTGTGGCCAGTGAACCTGCACATCGTTTCTTCGAAAAGTTGATGAAAGATGACAGACAGTAGTACGGACCTGCACGGACAAATGGAGTAGGAGAACAGATGACACCGCGGGATCGGTTCTTGGAGACGTTGTTGTTTGGGGCGCCGGACCGGCTTCCGTTTGCGCCGGGCGGGCCTCGGGAATCGACGCTGGCCGCGTGGCGTCAGCAGGGCTTGCCTGAGGACCGCAATCCGATCGAGGAGGTCCTGGATCGCATCGATGCGCGCCGCGCAGAGAAGGGATTGCCGCCGGGGGATTATCGGCCGAAACTGCCCGTAACGGATCTCGGCGTGTCGTTCCAGATGATCCCTACGTTCGAGGAGAAGGTCCTGGAACACAAGGACGGGCACTATATCGTGCAGGACTGGATGGGGGCGATCACGGAGATCTCGGACCGGTTCGATTACACGTATATCCGTTCGGCCAGGGATTTCGTCACGCGAAAGTGGCACCGGTTTCCGGTGCAGACGTGGGACGATTGGGAAGCCATGAAGTGGCGGTTCAATCCCCGCGATCCGAAGCGGTTCCCGGCGGATTTCGATGCGCGTTGCGCGCGGCTTCGCAAACGCGACTATCCGCTGGTCGTGCATTTCAACGGGCCGTTCTGGCAACTGCGCGAGTTCTGCGGGATGGAAGGCCTGTGCGAAATGATGCTCGAACAGCCGGATCTCGTCCGCGCGATGGCCGAGTTCTGGATGGAATTCGCGAGCGCCACGATGGCGCAGATCCTCGAGCGGGTCACGCCGGACATGTTGCACTTCTCGGAAGACATGGCCTTCAAGGAACACCCGATGATCAGCCCGGAAATGACGCGTCTCTACTGCGCCCCGAGTTACCGCCGCTGGTTCGACGAGGCCAAGGCGGCCGGCACGCCGCTATGCGCGATCGATTCGGACGGGCGGGTCGACTTGCTGGTCCCGATTTGGCTCGAGTGCGGCGTCAACGTCATCGATCCGATGGAAGTCGCCGCGGGCAACGACATCAACGCGTATCGCGCGCGTTTCGGAAGAGGGCTTGCGTATCAAGGCGGGATCGATAAACGGGCCATCGCGGCGGGCGGCGCGGTCTTGAAAGCCGAACTCGATCGCGTGCGCCCCGTTGTCCAGGAAGGCGGCTACATTCCCGGATGCGACCACGGGGTGCCGCCGGACATTTCGTGGAAGAACTTCCAGGAGTACTCGTTGCTGCTCGCGGAAATGACCGGCTGGTTATGATGCGGCCGCCAAACGCCGCGCCGCGCGTCTGCGCCGCCATGCGTTGAGTTCGAAGAGAATCAGCAGCGTGGGAATGCCGTAGAGCAGGCCTCTCCCCCACCAGGTCTGCGAGAACCCCGTGAAATCGCGCCAGCGCGTGACCGGCCACCAAATGCACGACGCGCGGCCCAGGATATTGCCGTTGGGAAGCCAGCCGAAGTAGCGTCCGTCGGCGCTGTCGCCGCTGTTGTCGCCCAGGACGAGATAGCAGTCCGGCGGCACGACCGCGTATTGGTCATCGGGTAGAATGCCGTAGCGAAGCGGATACTGGACCTCCTGCTCGGCTTCGAGGAGCTTCGCCACGATATCGAGGCTGACCTTGCTCATGCCGCGCGTCGCGTCGTCGATCTCGCTCTGCTCCATTGTCGCGGGATCGCGGCCGCCGAGCGTAGCGCGGACCTCGTCGAGTTGAGCGTAGAGATCGCGGACCGTGAAGTTGGCGGGATTGAGTACTACCGGGCGCATCTCGCGCTTGGCCATGACCGCCGCGAGACGGCGCACGTCTTTCTCTAACGCGGTGAAGCCCGAGGTGTAATACAGCACCTTGCGCAACGCTTCAGGCGGTTCGATCGTCGTGCCGTTCACCTGGATCTTGCCGTCCTGAATATGAATGCGTTCGCCGGGCAGGCCCACGATGCGCTTGATGAGCGTGCCGTGTTCGGACTTGGGATCGACGGCCTTGAAGACGACGATGTCCCAGCGTTGCGGCTCGCTCCAGTGGGAGATGCGCTTCTTCGTAAACGGCCAGCGCGGTCCGTAGACCATCTTGTTGACGGTCACGTGGTCGCCGCGCAGGAGGCGCGGATCGCCGTGCAAGGTCGGCTCCATGGAACCGGTAGGGACCGAGTAGTTCTCGAACACGAGCCAGCGGATCGTCAGCACGCCAACTATCAGCACACTCCAGGTCAGCAGATTGCGGCGGGTCAACGGTCCGGTGAAGGCGGTGACGGCGCGGTATACGGCGCGCAGGCCCTTGCTCGGGACCTGGGCCTCAGGCACGTTTTCCGTTTCAGAAGCCACGCGAATCCTTCTCCGGACGCGCCGGTCCTATTCCGCCTCTTCGTTGACGCGCAACAGGGCCATGAACGCTTCCTGCGGCACCTCGACCGTGCCGATCTGTTTCATGCGGCGCTTGCCTTCCTTCTGGCGTTCGAGCAGTTTGCGTTTGCGCGTGATGTCGCCGCCGTAGCACTTCGCCGTCACGTTCTTGCGCACGGGGCTGATGGTCTCGCGCACGATGATCTTGTTGCCGATCGCGGCCTGAATGGCGACCTCGAATTGCTGGCGCGGGATGAGCTTGCGCAGCTTCTGCGCGAGCTTCCTTCCGAACCAGACGGAGCGGTCGCGATGCACGATCGAGGACAGCGCGTCGACGGGATCGCCGTTGAGCAGGATATCGAGTTTGACGAGATCGCCAGGCCGGTATCCGATCAGGCGGTATTCAAGCGATCCGTAGCCGCGCGTCAGGGTCTTGAGTTTGTCGTAGAAGTCGAGGACGATCTCGGCGAGCGGCATCTGATAGACGGCCATGCAGCGCTTCGCGTCAATGTAGTCGACGCGGACGTGGATGCCGCGTTTCTTCTTGCACAGGTCGATGACCGCGCTGAGATGTTCGGTCGGGCAGAGAATGTCCGCCTCGATGTACGGTTCCTCGATCGTTTCGATCTCGACCGACGGCGGCATCTTCGACGCGTTCTCGATCGTGGCTTCCTGGCCGTTCGTCCTGATTACGTGATATGCGACGTTCGGCACCGTGGTGACGAGCGTCAAGTTGAATTCTCGTTCGAGGCGTTCCTGCACGATCTCCATGTGCAGCAGGCCCAGGAATCCGAGCCGGAACCCGAGGCCGAGCGCGTCCGAACTATCGGCCTGGAAGACGAAGGACGAGTCGTTGAGTTGCAGCCGTTCGAGGGCGTCGCGCAGTTCCTGGTAGTCCGTTTCCGTGGCAGGATACATGCCGCAGAAGACGACGGGTTGCACGTTCTCGTAACCCGGCAATGGGTCGGCGGCGGGACGCTGCAGGTCAGTGACGGTGTCGCCGACCTTGGTGCTCAACAGCGTCTTGATGTTGCAGATGAGGTAGCCGACTTCGCCCGCTTCGAGGCGATCGGTCGGCGTCAGGTTCGGCGTCAGAACGCCGAGTTCGGTGACCTCGTACCGCTGTCCGTTCGACATCATCACGACGCGCTGGCCGGTGGCGATGACGCCGTCGACGATGCGCACGTAGATGATGACGCCGCGATACGAGTTGTAAATGGCGTCGAAAATCAGCGCGCGCAACGGGGCCGCCCGGTCGCCCCTGGGCGGATGCACGCGCGTGACGATGGCTTCGAGCGCGTCTTTGGCGCCGACGCCGGACTTGGCGCTGGTCAGGACGGCCTGCGTGGCGTCGAGTCCGATCACGTCTTGGATCTGCCGTTGCGCGGACTCGATGTCGGCGCTGGGCAAGTCGATCTTGTTGATGACGGGGATGATCTCGAGATCTTGTTCGATGGCCTTGTAGGCGTTGGCGAGCGTTTGGGCCTCGACGCCCTGGGCCGCGTCGACGATCAACAGTGCGCCTTCGCACGCGGCCAGGCTGCGCGAGACCTCGTACGAGAAATCCACGTGGCCGGGTGTGTCGATGAGATTGAGGGCGTACTCTTTGCCGTCGTCGGCCACGTATTTCATGCGCACGGCGACGGACTTGATTGTGATGCCGCGCTCGCGCTCGATGTCCATGGTATCGAGCGTCTGTTCTTTGAGATTGCGCGGATCGACGGTGCCGGTCAGTTCGAGCAGGCGGTCGGCCAGCGTCGACTTTCCGTGGTCGATGTGGGCAATGATGCAGAAGTTCCGAATCTGTTCTAGAGGCGCCGCCATATCACTCCGTCTTGCCGCCAAACATTTGGTCGATCACGCGTATCGAGCGAAAGTCCGCTTCGATCTGCCGCGCGGCATACTGGCACAAGGTATAATACACGTTCGTCAGAACCGGCCCGTCCGGGCACGCATCGCGGCTCCACGCCAGGCGCCGCAAGCATTCCAGCTCCGGCCTCGAAAGCCGCCGGTCTCTGCGGCATCCGCCGCACGTGACGCCGCCGGTGTACGAGAACCCGGGCGCATCATCCACGGGAGCGCCGCATTCGGCACAGCTTTCGAGCGCAGGCTCGAATCCCGCCGCCGACAGCAACTGCGCCGCTTGCCAGCACGCATGCGCGCGAACGTCGCCCTGCCAAGCGGCCAGCGAATTCAATCCGTCCACGAACGTGGCGTACAACGTCTCCGATGGCTCGTTCTCATGGGCCACTTTCCCGGCCAGCTCGGCGGGCCACGCGGCATACGCGCTCTTTTCGAGATGGGCCTTGATCGGGCCGAACCCGTCGAGCAGCGCGGCTTCACTCAATTGCTGCACGGCCCGCCCGTCTTTCCAGTAATACACCATCTCGACGCGATTGAACGTGTCGAGCACCGCCGCGAGGGGGCTCTGCTTTCGCCGTGCGCCCTTCGCCATGCAGGCCACGCGGCCGCGTCCCGGTGTCAGCATCGTGACGATGCGGCTGGTCTCGCTGTAGTCCACGCCGCGCAACACGACCGCTTCGGTACGTTCCTGCGCCACGCACACCTCCTAACACCAAGTAAGGGACTCAAGGAGCCGGTGACGGAATCAGGCAGGGCCACACGTGCGGGAATGATACCATCGGGCGAACAGGGAAGCAAACCTACGCGCGGCAGAGCCGCTTCATTTTGGATTGCGGAGTAGTACCGGCACGCTTACGAATACCGGATACGGTTTAGGCGATCGGCACTTCCGAACCGGTGTCGGCGGCTTGGATGACGGCTTCGGCACAGGCTACGGCGCTGCGGGCGTCTTCAAGTCGCAGGCGGCCCCGCATGTTGCCTTCGAGCGCATCGAGAAACTCGGTGTATTCCGCGGCAAGGCCATCGATAAGCAGGTCTTTCAGAGGCACGCGGATGGCCTCTTCGTCTTTTCCTTCTTCAAAGACGCGGATGGGCGCGGCGAGGTCGTTGGTGTTGACCTCGACGTGGCCGCGTTCGCAGACGACGCGGAGTATCGAACGCAGTCCCGCGGGCGGGCGGAATACGAAACCTCCTTCGGCTACGGCCACGACCCCGCCGGGACCTCCGGAGAAGATCGCGGCTACGTAATCGTAACCGCCTTGTTCGTGGCGATGGCCTCGGGCCGTGACGCGCCGTGGGCGGGCCTCGCCGAGGTACCAGTTCATCAGGTCGAAGTCATGGACCAGCAGATCGAATACTACTCCGCCGCCGATGTCCGGGTCCATGCGCCAGGAACGCCCGCCGCCGCAGTGCATGCGCTGCACGTACATCGCGCGCGGAGCGCCAAGGCGTCCGCTGGCAAGAATTTCGGCGGCGCGCACGTAGGCGGGCACGTGCCGGGTCAGATGGCCCGTCATCAGGCAGCGTCTCGACACGCGGGCGGCGTCAACAAGGTCATCGGCATCGGACACGTTGAGCGCGAGGGGTTTTTCGCAGAAGACATGCTTGCCGGCCTGCAACGCCGCTTCGGCGAAGCGCCGATGGAGGTGATTGGGAACGCACACGGCAATGGCATCGATGTCCGGCGATTCGAGCATCGCCTCGATCGATCGTTCTGGCGCGCCCGCGGCCTGGGCTTCGGGAAAGGCGCGGCCCGTATCGCGGCGCGCGTAGGCCACGACGCCCGCCCGGCCCCGTAAACGGTCGAGGGCCTGAATATGCGCGGCGGCAAAATGCCCCGCGCCAAGGATGCCAATGCGCCACATGACTCACAGTATAGGCGCTGAGGGCGCGGAAAGGAACCTATGAGAGGTTGAGGGGATTATAAAGAAAAGAAGACACGGACGAGCACGGACGTACACGGACGGCTAAAAGGAGATGGGGCAATGCGGTGGATATGGGCGGTCTTGGTGGTTGCGCTGTTGGCGGCAGGCATGCAGGCTTGGGCGGAAGAGGCCAAGAAAGACAAAGCAGCTTCGCCGCTCATGTTGACGCCCGATACGATCACGTTCGCGGCTTCGGAAGGCAGCGCCGAGGTCAAGGTGTGTTTCGGCACGACACCGGCGCGATCGGCGCAGGTCACGCGCGCGTGGATCATGGACAAGGCGTGGATGTTCAAGGTCACGAAGTCCAAGGAAGACCCGGCGGTGGTGACCGTGGCGACGTTGCCGGATAAGGTCGAGGCGGGAAGTTATACGCTCGCGGTAACGGCGGGGGGCCAGACCGAATACGTAGCGATCCGCGTCGACTTGAAGTCCCCGTTGGATGGACTGGCCACGTTCGCGTTGCCAGCGCGGCTCGAACTGGACTCCAGTTATGCGAAGGGCACGACGCTCACGTATACGATCGAATCCGCCCCGCCCGAGGCCAGCTACCAGTGGATCGTGAACAAGAAGACCGTACTTCAGGGCAAGGGGCTTTCGACGCTGACGCACACGTTCGAAGCCGCCGGACCGTGCACCATTCAACTGGTCGTTACCAAGCCGAACGGCGAGACGCTCACGTGCAAGGGCACGACCAAGGTCACGCCCTGACCGCAGCCGTTCGAAATGGCCCCGGCGATCGCCTATACTCCGCGCATGGTACTGGGTGTGATGAGCGATACGCACGGCAATTCGGCGTTGATGCACGCCGCGGCGGAGGCGATGACGCAACGCTTCGGCGCCGAAGCGATCTTCCATCTGGGGGATGACTACGCCGACGGGGCCGAGTTGCGCTTATCGGGCTACACGGTACATCTCGTGCCGGGCCTGTGGTGTCCGGAGTATCAGAACAGCCGCGTGCCCAAACGGTTCGTGGCGGCGTATGACGGCATCACCATCTCGGGGGCGCATGCCGAGCGCGATTTGCGCTACACGGAACGCGCGGCCGCGATTGTGTTGACGGGCCACACGCACAAGGCAGAGATTCTGTTACTGGGTCGATCTCTCTACGTGAATCCCGGGCATCTCAAGGCGCTGATCTCGAAAGATATGCCGGCCTCGTATGCATTGATCGAGATCCTGGCGGACACCGTTTCCGCAACGATTTTCAAAGCAGTGAGCCACACGCCGGTCAAGGCCGAGAACGTTCCACGCGACGCGCTGGGCTAGGAATAGGAAGTGCAGAAACAGGCATGCTTTTCAAACTGCCGCAAAACGTGTCAGTTCCCGTCTTTCCTTTGCGCTACACACCAAAGTAGAACCGGCGGAACGCGCCCGACGCCCTGTTCGGATTGCCATCGTCGTCGGCCACGACGCCCGCCGCGATCGACGCCGAGGCGATCTTGCCGCGCACGGGGATCAGATTGAAGGTGTAGGTGTCGCCGCTGCCCTCGAACGACGCGATGATGGCATTGGCCACGACCAGGTCGTTCGCCGAGAACCCGTCGACGGGTTTGCTGAACGTTACGGTCACGGGGATCGGATTGCTCATCGTCCAGATGAAGGTGGACGACGTAATCGTCACGTTTACGGGAGTAAGTTCGTACGTGCGTTCGAGCGTTTCGGAAGCCTGGCACGGATAACCGGCCTGGCTCAGCGCGGCGCCTTCGGTCACGCTCACCGAAACGACGCCGGGGTTCGTGGCAATCAGGTTGAACGTGTAGGTCGTGCCTGAACCTTCAAACGCATCCACGGTAGCGTTGCTCACGATGAGGCCGGCCGAAGTAAATCCCGTGACCGGTTCGCTGAACTCGATGACTACGGGAACCGTAGAGACGTTCGTCTTCTCCGGGGCGCTCGACGTGAGCGTCGCGGTGGGGTACGTGGCTTCCTGGACGAACTCAGTCGCGCCGACGTCGGCGCCATCGCCTTGCGGGACCGCGGTACCGGCGATATCTTCGGCCTGTCCGAGGTCGGCCGCGCTATCGATACAGGGCGAGTAGGCGTCAACCGAGAAATCGCCCGCGCCGGGATTCGCGAACCGCGGGTTGGCGGTCATCGAGTCGGCGTCTTGTCCGCTGAGCTGTTGCCAGGTCTCGAAGGAGCAATAACGGTACGCGTCGGCGGTGTGCCACAAGAACGCGCGGGGGCCGTCAGGATAGTAGACGTTGTTATCGACGGTGGTGTTGTCCATGCGGTAGAGGTACACCAGCGCGCTGCCGGCGGTATGGACGATGTTGTTGCGGATGACGTTGTTCGCGCAAACGGTCGCGAAGACGGATTGCACGGAGATGCCGGTCGTGCGGCTGTTGTACACGGTATTGTTGAAGAGGCTGACGTTGCTGAAGTTGAAGGACTCGATGCCGCAGCCTTCGTTGTACACGGTGTTGTAATACGCTTGGTTGCCGGTCGAATCCATGAAGTCGTGGCCTTCCCAATTGCCGCCGTCGAAGCGGATGCCGCCGGTGCCGTACTTCTGGCCGTCATTGCCCGTGTCTGCGCCAATCGCCGCGTCGTTCAAGGTGTCGTGCTGGTCGTGGACGACGTTATAGCGTACGACGTTGTCGTTGCCGACGCGGATGAGGTCGATGCCGAAGCGGTCGTCGGCGGTGAGGGCGTTTTCGTAGGAGCGGTTGTCTTCGATGAGATTGCCGGTGGCGGTTTCGAGGGCGACGCGGATGCCGGACTGGCCGCTGCGGTAGACGGTGTTGCCCGCGATGACGTTGTACGAGCCGGCGAGAACGACGATGCCTTCGTGGCCGCAGTCGTGGACGGTGTTTCCGATGACCGTGTTGCGGCTGGCGTCTTCGCCGTAGAGGAAGATGCCGCAGCCATTGTTGCCGTTCGCAAGGGAATCGGCGCTGCCGGTGATGTTGTAGACCGTGCAATCCTTCACCGTGTTGGACGCAGCCGCATTCGCGCCTTCGGCAAGCACGTAGATGCCCGCGGCGCCGGTCGCATCGTGGACCGAGAGGTTGTCCAAGGTGACGAACGAGGCGTTGTACAGCAGTACCGGGTAGCAGCCGTTCACGAACTCGAGATCCTTGACCGTCACGTAGCTCTGGCTGTAAACGCCAAGGACGAAGTAGAAGGACGTGGCTTTGGCTTTGGCGGTGTTCGTGCCGTTCAGAATCGGGGCAGCGCCTTCGCCGTACGCGCCGTAGGTGATCGGGGCGGCCTCGGTTCCGGAACTCCACACCGAAAGCTGCTCGTGCCACACGCAGCCGCGCTTCAGCAGGACGGCGTCGCCCGGCTGAAAGAGGCGATTGCTGGCCTTGGAGACGGTACGCCACGGCGAGTCGGTGGAAAGGCCGTTGTTCGTGTCGCTGCCGTTGACGGCGTCCACGTAGTACGTCGCCGCGGAAGCGGCGAAGCTCATACCCAGGACCATCAGACTCGCGCCACAACGGGCGGCCATGTTCGCGACTCGGCAATGGTTTTGCATTGGCGTCTCCTCGGGTTCTCAACTCTATGCCGAGAAGAGCAAACGTGGTGCCCGTTATACTGTAAGAAAGGAGCCGCTTATGACATAGCCGCGAGGATGTTGGAAATAAAGGACTTACGTAAGCGAGGCGAGGTTCGTCGCGAGGTGTTGCGATATGCCGTACTGACAAGGATTCGTCAGTCTGACACTGCCGGATTTGTCAGCGGCCCTGTCCCTTGCGCGCGAGGGCGTCTTCAAGACCGGTCCGCGTGGCCATATCGCCGGGGTCGAGTTCTGCCGCCTTTTTGAAGGCCTCGATCGAGGCGTCGATGTCGCCTTTCTCGAGGCACGCTTGCCCCATTCGGGTGTAGGCTGGAGCGAACTTGGGATCGATCGCGAGCGCGGCACGGCACGCCGCCAGCGCCCCATCGTAGTCGCGTTGCTCGGTCAAGAGCGCGGCGATGTTGGAGTAGTTCCAGAGGTAATCGTCGGGCTTGATACGAACCGCTTCGCGAAACGCCTTGAGCGCTTCCTCGTTCTTTCCCAAGTCCTTGAGCGCCATGGCCATATACGTGTACGCACGAGAGTAGCCGGGGTCGGCTTCGATAGCGTGCCTACAGGCGGCTACCGCAGCATCGTACTGCTTGGCATGCCAGAAATCGAGCGCAAACTCTCCCAGTTCCGTGGCGGCTTCGGACGGCGGTTTGAGCGGGACGGCGCCCGGTGTCCTTTCGAGACGGTACACGTTAACGTGCTGGTATCCAAGGAACTCGCTACGCTCGAACGTAAAGTGGCGCGCCTTGAACTCGGCCTCGAGAGGTCCGTCGCCGCCTTCTTTGAAGTAGTCGAGTTTCGCGACAGCCCAGACGCCGCGCGGACCAGGGGGTTCGTGTTTCGACGGCAAGCCCTGGCCGAGAATGAACGAGGCCATATCGGCGACAGTGCCCGGCTCGTTCGCGCAGGCAATGACGTTCTCGACGGGACCGAGATTGAAGGCGAAGACCCGTTTCCAGGTCGAGTCTTCGACCACAATCAAGTCGTCGGGGCGCGCGTGGGCCTTGACGTACGCTCCGGCGGAATGCCAGTCCGTACGTTGCGGTTCACCAAGGACCAGCATGTCCTGATACACAAAGAACGCGGCCAGGAGCGCGAACGCCGCCGTTCGCAACGCCTTCCGAGAGGTCCCGGCGATTGCCCCGCCAAGCAGGATGTATAGCGCGAATGAACTGTACAAGGTGTACCGCGGGAAGACGCAGGGACGCCATAACGAGGACGCGATGTACAGGAGCAAGGGCGGGAGAAGCCACCACAACGCGAGAAACACCGCCCAGTTCTCGGTTCGCCGCCGCCACGCGCGCACGAGCACCCATGCGGCACAGGCAACCACGGCGCCCATCCATAGGACTCCGATGGGCTGGCGGATCTGGACCAGTGCATCGCCCGCTTTTGCGGGCAGGAACCAGTCGAAGGCCGCCGGATTGGCGCGGATTTGGTGGGTTAGGCCCGCGGCATCGTCGGCCAGGAGGTCGCTCACGCATTCCACCCATCCCGGTTTGGTCCGCCACGAAGAAGTCTGCTCCTCTGACCAGTAATTCAAGGTCCGGATATAGAGCAGCACAGGCACGAACAGGAGGACGTGCACGCCCCCCCATACGAGAAGGCGTCGAAACGGCGTGCGGTGAAACGACACCAGATACAGGCCTTCGACGGCGGGAATCAAGAGTCCGAAGATATGGGTCCACGGAAGCAGCAGGTTGGCTATCGCATGGATAACCCACCAGCGGCGCCCGCCGTTTCGCAACGCCCGAAACAGGGCGTAGGCCGAGAGGAGCGCCAGGAGCGCCGTAAACACGTACATGCGGATCTCTTGGCTGAAATAGCGATGCACGGGCGAAAGCGCCACGCACAGGGCCGCAATATACCCGGCTTGCGGTCCGTACATATCGCGTGCAAAGAAGTAGACGAGCAGAACGATAAGCATACCCGCCGCGACGGAGATGACGCGCAGTCCGAACGGTGACGCATTGACGTAGCGGTTCCACAAGTACTGGAGCGCGGGATAGGCGGGCATAGTTGCGGGATCGAGGCTGTGGTTGGCGCTCACGAACGCGGCCAGACCGGGCGACTCCTGGCGCATCACGGTCTGGTTCCACTGCTCGAAGTAGGGCGACTGCGTCCATGCGTCGGGCGCCTTGAGCAGGATAAGGCTCACAAACTCGTCGAACCAGACGGATTCCCCGGAGAGTCCCCAGAGCCGGAAGAACAGGCCGAGCGCGACGACGATCGCGAACGCGGCGGTCGCGCGCCATTTCAACATCGACGATCCGGACGGACTATTGCTCAAAGCAGGAGTTGACACGTCGACGATCCTTTCGCGGTGATGCATTATCCGCGAGGGGAAAGTGCGTGTCAACGATGCGAGGGATCGAGGCCCCCAGTCCCTTTGCAGCTCCGTCCTTTCTTGCTCTTGCTCTTGCTCGTGATCGTGATCGTGATCGTAGTCGTAATCGTAATCGGACCACTCGTACCCCAATGTTGGCGATGCCCAGAACCATCGAGAGGACAGATGTTCAGTTAAGGCAGTGGGCTTTCGATCCTCGCTCGATCACGATTACGAGGCGTCATGAAGCCTGGCTTCACTCAGAAGAACGAAGATCCAGCGCGTAGAGGCGCCGATGCATAGAAGAACGCTGGACTTCCTGTCATTCTGAGCGAAGCGAAAAATCTCCTAGCCCATCTTCCGCAGTTACGCCATATCAGATCTGTTTTTTCTCGGAAATCTG
>CAYOCT010000103.1:0-18780 GCA_964402555.1 uncultured Nitrospiraceae bacterium | reverse complement strand
GCAATACGTAGTGAAGAGGCAAAGCGCCCTCGTATCACAATTTCTTCACAAACTCACAGGATGACGTGGCGGGATAAGCGCGACTAATCGAGGCGCATCCCTTGTCAATAGCGCTTTGTCGAAACCCGCAGCACGGTGACGGAATAGGGGTCGAAGGTGTAGCGGAACGTTGGCGCGACGCCCGTTACCGCGCGTGTCACGGGGGCGATCTTGCGCGGGGCCTCGAGCGAATTCTCGTCGGCGGGGGCGGCGGAGGTGAGGACTTCCGCGGTTCCTTCGGAGGCCATATTCGTCACGCCGTTCAACACGATCTGCGTGTCCAGCGGCTCGCGGGTGGTGTTCACGGCTTTGAGGATGAGCGTATCGCCCTGCTCCGAGAATCCTGCCACGCCCGTGAGCACAGGCAGCGACGGTAGCGTGGCTTCGTGGACGACACGGCCATCGAGCAGGCACCGGATGCGAGCGCCTTGCACGTCGACCTGCACGTCGTACCAGCGGCCGGTCTCGATGGCGCCGTCGACGCGCGATCCCACGTCCGACTTCTGGCCGTCGCGCATTTGTTCGATGCCGTGCTGATGGTTGCCCCACCCGCCGACGTTCCACCAGATCCAGTTGTTGTCGTCGCGCACGCGGACCATGACCATGAATCCTTCCTGGCCGCCCAGCTTGCGCGCCTTGAGCGTGACGGTGTAATCGCCCCATGCCGGGACGCCGGTCACCGTCCGCAGATCGACATCCTCGCCCGTTTGTTGATATGCGCCTTCTTTCACTTTCCACACGCCGCGCGCCTGCTTCCATTCCGAAGCGCCTTGCCCGAAGTCCGAGGTGAACAACGCGGTTCCGTTGGCGCCCGTGACCTTCACGTCCTTGAACTCGGCCTGCGTGTTCCACGTCGCGAGACCGATGGCGCCGTGCAGATCCTGGGTCTCGGCCGTACACGCGATCTCGCCTGGGATTGTGGTTGCGCAACGGTTCCGCGCGAACAGGCATTGGACGTGATAGGACGGCGTGCCGCAGCACCGCGCGTTGTCGAATACGATCGCATCGGGATTCCATGTGCGGTCGTTGACGTTGACGAAGAGAGGAGCGTACGACGCCATCGTGACGATATCCGCGTTGCGTTCCATGCCCGTCATGAACGCGGCTTCGCCGAGCGCGGCGCGCAGGTTGCCTTTGCCGCAATCGCTGACCACGGCGTACTCGCCCACGTAGATCTTCGGACCGCTGCGATCGTAATCGTCATACTTGTGCGCCTGGCCGATGAAGAACGCGGGGCTGCTGTAGTAATGCTCGTCGAGGATGTCCAGCGGCGCGCTTCTCACGCGCGTGTTGGCCACGATCTGAATCTCGGGATAGCGATCCTTGATCGCGCGTTGGAAGCGCGCGTAGCGTTCTTCGTAGTTCGGCCCGAGGTTCTCGTTGCCGATCTCGATGTACTTCAAGTGGAACGGTTCGGGATGTCCGTTCGACGCGCGAACCTTGCCCCACGCGCTGTCCGCGGGGCCGTTCGCGTACTCGATGCCGTCGAGCGCGTCCTGAATCCACGGTTCAATTTGCTCCATCGGGACCGCCTCGCCGCCGCGTCCCTGGCATGCCATGCCGCAGTTGATTACGAAGAGCGGTTCCGCGCCGAGGTCTTCGCAGAGTTGAAGGAGTCCGTGATAGCCCAGCCCGTTCGAGGTCATGTAGCCCCACAGGTTCCAGTGGCTCTTTCGCGCCTCGATCGGTCCGATCGTGTTCTTCCAGTTCAAGGCCGTTTCGAGCGTGAACCCCTCGACGAAACATCCCCCGGGAAAACGGACGAACGCGGGATGCAGGTCCGCCAGCATCGCGGCGAGGCCCTCGCGCAACCCGTTCTCGCGATCCTTCCACGTGCGTTTCGGGAACAGCGACACGGTGTCGAGCCAGAGCGTGCCCGTGGAAAGCGGGGCAATCGCAAGCCGCGCCTGCGTATCGGTGGCCGCGCTTTCGAGCACCGCTTCGTAACGCCGCCATTCCGTCGCGATCCCATCGAACGTGTGCGCCGCGTACACTTCGGACACGCCGCCTTTCTCTGTGCTGCCGATCAACGATACGCGCACAGAGCCTCCGAATCCCGGTTTGGCTTTGGCGAAAAACGAGAGCTTGTACGACTCGCCGCTCTTTAATGGAATCCCCCAGAACCCCGTGTTGATCGCGGCAACGCTTCCGCCCTCGATGCTATCGACCTCGATACGAAGCGATCGCTTCCTGGCCGGATTCGAAGTCTCCTTATCGTCCAAGGTCATCCTCGCAATTGCGCCGTCACGAGCCGAGAAGGTCCATCCCGGGAGGGGATCCTTGTCCGGGAACGGCGTCTTCCATCCGCGCGGTGTGCAGAGCGTCCCGTTTTCGACCGTGCAGCGTTCCGGCACGACCGTGTCCTCGAAAGAACGATTCCGTACCAGTTCCGCATACAAGCCGCCGTCGGCTGCATGGTTGATGTCCTCGAAGAAGATTCCATACAGCGTCGGACTGACAGGCCGTTTCTCCGCCCCTGCTTCCACGGTCCATACCGGCTTCGTCTCTTGCGACTCTGCCCAGACGGGTAGACCCATCAGCATCATGACCGCCATCGTTCGCATCTAGTATCCCTTTCCTCGTGCCATCTTGAAGATGCTCTCCCCATCGTGTCTTGTGCCACGGACATTATACCTCCTGCATACGGGGAAATCGCCTCAGCCTTCCACACGGATACCCGAGACGCTCGAACTTGGATTCAGCAACGCTATGGACGACCGCACACTGGACCGACTTGCGACGATATTAGTTGTCAATCATGACAACTATATAGTCTATGAAGATATATTAGCGCCGATAGCGACATTCATAAGTAGTTCTTGACATCTAGTTATTCTCGAATGATTAATAAAAATCAGGCCTAAGATTTGGATCGAAAAACTACGAATATTGTTAACACACGACTATATAAAGGGATATGACTTTATCCCGGTCTTGGCATGGACGTTGCTCTTTAGTATCCGTGCGGCGCGATGAGCGCAGGCAGCATGGGGCCTTGAAGCCTGCGGGACGTTGCTCCGGTTGGAGAGCCTGTCCGATCCGGTGAAGCTCAATTGAACCTGTGTGTCTAGCGGTGTGTCTTCCGACAGGGGAAGCGCAACCCGACACGAAGCGTCCCCGAAGACGCTCGTAAGGAGGAAAGCGCAATGAGTAAGGTATGGATGGCGGCATTGATGATGGTTCTGGCGGGCAGCGCGTTTGCGGTCAACATCACGATTGCGGACGAGCACAGTTCCGGCACGGGCTGGTACGGGTCGCAGGAGGACCAGGAAGTCGAACCGGGATGCATCACGGGCCAGCAGTGGGACCTCGAAGGGTTCTTCCTTAACGGCCTCACGCTGAGCATGGTCAGCGGCTTCGATTTCGTCAACGGCGTTCCTGGCCATGCTTCGGTCACCTCGGGCGACATCTTCTTTGACGTCAATGGCGATGCCGAATACGGCTCGGGCGCGCACGCGGGCTCGACCTACAACCCGTCCGTGACCACCTCGGACACCTTCGGCTACGACTTCGTGATGGACCTCGACTTCGCGACGATGACCTATAGCGTGTATGACATCTCGAATGCCGGTTCGTCGCTCCAGCTTATGGTAGGCGAACAGATCAACGACGCGTCGAACCCCTGGCGCTACGTGTCCGGCGGCACCGAAGTCCTGACCGGCGGCCAGATCGCGTATCTCGACAACCTGAGCGACGCCGCGGCGCAGGCGCTCGGCTACAACGTCACCGGCGGCACGCACGACGTCGCGTCGGTCGACCTCGCCTGGTTGACGGGTTCGCTCGTGGACGGATCGTTCACGTCCCACTTCACGATCCAGTGCGGCAACGACAACCTGATGGGCCACGGCGTCGTGCCCGAACCGGCCACGATGCTGTTGCTGGGCGTGGGTATTGTCAGCATCACGCTGCGCAAGCGCGTGTTTGCATAAGAACGCGGGAGAGAGTTCGTAGAACTCATAGGCGGGGGAGATTCCCGAGGGAATCTCCCCCGCGGCGTTTCTTTTCGGCGGGGCCGCAGCCGCGAGACCCGCGAGAGTAGCGAAGATCTACGGCCGTAGCTAGGAATCAACCTGATTCCCAATTACCAAGTTGAATTGGTGACGTGCATTGAAGTAAGGGGCGTTTTATTCTTTGCATTCTTATGCTCTTGTGACTAAGTCACTCCAAGTACGGATGCGGTAGGTTTCAAAGCGCACAAAGATGGCAAAGAGGATCAGGCCACGCGTTCCGAGGGCCGATGCTACAATCGGACCACTGAGTGTCGAAGGCGATCGGGTTGAGCGGCCTTCACAGTTCCGGCGAAACGACGTTCGACATGGCGCTCATGTTGTCGCTGGCGTCGAAAGTGAATAGCGCGGCGTAAACCGGGGTCGCTTCGCCGGTGCTTACGTGTAGGGTCTGGCGCGCGCCGGGCGTGGGGGCAAGTGCTGGGCCGACCGCTTGCGCGGCCCACCAGTTGGTCTTCGCGGGATCGGTGGTCGTGACCGCCGAGATGGGCTTCGTGCTCCAGACGACGTGGTAACGCACCGCGTCCGCGGGCGCGGTCCACGCCAGGTCGATACCGCCGCTGCTGCGCGTCGCCACGAGATCGCCGACGGGCGGCGGCGGGGTTACGTCGTCGCGCGGGGTGTATTTCACGAAGAGGTAGTAACGCCCTTCCCATTGGCCGCCCCACCATCCGAACTGGCCGTAAGGCGTCTCGCCACCGTCGATACCGGTCGAGAGGAAGGCTTCGAGCTGGTCCAGGTAGGCTTGCTTGCCCGTGTGCCAGTAATACCAGGCCTGCGGGTCGACCAAGGTCAGCCCCGTTCCGCTGGATTGGCCGTGGCCGCCTTCGCGCGCGTTGAAGTAGTACGGGAAGTGGCCGAAATTCAAGTTCCATTCCATCAGGCCGGACAGGTAATTGAACCCTTCGGCGTAGGCCTGTGCATCGACGAATCGTACTTCTTCGAGATAGTCGACGATCGCGCGCATCAGGTAGCCCGTTTGGAATCCGCCGCCGGAAGGCTCGACCGCCTCTCGTTGATCGCCGTAATACGGGTCTTGTTCGGGGCGCAGATACGTGCGGACGTGCTCGGCCAAGCGCGCGAGGATCGCCGTGTCGCCGGTCACGCGATACGCCTGCACCACGTGATTAAGCGCGTGCCCCGTCGCGCGGCTGCACGTGTCCGGATACGGGTCGAGCCGTTCGAGGCGGACACGGCGAAACTCGGCGACGAACTCGTACCAGTCGCGTATCCACGGGTTGCCGCTGAGCAGATAATACTCGGCGACGTGATAGAACCATCCGTGTTGATCGTCGCGCGCGCCGTACGCGGGCATGTCGAAGACCGTGTTGGGAATCGGCGCGGCCGCGAACTTCGAGACGCCGTGCCCTTCAAAGATCCGCCAGCGCCCGCCGTCGTACGGATTCTCCGTCAGCCGCAGCAAGACCCAATCCGTGTCGTGACGGTACTGCGCCATCCATTCGGGCCGGAGGTTCAACTCGCCCTGCGCGTGCGCTTCCGCTTCGAAGTAGTCTCCGGGACACAGGGTCGCGACCATGTGCGCGGCGCTGTAGGGCCAGCCGCCCGGCGTCGAGGGATTGGACCGATACCCCGATTCGGGGTCATGGAAGTTGACACAGCCCGCGCCATAGTACGGACTGGCCGGATCGCACCAATCGGCCGGGTCGATGCCTTCGGTATGGTAGATCGGCGCGCGCCGATCTTCTACCGACGGGATGGCCACGTCCGGCGGCACCACGCCGCCGAGGTCCAGCGTTGCCCGCGTCTCCTGGAACCACGCCGTCGCGGGAGTCACGGTTGGGTACGCCTGGAATGTCCGTGCCAGGGCCGCCAGTTCCGCATCCGGCGCATCCGGGCCGTGGAAATACAGCCACGCCTCTTTGTACACGTGCTGCATGTCGTCCACCCAGTAAAGCCCCGTTTCGGAAAGATGCCCCGGGCCGGTATCGCCTCCCGCCGCGTTGATCCATTGCGCGCTCCACTCCGGGAACAGTTGCAGCGACAGCCGGTGGCCGGCGTCTACGGCGAGTCCGTTCGGCCACATCTGCCAGAAGTTGCGCACTGCCGCCATGACACCCTTCGTCGAAGTCGAAACGTCGACGAAGCCTTCCGGGCCCGTTCCGCTGGCCATCGTGCCCGAGTCGTACACAGCGGTTGCCGGCGCGGTATAGATGCGGAACCGGTTGTGCGATTCCTGCGCGAGATAGCCGCCGGAACCGTCGTCAAGACGGAACACCGAACCGTTGCCGCACCCGAACCGGACCGATTGCGCGCCCGACAGGTTGAGGCGGAAATCCAGGTCCATCGATTCGAAGTACAACGGCCAAGACCGCGCCACGTTCTTCGCGGAATTCTGAAGCTGGTAGTCGATCTTCACGTAGGGCTTGTTCGCATAGGCGTAAATCCGCGCCGCAAACCCGTGTGTGTGATGCGTCACGCTCTCGAAATCCGCGGGCGCCTCGACGCGGATGACTGCGCGCATTGGGCCACGTTCCTCGATGCGCACGTCGAGGCCGGACCGTTCCGTGTCGTACTGCACGCCGCCCGCGCCCGTTCTTGGCGCAAACACGCCGCCGTTTTGCGCGTTCGATAGGACGATGCGTTCGCCGTCGTCGAATGCGCCGTCGCCGTTGGCGTCGCGCCAGACCGTGTCGAGGAGACTGAAATGCGTTTTGCTGACAGTGAAGCGAAGCGGTCCTGTCGTGACCGTTATCTCGGCGCCGGACTCGGCCACCGACACTGGGGTCGTGGGAATGACGGGCGCGTCTTCCGCGACCGTAAACGTGGCGCTTCCGAAACTGTCCACGCTTGCCTGGAAATGCACGAGCACATGGCGCAGGCTCTCATCCGGCCAGCGATTCATCGCCTCGACCTGCGATGGCGTGCCCACAATCGCGAGCGCGGCGGGATCGAAATACTCGCCGCGCGGCAACGGCACTACGGCGCTCACGGGATACTCGCTCGCGCCTGTCCCTGCGTTCTCCTTGAGATAGAGCGTCACAATCGGCGCGCCCGGAGCGGCCTCGAACGCGATCGTGTCGTTTGTCGAGGCTGCCTCGCCCCACGCGTTCCGCACTTTGAAGTAGACCGTCTTCGTGCCGTTGCCTTGCGACAGCAGAAACGGCGGCGCCGCCGCATACGGCTGCCACGAGGCGCCCGCGAAATCCGCCGATTCGCTCGCCATGAATTCCGACGGCGTGCCCGTGCACGTGTTGGTCAGCAGGACCGATCGCAACGCCGTCGATGCCGCGCCATCGTCGATGGCAAACGACGCAATCTCCGGCGCCTCACCCTCGCCTTCGCCCTCGCCAGCGGGTCCGAGCGACAGGACGAGGCCAACTTGCGATCCGCGGGCGACACACGTGTCCGCGGGCGGGTCCTGAAGGAGAACGTGCCCCGCGGGCATCCCTGCATCGTACTCCGCGGTCACGACGCCCACGGCAAGCCCCACGCCGGCGAGGGTCGACTCTGCATCGGCGCGCGTCATGCCCGTGACGTTGGGCACACCGATACGTTCCGGCGGACATCCGGCCAACACCAGTAGCAGCGCACACACCATCAACGTCGCAACCAGGCCCGGCTGCCCCTTTGCCGTGTTCTCGATAGACATTGTACGCCTCCCTCGTGAGCATCTGCGTACCTAAAGGATACCACGCAACGCTAAATTGCGTCGGAGGTCAGTGAGAAGGGGCGATCGTTAGTAATTCCTGATAATCATACCGTGCGAGGGACGCATGCCCAGGCGGGCGTAGAAGGGTTGCAGTTCGGGGTCGCAGGTGAGATCGATGCAGCCGATGGCGTGTAGCGTTTCGAGCATGCGGGACATGAGCGCGGCGCCGATGCCTTGGCCGCGGTATTCGGGCAGCACTTCGAGCAGCGGAATGAACGCCGCTTGGATGCCGTCGCTGAGCGCCGTGACAAACCCGACCACGCGGCCCGCTTCGGTGTCGACGGCCAGGACGACGTGGGTGCTGGCGTTCAGGATCGCCAGGTGCCTCTCGGGCGTATGGGGTTTCTTCCACCCCTCGAAGAACCCGTGAAGCATCGAAGGCTCAATCCCCGCTGCCGTGTCTCGATACTCGATGGCCACTGGCATCTCAATCCTCTGTTCCCGCGCCAAGTCCGCGCCGCATGCGCTTCCAGCATACGTCGAAGCCCTTCCGGGCGAAGAGCCGTCGCGCGTCATCGTTGAACTCCCAAACGCTCAATTCCACGGAGGCCACGCCCAAGGCACGAGCGGCAGCGAACACCTCGTCCACCAGCATGGAACCGATGCCGCGTCCTCGCGCTTCCGGAAGGACGGCGATGTGTTCCAGTTCAAGATACGTGCGGGAACGGCTGAAGGGGTTCTCCACACGTTCGCAAGCCCGCGCCGTCACATATCCGAGCGGCATATCGTCCTCGAAGGCGATCAGCAATGACACGGCCGCGTCGTCGAGCGATGCGACGAAATATGCGCGAACCGCGACTTCGTCGAACGGGTGGAAGTAGACTGGCTCGCAAGCCGCGTGTCGATCCTGTACCACCTTGTTCAGACGCACAAGGGCGTCGAGGTCGTCTGCCTTTGCTCGGATAATATGCACTGTTTACCCCGCTTGCCGGCTTCGTTGGAGGGCGCGACTTCGTATCGAGTATAGCGCGGATTGCTTCCGCAGGAGCAATGATCGTGCTGCTGCCAGAAACAAGGTATTTCTACATGACGTCGCCGGAACGAAGAGACAACCCTTTGGACTGCGCCGATGATTCGGCGCTTTGGCTGGTCCTTCAAGTCCGAAGCGCCGGCATCAGCCAAAGCGGCGAAGAATCGCCGCAGTCCAAGGGGTCGCATCGCTGGCAAGGACTTCCCTTGCGATCCAAAGGTTTTGACAGTATTTCCTCTGTATGCTAAAGTAGCTTCGTTTGGCGGGACGGGGTCTTGCGCGGCTGCGGACCAGGGCGTGGCGCAATCGGCTCCGGCACGGGGACGTGGGATGCGCAGTGCCTGCGTCTCATCAGGACAAGGCCGATCCCCGAGGGGATCACGTGGTTAACCAGAAGGAGAACGACCATGGCAGACAGTTTCCAAGCATTCTTCGAAGCGCTTCCTGGCAAGATCGACAAGGGCAAGCTGGCCGGCATGAACGCCACGTTCCAGTTCGTGGCCAGCGGCGACGGCGGCGGCGAGAAGGCCGTTAAGATCGCCAATGGCGATTTCGAAATCTGCGACGGCAAAGCCGACAACCCCACGATCGTCCTGACCGCGTCCGCGGCGGATTGGGTGGCGTTGATGAGCGGCCAGATGAACGGCCAGACGGCCTTCATCACCGGCAAGCTCAAGATCCAGGGCGACATGACGCTCGCGATGAAACTTGAGAGCCTGTTCCAGCTCGGCTAAGGCATTTCGTTTGCGCGACACAGTATGCCGGACCGTGCCCGCGGCCTATGGCCGCGGGCACGGCCGGATCTTTTTCCTGTAGGCTCATCCGTTTCCAAAATTCTTGCTCTTGCTCGTAATCTTGCTCTTGCTCTTCCTATCAATCCCAAGCGCATCCCGGTTTCCGTATTCCGCCATTTCTCCGCCGCCGCGGCGATATTCAACGCCATAGATTGACCGGACCGCAACCATTGTTCCCCAATATTGCCGAACGGGCCTTGTATTGGAACAAGACTAAGAGCAAGATTAAGAACAAGAACAAGAACATACGAAGCGAAGCATGGAAGACTTGGGTAAGCCTTTCTGTATGGGGATGTCTCTATGCGCACGTTGGTCTGTTGCCTATCGATGAGCATCCTGCTGGGAGTCGCGGGGGGATGCGGACGGACGCCCTCTGCGCCAGACCCCAACGCGCCACAAGAACTCACACTAGCGACTTCCGACGGCGTTCAACTGGGCGCGACTCTCTACCCCGTCGAAGCCCCCTCGCCGCCGTCCCTCGTGCTGGTTCCCATGCAGGGCAGCGACGGTAGCGTGTGGCAGGCGTTCGCGGCACGCGCACAACGGGCAGGATTCATGTGCATCGCGCTCGATTTACGCGGCAGCGGACGGAGCGTCACGCGGAACGGGCAGCGCATCGTTCAGCGCAGCTTCGACACGGAGGCGTGGCTCGCGGCCGTCAACGACATCGAAGCCGCACGGAGCGCGTTGCTTGACCATGGCGCATCGCCGCGCGATATCGTCGTCATGGGCGCGGGCCTCGGCGCAAATCTGACGTTGCGCTACGCCCTGAATCACCCCGAGATTCCGGCCATCGTTCTTCTGTCGCCCGGCCTCGATTACCAGGGGGTGACGACGGAAACGCAGATCGAAGCGTTCGGCAATCGCCCCATCCTTCTGATGACTTCCGTGGGAGACGCCTACGCGTCGTCGTCCTGCACCGAACTCAAGCGCGCCGCCTCGGGCCTGTGCGAACTACGCCAATACCCAGGCGCCGCGCAGGGAACGGCGATCCTCGATAACTCGGAAGATGCGCTGCAGCAGGTCTTTGCCTGGCTGAAACCCATTGTGGGCGGAACGTGATGGCCGCCGCCGGTGTCAGGGCACGTCGGCGATGAACGATACCTCGCCGTGCGGCGCTTCCCAACGCAGGCCGCTTCCATCGGGCAAGACCGTTGCGCCGCTTTCGGCGTTGACCGAACCAAGCCGTGCGTTCTCGGGCAGCCGCACGTGCAGCACGCACCACGCCATCGCGCTCGGCCCGGGAAACGAGACCGTGCCCGTTACGCGATGCGCCTCGCGGTCCCATTTCATGTGGTACGAGACCTTGCCAAAATGCGTGGGCGCCTGGTCGATTCCGACGCCCTTTTCGGCCCACGCGCGATGCGTTCCGCGCGCGAGATGCAACCCGTCGCCATCCTCCATGATAAGGCTGTCGCGGACCGCGCGCACCACCGACACCGGAGTCCAAAGGTGCTGCCGGTCGCCGGTAACCTGCTTCGCGCCCGGCTCCTGTCCTCGCTCTTCGCACCACGTGTACAACGGCGTTCCGTGGTTCAGCGTCGCGTAGAGCAAATCCGCCGCGGCATCGCCCTCGTCGCGCACGAGGTGGGCCTCGGCGAGGTTGTCGAGCGCGATGGCCACCCACATGCCGTCCGGCAGCCACCCCGTGTTGAGCGGCAGGCCGCCCGGACTCATGCGCGAGCGGATGTAGCGGATCGTGCCCGCAACGAGTTCGTGATCCGGCGCGAGCAGCTCGCAGGGGAACAGCGCGTTGAGCACGCCCCAGCGGCTGCCGCTTGTCTTGCCCGCGACGCCGGGAATCCAACGGTATCCGTCTTCTTGAATCGCGCCGCGCTCGAAGCTCTGCATCAGGTCGGCGTACGCCGTGTCGAAGATATGGCGCAACTCCACGGCCTCGTCGCGATGCCCAAGGATCTCGGCGGCCTCCGCGCTCACCCGGTCCGCGTAGACCGCCCAGATGTTGTGCGGCAGGAACACGCCATACAGATCGTCGCCGTCTTTGACGCCGCAATCGCCCATGCCGCGTGGCATCAGGCCGTACGTCAGCGGGCGCTCGCCGTCCGTTAATACGCGCGTGCGCGCGCGCTGCGTCTCCTGCCACCGCGAAGACGCGAGCATGCGCGGATAGATTTCCTCTAGAAACGCGCGGTCCTGCGTGAGCCGGTAATGCTCGATGACCGCCCACGACTTGAATCCGGAAACGGCCCACATGAGATGGCCCCAGCCTTCCGGATCGTTCCAATCGCCGTCTTCGCCCTGAAGCTTGGCGAGCGTCATGATCGATGCAAGCGCCTCACTATGCAGGTTCGCCTGATCGAACGCCACCGAAGCGATCAGCGGTTCGCCCGAATTGGCCGCCCGGTAGCACTCGGTGCCCGGTATGCCCGCGATGCCGCCGCCTTGGACCGGCTCCCGCATGATGAAACAATCGCCAAGACACGCATAGTACGCCGTGGCGACGCCCGGATCGGGCACGTCGATGCGTACCGCGCGCCCGAGCAACGCGCGCCATTCGGAGCGCGCTTCCTCATATTCGCGTTCCCAATCGTGCGCGCGTAACGCGGGCAGATCGGCGGCGTAGGCACGGTACGGCCGCACGATCCATGCGGTCTTGCGCTCGCCGGGACTCAACTGCCAATCGAGCACGAGCGCGACCGCGTCGGCGATCCGGAACGCATCCGCGCCGATACCTGCGCAGATCACGCGGTCCGCGCGATCGCCCCATCCCGCGAGCAGACAATCGCGGGGCTTGTCCGCATCGACATAGCCGGGGTTATAGCCGAAGAACCCGCGCTCTGACCGGCACGTCAGGCTGAGACGAACCGGATCGTTCGACGTATTGGCGAGGGTGAGACGAAACACCGCGGCCGTCGCGCCGCCCGCGGCCTCGATAGTCAGGGCGGCATGCTCGTCCGTGTACCGGTTTTCCAAGACCGGCAGGATGCCTTCGCTCCGCGTCCACGTGCTTTGCTTGAATTCATGGCCGTCGACTTCAGGACGCAAACGCATGCTCCATGTCGCGTTGATCGGCGTGAACGCGGCCACGGGATACGTGGTCAAGTTCTCGTACGTCCACGCGACACGCAGGTTGCCCGGCTCGAGATCGAGCAGTGTCTTGTCGCTGCTGTCCGGGCGCGCGACCGTCATACGGTGCGGCGTTGCAAACGCGTACGAGAAGTCGACACACGGATTGCCCGAAGACGGTTGCATCGTTGTTGAGACTCCCTTCACTTCATCTCCCTGTGCCATTGCCTGCGCAAGGAGCACCACGGCCGCGGCCCATACCGTCCGGTACTGCATGGAAAGGTAATCCTTTCAGTTCACTGATCCCCAGTTTCGCGAAGAGACGCTTTATCGTCCTCGTGCTTGTGCGCGTAATCGTAATCGTAATCGTAATTGAGAGTAAAGCGAAGGGCATACCTCAACAGAACGCATTTCTTCCTGGGGGTGTCGAGCCACTGGCGATACTCGGTTGCGACGATCTTGATTATGAGTACGATTACGCGCACGAGCACGAGCACGACAGAACGGGACAATATGGACAGCGGGGATCACGGATCCCTTTCAGCGCGTGCGCGCTCTGCCCGCGCCCACCGTTACGCGGGTTCCTCGATCTTCGCCACGTGGTCCTTCCGGATTAGCCACGTCTTATTGCCGTACTGAACGTAGTAATACGGGTTCTCATCGATGACCTTATCCGCGGGCTGCGTATATCCGCTGAAGAAATGAATCGTGTAACTCCGTTTCTTGCCCCCGGGCAGCGTGTTCGCGGTGGGCTTCGCGCCTTTGACGCCGTAGTGGTACTTCGAGAGCTTGGCGTTCTTGCCCGCATACGCGCACACGGTCTTCACGTACTGCTGCGTCTCCGGATACGGCGGGATGCCGCCGTGTTCCTTTACCGCGTTCGGCCCGGCATTGTACGCCGCGAGCGCAAGCTCGATATCGTTGTTGAACAGGTTCATCATCTTCGCGAGGTATTGCGTTCCGCCCGCAATATTCTGCGCGGGATCGAAGATATCCTCGACGCCCATGTCCGCGGCCGTTTCCGGCATCAACTGCATCAGGCCGCGCGCCCCCGCCGACGATACCGCATACGGATTGCCACCGCTTTCGGCGCGGATGACCGCGTGCACCAGCTTCTCGTCCAGCACGTACATCTTGCTGTAGTGCGCCACCAACTCGGCGATGTTGCCGTCCACGTATTTGTCCGCGGGCTCGGCCTTCTTGTACTTGGCCGGGATAACGATCGGGTTGTAGTGGATATTGACCTCGACGTAGTCCTTCCGCCGCTTGTACTTGTCGGGGATGTTCGTGATCGTTAGATTCCCCTTGTCGTCGCGGAATTGCTTCATACCGCCGCGCTGGCCGCGCCGTCTCGAGGGGCGTTCCTTCTCGCCGATGCGCTTGTTCAGATTGTTGTCGATGCGCTTGTTAACCGGCTGCTGAGGATATTCGGGTTCCGCTGCTTCCGTGGCGAAAGCGAGCATCGGAGCGCAAAGCGCCAGCGTTATCGCCGCGATCCATTGGGTCACGAATGAACGCCCTCCGTCCACACAGACCGTAAGTAAATGCGGGTATTCATGTGTCAAGAGTATACCGCATCCCGCCTCGATCGGGCAAGAGGAAGCCGCCATTTGATATTGAGAGGCGCGGCGCGCGTACATCTGTCGAGTGCCTGTGTAGCGATTCAGAATTGACGCAACTTGAGCCCGATTCCAAAACGGAGCGAAAAACAGGGACTGGCTCGCTTTTCGGCAGTTTGAAAAGCGTGCCTGTCCCTGCTTTTCGCGGCTTGAGCCCGCAAAGACAGGTTACATTCAGGATGATTCACTACACGGGGATATATGCCCTGCGACATTCGCTCGATACGTCGACGCGCGCGAGGATCCGCTGCGTCGGAGTTCCGGCTACCGAAGCGCCGGCCGTCTTGTGTTACGCAATCCCAAGGCAAGGATCGCGGCCGCCAGGAGCGACGTTCCGAGCAATCCCGCCACGGGCAGCGCGCCTTCCGCTACGATGGCCACCTGGACCGAGTCGGTAGTATGAAAGGCCTTGGACGCCTCCGTAATCGTACACCGGTAGCGGCCCGCATCCGCTTCCGTCACGCCCTCGATCACGCATTCCGAGTCGGTCTGCCCGGGAATCGGCACGTCGTTCCTGAGCCACTGAAACGTAAGCGCGCTCTTCGCGCCGAGGTCTCGAAGCCCAAGCTTGAGCGTCGCTCCGGCTTCGTACCACGTGTCGAGTCCTTCGACCGACACATCGAACTGGCCGCCGCAGCCGCCGACGATGATTGCATGATAGCCGGGAAGCGCCGATCCGCCTATCCCTACTGGCCCAACCCCACGATTTAATTGGAGCACCCCGAATTCCGGGCCAGTCTGAATAATCAGCGCGTGGTCCGTGCTTGCGCCGAGCGTCATAAAAGGCTGCGGTGTGTCGACACCCGCGCACAGTCCAGCCAGCCACGAGTCATATTCCTCGCCCGGCGTCAACGTTTCCGGAAGAACTTTGCGCATGCCGGACGAGACCTCTGGAAGCGCGTCAAGATCCGCGGCGTTCGGAGTCCCCATCAGCCAGCCGTTCACGAAGACCAAGTAGAAGACCTGGTCTGGGCCTTGCCCGATCATCCCCCCTCCGGCATTGGCGATGGTCTTGTAGACCCCGAACCCGTTGATATTGAGATCCTCGACAATGCGGAGGCGAAACGTCTGTATCTCCGAAGTTCCAAAATTCGACTCGCAGTACCACTCGTTACCGGCCGCCAATGGCCATACGTCGCACAATGACGCCGACACCTCGGCCGTCGCAACGCCAGTCCGAGAAAGCAATAACGTGCCAGCAAGAAGAACACAGAATATCGCGAGACGCTCTATAGCAGACATGGCTTCCCTCCCCTTATGGACTTATTACACATGTTAGTATAGTTTGTTCTCAATCGGGACGCAATACCCATCCGTCTGACCGCAATTCGCACGTAAGGAAATAGGATTTGGGTAGCTGTGTAGGAAGTCGCGCCGTTTGAAAAGCAGCGGTTGCCCTGCTATCCTCAGCGCGCTTGGTTGTAGGACAGGTCAGGGACGAGCAGGACGGGAGTAGTTATGGCGAAGATGCAGTGGGACGAAAGCCTGTCGGTCAATGTGCCGGCGATCGACGCGCAGCACAAGGAGTGGATCCGGCGTTTTAACGATATCACCGAGGCCATCGAGGCCATCCAAGGACCGCAGCGCATCGCGGAAGCGTTGGGATTTCTGAGCGACTATACGCGGTTCCATTTCGATACCGAAGAGGGATACATGAAGGAAGCCGTGTATCCCGAGTTGCAGGTCCATCAGGCCAAGCACGAAGAACTCCGCAATACGCTTGCCGAACTCGAAAAGGAATATGAAGAGGAAGGCGCGACGCACATTCTCGCCGACACGATCGACACGTTCGTCGGCAATTGGCTGCTTACGCATATCCGCGAAGTCGACCGCAAATTCGGGGCCTACTTGAAGGAGAAAGGCATCAGCATCCCCGCGTAGGCGGCGGATTCGACGACGTGAATGATTTGAGACGGCGCGGGACTTCGATCCGCGCCGTTCACTTTTTGAGGCGCAGTGCCATCCCGGAATGTTAACACTATGTCTTGACGAGAAGAGACGTACACTTGATCGTAGGACTGCATCTGCGCCAGGTCTTGGCGTGATCTCAACAACCTGTTTCGTGTCATTGCGAGGAGGGGCTTCAGCCCGACGAAGCAATCCCCTGATCTTCTTTGCTCAACAGGCCGGGAGATTGCTTCGTCGGGCTGAAGGCCCTCCTCGCAATGACACCATGGCTTGTGAACAACACGAGTCATTGGAGACGCATCCGCCCGGCGTTGTAAGATGCACACGAGACGCGGTGCTTCCTTCGGGAGCGAAACCCGCGGAAAGGAGTCTGAAATGGCCACGATGCTGAATCTACCCGTGCTGATTGTCATCGGTGTCGCGATCGTTCTGATCGGATGGTTGATCGGGGTCTACAACGGCTTGGTGCGATTGCGCAACCAGGTCAAGAACGCGTGGGCCCAGATCGACGTACAGCTCAAGCGACGCCACGACCTGATCCCCAATCTGATGGAAACGGTCAAGGGTTACATGATGCACGAGCGGCAGACGCTCGAAAACGTAACGAAGGCGCGCAACCTCGCGGCGCAGGCCTCGGGCGTCGGGAATCAGGCGCGGGCCGAATCCACGTTGAACAACGCGCTCGGCCAGTTCTTCGTCGTGGCGGAAAACTACCCCGACCTGAAGGCCAATCAGAACTTCCTCGCGTTGCAGGAAGAACTCGCCTCGACCGAGAACAAGATCGGGTTTGCGCGGCAGTTCTATAACGACCAAGTCATGGCCTTCAACAACAAGGTCCAGATGTTCCCGAGCAATCTGATCGCCGGGATGTTCGGGTTCGCCCAGGCGGAATCGTTCCAGGTCGACGACGCGGCCGAACGCGAAGCCCCGAAAGTCAGCTTCACCTGATTCAAGCCGGCCGCTGAGATCCTGCCATGTGGGAACAGATTCGATCGAACCAACGCCGATCGCTGGCGCTCGTCTTGCTCATGATGGCGCTGCTGACGGTGCTGGGCTTCGTCATTGCCGAGGCGTACATGCGAGGCTCAGGCCCCTTCGGCATTGCGATCGCGATGGCCGTGTGGCTGGTCATGGCCCTCGTCGCGTATTTCCAAGGGGACAGCATTCTCCTCGCGGTGAGCGGCGCCAAAGAGATCAAACATGACGATCATCCGCAGCTCTTCAACATCGTCGAGGAAATGACCATCGCGTCGGGCCTCGGGAAGATGCCGCGCGTCTATATCATCGATGACATGGCCCTCAACGCCTTTGCCACCGGGCGCAACCCGCAATGCTCGGCGGTTGCCGTGACGGCGGGCCTGCTGGGCGCGCTCAATCGCGACCAACTGCAAGGCGTCATCGCGCACGAGATGTCGCACGTCATCAATCGCGACGTGCTGCTGATGACCATGGCGGGCGTGATGCTCGGGGCCATCGCGATGATCGCGGAAGGGTTCTTGCGCGGAATGTATTACTCGGGCGCGGGCATGCGCTCGCGGCGGTATCGTTCCGACGATCGCGGCGGCAATCAAGCCCAGGCCCTGATGATGATCCTGGCCGTCGTGCTGGCGATCCTCGCGCCGGTGCTGGCCCAGTTGATCTACTTCGCCATCTCGCGCAGGCGCGAGTATCTTGCGGACGCGAACGCGGCGGTCCTGACGCGCTACCCCGAGGGGCTCGCCTCGGCGCTCGAAGCGATCGCCGGCGACACGAATGTGCTCGCGCATGCGAACAAGGCCACCGCGCCGATGTACATCATCAATCCGCTGCATGCCGCGGGCGTGGCGGCCGAGAACCTTACCAGCACGCATCCTCCCATCGACCAGCGCATCCGAATTCTGCGGTCGATGGCGGGCGGAGTTTCGTTGCAGCAATACGACGCCGCGTGGCGTAGCGCCGCGGGCAGTAAACGGGGCGTCATTCCGGCGTCGGCGCTCGTGGGATCGGCCGACACGCCCGTTCGCGCCCCGCACGACGAGCCGGCGCAGAATCCGCGCCGCCGCATGCGCAACGCGGGCGATTTGCTTCGGCAACTCAACCAATTCCTGTTCGTCACATGCGCGTGCGGGTTGCGTGTCAAGATTCCGCCCAACTTCACGCAGGAAAAGTTTCCGTGCCCGCGTTGCCACCGCGCGTTGGACCTCTCGATGGCGCAGAGCGCCGCGCCCGGCCAGGTGTCCGAAACGCCGCCAGCCCCGCCTCCGGTAACGCCGCCGGGACGCACGGTTCTCGCCGCCGCGCCATTGCGGGTCGCGCGTCCGCGCGAAGCGCAGTCCTCGATTCGCTGCACGTGTGGCACGTCGGTCGCGCTGCCGTCCTCGGGACGCGTGGCCTGTCCGTCATGCGGACGCGTCATCGAGGTCGGCGACGGGAAGGCGTGACCCTCAGCGCTCCCCAGTTTCTTGAAACGCCGCCCTTCACCAGGTCTAGCGCACGTGCTCATGCTCTTGCTCGCGCGCGTAATCGTTATCGTAATCGAGTCACTTGCTGCCGAATGCTGGCAGTGGTCGTAACCCCGAGGAAGACGTTTGTTCTGTTAAGGCTACAGTCTTTCGATTCTCAGTCGATTACGATTACGAGAACGATTACGAGCACGAGCAAAAAAAGACGGAGCCGCATAGCTGAAGGCGTGACTGCGGCCCGTTGGAATCCTTGTGCCGCGCCCGGTTCCCTGGACACAAGTTTGCGTGAAGGATCTTGCGTTTTT
>CAYOCT010000102.1:0-18781 GCA_964402555.1 uncultured Nitrospiraceae bacterium | reverse complement strand
GGTGCGATTCGCATTAGGTATCTCCTTCGTTACTATATCAATACCCAATGCCAACAAAACGTTGCATTAATTATGACTCAATACACTAGATTAAGAGCAAGAGCAGGAGCAGGAGCAGGAGCAGGAGCAGGAGCAAGAGCAAGAGCAAGAGAACGAGCACTGACCAACGCACAACTTGCCAAGGGTATGCATCAATAGACTAGAATGCTTGGCGGTTGGGCTAATCCCGCCCTGGATGCAGCGAATCATCACTTGTCGAGGCGCAACGTATGAACCGTTCTCAAGGCAACACCCATTGGACCCGCCGGCAATTCATGAAGACCGCGGCGGGCATCGTCGCACTTCCCAACATCATCACGTCCACCGCCCTGGGCGCGGAATCGCGCGCGTCCGCGAACGAACGTATCACGATGGGAGTGATAGGAACAGGCGGGCGCGGGCGCGACGTCATGAAGGCGTTCATGGCGCAACCCGACGTTCAGGTCGTGGCCGTATGCGACGTGATCGGCGAACGCCGCAAGCAGAGCCAGGATATGGTCAACAAGGAATACGGCAACCAGGATTGTGCCGCGTACATCGACATGCTCGAACTTCTCGCGCGGCCGGACATTGACACGGTCCTGATTGCCACGGGCGACAACTGGCATTCGGGCGCGTCCATCCTGGCGGCGCGCGCGGGCAAGGATATCTACTGCGAAAAGCCGATGAGCGTCGCGATCAACGAATCGCGCGCGGTCGCGGAGACGATGCGGCGGCTCGGACGCGTGTTTCAGTGCGGCACACAGCGCCGCAGCATCAGCCATTTCATGTTCGCCGTGAACCTCGCGCGCAGCGGCAAGCTGGGCAAGCTCAAGGAACTCCAGGCCGAGCAGGCGGGCGGGCTTCAGCAGGGATACGACACGATTCTCCCCGAAGAGCCGGAGCCGCCGCGCGAAACGATGGACTGGAACCGCTGGCTGGGCCCGGCGCTGTGGCGTCCCTATAACGAGAAGTATCCGACGCGCGGATTTTGGAGCGCGCACTGGGATTTCAGCGGCGCCTCGATCTGCGAATGGGGCAGCCACACGGTCGACCTGTGCCAGTGGGCGAACGACTCGGACGACACGGGGCCGGTCGAGTTCTGGCGCGAAGGCGACCGCTATCTTGCGCGGTATGCGAACGGGGTGAAGCTCGTGATCCGTACCGGACTGCGTTTCGGATCGTGCCCGGTGCGGTTCGAGGGCGAAGAGGGCTTCGTCGAAACAGGCGACTCCGGCGAGATGGAAGTCCAGCCGAAATCGCTACTCGGCGAACGCCGCTTCCTGGGAGGGTATCCGCCGGACAATCACGCGCGCGCGTTCCTCGATTGCGTCAAGACGCGGCAGCAGCCGGTGTCGAACGCGGATGTCGCGCATCGCTCGATCTCGGTGTGCCACGTGGCGAACATATGCAAACGCCTGGACCGCCCGGTCAAATGGGACCCGATGAAAGAAGAGTGCATCGACGATGAGCAGGCGAACCGCATGCGTTCGCGGGCCTACCGCGAACCGTGGTATTTGTGATTCATTTGCCTTGATGAGAGGATGGAAGAACATGGTTGGTACGATGTGGAAGACGATGCGCGCGGCGGCCTTTGCAGCCGTGCTGACGGCAATCGCCGGATGCACCGGGAACGCGCCCGCGCAGGAAATCAAGGATATACCGGACGAGGCGACGCTGTGCGCCGTGCTCACAAGCGACGCAAGCTGGCTCGACAAACAGACGGCCTGCCGAGGGCTGCGTATCAAAGGCACCGCGGCAAGCGTCCCCGCACTTGCGGCGCTGCTGCCCGACGAGAAGTTGTCGAACCTGGCGCGGTTTGCGCTCGAATCGATGCCGTGTCCCGAGGCGGGCCAGGCGTTGCGCGACGCGCTCGGCAAGACCGATGGCCTGCCCAAAGCGGGCGTGGTCATTTCGATCGGCGCGCGCGCCGATAAGGAAGCCTTGCCGTTGCTCGAACCATTGATGCGCGATGCGAATGCAGATATCGCACGGGCGGCGATTGGCGCGGTAGGCCGTATCGGCACGCCTGAAGCGCAGGAGGCGTTGCTCGCGTACTGCGGAAGCGTGCCTGAGCCGCTGCGTCTTGCGCTCGCGGAGGCTCTGCTTGCCGCCGCGCAGAAAGAGCCGCCGCGCCTCCCGGCCGACGCGAAAAGTCCGGTGCCGCCGCTGTATCAGGAATTGCTCAGCGAACGTTGGCCGATGTTCGTTCGGATGGGCGCGTTCCGTGGATGGGCGTATGCCGATGCGAAGCAAAGGCCCGCAATAGTGCTGAACGCCATGCTCGGACAGGAGCCGGCGGAGTACCGCGACATCGCATCGCAGATCGTCGCGGAAACGTCAGGAGAAAAGGAAACGCGCTTCTATGCTGAGGCGCTGACCAAGCAACTGCCATCCGAAGGCTTGGCCGCCATGCTGCGCGGTCTCGGCGGGCGCAAAGATGCCACGGCGCGCCCCGAGGTTGCCAAACTCGTCGAGAGCGCAGATCCGGCCGTGAAACTCGCGGCGGTGAAAGCGCTGGGCACATTGGGCAATGGCGCCGATGTCCCGGCTCTGGCGGGTCTGGTTGCCGCGGAAGATGCGACGCTCGCCGCCGCGGCCGCGACATCGCTCGCAAGCATGCAGGCGCCGGACGTCAACGCGGCCATCGCCGACGCGATCGCGAAGGCCGCGCCGGCTGTGCGCGCGAAATTGATCGACTTGCTTGGCGACCGTCAGGCCGACCAGACGATCGTCGTCGCCACGAAGAGCCTTAATGATCCCGAGTCCTCCGTGCGCGTGGCGGCGCTTCGCGAGTTGTCGCCGGTCGCGGGCAAAGAGCACGTACCGCTCGTCCTGCCGCTGCTGCTGAAGGCCACCGAGTCCTCTGAACGCAATGCGGCAGAGAAGACGCTATGCAATGCCGCATCGCGCGGAGGCGACGACGCCCTCGCCCCTGTCCTCGATGCCATGAAAGACGCGTCGCCCGAGAACCGGATCGCGTTGCTCCATGCCGTCGCGCGGATTGCCACTCCGAAAGCGCTCGACCAAATCCTCGCGACGCTCGCGGGAACCGATGCGCAACTCAGCGACGAAGCGGTGCGGATGCTTTCCGACTGGCCGTCACTCGACGCCGTTCCTCACCTGTTGACACTTGCGAAAAGCGACGACCTCAATCGCCAAGTGCTAGGGCTGCGGGGCTACGTGCGCCTGGTGGGCATCGAACCGTCGGTCGAGGAAAAGGCACGGATGTTGTCGACAGCCATGAGTCTGGCGAAGCGGCCCGACGAGAAGAAACTTGTCCTCGGCGCTTGGGGCAGTGTGCCTACACCGCAATCGATCGAGGTTCTGCGCCCCTGCCTGGACGATCCCGAAGTGCGCCACGAAGCCGCCCAGGCAATCATCGCAGTCGCGCCCGAACTCGCCAAGAACGACGCGCTCAAACCGCAAGTCGTCGAGGCGCTCAAAGCCGCCATAGACAAGTGCGACGACAAGGAGATTCGCAAGCGCGCGCAAAAGGCCATCGAGACGTTGAAGTGAGCGACTGTCCCTCGAACTACGTGGCAGGTTACCTGGACCGTAACGATACTTCGTGTTCGGCTAGCATTTCCCGGGGTGCGCCAAAGTAACTTGTCATACTGATGGCTTCTTATCTCCGGGCGCGAGCGCCGCGAATAGCAAGGACTGACTCGCTTCCTGGCCTGAATAGGAAATCGCCGCCCGATGGAGAAGACTCGATGGACCTAATCGCGATGGTGATGGTGGTGTGCAGCGGGGCCGTGACGGATACGCTGCCTTTTGGCGAACCCTACCAGATGCAGGGGACGCGGCTTGTCTTCACGAACTGGCATTTCGTGCGCGCGGGATCGTTTGCGTGGCTCGACCGCGAGGGCAAGCCGGCCTACGCGACCAAGGACTTCCGGTGCGAACCGGACGAATGCCGCTGGTCGGCGGGCGCGAACAGTCCGTCGGGCGTCCGCCTCCGCGCGCATAAACCGGCCGAGATTCGCAAGCCAGACATCCCGTTGGAGAAGCCTTGGGAATCGGCCCCCATCTCGTTCGACTGCATCGTCGAGGACAACGGCGTCTACAAGGCGTGGGGAAGCTGCGGCGCGCCGTGCTATTTCGAGTCAAAGGACGGGATTCATTGGTCGAGGCCGGCCGTCGGTCTCGTGGAATTTCAGGGCAGCAAGGAGAATAACCTCCTGCCCAAAATCCCCATCCGCAACGTCTTTATCGACCCGAGTTCGGAAGACGAACGGTACAAGTGCGTCTACGAAGCGATGATCTCGCAAGAGGAATTCGACCGTTACAAGGAACGGCGCCCCGAGGATTGGCGCTCGATCGCCAAGCGAGAGATCGACGGCAAGCCGGCGTATTGCTGTCTCAAAGGCATGGTCTCCAAGGACGGGTTCACCTGGGTAGACCTTCCCGACCCGCTGGTCGTCGACCACACGGATACGCTTAACGTCGGATGGTACGACGCGCGCGCCAGGAAGTACGTCATCTTTGTCCGCATATGGAACACGTTTCCCCGCGCCGCGAGCGACACGTCCGAACGGTGGGACTCGTGGCTGAATCACGCGCGGCGCTGCATCGGCCGCATCGAGGGCACGGACTTTCGCAATCTGCCCCTTCCCGAGGCCATCCTCGAACCGGGGCCGGACATGCCGCCCAGCGCCCAACTCTACACCAACTGCTTCACCTGGGTTCCGAAAGCGCCGGAGTGCCTGCTCATGATTCCCGCGGTCTACGACGTAAGCAACGACACGACCAACATCCGCCTTGCGTCGAGCCTGGACGGCAGAGTCTGGAACTGGCTCCCCGGGGAACCTTTGATGGATACGGCGGCCTTCGGCCAATGGGACGGCGGCTGCATCTTCTGTAATCCGCCGCTGATGGAACTGGCGGACGGCAGCTTCGCGCTGCTCTATGCCGGTTCGAACGTACCGCACAAATACCCGCGCGGCTTGATGAAGACAGATTGGGCCTATGCCATCTGGCCGCATGGGCGGCTGATCTCGGTCGAGTCCGCCGAGCGCGGCGAATTCTCCACCGTCGCGCTCATCGCGAAAGGGCCGAAGCTCTATGTCAACGCCCTGACTCGACGCGCGGGAAGCATCCGTGTGGCGGTACAAACCGGACCGGGAGAAAAGACCCTTCCGGGACGGAGCATCGAGGATTGCATCCCCATGGTAGGCGACCAGCCGCGCGCGCTCGTCCGTTGGAACGATGGCGACACCCTCGGCAACCAGCCGGGCGAACCGATACTCCTGCGATTCAAGATGGAACAGGCTGATCTATTCGGTATCGAATTCGGCGACGATGGCGCCCAATAGCCCCAAGATGCCCGCGGAGCGATTGAAATGCGGGTCGGTCACGAAGCCTTCCACGCGTTCCAGATGGCGCTCGGATTCAGCGAGAAGACTAACGCCATTTCAACCGCCGGGGCACACCAACACTGCTGGCAATTCAGAGGAAGCCTTAATCGCCTGAGCTGGACCGGAATCTCCTGGCCGGAAGAGCTATCCTGGATCAGCCCTTGGGGCGCCTCGTGGCATGTGAACAGGGTCCCGCTGGGTGACAGGCCACACACGCCCTTCCCGATCGCGCACCAGATAGGCGTGGGATCGGGCCAATGCGCAAGATGTCGAAGCCCTGGAAAGGAGTTTCGGACAGGCGCGCCGTTCTTCTTTAGTTCGATAAGCCGATCGATGCACGTGCGATAGGCATCCACAGGGGGCGCGCTCGGATTGGGCGTCGTCGAGAAATTGAGCCATCGCCGTGCAGGTTGAAACATGACACTCACACGGTGTTCGATAGCTATGCGCAGGAGTTCCTCCACCTGATCCAAGTTCATGGAGGAAAGGACGCATTGCAGCGACACCGGCGTTGCATGCGTCCTGCAGCACGCGAGCGCCTCCAAGCACCGGTCGAATGCGCCCGCCCCGCGAAGGGCGTCATTGATCTCTCGCGGACCGTCCAGGCTTAGCGTCACGTGTTCTACCCAGTTCAGAATGGCTTGCTTGCGAGGGAGCATGATGCCGTTTGTGCTGAGCATGACGTGGAAGCCTCGCTCTCTGGCAAGACGCGCAGTATCAAGAATGTCCTCGCGCAGGAGCGGCTCACCGCCGCTAAGCGTCAACCATCGTGTCCCCATGGCCCACAGCGACTCCAGAAGCGCCGGGACCTCGCTTGTCTCCGTTTCCTTCGGGTACGCGTCCGCTCGTCCGCAATAGCAGCAGCGAGCATTGCATCGAAACGTCACATCCCATCCCACAAACAACGGACAGCGCTTGCCCAGAAAACGAGAGCGAAGGGCCGCTGACGCAAGACGGGCTGCGTCTAGGGCGAATCGGCGCTTCTCCATGGGACCTCGAATCTCCGTCTCTCAACACTCTCGAGCTCGATGGCGTGCGCTCTTTCACCCGCCGGACGGCGAGATCTCGCGGAGCGTCGCGTCAATCGCGGCGAATGCGGTTTCCGGCGCGATCGCCTGCATGCAGACGTTGTTCGCGCAATGGGTTTCTTTGAAGTAGAAAAGATTCAAACAGGGGCTGCAATGCTGTTCGCTATAGAGCACGCGATGCCGGCCGCTTTGAGGACCGTAGAGCGTAGGCGTTTCCGGACCGAAGAAAGAGACCGTCCTGACGCCGCATGCGACGGCAAGGTGCAAAGGTCCGCTGTCGTTGCCGACGAAGAGATCCGCCCGCTGAAACAGCGCCGCAAGTTCTTCGATGGTCGTGCGGCCCGCGAGGTCGTGCACGCGCGGCGAGGCCGTGCCGCGGCACAGATCGCCCACGTAGGCGGCATCCTCGCGTCCGCCAATGAGTAGGATATGAAGGCGCTCCCCATAGGTTGGGACGGCCAGAAGCGCTTGTATCAGCCGCGCGAAACTAGCCTTCGGCCAGCGACGGTTGAGGCACAAATCGCTTGAATTGATGTTCATCGCGACGCACAGATCGTCTCGATCTACTTGTAGCTCATCAAAGAGCTTTGCCATTCGTTCACGGGAGGCCATTCCGGGGGCAATACCGCATTCGGCCAGCGTTCGGTAGGACGCTTGAATGCCCAGCGGAGCCAGCATCTTAAAGAATAGGCGCGAAATGTGCTGCGACCCGTCTACGGCAATCATGTGGGTGAACATCCAGTCCCGGCTCCATCCGTTGCGATAGAACCCGATCACCATCGTCGTGGCGCGGCACGCCAGATGGGCAAGGATGGCCGTGTAACAGGAGAAGAACTCGCAATCCAGGATCGCATCCGGCGGGTTCCGCCGAAGCGCGCGAAGACTTTTCAAGGAGTCCCAAGTGAAGCGCAGGAAGCCTCGGCGAAACTCCACTACCGCCGCCTCGTCGATCATGGGGATCATGCGCACGATCGCCGCATTCTCAGCAAACGTGAGCAGCGTAATATGAACGCCGGGCATCGCTTCCTTCAACGCCGCCAGCATGGGGCACATTTCCAAGATACTGCCGAAACCGAAGCACTTGATCACAAGGATTCTGCGAGGCAGAGCCGTACCGGGTGTATTGGCCCGCCGCCTCCATGGCGATAGGGCACGCAGGACGCGCAACACGGCACACAGGGGAATGCCCGCCAAGACATCGATCATACGTGCCGTGCTGACTTTCAACCCTCGCTCCCTCCGCCTCTCGGCGGTTCGAATCGGGATGATAGGCCCTCTTCAACGCTTCTGCCGCGGCCGTGACATGCTATCATGCGAAACCTCTCTCGATAATGCCGGCTTGGGGTGCATCGACATGGGCCGCCTGCATACCCAGTTTGCCTCGGGCACGTTCCTTTCACTTCCAATGCCTGTTCGCCCACAAGGACTTGAGATGCGGAATAAGCCTCCTCTGTTCCGATCGCTTGAGATAGTAGGCGAAAACGAAGTACCCCCACCAGCGGTACAGGAAATTGTGTTTGGTGTGAGTCAGCCATTTGATGACTCTTCGCAACCTGGGCAGTTTCACCGCGGTAATGAAGAAACAGGCGCTATTCTCTATCCGATCGATATCAACGTTTTTCAGAACGCTGCCCATCAGGATCGAATGGGGTATATCCGCGAACGAGAAATGGCTGTCAAGCAAGCCCTCCGCTTTCGCAATCTCGAGTATTCGTGTCTCGGGCATCGGCGTGCAGATGGAAACCCTGGGAAAATCCGCTTTCATCTTGATGTTGATGTCTATGGTTTCCCACAGTTCATCCTCTGTTTCCGTAGGAATGCCCACAATATTGTAGCTACGAAACCCGATCCCTCGCTTATGAAGCCGCTCCGCCACTTCGAGAAGCAGTTCGTTGCTGTAATGGCGGTTCAGCACCTCCCTTCGGACTCTTTCCGATCCCGACTCCACTCCGAAAGCCACCCCGCAGCAGTTGTGGCGGGTGAGGATGTCGACGCATCGCTCCGTAATGCGCTCCGGGTGGATAAGAAAGAAGAACGGCCGGTCCGTCGCCGCCGTGTAGGCGTCGAGCATCTTCTCCATCCAGTCGAGATCGAGGCCTAACACGTCGGAATTGAAAACGACGGGGCTTGGGCTGAAATAGCGCAGCGCCGCGTTGACTTCCTCGATGGTCCGCTCGACACTGAAGTGCCGAATATACGATCCCAGCCCCTTATACATCCGGCGCGTGGCTTCGTTGAAGCAATAGGTACAACTGTACGGACAGCCCCGGATGGGGTGCACCATGGGCGGAAAATCCTGGACGGGCGTACCCTCGTAGCAGCTCCAATCGATCAACGGAAGCTGGTCCAGCGGCTCTATCAAGGGACGCGGCTCGTTCTTGAACACGTTGCCGTCCTGCTTCACCCACAAGTTCCTGATCGCGGTGTAGTCTTCACGGGCGTCGATGGCGTCCAAGAGATCCACGAGGGCAAGCTCGCCTTCGCCGCGGCACACGATGTCGAAAGGCCCTTCGTCAATGATTTCGGGACAGAGACTCGCGTGCGGCCCCCCGATGATAATCGGTATCTGGAACTCCTCTTTAATCTTGCCGGCAAGGGTGCAGACTTCGGTGACGAAACTAGTCATGCACGTGAAGCCGATAAGGTCGGGTTTCTCCTTGGTAATCGAATCGAGCAGCGGTCGAAGCTTCGTATAGAGGTGGAGCTTGAACGCGTGGCCCTTTTCGGTCGCGGCGCCATTCAAGTAGGCGACGCCCGCATAGGGCGCCATTTGCACTTGCACCATCAGTATCTTGGCCAAAGCGGTTCCCTACCTTCCGTCACCTTCCCAGGTTGCATGGATACTTCGAACGTAGTCTTCGAAAGCGCCGCGGGGTACCCGATACAGCGCCATGTCGTCGCCGCGGACAGGGGGGCCGCCCAGCGCGGCCAGCGCCGTGAGTTCCGGGTACGCCCGTAGTTCGCCCTGATGACGCTCAAATAGAACAATATTATAATCACCAACAATATCTCTATCTTGCCCCGTGCCTCGCCGCATGTGCCAAAGCATGTCGTGGCACGACAGGGCGGGGTAGATCCTCTTGTTGCAGTAGAGTTCAATGGCATAGGCCTTGAAGTCCTTGGCCGTCCACACCAAGGCGCGCGGAATGTAAAGTTCCTTGATTCCCCATACTCGCATTCCCGGATCGTAGATCCCGTCGGGAGGGCTTGGCGTGACCACGTCGGTCGAGAACACGATGTCCGAATAGGAGGTGTTCTCCTTGATGAACCTGGCTACCACTCGCTCGTCGGGATTGCGGGGCGGCAAGTTGGCCAGCCACCCCTGCAAGGAAAGAACATAGAGCGATGCGGCGACGAAGATAAGAACGAAAAGCGCGTTGATATGCCTGCGAAGGCGATTTGCCAGCGGCCTTTCCTGAAGCACATCGAGCATCAGTAACGGAACGAGAACCGGCACCGATAGGGCAATCACCATGAAGTACTTGAGTCCGTCAAAACCATGCTGCCTTTCGTGTTCGAAAAGCACTGACGTACGGAACAGGCAGGGCACAAGGAGGAGCAGGATGGCGGTGGAAAGACGCCTGATTCGCGCACGCCGGTCGTCCCGAGGAGCCGAGGCGGTCGAGATGATCCCTATCAGGGCCGCGACCGCCGTGGCCGCAAGCAGAAAAGGCGCGAGATAACCACCGTTCTCGATGACGTGATTCCAGGCTACATCTTCAATGCCGTCGAGGAATGAAGTGTAGAGCGCCATCGGCCCGCCCCAGCGTTTGCCGGACAACAACAACTGCGTCACCTTTCCCAGATAGACAACCTGGATCAAGAAGAGGCCCAACCCGAGAACCATCGGCACTATCAGCGGCACGCAGCCAACTACACGAGCGGCCATACGCTTACCGTCGCGCGAACTGGCCAGTCGTTTCACGCAAAGCGTAACGACGACGAAAACAAACAGCCACTCGGTGAGAATACCCCACAATACCAGTATCGACTGAATCCATCCGAGTCCCCCATACAGACGGGAATCCTCCGGTACGCTATCCCGTAGAAGTTCAACACCGACAACCAATATGAAGGGCAGCAGAACGCCCAACTCAGGCCCGTACAAGTCCATATACCACCACATGGGCACGGGCATCAGCAGGTAGACGATCGCCGGGGTGGCAGACAGCAAGCAAGCCGGCAATAGAGAAGCGGTGGTCCGCCTCACGAAGTAGAGGGCCGTAAGAGAGAGAAAGAATGCTGTGAGAAACTGGAAACCAAAACTGCAGATCATGAAAAGAGGCACGTCCACGCGGAGCCCGAGGGTCTTCGCAATCAGGAAAAGGGGAACCAGATGTCCTGGAGGATACGAGACATACACCCCTCGCGCCGCATAATCGGGGTTCTCTATCGAGGCCGGGAAGATGACCACCGCAAACCCATGGGCCAGCGCGCCCTCATCCAGCCAGTTGTTGACAGCGGCAGAAAACGCTGCCATGTGCCGGCCCACGTCCAAGCCTTGCCACATACAGGAGGGCAGTTCGCCAAACCATGGCGCCCGCTGGATAACTCCAACTGCCATGGCGGCGGCAACGAATAGGCTGACGAGGGCAAATGCGCGCCAGAACGGCAGCCCCTTCAACTGAGCACAGCCATTCCCTTCAGTTTGCGTACCCATCAGAGAAATCCACTCGTCACTATGCGATGGCGATCAAGACATAATTTCGATTGGATTGTACATCCGGTACACGCGTACCTGCAATTCGGTACTCCTCCCGACACTCCGTTTGTGAGCTCAGCACCGCGAAATGCCTTGAGAGACCAAAGGGAAAGACGTTGGAAACACTTAAGTTATGCATTGGCGATCAGCGTGCCTGACCGGTTTCAAACGAGTGAACCGGCTGCCCGATCCCATTGCCTCCGATGCGCCTACGGATGGGGATTGGTCAGACCCATGCTCATTGGCGAAAGAACCGTCGAAAAGCACTTTCCGTTTCGCGCCACTGGAGCGGGGTCTGGCCCGCCCTAACTCTCAGTGGCTCTGGGGAGCCGCAGGCGGCTCAACGGTCGCCGGTTGCGATACGTTGTTTCGCCAGTTCATAGCCGCGATCTGGCCCTGGCGGGCGTAGTCGGCCGATTCCCCGAGCGTTCTCGCGGCTTCCTGCGGCGCGTGGAACCCCATCGAATTCTCGGCAGCCACGAAATCCAGACACCATTGCGCCTTGCGTTGCAGGTTCAAGGCCGGCTTGATCTGCTGATCGTTTGCGCCTTCCTCCTTGGCCTTCTTAACGGCGTCCATGAGGTCATTGAGCGCCGTGCCTGACCTTTCGAGAAGGTCATGGTTCCGGTCCTGAATGACGTTCACGCGGGCCTTGATCTCTTCTTCGGACTCGTGATGACAGACCTGGCAGGCACGATTGACGTTAAGGAGCGGACTGCGGACCCAATGGTCGGAGACCTTGGTCGCGCCATCGCGCATGTAGGGCATGTGGCAATCGGCACAGGCCACGCCGCTCCGGGCGTGGATGCCTTGGCTCCACATCTCGAATTCGGGATGCTGGGCCTTCAAGACCTCGGCGCCCGTCTCGGCGTGCTTGTAGTCGTAGAACGGCGTCCCGTCGGGGAACAGGGCGCTGTTCCAAAAGTCTTCGATGTTCTCGACCTTCAAGCCTTTGCCCCACGGGAAGGTTAGCGGCATTTTCGATGAGCAGTAGTATTCGACGTGGCATTGGCCGCAGACGAACGACCGCATTTCCGTGCGGGACGCCTCGGTGTTGGGATCGTAGGGCGCTGCCATCGATCCAGACCGCCAGCGCTCGACCGACGGCAAGTGCGGGACGGGCGCGTCGGACGCGGCCAGCGCGCGTATCCCGTTCAGGAACCCCGGCCGCGTGACGCGCAACTGCATCGTTTCCGGGTCGTGGCAGTCGACACAGGAGACCGGGTGGGCATGGCCGGAATCGTGGAGCAATTTGCTTAAGTCCTGATAGGAGTAGCTGTAGGTCTTCTCGAACCCCTTCATGGCGTCGCCGTCGCCCAATTGGCGATAGAGCGGCATGATGGACGCGTGGCAATGAAGACACGAGCCCGACTGGGGCTTGGTCAACCGTTTCGTGGCTTCTTGATCCGCGAGCATGTACGCATGGCCGCGGCGGTCGCGATAGTCGATCGAGAACGCGTAGCCGAGAAACATCCGCTTCAGCCACGGGTCCCTTTCAATCTTTTCCGCGGGCAACGCTTCGCTACCGCCATGGCCTCCGTAACGCGTGCTCGTGGTCTGCGCCGTGAGCTTGTACGACTCGTACTCCTTGGGCCAGTTGACGCCCCACTTGGCCGGGTCCGTGTCGTCTTCGGTTACCTCGACCAGGCGCACATAAGGATTCCGTGCCTCGCTCTTGCGCTGGGAGATGTTCATCAACAGCGCCACGACCAGCACCGTCGTTCCCCCTGCCACGACCAGGGCCACAACAAAGAACAGCAGCGATCGAAGGTCCAGTTTCAATTCGAGCATTTCAATTCCCTTTCGGCGGCGATTGCATGGTTTCGCCGAGGTCGCTCCGGCCCATACCGGCCGGTTCCCCATGGCCAATCGACTGATGGCAGTGAACGCAGTACACTGGGTTGTCGCCGTTCTTAGCCCCGGCGACAAGGTCGTGAACCATATCCTCGTGGCAACGCAAGCAGTTCTCTTGAAGGATCTCGCTGTTGTGCCGCGTAATCATGATGGGTTCGTGGAAATTCTGAAGGGTGAATCCCTTGGAATGGCGGTAGCCGTTGGCGCTCTTGGCGATGTACTTGCCAACGAAGTCGTGTGGGAGATGGCAGTCCACGCACTTCGCGGCGGCGTGATGGCTGCCCTTCTGCCAGGAATCGTACTCCGGCCGCATGATATGGCAGTTGACGCACGCCTTCGGATCGGAACTCAGGTAGGACAGGCCTTCGGCGAAGTGGAACGTAAATGCGCACAGGCCCAGAAGCACACCGCCCAACGCCCCGAGCAGTGCGCCCGCTCTGGCGCGTCCCTTAGCCGTTGGCTCCCGAGAAACGCAAACCTGTAATGGCTTTGGCATCGTCTGGCTCCCCGCCACGTCCCACTGTCAGCATGACAAGGGCTACGGTATCACGGGCAGCCAGCCGGAGCCTTGACTTAAGTCAAGCCTCGTTACGATTTCTATGTGGTCAGGCGAAAAAGCGTTTCCGAATCCTCTTCGAACGGGCCAGCATGAGCGACACCACCATCAGTCCTGTCACAAGCATGTCGCCGGTGGAAGCGCCAAGCGATTGGGTCAGGTGTAGCTTGCTTGATACCGTGTAGGTTCCCGTGACGGTCGTGGTTTGGCCGCGCACGATGGTGACGGTCTGGTCTGGCGGCGTTTCCCACGAGGCCGGACAACACGCGCATCCACCGGTATCGTCGCGTTTCACGCCAGCCATGCCTACCGACACGTCGACAAGCTCGCCGGCCAACTCCTTTGTCTTGGAGCACGCACACGCGCAGCCTCCGGTATCCTCGATAGGCTTGAACGAAACGACGTGGGCGCCCACAGGCAAGGAGACGGTCGCACCGCTATCGAGCCATTCTCCTCCATCCACGCGCCACTGCGCGCCAACCGCAAGTACCTCCTCGGGCTCGATGTTTACCAAGAGCGATCCTGTTTCACCTTCGCCTTCGCCCTCACCTTCGCCTTCGCCTTCGCCCTCACCTTCGCCCTCGCCTTCGCCCTCACCTTCACCTTCACCTTCGCCTTCCCCTTCCCCTTCTCCTTCCCCTTCACCCTCGCCTTCGCCTTCGCCCTCGCCTTCACCTTCGCCTTCACCTTCGCCTTCACCCTCGCCTTCGCCTTCGCCCTCGCCTTCACCTTCGCCTTCACCTTCGCCTTCACCCTCGCCTTCGCCTTCACCCTCGCCTTCGCCTTCACCCTCACCTTCGCCTTCACCTTCGCCTTCACCTTCACCTTCCCCTTCGCCGGGCACGGTGATGACCGAAAGATCGGGATGATCGTCACCGAAGTACAGCGTGTAGAACTGGCCACAGAGTCCCGGTTCCGTCGCTCCGTCGCACGATGGATACTGATCCAGCACCACGGGGCCGCTGCCGAGAGAGGCCGACACCCAGTGCCCCGCCGCGACAATAGCCGCTTCCGCATCCGGATACGTCATCCCGTGCACGTCCACACAATCGCACGTGGTCTCGCCCTCGCCTTCGCCTTCACCCTCGCCTTCGCCGATATACCAAGGCTCGACCTCGGTGCTCAGGCCGCACGGATACACCACAGTCGACGCCATGACACGCATCGTGGGCGCGCCTCCCACGGCCGCGGGTCCGTAGATAGCCGCCATGGGATGCCGGGAACTGCCGTACGGTTCGTTCGACGCGGCCGCATACAATTGCTCGCCCCACGGCGAGAAGAGCAATGCCGTCGGATAGGAAGGCGTCGGCGGCCCGGGCAGATCAGGGAACATGCGCGTCACGAATTCCATGTCTCCCGAGTTGGGATACCGCTTCATCACACCGAGGAACCCGCGCGAAGGCATGTTGTCGGCCATCGTGTAGACCACCTTCGAACCGTCCGAAGTAATCCGCATGTCATCGCTGTCGCCGAATCCCAGGCTTGAACCCGTGTACGCCATGCGCCACTCGAGTAATCCCGTGTCGGGGTCGCGGTCGTACACGACCAGGCCGTGTTCTTTGTCCGAGCCGATGAGGAGTTGCTCTCCGTCGGGCGCGATGCACGGCACGCTCAGCTCGCCAAACGCTTGATCGTATCGCGTCTTGTAAGCCAGGCCGTTCCCATCGTCCTTGCGCTCCATGAGCACAATGCTCCCAAGGGGCTGGTCGTTCACATACGTAAGCGAAGAGCACGCGACATAGATGTACTTGGAATCGCTGCTGACCGCGATTTGGTCCGCGCCTACCAGCCGTGCATCGCCGTAGTAATCCCAACGCTCGACAAGCGACAGGCGTCCCGTTGCCGGGTCTCGGGCGAGTACGTACAACTCGTGGTCCGCGCTCGAACCATTATTGATAGATACCGTCAAGTACACGGTGTTTCCATCCGGGGCCGGAGCAAGGAAGAGCGGCTGGGCCTTCCTTATGCCGTCCTGGCCCACGACTAGATAGGCCTGGACGAAGCGGATGCACCCGGTCCGAAGGTCGCGTTCGAATACAGAGACCCCCTCGTTCAACGATGCGACGTAGATATGGCTGCCGTCGGGAGACACGGCAACGTGATGCGGTTGATTCAGCGCATCCACGCCATCGTCGTCGTAGAACGTCTGGCGCCACGAAAGCGATCCGTCGGTCGAGTCCCGTTCGAAGATCACCAGCGCGCTATCGTCGCTGGCCGCGGCGTAGAGCTGCCGGCCGTCGGGCGCGAGGGCCATCGTGATTCTACCCGACAGGCCTAACGCGCCGCCGACGCCCGCGCGCAACTGGTCCATGAGCGTTATCTCGCCCGCCTTCGCTGCAGCCTCGAAGTGCACAAGGGCGTTATCCAGATTCGAGCCTACATACAAGGAACCTCCATCCGAGGAGATTGCGATCGAAGTCGGCGACCGCAATCCGCCTATGCCGTCGACGCCATCCAGGAATGAGGTCTCCCACGTCAGCGCGCCGCTCGCGGCGTCGATATCGAATACCAACAGCGCGGAAGGTTCCTTGCTGGCGTTGGGATTCCCCCCCGACACCCCATTGGCTTGTTCCGTGGCCGCGACATACAACCTTTGGCCATCGGGCGCGATTTCCATGGCCTTCAGGCCGCTGAATCCCGGATAGGTTTCGCCGGTAGGCAGCCCCGTGTTGTACTGGAACGTGCTGGCGTAGGCCAGCTCGCCCGTTTCCGCGCTACGCGAGAAGACACCGATGGCATCGTACCAGTCGCCCATGAGATACACATAGGCGCCGTTGGGGCTGATGCTGAGATCGTGAGGCCCGGCTAGTTTCCACGCGGTTTGAGGCGCGGTGAAGGAGCCGAACTCGATCATGCCGGTATCCGCGTTGCGATTGAGTTGGACGACTCCCGGACCCGGCGTGTATCCCTGTCCGGCGATGTAGAGGTGTTTCCCGTCCTGCGAGATCTCCATATCGTAGAAGGTGAGCAGGTAGGATGGGTTCTCGTACTGCTGCACGAACGTAAGGAGGCCGGTGGCGGTGTTGCGAGCGAAGACCTGCACGCGTCCGCTACTGTAGCTTCCGTTATCGACATAGAGATATTTGTCGTCGGGAGACAATACGAGACGGGTGGGCCACTCCAACCCCGCTATGCCGTCTTCCCCATTCTTGACAGACTGGATCGGCGTCAGCGCGCCGGTGGACACATCGCGGGCAAAGGCATGGATGGCCTCCCCCTTCGACGCCGCCACGTACACATGCGCGCCGTTCGACGCAATGCAGACATCGGTTGGCGCTTCCAGGAGTGTCAACTGTGGTCCTGCTTTGCTGCCGGCCGCGTCTCCGAGCGCAATGGCCCCTTCGAAGGTGAGCACGCCTGTTGCGGCGTCGCGGCTGAACCAGCCCACCATGTCGTCTTCGAGTGCGGCCACATACGCATGCGCCCCATCGGGAGAAAGCGCCACGTCCTGCATGCCGTTCATGCCCTTCGCGCGCTGATACGCCGCTGTTAACGGCCACGCGGCATCGGAATACGGATACGGTTCCTGGGCAACGGTCTGTGGCTCCCAGCGCACCTGATCGACCCAGCCGCAGTCCTGGCCGGCCAACGTGTCGGAACTCTTCCGATAGACCCACATGAGTTTCACTTCGCCGCGGCCAATTGTGAAGGATTTCTCCTGCCATCCTGTCTCCCCGGAAATCGAGTCCAGACGCTGGGAGCCGAGGAAGAAATCAAGCGTATCCCATTGCGGCTCGGACGAGACCTTCCAGAGGAAGGAAAGCGTTCCCGGACCTGTCACCGTCGTACTGAACGAACTACTGGCGCTATGGTTCACCGCCGCGCTACGGACGGCGGAACCGCCAACCTGATACGCGTCGGATTGTCCATACCATTTCGCGGCCGACGTGCCCCGGTTCCATTCGAGATCGCAGTTATCGATCGCCTCGCAGAACTCGACCTCCAACGAAGGCGCCCAAGTCACATGGTCCAGCCACGCGCGGTTCGTATACCCCTCGTATCCCCAGCCGAACTTCCAGTCCAACTGCTTTGCGCCCGGCCCAATGAAGACGGACTTCACCGCCCAGGCGGTTTCACCGACGATCCGATCGAGCAGCACGCTGCCCGTGTAGAGCGACAGGAAACCATACGAGCCGTTGTAGATCTGAGGGCTCGTGGCTACCTTCCAGTCGAACGTGAGCCGACCCGGTCCCGTGACCGTCGTCGAGAGCGTCGTCGTCTTGAGGCGGGCAATCGATCCCGTCTCGGCGGCGGAACCGCCTGCCGCAAATACGCCGGTTTGCCCGAACCAAACGGTATCGGCGGTCCCTGTCGTAGTCGAGGTCCAGGCCAGATCGCAGTTGTCCACGGCCTCGCATAGCGGGACCTCGGCGCCCGGCATCCAACGGACATGGTCCACCCAGCCGCGATTCAGACCGCCTCCCACGCTCCAACTGAAGGTCCAGCGCAACTCCTGCGCGCCCGGACCCACGTAGCACGTCTTCTCGCGCCAATCCGTGACACCCGAGACCGTGGCCAATAGGAACGTGCCGTTATAGAGGTCCAGACGGTCATAGGTTGCCGGGCTAGGCCCCGTGTTGACCTTCCAGTCGAACACGAGCACCCCGGGTCCGGTAACCGTCGTCGAGAGCGTCGTAAAGGTTCTCGTTGGCACGACACCGGACTGCGCGATCGAGCCGCCTTGGCGCGACGCATCCAGTTGGCTGGTCCAGACCGCGCCGCCCGAGCTATCCCACGTGAGGTCGCAGTTGTCCACCGCCGCGCACAACTCACCGGCGTTCGCGGGCGGCCCCAGGCTGATAGCCAAAGCGACGGGTGTGCCTACGGGCACTTGGGTTCCGGCGGCAGGATCTTGTAGCGCGACGAGTCCGGCGGCAACCGTTTCGTGGCGCTGTTCCGTAACCAAACCGGTCGTAAGACCGGCGTTGGCAAGCGCCTCCGATGCGGCGGCCGGTGTCATGCCCGTCACACTCGGCACCGTCACAAGTTCCCCTTCTCCCTCACCTTCACCTTCGCCTTCGCCTTCACCTTCACCTTCACCTTCGCCAGAGGCCTGGCAGGCCGCATAGTCCTCCTCGCAGAATGAGTCCCATTCGCCATTACAACAGTAGGAGTCTTCTTCGATGACTTTTTGGTAGCAGGGGTCATCTGCGGAATACGGTGAGACGGCACTGCATTCCCCTTCCCCTTCCCCTTCGCCCTCGCCCTCGGCGGGCGGGGGGGGGGGGGGGGGGGGGGGGGGGGGGGGGGGGGGGGGGGGGGG
>CAYOCT010000101.1:0-18964 GCA_964402555.1 uncultured Nitrospiraceae bacterium | reverse complement strand
CTTTATACCACATCGGAAACGAAAAGGCTACAGTTTTATTTAATGTGCTCTAGCGCGCGTTCCCGCCTGCATGCAGCACGTAGAGGTGCGTTGCGGAGCGCAACCCGAGGCTTGTACAGCCCTTGCCGTCGAGGTCCGCGCGGAAATCCACCCCGTCGATAGGTTCGGCGAAGGTATGGTCAAAGGCCGGTTCGGCGGAGAAGCCCTGTTCGCCATAGAGCCATACGCAGTAGCGGCTGGCAGTGACGCATCCCGCGAGGTCCGTCCGCCCATCGCCGTCGAAGTCGCGCAGGACCGTATGCTTCATCGGTCCCGCCAAATCCGGCGTCAAGAACCACGGCAGCGGTATTGCGCATGCGATCCGGGACGACGGCTCGGAGGCGAAGAGGTGCTCCTTCGGATCGAACAGGTGCGCGGTGAGGCGCAGGTTCCAGACGCCGCCAGTCGCGGCGCGCGTAAGCGCATCGATCGAGAGGCCGGGTTCCGGCGCGCGCCATAACAGCAGATCCGCCCAGCCATCGTGGTTGAAATCGGGAATTTCATCGTCCAACACAATCAGGTTGCCCGGGTAGTGTCGTTCCGGTCCCGTGGCCACGTTCTTTTCGGGCGCAGCCGCCTCGGCTGACGCGAATCGGCGAATACGGATCGAGGTGTTGCGGTAACTAGGCGGCGTGAAGGCGTAGAGGGCGCGATAGCGGGACGGTCCCGTGAGCTCCAACGGGAACCACGGCCAGCTATTCTCCTTCTGCGAACCGGCGTCGCGCGTCTGAGTCCACGTGCCCTGACGCCGTGCCATATGCTCGTCGCTGATAGGGATGACTTCTTCGGGCAGTTCTGGGATGAACGCGATTGTCCGGCTGACCGACAGTTCGATCGCGCCGCGCGTGCCCACGTGAGGCGGAAACGTGGAAGCCACCATAAACGGACTGCCGTAGGATACGCGCTGGGGTGCGCCCTCGCCGATTGGGTAGCTCGCGAGCAGCGTTCCGTCGGGCGAGTGCAACTCGAAGGCGCGTTCGCAGGGCAAGGCGATGGCCGGTTTGCCGTCATAGGGAAGCACTAGCACGAATGGCGATGGCTCAGGCACGGGCGCCGAGAGCTGCGAGTGGACTGCAAACAGAACTTGCGGTTCGGAGGGTTCGAGCGCGAGCAGGTATCGGACGATTCGATCGCCGCAGACGGCTACAACTTCACTGCGGAGATCGCCGTCCGTATCGGCAACGTCGAATACGGAGGCATCGTCGGGGAGGCGGAGCGCAAGCGTGCCGCCCGGCGTCGCGCTGGGATACGCGGTGAGTGTCCGCCCTTCCAGCACAAACACATCCGCCGAGGTATCGCCATCGGCCTGGGCGAGAAAGACGCGCGCTTCGGGAGTTGGCAGCGCGACCGTCTGCACGTCAAACAGAGCAGCGAAGGCGAACGCGGATGCAGCGAAGAAGGCCGTCATGGCGTACCCTCCCGAGCGAAGAAGGCCTTGGCTTTGCCGGCCGCGCCCGGCGCTTGGAAGTTGGCTATGTCGCTTCGTCCGTCACCGTCGATATCGGCCACGCCAAAACGATCCTCCGGCTCGACGGCGATGACGGCGTCGGGACGCGGACTGAATGCCGCGCCGTGGTTCAGCATCACGGCGAGACGGTCGGCGCGGTCCTGCACGAGCAAATCCAAATTGCCGTCCCCATTGAAATCGCCGGACACGTCGACGAGTTCGCCGGTGCTATAGCGCTGGAAGAACGGCGACGAATTGGCCGGGGGCGCATCGAGTTCGATCGTGAATTGCGTGGCCATATCGGGATCTTTCGATAAGACGGCCGCTTCGTTCTGAAAGCGGACCTGTACTGCATGATGCACTTCACGGACGGTTAGGAATCGGGTAATGGTCTCGCGGATGCCGCCTTCGGACAAGCCTGTTGTCTCGGTAATCAAGTCGAGTCGTCCATCGTGATTCATGTCCGCAAAGGAGCACTGCGGCCGGAACGATTGTGACCTGAATGCCTGGACGGTCTTGCCGCCGTCGAGCGTAGCCCGCGTTTCGAAGATGGGCGTGGGCAGCGCGGTGGCGTTCGAGAGTTCCCAGTCGCCCCCCGCATAGTCGACCGTGTCATCGTCGTTTAACCGGCACGGAACGAAGCCCGCCGGCATTGGCTCGGTTGCGGTCCGGACGAGCGATTCGGGTATGGCTTGGAAACCGCGCTCAGCTTCGAGCGTGCAGCGCGTTTCCCGGTAGCACACCCGTTGGCCGCGAGTGTCCTCGCGACTCAGGACGAGGATGCGGCCGTTTTCGATGACGCAACGGCAGGCCATCTGGCGCGCGGGGAACAGGACGTGCCGCGCGTCCGGCGGCCAAAGGTCCTGCGCGGGGACGCGGGCAAGGGCAAGGGGAGGCAGGAGGTCGAGCAGGGCCGTCTGCGCATACGTGCCTTCTTTGCGGGTATACACGTGTATCCCGTCCGGCCCCAGGGCCACGATCTCGGAAACGCCATTGTTGTCGAGGTCGTAAATGAAACGGTCGAAGTGAACTCCCGTTTCGCGGCCGGTATCCCAAAGCGAGGTCTCGCTGGCCGCCGCCGTGGGCCATGAAAACGGCTGATCGAGTTCCTCGGCCAGCGCGCCATCCTTCCAGCGAAGCACGATGAGGCGATCGGCGAAGCGCAGATAGATAGCCGCGCCCGCCACGTCGGCGTAAGGGCGTTCGCTCGCGTGCGGCAACGGCACGCGGCCCTGAGCCGGGAACGCGCCTTCGTTCTGCAAATACACCGCTCGCGATAAGATCAGGTCCTGTTTTCCGTCGGCATCGAGGTCGGCTTGGCGGAAGTTAACGTTGGGCGCGCCCGAATACGGATTGGGTGGACCGATGGCGACGTCCGGAACGTCCTGCGGCACGAAGACCAGCGCGGCCCTGAAGAGCAACGGCAGCACGGCGATCATGTGTGGAGGTCCCGGCGCGCGAGCGCGAAGATCGCAACTCCGGTGAAGACGGCGAGACTAACCAGGGAAGTGGCGATCAAATACCCGGCGCTGGGGAACCACGCTTCGCCGATGCCGTCGCACTGATTGATGAAGACGCGCCACGGGGCTTCGAGATACGTCGTGAACACGGCCGAGGCGATGTGCAGCGGGTGTTTCGCGAGGTCCATCAAGACCCAGAGGCCCACTGTGGCGGCGACCGCCGCCCCCGCCGACGCCGTGAACGTCGAGATCATGATCGCGAACGCGGCGGCGGTCCACATGGGCAGTTGGGCCAGCGCCGCGCCAAGGAGATAGGCCTTGAGCATCTCGACATGGGTGTACGCGACGTTGCCGCCCCAGACGACTCCGTTCAGATCGCCGAACGCATACGCGAGCGTCCAGCTTGCCGCCGCCACGACTACGGCTAGCGCGACAGAATAGGTCATGGCGAGAAGCAGTTTCGCGAACAGGTACTCGTGACGACGGACGGGCCTGAGCAGCGTGAAGCAGATGCTGCCATTCCCGAGTTCCGAGGCCACGAGACCCGCGCTGTACATCAACAACACGACAAGCCCAAGCAGGTTAAGGACCATCGGCGTCGTGTAGGCGACGAAGGCGTAGTCGCTGACGCCATCGCGGGCCAAGGGGTGCATCGCGGGACCGCACGCGACCCCGGCGGCCATCAACGCGGGTCCGAGATACGTGAATCTGCGGCGCAGGGCCTTGGCCAACTCGACGCGATACGCATTCACGATACGGGCGATCATGGCTTGATGGTTTCCATGAAGTAATCGTGCAAGGTGCGCCGCTTCGGCGTAACCCCGGCGAGCCGGTAGCCGGCGGTGACCAAGAACGCGATAAGCTGATGCGGATTCGGCTCGCGCAGCACCACGTCGATGCGGCCCGGTCCTACCGTAAGCGATTCGATCCACGGTTGTTCAAGAAGCCGCTTCGCGGCCGCTTCGGGCGCGTCCAGCAGCACCTGGACCTGCGTCTGATCGTACGAAAGCAGATTGTCCGTTCGATCGCACGCGGCCAGCCGCCCCTCGTGAAGAATCGCGATCCGGTCGCATAATTGCTCGACGTCGTTCAACATGTGGCTCGATATCAGGATCGTGACGTTGGCCTCGTCGGCGAGTTGGCGCAACAGCGCGAGCACTTCCTGCGCGGCTTCGGGATCGAGGCCGTTGGCGGGCTCGTCGAGAATCAGCAGCGCCGGTTCGAGCAACAGCGCTTGCGCGAGCCCGAGCCTCTGGCGCATGCCTGTCGACAACGTGCGCACGCGGCGGCTGGCCACCGTGCGCAGACCCACCATTTCCAGCGTGCGTTCCACGGTTACCTGGCGTCCCGCCAGCCGCGCAGAAAGCAGTAAGTTGTCCCGCACCGAGAGGTAGTCGTGAAGGGCGGGGCGCTCGACCATGACCCCGACCGACGGCGCGATGTCCAGATAATGACGATGAAGTTCTTTTCCGAAGATCGCGATATGCCCCGACGTGGGGCGAACGAGGCCGGCCAGCATGTAGAGCGTCGTGCTCTTTCCCGCGCCGTTGGGGCCGAGCAGGCCGAGGACTTCTCCGGATTGGATTTCGATAGACAAATCCTGAACGGCCGCTACCGAACCGTAGCGTTTGGAGAGCGAAGTAATCTGGACACACGCATTCATGGGCGCGTTAAGCAGCGATCACCTCAAGCAAGTCCGAGAGCTTCGAGATCACGATGACCCGTTCCGAAGGCAGTGGCGCGTCGGCGAACTCGCCGGTGCGGTCCAGACGGATAGCCGTGCATCCCGCCGCCAGCGCTCCTTCGACATCGTCGTCGGAATCGCCGACATGGGCGACCTCCTCGGCCAGCAAGTCCGTATTCTGCAAACCCAATTTGAATATCGACGGATCCGGCTTCTTCATGTTGACCTCGCCGGAAATAATGACCGAATGAAACAGCTTGGCCAGCAACAACTCGGAGAGCAACGCGTGGACGTGGGGGGGATGATCGAAATTCGAGATCAGCACAAGCGTCGCGCGCTGCTTCAACTGCGTGAGGACGGGAAGCGTCTCAGGGTCCAGTTTGACCTGCTCGTGCCACGCGTGCAAACACGTCTCGCCGATGTCGTGGATGTTGACGTCGCTCAACTGGATCTTCTGATTGAGACAGTGCGCTTTGATATGGCGCTCGAATAGCGTCAAACCCTTGCCCTTGGGCGGGTCCGGCCGATCGAAGATGGCGGAGTACAACTCGCCGATGGGGAGCTCAGGGGCTTCGGGCGCATACCTGTGCAGCACTTCATAGAACGCCGCGCGCCATTGTTCCCATGCGCCTTGCATATCGTTGAAGGTGAGCAAGGTGCCGTATAGATCGAAGAAGATGCCCTTGGCCGAAAAACGTTTCATAGTCGATTCCTGGGCGGGCGCGGTGTCATTCCGCCTCCGCGTTGTGGATATCTTTGAGCACAAGCTGGATTGTGGTTTCGCCCCGCCACGTGTTTAGTTTCGGCGTGAATGCTATGTCCACGGGCCGGCTGCCCACCGTCTGCTGGATCAAGCCCGCCATGTTGAACCCGACCGCATCGAACTGGCGCGGGCCCTGCTGCAACACGAGCTTCGCGTGGCCGCCGCGCAACTCGCGGAACGAATGCGGCAGAGGCGTGACGCCGCAACTGCAAAACACCGGATGCGGATTCATGCAGCCGTATGGTTCGAGGCGGTCCAGCGCCCTGACCATCTGGCCGTCGATCTCGCTCAGCGAGACGAGCGCGTCGATAGCCAGCGTCCGGATCGGTTCGCCCGGCGGCAATCGTCGCTCGGCTTCCTCCTCGAACGTGCGACGAAACGCGTCCAGGTTCGCTTCGAGCACCGTCAGGCCCGCGGCGGCACTGTGCCCGCCAAAACGCACCATCGTGTCTTTGCACACGCTGAGCGCGGCCACCATGTCGAAATCATCCGTGCTGCGCGCCGAGCCGCGTCCGATGCCCTCGTCGTCCAGCGCGATCAACACCACGGGCCGGTGGTACGTGCTTTGAAGCCGCGACGCTACGATGCCGATAACTCCCGGATGCCAGCCGTGCCGCGCGAGGACGATGCTGCGCCGGTCGTCGTGGAAGGTGTGTTCGATTTCTTCGGCCGCGTCCTCGAGGATCTGGCGCTCGATAACGCGCCGTTCCTCGTTCGCCTTGTTCAGTTCGACGGCCATTCGCGCGGCTTCCGATGGAACGTCACTGAGGAGAAGCCGCAGCGGCACAAGACCATCGCCCAGGCGCCCCGCGGCGTTGAGGCGCGGGGCCAGTTGAAACGCGACACGCTCCGCCGTGATCTCGTTCAAGTCGGTCGAAGCCGCGCGCGCGAGTTCGGCAATTCCGGTACGGCGCCGCTTGGCCAGGTCGCGCAGGCCAAGCGCCACGAGAATACGGTTCTCGTCGCGCAATGGCACGATGTCCGCCACGGCGCCCAATGCGACCAGATCGAGGTCCTCGACCTCGCCGGTCAGCGCGCGCGCCAGATGCAACGCGACGCCCGTGCCCGAAAGGTAACGCGCGAAACACGGCTCCTTCTCGCGCTTGGGATCTACTACGGCCGCGGCATGCGGGAGTTCCCCTTCGATCAAGTGATGGTCCGTGATGACAAGGTCCACGCCGAGCCGGTGCGCGGTATCCGCCGCGTCGCGCGCGTTGATTCCGTTGTCCACGGTGACGATCAGCGTTACGCCGTCCGCGTGCGCCGCCTCCACGTGCTCCGGCGCGATACCGTACCCTTCCACAAGCCGGCTGGGCATCCCGTGCGAACACGACGCGACGCCGTACCGCCGCAGCGCGTTGACCAAGATCGCCGTGCCGGCGATACCGTCTACGTCGTAGTCGCCGAACACCAGCACCCGTTCGTTGCGTTCACGTGCCAGCGCGATGCGGTCCACGGCGGCTTGCATGTCCGTCAACGAGAACGGATCGGTGAGGGCATCGAGCGAGGGATTCAGAAAGGCGTTGCCGGCCTCGACGGAATCGATTCCGCGAAGCGCAAGCAGATGGGCCACGATGCGAGGGACGTCCAGACCTTTCGCCAGGGCCGAGGTCTTGGCTCGGTCTTCCTCGGCAACATGCCAGCGCAGTTTGGCGGCCTGCGTGTTCATGGCGCGGCCTTCGCGAGCGCCACGATTCGCGCCACGACCTCGTCCATGCTCATGCCGGTCGTGTCGACTAGGACGGCATCCTCCGCGCGTCGAAGCGGCGCCACGGCGCGTCTCCGCGCCATTTCGTCGCGAACGCGGATTTCTTCGCGCAACGCGCCGCGGTCCACTGCGATACCTCTAGCTTCGAGTTCGGCCGCGCGCCTCCGCGTGCGTTCGTCGAGCGACGCATCGAGGAAGACTTTGCACTTTGCGTCCGGGAACACGACCGTTCCCATGTCGCGGCCTTCCGCGACCGTCGGACGCCGCCTGCCGAACTCCTGCTGCAGGGCGACGAGGACTTCGCGGACCTGCGGGTTCTGGTCGAGCTTGTAAATGAGGTTCGTTACCTCGGGGGTTCGGATCGCCTCCGTGATGTCCTGTCCGTCGGCGATCACGCGCGTGACGCCGTCGTGATCGGGCATTTCCAGGCACATGGCCCGCGTCGAGGCGGCCGTCGCTTCCGGATCGTCAAGGTCGGCGCCGTGCGTCATCGCGCGCCACGTCGCCGCACGATACATTGCGCCCGTGTCCAGGAAGGCATAACCCAACGCCACCGCGACACGCCGTGCCACGGAGCTCTTCCCTGCGCCTGCTGGGCCATCTATGGCCACGATTTGGGTAGTCTTATCCACGCCCGCCCGCCAGCTTTACACACTGAGCCATATACTTTACACTTTACGCTCGTGCATGTACAGTCGGCGTCCGGCGGCGGGTGTGCCGCGGCCGTCTCTTGGAGGAGATTTCAGATGGGCAAGGTTCGCATAGGGTTTGTGGGCGTGGGGGGGATGGGGCAGTGCGCGCACCTGCGCAATTACGCGGCCTTGGCTCAGTGCCAGGTGGTGGCCATCGCCGAGATTCGCCACGAACTCGCGGCGAAGGTGGCCGCGAAGTACGGGGTGCCCAACGTGTATCCCAATCACATGGCCATGCTCGAAGCCGAGGAACTCGACGGCATCGTCGCCTCCCAACCGTACAGCCGCCACGGCGTGCTGCTTCCCGACCTGTTCGGCAAAGGCGTGCCCGTGCTCACCGAAAAGCCGCTGACCTGTTCGCTCGAAGCGGGCGAAGCTATTCTGGCCGCGCTCAAGGCCGGCAAGGCGCGGCATTTCGTCGGCTATCACAAGCGCAGCGATCCGGCGACGATGTATGCGAAACGCGAGATCGAACGTCTGAAGGCGACCGGGGAACTGGGCGCAATGAAATACGTGCGGATTCTCATGCCGGCAGGCGACTGGGTCGCGAATGGTTTCCTCGACCTGCTTTCGTCCGAGGACACGATGCCGCCGCTTCAGTACGACCCGCAGCCGGCCGACATGGGTCCCGAGACACGCAAGGAGTATGACGCCTTCGTGAATTACTACATTCACCAAGTCAATCTCATGCGCCATCTTCTCGGCGAGAACTACAAGGTCTCCTACGCGGATCCGTCCAAAGTCCTGTTCGTCGTTCATAGCGACAGCGGCGTCGCGGGCACGGTCGAGATGTCGCCGTATTGCACGACTATCGATTGGCAGGAGGAGGCCCTTGTGGCGTTCGAGCGCGGCTACGTGCGCGTGACGCTGCCCGCGCCGCTGGCCAGCAACCGCCCCGGCCACGTCACCGTGTACCGCGATCCCGGAGACGGCGCGACGCCCGAATGCATCGAGCCGACGCTCCCTTGGGTGCATGCCATGCGCCAGCAGGCGATCAACTTTGTCGACGCCATCCAGGGCGCATCCACGCCGCTGTGCGAGGCCAGTGAGGCCTTCGAGGACCTCAAGGTCGCGAAGGATTACATGGTGGCCTTGCAAGGTTCGTTGGAGTCCTGATGTTGGAATCGTCCGCACCACGGGTCATGTTGACCGATCTCTTCGCCGAGGAAGTTGCCGAGGCGCTCGCGCTGAAACCGTTCCAAGGCCGCCAGATCGTCCAATGGTTGCACCGCAAACAAGTCTTCGATTTCGAGGCGATGACGGATCTATCGAAAGACCTGCGAAGCCGGCTTGAAGAGAAAGCCGTCCCCGCCCAACTCAAACTTCTGCGCGCCGACACCTCGCGTCAGACCGGCACGAAGAAGATGCTGTTTGAACTGCTCGATGGCGAGACCGTCGAATCGGTGTACCTGGTCGATCGAGACCGTGTCACGCTGTGCGTGTCGTCGCAGGCCGGCTGTCCGTTGGCGTGCCGGTTCTGCGCCACGGGACAGTCCGGGTTTTGCAGGGACCTAAGCCCTGGCGAGATCGTCGAACAAGTTCTTCATCTTATCGCGCTTGAACCGCTCGGCGAGCGCACCCCCAATATCGTCTACATGGGCATGGGCGAGCCGTTCCGAAACTACGAGGCCGTAATCAAGAGCATCCGCCTGCTCATGATGAAAGAGGGGCTGCATATCGGGGCGCGAAAGATCACCGTCTCGACCGTGGGGGACATTCCGGGCATACGGCGTTTCGCCCGCGAAGGCTGGCAGGTGCGCCTGGCCATCTCGCTGCACGCCGCCAATGACGCGTTGCGCTCCGAGTTGGTCCCCTTGAACCGGACCTATCCGCTGGCCAAGCTGATGAAGGAAATCAGGAAGTACGCGAGCGTTTCCGGACGGCAGATCAGTTTCGAATGGACCTTGCTCGACGGGATAAACGATTCCCCAAAGGACGCCGCGCAATTGGCGGACCTGATCGCCGGAATCCAGGCGATGGTCAACCTGATTCCCTATAACCCCGTGGAAGGCATCGCGTTCGCGCCATCGCCGAAAGAACGCTGCGAGGAATTCCGCGACGCCCTTCTTGCGCGAGGTGTCCAGGCGACCTTGCGTCAGGAGCGCGGCCAAGACATCGACGCGGCCTGCGGCCAGCTCCGCGTTCGCCACGCGAGCGCCCCTTGAGCTTTCTCCTTATTCCAATTCCGGCCTCAGGAAAGCCTTGCACCAGGCCGAAATATATGATATGACCTCCTCGCCGGGAGGTCCGCAAGGCACAAAGGCGTAACGCTAAAGTTTACTACGGGTTCTGCCGATACACTGGTTAGAAAGTTGGAAGCAAAGCGAACGAGCGGTTCGTTCAAGGAGAACGGATATGGTTGGTATACAAGGACTTGGAGGGGTTCCCGAGCCCAAGCCTGAAAGACCGGCCAAGGTTCGCGACGGCGAGGCGAAATCTGCTGGAAAGACCAGTGCCCCCAATTCGGACAATGTCGTAATCAGCAGCGAAGCTCAAGCGGCCGCGAAGATTGCGACGGCGATCAAGGCACTCAACACGGTACCGGATGTACGCGCGGAGCGCGTAGCGGCAGCGAAGGAACGCATCGACCGGGGCGAGTATCGGAATCCCGACGTAGTAGCCAAAGTAGCGGAGCGTATCAGCAAGTATCTCCCCTAGGAGATCTTAATGATAGCGAGACGCAAGTCGTGGAGCATGGCTATGGCCATGCTCTTTGTGCTTTTGTGCCTGGGCGGATGTGGCCATAAGCGGCACCAGGTCGAAAAGGGGATCGCGAGTTGGTACGGGGACGAGTACCAAGGCCGACGGACCGCGTCGGGTGAGGCCTTCAATCAGTACGCACTAACGGCGGCGCATCGTACATTACCTTTCGGTACGATTGTCCTTGTTAAGAACCTGCGCAATGGCCGCGAGGTCAAGGTCCGCATCAACGACCGTGGGCCATTTAAGGGTAATCGTATTATCGACTTATCCATGTCTGCCGCCCGCGAGATCGACATGATAGCCGAGGGGATCGTCCCTGTACGTATCGAAGTCATTCGCTGGGGTCGTGGCCGATAGCCACAGTATGTAGGGGCGGGGACTTTCGCACGTTGCGATGGTGATGTCTTGGCTCTATGCCTTGCGTCCCACGGCAAAGACACTCAGCCCGAACGGCATCGGGGCAAGACGAAGCAGCGCCCGTTCGATGCCCAGAAACCGTGACAGAAGTCGGTTCGCCGCGCCGTCGTGAAAACCGGCCAGATCCGATTCGGGCGGCGGAAAGTACTTGCGCCACATGCGCGTGAGCAGAATGGGGGGGAACAACACGGTGTTCCAGTAGGTTGTGTCGAGCAGTTCGAAGCCCGCGGCACGCAGCAGCGCGATGGTCTGGCCGCGCGTGAACCTGCGCGCGGTATGGACGGCGACATCGTGCGAAGAATAGAGCCACTGATAGGCGGGGAGATTCATGAAGAGGAGTCCGCCAGGTTTGAGCACCGCGTGAATTTCCCGCAACGCCTCCACGGGGTCAGGGATCGAGCGGTGGCAGAGCACATCGCAGAACAGCGCGGCGTCGAACGTCGAAGGCGGAAAGGGGAGCGACAGCGCCGAGGCGCACGCCGTGCGGTCGAGACCGCGAGTGCGACAGAACCGCACGGCCTCCTTCGAGAAATCGACGCCCACGCAGTCCCCAGCGCGCGGACCTCGTGGCAGCCATTCCAGACTCGCGCCGGTGCCGCATCCGATGTCGAGCACCTTGGGGGCGGATACGCTCATACGCTTGCGCCAGTAATGTTCGATCACGCCGCGAAGCGCGATGTACCACCAGTGGCGATCCTCCACGTGGTACATGATCTCGTATTCGCGAAGATTCATCGACAGAGAGCCTATTCGCCTGCAGAAGGAGCCTTCCCGCCTATACCCGGGCGGGACTCGTTGAGATAGGATTCGAGCCGCAGGCGGTAGCGTGTCACCAGATCGGGATGCTTGGCCATGTCATTGCGGCGGAACCCTTGTTTCGATGCCTGGACCGCGTCGCACAATTCGATGACACTTTCGGGGCTTGTGCGCTCGCGCGTGAAGGGCGAGAGGCCGGACTGCCAGGTCAGCCGCCAGCGATCGACGCGATAGGTCAGCACGAGCGGGTCGCCGTACATGCCGATCGCCAGGCGGTCGCGCGAGTCTTGGATTGCGTCGCGCCCGTCGATGACGTAGTCGAGTCCCGTCTGAGCCAGCGCGAGCAGCGTCGGCATCACGTCATCCAATCCGACTACGTGCGTACGCTCGACCTTCTTCAACGCGGGCAGGTAGATCATCAGCGGGACATGCAGCGCGTCGTCCGTGAGTTTGGCCGTGGGCTGGCTCGGATCGCCGGCGGAGAAATCGAGCCCGTGCGAAGAGGCGAGCACGAAACAGGTGCTCTTGCCGTTCTCCACGCCGCGCACGTGTTTCTGGAACTCGCCAAGGAGGCGGTCAAGGTAGAGAATCGCGCTGTCGTAGACGTCGACGGGCGCGGGCGTTCCCGACACAAATCCTGGCGCGTACCGTTCCACCCAATGCAGGTCGCGCAATTCGCGCAGGCGGATGAACACGAAAAACTTCGATGCGGTGTGCGCGTCAATCCAGGCTGAAGCCTTCTTAAGCGTCGCCGCGGAACCTTGGGCGCTGTCGTAGGCGGTATCGAACGACTCGAAGCCGCGATCGAAATCGTGGCCGAACACAAGGTCGCCGTCGAGACCCTCGCTCTCCGTGAAGGCTTGCGTCGCGTAGTGCTTCTTCTGCAAGACCTCGGCGAGCGTGTCGTACCCCTCGGGCAACGGCCCCTGGTGGCGGCCGAGATAGCCATGCCGCAACGGGCCGATTCCTGTCAGCACTGTCATGCACGCGCCCGTGAGCTCTGGAGTGGGGGTGTAGGCGTGCGTGAATAGCAGCGCGCTCCGCGCGAACCGGGCCATGGCGGGCGTCGTGTCGCGTTTGTAGCCGAGCGCGGACATGTGCGCCGCGCCCAGACCTTCGACCATCACCACGACGAAGTTCGGTTCCGACGCGCTACCGCGCTGTTCGTGCTGCACGGGCCCTGCGAGCAGCACCGCGCGATTCGACCGGACCACCGGTTGAACGGGCAGGTACTTCTGCCACTCCGGTTCCTTGCGGGTGCTCCAGGACACGGTGCACGAACTGACATCGTCGGGCAAATGGTCGGCCGGGATTTGAAGTTCGGCCCATCCTGCTTCGTTCAGCGTCACCGAATTGGACTCGCTCGAACTATCGCCGCCTTCGAACGAGACCTTGGCATAGATCTTTTGGAGCGGCTCCGGCGATCCCTCTTTGGGCGGCACGTTCGCCCATCGCATGCTAACCGACGCGGCCGCCGAGGCATTGATCGGCAACGTAACCTCCGCGCCTTCGGGAACTGCCCGCGCATAAGCGAACGTCGCGCCGACGCGATACGGCTCAGGCGATTCCGGGGATTCGGGCCTTCCCTGCGCGGAAGTGTCGAGCCACGACCGCAATAACACGAAGGCGACGAGTCCCGCCACTCCCGCCGCGCCGGCCCATCCGAGTGAACGCAGGCGGCTGGAAGGGCGCGCGCGCAACACGGCGTAGAACGTCGCGAGTTTCAGGAACGCGTGCGGCGCGCCGAACAGGCCGAGATACAGCATCGGCTCGACTTTGAATAACAATGGATGAGGCCATGGCACGCGGATGCCAAGCAGGAACGGGACGAAGACGACGGCGGCGGCGTTCGACAAGGCCTCGGTCAGGAGGGGCGCGGAGTCGCGGGTGGGGTAGAGCAGGCCGAGCGCCGCGGCATACGCGAGTTGCACGGCCACGTAGGCCAGCGCGACGCCTCCGGCCAGCACGAACTCCATGCGGAACCCGGCGACAAAACCAAGCTCCCCGAGCACCTGCCGCCCGTACACGCCGACGATCCCCGCGGACGTGGCCAGCGAAACGATATAGATGACAAGCGACGCCACAAGTGTCCTTTCCTTGACGGGATGTCGGCTATTGTAGCGCGTCGATGGATGGAGAGGCGAGTTTGTCCTAAGGGCAATTGCCACAAGACGCACAGAAGACACAAGAAGCGAAGGAGGATTACACCGCTTCCAGCGGAATTTCGGGCGCGTCGCCCCAGAAACCGTCGAGGTCGTAGAACTCGCGGGCTTCTTCGCGGAAGACGTGGAAGATGACGTGGCCGTAGTCCATGACCATCCAGCCGCCATGGTAGGTGCCTTCGGTATGCAGGGCGCGCGTGCCCTCGGCTTTCATGCCTTCTTTGACCGAATCGTGGATGGCGCGCATCTGGGGTTCGCTCGAAGCGCTGCAGATCACCAACGCGTCGGCCAGCACCGTCAGTCCGCGGATGTCGTATGCGTGCAGGTTGATGGCCTTGCGTTGCGCGGCGAGTTCGCTCATCAACAAGGTGTCGCGCATGAACCCTTCAACTGGTTCCGTGACGGCTACGGCCGCCTTCTTCTTCCTGACTAGTTTGGCCAACGCATCACTCCCGGCGCCTGACTCCGTCACAATCTAGGGTAACGATTTGCCCTGACGGCGTCTCTTCTATTTCCTTCACAACGGATCGAGTGTCATTGCGAGCGAAGCGAAGCAATCCCCCGAGATCCAACACCCGAGACTGAGGGGATTGCTTCGCTTCGCTCGCAATGACACTTACCTCCAAGCACTTTGCCAATATCTGAAGGCTCACCTGCCGGGTTCGCCTTCGCACGTTTGATGGCAGCGAAGATCTAATCGTCGACGACGAACGATGCGCGCGCTACGCTTACCCTTCGTCGAGGATCTTTGCCAGCAACTCGTTTACGATCTTCGGATTGCCCTTGCCTTTGGTGGCCTTCATGGCCTGGCCCACGAGGAATCCGAACGCCTGTTTCTTGCCGCCACGATAGTCCGCGGCCGGTCCCGGATTGGCCGCGACCACGTCGCGCACGATCGCTTCGAGCGCTCCGGTGTCGCTGATTTGGACCAATCCCTTTTCTTCGACCAGCGCCTTCGGGGCCTTGCCCGTCGCGAACATCTCGGGCAGAAGGTCCTTCGCGATCTTGCCGCTGATCGTGCCGTTCTCAATCAACGCGATCATCGCCGCAAGACCCTCTGGCGATACCTTGCATGCGTCGATGGCGCACTTGGCTTCCGTGAGCAACGCCTGCAAGTCGCCCATGATCCAGTTCGCGGCCTGTTTGCCGGGCGCGCCCGCTTTGACACACGCCTCGTAATAATCCGCCATCGCGCGCGTCGCGATCAGGACGCCCGCATCATATGCCGACAGGCTGTATTGCTGCTGGAACCGGTCGAAGCGCGCCTGCGGCAGTTCGGGCATGCCTTCCTGGACCCGCGCGACCCACGCCTCGTCGACCGCGATCGGCACGAGATCCGGCTCGGGGAAATAGCGGTAGTCGTGCGCCGATTCCTTCGAACGCTGCGACACCGTGATTCCGCGGTCCGCGTCCCAGCCGCGCGTTTCCTGCACAACCTTGCCGCCGGTTTCGAGGACCTGGCGCTGCCGCTCGACTTCGTATTCGATGGCCTTCTGCGTGCCGCTGAACGACGCGACGTTCTTGACTTCGGTTTTAGTGCCGAAGGCCTCAGTACCGACGGGCCGGATACTGATGTTCGCTTCGGCGCGCAGCGACCCTTCTTCCATGTTGCAGTCGCTCACGCCGAGGTATTGCAGGATCTGCTTGAGCGCGGTGAGGTACGCGTAGGCCTCCTGCGCGCTGCGGATGTCCGGTTCCGAAACGATCTCGAGGAGCGGCACGCCACACCGGTTGAAGTCCACGCCGCTTTGCGCCGGCCCGCCCGAAGTTCCCGCGCCAATCGTGTGCACGTTGCGCGCCGTGTCTTCCTCGATGTGCGCGCGCGTGATACCGATGCGTTTCTTGACGCCGTCGATGGCGATTTCGAGATGGCCGCCGTGGCACAGCGGCAGATCGTACTGGCTGATCTGATAGTTCTTGGCGAGGTCGGGATAGAAGTAGTTCTTGCGGTCCATCTTCGACCACTTCGAGATCGTGCAGTCCAGCGCGAGACCCACCGCGATGGCGGCCTCGACGACCGCGCGATTCATGACCGGCAGCACGCCGGGCATGCCGAGGCAGACCGGGCAGACGTTCGAGTTGGCGGGCGCGTCAAAGTGGGTGCTGCACGAGCAGAACACTTTCGACTTCGTGCTCAGCTCGACGTGCACTTCCAAACCGATTACCGCTTCGTAGTCCATGCGCTTCCTCTATCCCTTCGCCCATCCGTTCGGACGGGCCATTCGTCATGTGTTACGCAATGGGCGGCTTGCCCATGGCCAGGCCGCTTTCCTTCTCGTACGCGTACGCGACGCGGATCAGCGTTTCCTCGTCGAAGGGCTTGCCGATCAACTGCATGCCCGCGGGCAGTCCGCGCGCCGTCAACCCGCACGGCACCGACACGCCGGGCAGCGTGGCGAGATTCAGCGAGATCGTGTAGATATCGCTCAAGTACATTTCGAGCGGGTCGGAGGTCTTCTCTCCGATCTCGAACGCCGCCGTGGGCGATGTCGGCCCGAGAATCACGTCGCATTGCTGGAACGCTTCGAGGAAATCGTGGCGGATCAGCGACCGCACTTTCTGGGCCTTGAGGTAATACGCGTCATAGTAGCCGCTCGACAGCACGTACGTGCCGAGCATGATGCGGCGCTGGACCTCGGGACCGAAGCCCTCGGTCTTGGTCATGCAATACATGTCCTTGACTCCAGCCGCGCCTTTCGTGCGATGGCCGTAGCGGACGCCGTCGAACCGCGCCAGGTTCGCGCTGGCCTCGGCGGTGCAGATGATGTAATAGCAGGCGACGGCGTAGTCAGTGTGGGGGAGGGAGACCTCAACCACGTTCGCGCCGCGCGCGCGCAGCACCTGGATCGCCGTCTCGATCTTGTCACGCATTTCCGGGTTCAGCGCGTCGGTGTAGTATTCCCTCGGCAAGCCGATGGTGATGTCGGACACATCGTTTCGCAGCGCCTTCGTGAAATCCGGAACCGCGAGATCGGCCGAGGTCGAGTCTTTCGGATCGCGTCCACAAAGCACATTCAAGACCAGCGCGAGGTCTTCGGCGTCTTTCGTGAACGGCCCGATCTGATCGAGCGACGATGCGAAGGCCACCAGCCCGTACCGCGATACGCGCCCGTACGTCGGTTTCATACCGAGGCAGCCGCACAGCGCAGCCGGTTGGCGAATCGAGCCGCCCGTGTCGCTGCCGAGCGCGATGACGCATTCGTCAGCCGAGACCGCTGCCGCCGAACCGCCGCTCGAACCGCCGGGCACGCACTTGAGATTCCACGGATTCCGCGTCACCTGGACCGATGAATTCTCGGTCGACGATCCCATGGCGAACTCATCCATGTTGATCTTGCCGAGGAAGACGCCGCCTGCCGCCTCGAGGCGTTCGACGACGGTCGCATCGAACGGACTGCGATAGCCCTTGAGGATCTTCGAGCAGCAGGTCGTATAGCCCTGCTTCGTGCAAAGCACGTCTTTCAATCCGATGGGCACCCCGGCCAGCGGTCCGACATCCTCGCCGCGTTTCAAACGCGCGTCGACGCTCGCGGCCTGGGCCATCCCGTAGTCTTTCCAGACATCCACATACGCGCGCACCTTGTCGTCGACGGCGGCGATGCGGTCGAAGTGCTGCGACGCGACCTCCTCGGCGGAAGTTTCTCCCTTGCGGATCGCGTCGCGGATTTCGTGCGCGGTCCGTTCGTACCATGCGATAGCCATGTTCTACTCCACGTCCAGGATGCGCGGCACCAGGAAATACTCTCCATCCGTGCGCGGCGCGTTGGCCAGGGCGGCCTCCCGCGTCAGCGATTCGCCTACCACGTCGTCCCGGAAGACGTTGGTCATGGCGAGCGCATGCATTGTCGGTTCGATGGCGTCCGTATCGAGTTCGTTGAGCTTGTCCATATACGCCAGGATTTCGCTCATCTCGCGGACCAGCCGTTCCTTCGTCGCTTCGTCCGGCGACAGTTGCGCCAGCGCCGCGACGTATTCCACGTCAGCCTTGGTGATTTTCGGCATGAATACCGTTACTCCCGTTCTTCGTAGGGTTGAGCGAGATCCTAGCATAGCCTCCTATCCGTTTCCAAAGCGCGCGCTTGAGTTGCGGGCACGCAAGGCGGTCGGCTAGAGTAGCGCGCGTCGACAGAGGGACGGAGTTGTCAACCAGGAGCCGGGCGTGCATGAGTGTACTTGACGCGATTGGCCATACCCCGTTGGTGGAACTCAAACGTTTGAACCCCAATCCGAAGGTGCGGGTCTTCGCCAAGCTGGAGGGGAACAATCCTGGCGGCTCGGTCAAGGACCGCGCGGCGTACTGGATGATCAAGAAGGCCGAAGAGTCCGGCGATCTGACACCCGGAAAGACGATCCTCGAACCAACCTCGGGCAACACCGGCATCGCCCTGGCCATGATCGGCGCGTCGAAGGGATACGCGGTGAAGTTGACGCTTCCCGGGTGCGTGAGTTCCGAGCGTCGCCACGTCCTTGAGGCGTTTGGCGCGGAGGTCGTGATTACGGCGGCGCGTGAAGGCACCGATGGCGCGATTCGCGAGGCGCACGCGATCTACGAAGCGGACCCGGACCGCTACTACATGCCGAACCAGTTCGCGAACCCGAACAACGCGCTGGCCCATTACGAATCGACCGGCCCGGAGATTTACGAGCAAACGAACGGCCAAGTAGATGTCTTCGTGGCAGGCATGGGAACGACGGGGACGCTCATGGGCGTCTCGCGCTACTTGAAAGAACGGTCGCCGAGCATCCGTGTGATTGGCGTCGAGCCTACGCGCGGCCACGCGATTCAGGGGTTGAAGAACATGCAGGAAGCCATCGTGCCGGACATCTACGACCGCGCGCGTCTGGACGAGGTGATGGTGATGGAAGACGCCGACGCCTTCGAGGCGGCGCGCAACCTTGCGGTCGAAGAAGGGATCTTCGTGGGGATATCGAGCGGCGCGGCCGTGGCCGGGGCATTGCGTTGCGCCCAACGCATGGAGTCGGGCCTCGTCGTTACGTTGTTACCGGACCGCGGCGACCGCTATCTCAGCACGATGCTGTTCCGTTCCGTCTGCGCCAAATGCCCGCCGTGATTCTGCCAGGGCAATCGCATTAAAATCAGTCTGACCACCCCGTTCTAGTTCCGTTCGCCCC
>CAYOCT010000100.1:0-19081 GCA_964402555.1 uncultured Nitrospiraceae bacterium | reverse complement strand
CGCAAATGGCGCGACGAGGACCCTCCCGGTAAGATTAGCAAATGGCTTGACAGGCAGGCAACATCGCCCCGGATAGCCTGTCCTTCCTGAACACCTAGGGTCGATTTACTGCTCCCGCAAGAGTGCCATTCCCCTATGTGCGGATTTTGGAGCCAACGCGATCTCTTGACTCGGTACTTGACTTGGCACTTGTCTTGACGTACACTCATCTATGCTGTTTGTTGGATGCACATCAACATCCTATACAAATGGCCCTATACTGCGACTTCGCGGGGGGTTCTTTGAACCGGGTTTGGTTTGGAGAAGTAAACGTGATGCCCACCAAGAGAATCAGCATAGCGCTCGGCGCAGATGGACTAGGAACGACCAAATGCGTGGAGTCGCCCACTAGCAAGACGTACCGCTGCGGCGGCAAGGCAGGCTATCCGTACACGCGAGACCTCATGCTCGAAGCGAAGGAAGGCATCCAGGGGCAATGCCCGGATTGCGACACGTTTCGCTTGTGGACAAGTGCCCAAGGCGATAAGATGCGCTGGTCGATCAAAGTCATGGCAACCAACGCATCTTCATTCACCAGTGGCCTAATCTCACTCTGAACTATGGATACATCCATCTGTTTGAGTCCGACGCCCATTGGGTATACGAATGGGCGGCTCCTCGAACTTGTGTTGTGACAGCTTGTCTATGGTAGGTGAAGGGCACGCAGGACATGAGGGCCTCTGCCTCTTCCGCAGAGGCAGGGTTCTCATCCGATAGAACACGCCGAATCAGTAATGGTGGCCAAGGGGCCGGAGCGGCGTGGGGCGCGGCATACGAGCAGGGGCCGCGCGGCAGCGTGGAACATGAGGTGGGTGTAACGGAAGCGCGCGTCCGGAAGGGAAGCCGCTTCGCAACGGGAGGACGAGGGCAATGATACCTTCCTACGAAATTGAGGAATTCCTGGAACACCGTCTCCTCACGCGCAAGCTTCGCGTGTTCGCGTTTGACCCGAGCATTGGGCAGCGAATGGACACGGCTCAGATCAATGAGTTGACGCTTCAGATAGCCCGAGAGACCGCGCAACAGCCGCGTTCCCGGATAGTGGGAGCCAACCCGCCGGATCCCGTTCCACCGCTCCACCGAACGAGCGTGAGCGCCGTGGGCGGCGAGTACGTCGAGGTCATCGACTACGACCCGGCGAGCGGATACCTCTATCCGCCGCTCGACTTGGACAATGGCGACATTCGCGAGATGCACGGCCTTCCCCCCTCGGAAGGCAATCCGCAATTCCACCAGCAGATGGTGTATGCCGTGGCCATGGCCACGATCGAGCGCTTCGAGCGCGCTTTGGGCCGCGTTACGCTGTGGGCCGACCGATGGGTCCGCCAGGACGGGGTCGTTACGGCAGGCGAGTTCGTACAACGGTTGCGCATCTATCCGCACGCATTGCGAGAGGCCAACGCGTACTATAGCCCTCTCAAGAAGGCGTTGCTCTTCGGGTACTTCCCTTCTCGCGGCGGACATCGGGGCCAGTTGCCAGGCGGCATGGTATTCACGTGTCTCTCGTTCGATATTGTCGCCCATGAAACGACGCACGCGCTGCTGGATGGCCTGCATCCGCGATTCGCCGAAGCTACCAATCCGGACGTCTACGCCCTGCACGAGGCCTTTGCGGACGTGGTTGCGCTCTTTCAACGGTTCTCGTACACGTCCATCCTCGAGCATCAGATTGCGCGAACGGGAGGCAATCTCGAGAAGCAAAACCTGCTGGGCCAGTTGGCCCAGCAATTCGGACAGGCCGTGGGCGGGCGCGGCGCCTTGCGTGACGCCCTGGGTTCGTACAAGAACGGCGTGTGGGAACCGCGCAAGCCCGATCCCAAAGCGTTGGAGTCCGCCCTGGAACCGCACGAACGGGGCGCGATCCTCGTGGCGGCCATCTTTGGCGCCTTTCTTTCCATCTATCGCGAGCGAAGCAAGGACCTATTCCGCATTGCGTCGAACGGGACCGGAATCATCGCCGGTGGCGACCTCCAGCCAGATCTGGTCCGACGCCTGGCGCGCGAAGCTGCGCAGGCCGCGGACGGCGTTCTTCGCATGTGTATCCGGGCGCTGGACTACATGCCCCCGGTCGATGTGACCTTTGGCGACTTTCTCCGCGGGATAATCACGGGCGACTTCGATGCCCATCCCGAGGATCCCTACAACTATCGCGTGGCCTTCGTGCAGTCCTTCAGAGACTGGGGCATATTCCCCGAGAATGTCCGAAGTCTCTCGGTAGATTCCCTTCGCCATCCACGCATGGACCAGATAGCCGTAAGTCCCCCGCCCCGGCGCAGCAGACGCCCATCGTCCCCTCGCAATATCGAGAAGATCTCCTGGATGCAGCAGGAGGTGACCAGACTGTTGGAGGGCACATGGATGCCAAGTGCTCAGAACGCCTCTCTCAATGGGCCATCGGCTTCCAGTAAGCGAAGCTTCTTCGATTACAGCGGCGACGGCGCGCACAACATCCAGAAGCTTGAAATCAAGTGGGACCTAGGCTCCAGCCGGAAGGATGTCCACGACCGCATGAAGAAGAACGCCCGGTTGTTCCACGCATGGCTGACACGAGGGCCGATCCATGGTGTACTGGAGGAGTTCGGACTCACGCTTGACCCCCAAGCGCCGCCCAGTGTGTACCGCGGGCGCGACGGCAAGACCCCAGCCATCGAAGTGCATTCGGTCCGCGTCGCGCAACGTCCGGGGCCCCATGGCGAGATCTCGACCGATCTGGTCGTCGAGATCGTGCAGCGGCGCCGAGGATTCCTGAAGGAAGGAGGCCAAGGAGCGTACGACCACGCCCCGGAGGCCGATCCGAATGTGGATGGCGATTTCCGCTTCCGCCGCGGTTGCACGCTGATTATCGACACGTCGCGATGCGTGATCCGGTACGCGATATGCAACAAAGGAAACGTAAGTAAGGATGAGGGAGAGCTAGAACGCGTCCGCAAGTATCTTGCGGAGGGATCGTCGCAGGAGAAATCGGCCTTTTGGTCCACGAACTCGTTCCACGCCCAGGACAGCGAACAGTTTGCAGCCTTGCACCGGCGATAGCCGGGCGGCGAACTCACGGAGAAATGCCCATGCCTCTACTTGAAGCTCCACCCAGCGGGGTGGTCGTGCGGATGTACCGCATCGGCCACGGCGACTGCTTCTTGCTGGCTTTCCGTCAAGACAACGGGCAGCCGTTCTACATGCTGATCGACTGTGGTCTGATCAAAGGGTCCCAGTTGGACGGCGCAGCAGCGTTGGACGCCATCGTGGGTGATATCGTCGAATCCACGGGCAACCACCTCCATCTCGTCGCGGTCACCCATGAGCACGAAGACCACGTCTCAGGTTTCCTTCGGGAAAAGGCCAAGTTCGAGGATATGGCTATCGACGAGGTCTGGCTCGCATGGACGGAGGATCCCGAGAATGACCTCGCGAACGAACTTCGCGACAAGTATCATGACACGCTGCTGGGCCTGATTGCCGTAAATCGGAGTCTCGGCGCCCCCCTGATGCCGGCGGCGAATTCGTATCGAGAAAAGCTGAAGGATCTCCTGAGCTTTGAATTTGAGGATCTCGATGCGGCAATGGCGGCGACGTCTCCAAAGCAGATCGAGGGTATCACCAACAAGAAGGCGATCGCCCTGCTCAAGGAGCGCGCGGCCCAGAAACATGGCACCCGATACCTCCGTCCCCACACACTGGCCCCCAAGATGCGCGGCGTCGGAGGAGTCCGCGTGTATGTCCTTGGCCCTCCGGAAAACGAAGCCCTTCTCAAAGACATGGACCCCCAAGGCAACGAGGCGTATCACATTTCGGCGGTACTGGGCGGGGAACGCTCACTCTTGGCGGGCGCGCGCCAGATCGGAGTGAACGAGGAGAGTGGAGATCCAGGATTGCTGGCCGAAAGCGAAGCGAACCAGCCCTTCGCCGAACCATACCGTATCGACCCGCATGATTGCTCCTCTAGAGACTATCATGAGTTCTTTGAGAAGTCGTATGTCGAGCGGGATCCTTGGCGCAACATAGACACGGATTGGCTCGGCGGGGGCGAACTCATCGCACTTCGGATGAGCAGTTACGTTAACAACACGACGCTCGTGATCGGGATCGAACTCCCGAATTCGCAGAAAGTCCTGCTATTTGCGGGAGACGCCCAGCGCGGCAACTGGATATCCTGGGGCAAGGACACGTGGCCAGCCAATGGTGACTCGAAGAAGCGGATTACGATATCCGACTTGCTCGGGCGAACGGTCCTGTACAAGGTCGGACACCACGGCAGCGAAAACGCCACCCTCCGCGAGGGGGGGCTCGAGGAGATGGCGCAAGGAGCGTACGGCGACGATTTCGTAGCCATGCTGCCGGCCCACGAATACTGGGCAACGGAGGTAAAGCCCGATCCCAAGTGGGTGCATCCTCTTCCCTCCATCCTGAAGGCGCTTATGAAGAAAGCGCGAGGCCGCGTGTTTCAGATTGATAAAGGCATGCCCGAGAAGCCGCCGGGCAACACGATATCGGACGGCGAGTGGAACCGTTTCTTAGCTAACGCAGAAGAGAATCCTCTCTATTTTCAATACACCGTATCCGACGAGAGCGAGTAACCGTGCACCGCACCAGGCAATGCTTGATTCGCGGGAAATGCCTTCCCGCTAGTGGGCCACAGTCGAGTTAGAATAGGAAGGAGAGGGTCATGGCAACACGATGGCTAGCAATTGCAGCTCTGGGGGTCTTCCTCGTTCTCGCGTGCATTTCGGCAACGGCAGAGCAGCCGGCCGGCGGCGGCACTACGCTGGGCGCTACGGACCAATCCCCGAAAACTGTGGAAGCCAAACCAGGTGAGGGCGCCGGACAGAGCAAGGGTGAAGGCGATGGAAAGAAGGACGGCAAAGACCAGGAGAAAGCGAACGAATTGACTCTCGGCAATGGCTCAATCTACGAAAAATCACTGCTCGCATTGACCATGCTCTTCGTGTTGGCGGTCCTGCTCGAAAGTGCCTTCGCGACTATCTTCAACTGGCGCCTCTACAAGGCCTTTGTCGACCAGCGCGCCTGCAAGACGCTGATCATGATTGTGGGAGCCTGGATTGTCGTCAAGTGGTCGGGGATGGACATCTTTCACGCGCTAATCAAAGCGTACATGACGGATAAGAGCCAGCTCGCGTCATCCTGCGGCACGAAGTTCCTCACGGCCCTCATACTGGCAGGCGGAAGTACCGGCGTTTACAACATCATGTATTCGCTCGGATTCCGGTCACAACGCCGCCCGGAAGAACTTCGGCTCGCGCCCCCCAAAGACAAAGCCTGGGTCACCGTTCGCGTTACTCCCAAGAACATGGTGGGACAAGCCCTCGTGCGTATCTCGCCGATAACGTCCCCGCCGCCTCCCGCCCCGGCTCCGGCCCCGAATCTGGCGCCCATCGCAGGAACGGTCTCGGTCGGCCAGTCCAAGTGCCTCCTAATCCTTTGGCGGTTCTTCTTTGGGAACAAGGATCGTTTTCCGAAAACGGGCGGGTATCCGGTGGAACCCAATACCCCGTACCTGATCGAGGCCGAGGCAAAGGACGCTAACGATCAACCCCTTGGCGGGCCGCTTGGAACATATGTCTTCGCTCCAGGCGCTATCGTCGATCTCGAGACTACCTTGTAGCCGCGCGGTTGAAGTGCGGGTGACGTCCAAGACCACATCGTAACGGGTGGACCAAGTGATCGTTGTGGACGGAGTGGACTTGTCTGTGCTTCGCCCAGGAAGTGGCGTCCATTGTGTCGACTCTCACTGTGGACTGCGCTCATTGAATCTGGGCTAGCGTATGGTAAGAAGACTCAACCAATGCTTATTGACTTGTGAGGTAGGCTGTTGAAGGCTAAGCGTCGGCCTGATTTTCGATCGTGATTTGCCGGTTTCGTGTCCGAGACCTCGTGCTCTTGCCCTTGGACGCATTGGATAGACGTAGTTCACGTGCAACGGAGGAAACACGAGGGGGGAGTCTTTCAGGCGGCTTGGCGGTAGTAGTAGCGGAGCATGCCGCCGAGGCGGTTGCGGCAGGCGACTCTCCCCCACTCCTGGCCAACCTCGCTGCCCGCTTCAATCAGAGCATTGCCGAGGCCTTGATGATTGCGCTCAACGTGATAATGAGCTTCGAATTACCCAAAGGCACGACGCAGTGAAGGTTCGCCGAAGAAGGTCATCCGGTTGAGACACTCGGATTTCATGGAGCGCATGTAGCGATCCAGATTGGCATTCACATTTTGGATGTTATATTGAAGTAGAACTACTTTCGCAAGTTATAATATTTCCCACGGGTTATGCCCCTCCCGCTACGGCGCTGCATCTCTGCCCAACGCGGACGCGGCCGCCGTCACTATCGCCGGAAACACAGGGTCTTGAAGCAGCCGCTACCTTCCGCCTGTGTCCAGCAACAACAGGACTGGTTCCATCGACGCTAGAGTCAACGGAATGCGCGTCTCCTTATCCGCAATGAGATCACGGGCGTGTTGGATGGGAGCTTTGGTTATCAGGCGCACGGTTTGCGGTCCGCGGGAAAGATTCAGGAGGCTCACAAGCCGCTTTCCGCCGTAATCCACGGAACGCAGATTCACCCCCCACAGGGGTTCCCCGTACAGACCTTCCAGGCGAATGGGTCGTGCGGCCCCTGTTTCATCCAGCAGACCGCCGAGGATATCCCGATAGGCATAGGGCGAAAGTGCATCGGGGTAGACTGCCAACTTTCCGGAACCGGCCCGCACCAGACGTTGTTTCCGGGACTTACCGTATTCGTCGTGTGTGAAACACGAGCCTACTAACATCACCGAACCGCCTTGCTCGACATATTCCTGAAACGCCCTGACGACGGTATTGAGCGCATGCGCTGCGCGCGGCACAACCACCATTTTGTACCGCGCCAAGCCTCCCGTTTCCGCTTGGCGTTCGGTGATAAAGTCGCAGGCCATGTCGGCAAAGTACGCTCCTTCAAAGGCGGCCTTGGCTTCCTGAACGTAGTCCATCGACGGCAGCAGCGACGAGTAGGCGTACAAGATGGCCATGTCCGCCTTTGCGCGGCTCAGCGCGTGGACTTCAGGGGCGAGACGGTTCAGATCGAGCGCCACTTGTCCAAAGGCTCGAACGCAATTGGCGCGCGTGAGAATATTCTCAGCGAAATCCCCGTCTTGCGCGCGTTCCCACACCCACGTGGTCGTGGCGCCCTGTCCGAGCAGGGCTTCGTGCCAATACACGGTGCGGATATAGGTCTCGGGCAGGTAGCGCGCGTCCCCATCTCCGATAAGATGGTTTTCGGAATTGAAGATCGGGCTGTCCGGTGCGGTACTGTGTTGCAGGGCATAGTTCATCGCCATGTTCAGCCATTCACAGGCATAGGCGCCGGGATTCGTCCCCGTGAATGCATACCCGCAATCGTTGCCCGCGATTCGATCAATCTGGTTGAATCGTTCGTAATCGATACCCGACTCAAACCTGCCGGGGTCCTCAAAAGCTTGCGACATGATCTTTGCATGCACCGGCAAATCGGGATCGTAACGGTGGATGCGCTCTCGGAGCATTTCATGGAAGGCCAGGAACCGTTCCTGGTTAAAGCGACAGGCGTCAAAGAACAGTCCATACCCGGAGGAAGCGTCTTTCGGCAATTCGATATCCTCAAATCGCCGCAAATGGGTTCCATAGGCCTTGTTGAGTCTTTGGATAGAGCCCCATTTCTCTCTCAACCAAACCTGAAAGCGCGCGCGTTCATAGGCACACTTGCCTTTGTACTGGGGCTCGTTGGAAAGGCAGATGCTGTGCAGCGCGGGATGGTGCGCGATCAGGGGCATGAGCGCGTCGAGCCATTTCTCCATCACGAGACGGGTATTGGGCGCTTCAATGCAGTACTTCAGGAATCCTTCACCGCACTGGGCATGAGCGGGATCCGCGTCTATCGCCCATTGTGGGAAATAGTGCGGTGAGATCAGCAGGTTCACGGCCACATTGTGCTCAGCAGCCTTGTTCAGCCATCGCACAACGTTTTCCTGGATTGCGTCTGTGTCCACCGTATTCGGGTCCGGTAACGCGGTACGGGGTCCCATTTCGATCTGAACGATGGTGAGGCCGTAGCTGCTCAAGATGGGAATGTCTTTGCGTATCTGTCCAAAATGCCCTACCCCTGAGAAATAGATCGGCCGGTCGTCTTGCCAAAATGCGCCGTCCCTGATGGCGCATGGCCCCGTTCGGTATTGCGGGACGTCCGCAGAAACGAGAGAGGGTTCTTCAGTTTCCTGAAGGGCACTGGAACAAAGGCGGTCAATGTATGTGGCTGCTTTCAGGCCGCGGAGTTGATGTCCTGGATGATCCTCCGCCACGTCATCGCGCACATATTGAAGAAAGCTCTCGACAACCCGCGCATCGGCGGCCTGATAGGGCATGGGGCGCCCAGCCATGTCTTCTTGTTTGAGGCGTTCCTTAAGCGCAGACAGGCTTCGTTCGGTTTGTTTCAGACGTTCTTCCAGGTTTGACCGATCGGACAGCAGGATACCTCGCGCCGTTGCTACCGATTCGAGAAACGTGTCGTGTTGGACGGCGCGATAGGCCGCCATATCCAGCGCCTGCATCGCATCATGGACGCGTGTCCTCCAATGCGCCGCTTCCTCAGCAGGCACGTATTCTCCATCCTCCATGGCCGCGTCCAGTTCTTTCACCAGGGCACGTAGTGCCTCCACCATGTCCGCGCCTGAGCCGTTCACCAAGTAAGCTTGATACAGGCTGCCGTTTCCGGGGCGATTCACTGCGTGAAGCGCGACGGAAATCGTCTCGCCCGGTTGCCCGTTGTCCGTCAAGACAAAGTCGCCTTTTGCCCATTCGAACTCCTGCTTGAAAACCCCGTTCGCAAATGCCTTTGCCCCGTTGTCCACTCCGGCTTTCATACGTATAACCGAGCCTCGGGTGGGGAGTCCGTTGACATATTCGGGAAGGATGATGCGGGTGCGGAACCACCCAGTGGAATCGTGCGGCCACCATTTGAACCCCAGGCCCACCTCTTGCCATTGGGAATCGTCAAGACCCGCTTGCTCAGCGCCGGCTAATTCGCCCAATCGCCAGCGCCATTCGCGGACGTCTGAATCCAGTAACTGCGCCAATTGTTCGCGCGTAACCTCTCCCCATACTGATGGAATGAATATAAGGCTCAAGAACACAACAAGCTGGCCTATGCGATTTCCCGATATGCTCTTCATGAAACCTCCTTAGATCTACGCTCGCGGAGAAACGGTTCATGATGTTGCGAAGGAAGTTCAGAGCGCGCCATCTAACTCGTCGGCCACAGGCTTCTTGCAGGCCCTGCATCGCTGCGCACCCCGGAACAGCGGTTGGCCGCAGGCAGAGCAATGATACCGTTCGCATTCCGCGCTGGCCCATTCAACACTGCCTTTGTCATCACCGTGCGCCGCCACGCAGGCCCGCCATTGAGGGATCGCTCTTCTCATCACTCTTGCGCCGGTGGCAAGAGGGAAGTTGTTGATAAGGCCGCACGGCCACTCCCGGCATTGATGACAGGAGTAGTATCCCTTCACTTTCACGCAATCCCTGATGGAGCACGCGTTGCAGTAGCCATAGCGTTTCTTCGGCGGGTCCGCCTGCATGCATCCCAGGCACTCCGTCTCTTCGGGCTTCGTCCCATAGAGGTTGCCCATGATTGACCGGAACTTCTCGTTTCCATCCCTCGTGGCAATGTAGATCCCGCATGCGCCACAATACAATCCGCACGGAGCCATCAGGTCCCTGTTCTGGAACTCTTCGAGCCGCCATCCTTCCATTGATACGCTTCCTCGCTGGGCCCTTTTCCGTTTATGGACCTGCCCTGAAGAACCATCCCGCACACTTTGACGCGCCTTGAGCGTAAACCTATGCCAGGAGAGAACTCAACCGTTTGACGTGTTGAGTCGTGAAACTCTTACCGGATTCCACATCGCCAGAAGTATCTCTACCAGATTGGCCCATGCTCCTGTCAGAGGCAGCCAATGCCTGGTGGAGAACGGCGCAATTGGCGCCCGTCGCTGCAAGTGAGGCAGGCGCCACGGGCGGAGCGCCCTGGAAAGAACTCATCGTGAAAGCCACGCGCATCAGCGCGGGTGTCCATCTCAAGAGACAAAAGCGTGCGGCTCGCATTGTAATAAGCGACATATTCAGCAACGATCCGTCTAAGATGATTTTCGCCGAAGACGATCAGTGGTCCAGACACTCGCGCCGTAGACTGCCGTTGAGTCTTCTTGAATATCGGTGTCCTCGTCTCAAAAACGAAACGTACCTCAGTTTCTCCGGCCACTTACAATCTTGATCGAACAATCACACCATACGGGCTATTTGGTCTTAGAGCGGATGAGGAATTGAAGGCATGCTCTTTTCTGATGTCGTGGTAGGAATCAAATGAGTCAACCACGTGAAGCCGCCTCCCCGCTTGAAATTGGTTCAGACCGAAACACATAAAGTGGTTATAACGACCTGTGAACGATGTGGGGCGCGGCTTTCACAGGTTGTTTACAATGCTCGGGGGGTACAACTATTGCAGCCTTGGCATCGTCAAGGGTTCGCCCTGTAACTGTCTGGCCTGATCATCAGGAAGATTGACGCCGTAGAAGATAGCATTGCAGTCGATCCATAGGGCCAGACGGCGGAACTCGTCCTGTTCCAAGTGCACATCATGATGGCCAGCGCGAAGCATAGCGAGCAGTCTACTCCCGCGGGAACCATAGAGACCGCCCGGCGGCGTCATTTGAACTTGATTGCGCATACCGAACCGTGGAACCAACGCGGCAGCAGCCGTTTCGGGATTCGTGTTTGCGCCGGCGAAATCCTTATCGCCGCATAGCGCCCAATATGATTTTGTGAATCCATTCAGAGGCTCCCGGGTCAAGTCCTTCTGTCCCTTGGGATCCGGTCCGCTATGACATCGAACGCAATGTTCGTCGAGGATGGGCTGCACGACTCGGACATAGGAAAAGGGCTCGTTCTCGAACGCCTTCGGCGTAAGTTGCGAAGCGGGCCGCGGCGTGGCAGCGGAAACCTTATTCAATGGAGCCTTCATGTGGTTCTCGTGGCAGCCCATACACGAGATTCTCTCGCCGGGCTGCAGGTACGTCACGGATCGCATGGTCTGGTAGGCCATACCGTTATCATCCAGTAGTTGAAAAAGGATGGGTTTTCGTGCTGGGACCGCGATATGAACGGATCCATCGGCCTCTACCGGTGCTTCTCCCAAAACGGCGCGCCCATTTTCCTCTGCTGCGAGGCCGATCGGCGGCGTTCCACCCACGGGCGTTGATTTTGGAAAGATCTGGATCACGCGAATTTCTTTGATCGTGTCTCGCGCGATATCGTTCAGCCCTTGATAGACATCGGCGATGATGACCTCTCCCTGGTCCGAAGAATCGTGCGGCAACAGACTGGGCACTATTGGCGGAACGGGGCGCGGCGCAAGCGGACAGGCATTCGTGCTGCCGATAACAGGGTCGCGGTAGATCAACTCGCGGTTGCCATATACGTCTACGAGGTAAATCCCCAGGGCATGCGGCAGATTGGGCTCGGGTTCCCAAGCCAGCGGCCACGGACTGTAGCTTGCCAGGAAGTACTTCTCCGACAACGGCCACGGGGCCTCATAGTACTCCTTGATATCCCTCGTCTCGGCTTCGGGAAAAGGAATACCGGGCGTGATGCGCGTCAGTGCCTCCTGGCCGTTGTTGCCCATTTCAGGATTGACCACGACGATAGGACCGGCGGTAATGGAGTGGTGGGCCGAGGCGGTGAACACGACCTTGGTGCTGTTCGGAATGGGCTGGATTTGGAATGTGCAATGCGGTTTCTCTGTGGCGTTTCCCCAGATTGAAACGGGGTTGGTGCCGTCAGGCCGCGTTGCCCATAGCGTCTGATGCGTGACAGCGTCGCGGTCGATGTAATCCCACCTGCTGTACAGGATTAGTCCCTCGTTTGATACAGCCGGAAACCATTCGTTGGTGTCGTGGAACGAGATCGGGCGCAGGTTGCCTCCGTTCGCGTCCATGCGATGCAGCGCATATACATGCCAGCGCGGGCTGAATTGCGGACCGAAACATCTCGCATATCCCTCCCTACGCGTGGAAGAAAAGACGATGCCTCCGTCGGGAAGATACGCCGGCATCAGGTCGTCGTAAGGCCCTTGCGTGATTTGGCGCAAGGACGTTCCATCGACGTTGGATTCATAGATATGAAAGAACCCTTCATCAACGTCATTATTCAATTGCAGCGGGTCATAGTCCTTGCCGGCATCTTCGACAAAGGAGAACACGGTGCGTCTTCCATCGTATGACAGGCGGGGTTCAAGAACTGAACCGTTTTCAAGAGCGCCCTTGAAGATGTCATGCGCAGCGAACGAGTAACCCGGCCGTTCCAGAACGAAGATGCCGCCGCCGGGCCTAGCCCGCCAACCGTAGTATTGCATCACAAGATGGCTGTATGAGGTCGCAACGCGCTTGCAGAAGATCAGCTTCCCGAACTGCATCAAAGGATTGTCCAGCGAGATCTTTCGGCGAAGCGCATGTGCGCGCAGATAACGCAGGCACGGGTCGCCCATGGCGGAGGCCGCTTGCTCCTGCAATGAGTAGCTGATGCCAAGATCCGCGGCCAGCTTCTCGGTCTTCTTGGCTAAAGCGTGCGTCGCGGCTTCATAGCCCTGCGGCGTTTCTTCGAGGTCATCCTGCCGGTGCCAATCCCACTGGACGTAGGCCCACAGGTCCAGTTCCGGTTCCGCCTTCGGTTCGACTTCTCCGAGGACCTTCTTGAAGGCATCTTTCAGGCAATCGCGAAAAGGCCCGAGGTCCGCGCTTCTGATATCCGCCTGATGCAGTCTTTCGAGACGGGCAGCGGCATTTAGCCAATTGCCTTTGTAGGCGCCGGCGACGACGACTGGCAGGTCGGCTCCGATTTGGTTTCGAATCCGTAGCGCAAGCTTCCCATCTTCCGAAAAGGATGTCTCGAGTTGCCATGGGCACGAATTGGTTACGGCGCCCACCATGCCGCAAGAGTCCTTGCCGTCGGCTAGAATGAATACGGGAAGACTCGATTGGCTCTCCAATACAACGGTATTGCCGGGGACCAGAAGATGCTCGTGAAAACAGAAATGGCTATCGAATTCATAGAGGCGGAAAAGACCCGAACCCGCTTCCTCCTCCATTTGATACGACCAACCATCCCGTGGCTGCGCCCCGAAACCGTCCGAAGCGCGATATGAGACGCCGTCGGCGTATTCGATCACCGGATCCCAATGCGTTGTGTCGCACGTGATCGCATTGCGCCGATGGACAATAAATCGAATGCGGTCGCCAGTCCTGACCTCAATCGTCAATGCCGGGTCAGCGCCCTGTGCGTCGTTCGCCTCGATTTCCTTCTGCCACAGGACCTTCGCATTGTGACGGATACTCACGCGCACGCCATCGCCACCGTTTGTGTCGGCCTTATAGACTCTCCCCGAAAGAACGACTTTCCCGTCACGGGGAACCGTGAACACCCGGACGCTCGAGGTCTTCTCGCCGGAATGCTGCCAGTCCTTACCTACACGCGTCCAATCCGGCCCGGTCCAATACGTGGAGCCGTACCACGCGTCTTTTGAATATTCCAGATCTTTGAAACACGCACCGTCGCAGACATCGCTATATTGATACGTCCAATCGACGCAGTTCACCTGGAGGTTCTTGGAATTCTGATTCTCGACATGTGTCGTCAGTTGGTACATCGCGACATCGGGCAGCCGTTGTTGCGTCTGCCTCAGGACGCAGTCCGAATTCTGGTCCTGGACGACCAATTCATGCGTTGTCGATTCGTCAACGTGCAGTGCTCTCTGAGAACCGGTAAAAGACAGAGGCGGCTCGATTCCGGTTCGCCGCATCCATGCGGCATCTGTGTCGGACGCCATCTCCCTGAAGATGGAGGGTGCACTATCACCGGCTGTGGCGGTCAGACAAATATGAAGTATTGCTACAAAATAACCCAAGACTATGCGCTTGGTCATGAGTCGATTTCCTCTGGCAAGAAACATAAGGCATTATACATAAACGAAGAGGACGAATCGGAAAGATGCAGAACTACCGGGACGGCAAACCTTCCGCCTACGAAGGCCATCTGGTTTACTGTTGGGCGTTCCTGCACTCGCGTTGCGCGATCTATGGATTTCGATGATGCGCCGCACATTGGGAGAAGAAGCTATGCGGATCACTTGTTTGGCACTCGTGTTGTTGTGCGCGGCCGGAACGCCGAGAGCGGCAGCGAAGGCGATCACGCCCGCGGACATGACTTCCTGGCAAATCGTATGCGACGCGTCCGCGACGGAATCTGAGCGGTACGCCGCCACCGAATTCCAGGCCCTCTTCAAGGGGATGACCGGGAAGGAGTTGACCATCGTTCCCGAAGCGCAGGACGGAACTGGCGCGGTGTTCATCGGCCAGGACGCGGTGACGCGTTCCGGCGGACCACTTCGCTCAGAGGAAATGGACGAGGAGACTTTGCGAATTCATGTCGGGAAGAAGGCCGCATATATCGACGGGGGACGTCCGCGCGGCACGCTCTACGGGGTCTACGAGTTCTTCGAGGAATTGTGCGGCGTGCGCTACTTGACCCACGACCACACTTACTATCCTGACACGGCCCTCGCGATCAGGATTCCGTTCGGGACTCGGCGCTACACCCCCGCCTTTGCGTTTCGCTGGTCCTACTACGGTGAGACCTCGGCGCACCCGGAATTCGCGGCGCGTCTGCACACGAACACGGTGAGTGACGATCCGAAGTTGGGCGGAAAGACCGGATACCGCCTCGTGAGCCACAACGTGTCGTATCTCGTGCCGCCAGCAAAGTACGGCAAGGAGCATCCGGAATACTATGCGCTAGTGGACGGACAGCGGAAGCTCGAAATGGACGGCGGCGGTCCTCAGTTGTGCGTGAGCAACCCCGAAGTGCTTGAATTGGTCACCCAGGCGGTGTTGAAGGAGATTGAGAGCAACCCTTCCGCGAAGAACATCAACATCGCCCAGATGGACAATGGAAACTACTGCCGGTGCGAACATTGTGCCGCCATCGACGCGCGCGAAGGCTCGCACGCGGGCGCCCATCTGACGCTCGTCAATGCCGTGGCCGAGCGCATCGAGAAGACGCATCCCGACGTGCTGATCAGTTGCTACGCCTACCAGTACACGCGCAAGCCGCCGAAGACGCTGCGCGCGCGGCACAATGTGCTGGTCCAGTTGTGCAGCATCGAGTGCTGTGACTTTCACGCCGTTAATGATCGGTCCTGCGCGTTGAACCGTTCGTTCTGCGAGGACATGGCGGGATGGAAGAAGAAGGCCGACCACCTTTTCATCTGGCATTACAACACCAATTTCAAAGGGTACTTGCTGCCGTTTCCCAACCTGCGCAGCATCGGCAAGAGCGTAGCGTATTTCGCGAAGAAGAACGGGTGCGGTGTGTTCATGCAGGCCGGCGGGAACGCCGTGTCCGCGGAACTGAGCGACCTGCGCAACTACGTAATGTCGCGCTGCCTGTGGAAACCCGGCCGCTCCAGTTGGCGGGAGGCCGAGGAGTTCTGCCGCCTTCACTACCGCGAAGCGGCCCAGCCTATCCTCGACTACCTCGCCTACTATCACGACCTTGTCGACAGGGCGGGCGTCCATCCGGGCTGCTTCCCCACCGAGTCGTCTTTGTGTATCAATCCGGATACGACGCCGCGGATCCTGGCGTTCTTCCGAGAGGCGCTTTCCCTCGCACAGTCGGACGAAGTGCGCGCGCGCGTCGAGAAGGCTTCCCTGTGCGCCTACCGTGCCGCGCTCAGCAGCGCCAGCATGCGTCTAAGCTACGACAACGGCGTTTGCCGCCCGGACCTCACCGGGCTCGAACCCGATCTCCTTGACCGGTACGCCGCCTTGTGCGCGAAGTACGGCGTTACGATGGAAGACGAGATGACTCCCGTCGGAAAGTACATCGACAGTCAACGCAAGTTACACGCGGGTATCAAAGCCGTCCGCATCGAAAACGCGGCCTGGCGCCTGGTCCTGCTGCCGGAAAGCAATGGGAAGGTCGTCGAAATGACGTATAAGCCAGCAGGACGCGACGTCGTCCGGCCCGTACGGGCTCTCAATCGCTTCCGATACGAGGAATGGATCCGGCAGGGCGAAGGCCCCGGCCCGCAGAACATCGTCGCTTTCGATGCTCAGGCCCAGCCCGACAGAGCGTTGCTGACCCTTACCACTCCCGACGGCTCGCGTATCGAGCGCAACATTATCCTGGTCGGCGACACCATCCGTTTCGAGACCGCGATGACCGCCAACACTCCCCGGCAATTCGATGCCTATGTGCACCCCGAGTACGATGCAGCTTCCCTGTCCGATGATCCGGACGTTCTGAGCATCTACGTCAAGACGCCTGAATGGCGCCAAGCGAACAAAGGCTGGAAGAAGGCTCTACCCACCGAGGAGCAGGACGAGGTCATCAAGAACGCGGTGACGGGCGGAGGTTTTGCCTACTACAACCACGCGGCTGGGTTCGGCATCGAAGAGTATTTCAACCCCGAAGACTACAGTTCGATGGGGCTCTTTTGGAGTCCGTCGCGCCAACAGGTCAACCTCGAACTGTTTCCCAAGATCCGATCTCTGGATAAGGGCCAGCAAGCCCGCTATGCCCACGAAGTTCGGTACCTGAAAGAACCGCCGCTGAAGCGTTGACAGAACGAGATTAGCGAGTCCGTCAAGTGCCAAGCGCGGCATGCAGCACGATGTCGGTCAGTGCGTCTTGATGCGGAGTATTGTGCCCTCGCCGGCATCGAGGTTAATCCGGGCTGTCGAGCCGGCCTTTGCCGATTCCGTCGCCAGGGAGACCTCCTGCTTGTGAACGAGGTCGGTAAGGGACGCGACCGTTTCGTTCAGTCGCAGTGTTACGGTCCTGGGTTCGTGAAGGTCGTCGTTGAGGATAATCGCGTAGGTTTTCCGATGGCCAGGATCGTTGAATACCTGGACTTGAGCATCGCCGTCCGCTTCGATCTTGGGGCTGTCTTGCTGGCGCCAGCGCCGGATCACCTTCGCGTACGGCGCGAGCAAGACGTAGGTGCGCCCAAGCTCCTCCAATTGCGGTGTCGCGCTGCCGTCGGGATTGGTGAGCGCATTGGGGCCGAGGTCGGCTTCCGTCTTGCTCAGAACATCTTTCCATGCCACGTCGGGAGATGCCGCCGATGCGCTATTCGGGTCGGGCGCTTCGGGCGCGAGCGTGTAGCATATGAAACCTTTCGCGCCGCTGCGGAAGGTTTCCCAGACTTGCCAGCGCATTTCGGCCAGTGTCGGGGCGCGCCAATGAAGGTAAGCGCCCGGCAAGGCGATCAGATGCCCCTTATCGTCGTACTTTCGCGGCCCCCAGATGTCGCTGAAGCACATGCCCATGATCCATCCGTGCGTGGGGCTGTCTCCAATCGCGTCCAGCATGCTTCGAGCGTTTCCTCGGAAGAAGGCCTTGCTTGTCGCGTCGGTATGCGGCCCATTGGGATCGTTTGGACCGAAGAACGGGTACAAATCGACGCATACGACCGGGAACTTGATCTGGCGCGGCGTCAGCGGCGCTTGTGGCCACATGAACACCGCCGTGGAAAACCGGTTGGGATCCAAATCGCGGAGCCGGGTTCGTAGCGTTTCCAGCTTCGGGAAATCCTTCTCCTGCGGTTCGTCGCTCAAAACCCAACCCGCAACGGACTTCGAATCCGCGACCGACTTGACCACGCGAGGCAAGACGTCCTCGTAGTAATTGGTGTTGGGCGCCCAGCGCCACTCGACCTTGGCTTCAACGGAGTCCACGCAAGGCAGCAGCCTGATGTGGCGCTTCCTGCACTCGATCGCAAAGCGCGGCAAGTGCGCTTCGGACATGTTGGTCACCCAGAGCAGATTGAAGTGGTTCGCGTGAAGCGCGTCAAGGCGTCGATTCACGTCATCCCACTGATCGATGCCGAAATGCTTGGCGCACGCGGACGTCCGTTCCCAACTCAGGTAGGCGCCCAGCGGCACGAAATCGGGCGGCTGCTCGGCCTTCACGGTTCCTTCCGCAGAAGCCGCGCCCACAACGAGAATCGCGGTAACAAAAGCCTTGAATCCCACGAACACAACTCCTTCTCCGGTTGACTACGCGACGCGATGCCTGAAGAGATTCCACATCTCGGTGTCGCGTAGCGCGTGCCGCTGCTATGGCAATATCCTAAGAATTTTCGCCCGTCGATATCGATTTTGGCGGCGATATCCTCGATGGCCGGATCTACTTTGCCAGCAGGTCTCATTTATACAGCCACAAGATCCCGCCGCAGTGAGGCGACGCCAGGTTAATCACCTCCAAGGAAGTGCCGTCCTCTGACAACCCGAGGTCCCGCGTGAGGACGAACGCCATGACCGCCGCGTCGGCGCACAGGAACGCTCGCAGTCCCCGCCGCAGACGTGCACGCCGTCCTGCCCCATTGTGCATGACCGACGGTTCGCACGCTAGCATCCCGTCGCCGCCACCACAAACGCCCCGGAAACCTCCACCATCACGAGAATTCAGCATGGTGTCCCCTCAATTCCTAGTCGTGTTCAGTTGCGAGTATGCCCGGTATCATGCGTGCGAAGCGTATTCCTAGTCCGCGTCGCACGGGTTCGCCGCCTACGTCTCCCGGACATCCCTCGCCAGGCTGACTACGACCCCTCCCCCGGAGTATTAACGCGGAGCCTGCGTCGGCATGAAGAGACGTTAGCATCTTGGTACCGTTGGCGCATGCCGATTTCGTAGTCTATTCCCCAATTTCCCAGAACAAGCCGCCAAGTCTCCGGCTACGCCGACGACGTAATCGTAGGCAGCACCATAGTCCGCATGGTAGGACAACTCGGCGACATCGACGACATGCCGTCTCAAGTAGGCGAATTCGTCCACTCCCTCGCCACCGCCTGCGCATCTTCAGATTGACGCGAGAACACCCACGCGGTAAAGCGCTCAATCAAGTGTGGTGTTCCCGGAATTCACCAGGGCAATCGCATTAAAAGCTACATAGCCATCAGGATTTCTCGCAGATAG
>CAYOCT010000099.1:0-19164 GCA_964402555.1 uncultured Nitrospiraceae bacterium | reverse complement strand
GGAGATTCTTCGCTTCGCTCAGAGCTTGTGAAGAAATTGTGAAACGCGGGCGCTTTGCCTCTTGACTACGTATTGCCTGTCATCCTGAGCGCAGCGAAGGATCTCATAAGCATAAGAGGCCTATACGCATAGCGAGATCCTTCGCTGCGCTCAGGATGACAGAAAGGGCGAAGCAACGGAAGAAAGCACAAGACCTTGGTAATTCTTCACACGCTCTCAGAATGACAGGTGGTCCAGCGTTCCTTGATGTATCGGTGCGCCACACGAGACGCGCTGCATTTCCACCCTCCCGAGTGAAGCCACGCTTCATGATGACTCGTAATCGCAATAGCAATCGCAATCGGGTTACGCGTAACCGAATGGTTGCCGCAGCAAGGACTCTCGGAAGAACGGCTGTTCGGTCAGAACGACGGTCTTTTCGACCTTCGCTCGATTACGAGCAAGAGCAGGAGCAAGAGCAAGAAAGAAAGGCGCTACACAGAAACTGGGGAACACGGAGCGCACCCAGAGCCGGATTTGCATGCGGCGAAATGCATCGAAGGCCCGCGGCAGAGAATTTGACAAAGGCCGCCCCGGATTCGGATACTACCGGCCAGCGGCAAGAGGGACGCCACAGCCTGGAGAGTGGCCGATTTGACTTCACAGGGCGGCGTTTCGTATGCTATCTACCGCGTGCCGAGGTAGCTCAGTTGGTAGAGCAGCGGACTGAAAATCCGCGTGTCGCCAGTTCGATTCTGGCCCTTGGCACCATTTTTTTAGGCTGGAGTAGCTCAGTAGGTAGAGCACGTCACTCGTAATGACGGGGTCCGGGGTTCGATTCCCCGCTCCAGCTCCATGAACGATGAGTCTCAAGCGAGGCGTCCTCCCCCCGATGCCTCCGCTCGTGGCCCCTCGATCAGCGCGTGGAACGCGCCTCGTTCCGTGCTTGTGGTTCTCGGGGACGCTGGGAAGGCTTAGAACGATAGATGGAAACGAAACAGTCCTTCAGCACTTCGGAAGTGGCCGTGTACTGCCACGTCACCGCCGACACCATCCGGAAATGGGCCGAGGCGGGGCGTATTCGCGTCTTCAAGACGCCGGGAGGCCACCGGCGCATCCGTCGCGAGGACCTGCTTCGTTTCTTACGTGAGAACAATATCCCCATCCATCAGGACCTCGACAATTCGGGCGTGAAGATCCTCATCGTGGACGACGAAAAGGCCGTTCTGTCGGTGATTCGCCGGTTCCTCGAGATGTCGCAGACGCCGTTCGAGATCGAAGTGGCCATGGACGGGTATGACGCGGGGCACCAGGTTGCGTCGTTCCGGCCCGATGTCGTCTTCCTCGATCTCCGGTTGCCGGGTGTCGACGGGTTCGAGGTGTGCCGCCGGATCAAGTCCGATCCGCAAGGCGCCGGAACGCGGGTCATCGCAATGACCGGCTATTACGACAGCGAGACCGCGGAAAAAGTAACGAGCCTCGGCGCGTTGATGTGCATGCAGAAGCCGTTCACGCCCGACGATCTCCGCCGCGCGCTGGCCAAGGCGGGCGTCGAAGTCAACTGATCGTCAACAACTGAACCTATCCGGGCAGCCTTCGGGCTGCCTTCTTCATTTCACGGGTTTGACGTTTTGGACATTGGAGTCAAGTCCACTCCGTCCACCACATCTGCGTATACCGGCCGGGTACGTTCGCTCTAGCGGACCGTGACCGAGAACTCGCGGTCTCCGGGACGGCCCAGGCGCTCCTCCGCACTCGTGGACTCACGTTGTTTCAAAGCATCGAGACTTGCCGCGTCCAGCGGGAAAAGGTCCTCCAATTCGAGCGTACCTTCCTTGGCCGCAGTTTCGCCGCCGGGCACGCGCGCATTGTCGAGAAGGGCGCGGCGGAACGATTCGTCCGCAAGACGCGACGCGTCGGCCCTGGGACTCACCATTCTGCTCTTGACCTGGAAGTTGTGCGTCTCTGGGAGGTAGTAGATCTCGACGATGCGGGCCTCTTGCGGGTAATCGATCAGCGAGCACGTCTCGATCTCGGGATACGGATGCGGTCCGTCGATAACCTGGTAATGGTTCCTGTGCGTATGGCCGCAGAGATGCAGGATAACGTTCGGCTGCGATGCGAGGTAGTTGCGGAACTCGCGCGTGCCGACCTTACGCGCGGGATACGGCACATCGAAGTCGCCGCTGGGCTGGTGGGTCGCCACGATCACCCATTCTCCCGCCGCCTGCGCCGTTTCGACGGCGGGTTTGAAGAAGCGCTCGAAGGTGTCGCGCAACAGCACGCCGCTGTACGCGGGCAGTCCGGCGGGCGGCGATGACGCTACGGTGTCGAGCGCGATCAGGCGGATCGGCACATCGGCCTTCGGGCGCACGGAATAGCATAGCGACGATCCCCAGCGGCTGTCCGGGCCGAAACCGTGGCCCGGGGGCAAGCTGGGACTATCGAGCATGGTCTGGGCGAAGCGATCCTTGTCGATGAACTGGCGATCGAGGTCCGGGGGAATCGGACCCGACATAATGAGGTCTCGCCGCAACTTCATCGTCACCGGATCGGCAAGGTCCATGTCGCCGAGAATCACGGCGGGACTTATATCCATCGTCGGCGATAAGGCATTCAAGCACCCGTCGATCTCGTGAAGGCCCACGGCTCCGGCCACAATGCCCAGCAGCGGCGCAGTCCATTCGACGGGATAAGGCGAGCTATGATCGATCGCAAAGTTACCCACGCACAGCGTGTCGTGATTGCCGCGCATCACGTACCACGGGATCTCCGGCAACAGGCCTTCCGCCTGAAACGCGAGCTTGGGGTTGTCTTCCGGCGCGACGGGCCGGTCCACGCCGTCCAAGGCGCCCGAGTCCGGTGTGACGACGCGGCCTTCCATCGTGTCCATGAACCATTGCAGTTCGTTGTGCTGTGCGTTGTCGACGGTGTCGCCCGTGTGCAGCACGAAATCGAGCCGGTACCGCGGCAGCAACGCGCCGGTGTGGTAGGCGTTGAGCACGTGGATCATGGCATCGAGGACTTGCGCCGTATAGGCATCCTGGGGGCGCCATGAAGCATAGAACAAATTGGCGAGGCGAACCACGCGCGCGGGGCTTTCGTCGTCAAGAACGTGCGTGTCCGTGACGTGCGCGAAACGGAGCCACAACTCGCCGTTGCCCTCGGGCAGCACCGGCGGTTCGGGACATCCCGCCAGCGCGGCAAGTCCGCTCAACGCCATTATTGCGAGCATGCGCTTGATCATGTGATACGGCGCCCCTTTCGCTTATGCGAACAGCGCGGATATCGCGCGGCATTCCCTGCCAAGAAATCAGTGGCCTTTTGCCACCCGCTCCGCGAGCGCGGTCACGACGGACAGCACAACCGGACCGAGTTGATCGCCGTAGAACGACGCGGTCACTTCGTAGCCGCTCTTCGCGTACTCTTCCGGCGTGAGGATATAGCCCACGCTGTCGGTGGTCAACGCCGCGACGCACGGGTTCGTGATGCCGTCCTTGCGCAACGCGTCTTTGACGGCGGTACCCAGCACGCAGATCGGCTCGCCCGGGAACGTCGCGAGTTCGAAGTCGTTGACCCGAAGCGCGTACGTGGGGGCTTTGTCCGGGAACAGCACCGGCAGCAACGCGTTCAGTTGCTCCTCGGTCACGTGGTATTCGTCTCCGGCGATCTTGACGAAATCCGGCGCGCCTCTGCGCGCGGGCAGGTCAATCCATGCGGATTCGGCGGCAAAGGTCTTCACGTCAGCGGGCTTCACCTGTTCAGCGAGTTCGTGCGCCGCGATGCCCACGCGCCGCCCGTAGTCTTCGATCTTTTCCCAATGGCTGCCGCCTTGCTGGCTCGCCGGGGCGATATCGCCCTCGGCCCCGTTCGCGTACATGCACGTAACGCCGCGACCGAAAAGCGCCTCGACGGTGCGCTGCATCTGGCCGGCCCATTCGCCGGAGACGAGCATGTCGGTTTCGTCGACGATCGTCCCATGAGCCGTGAAGTTGACGAAGACCACGAACGGCGAACCGTTCATGCGATCGAGGCGGAGCACGGTGAGGTCTTTATCTACGCAACCGGCGCCGCGGCGATTGCGATTCATGCCCGCGATGGTGGTCTGGCCCGATCCGGCTTTCACGGGTTGCATCGATTCGCTCGCCTCACGCAACGCCTGCGCGATGCGGTCGGTCGCGAAGTTCAACATCGGTTCCGAAAAGATGCCGATGTGCGGGTTGTCCGCAACGTTGCGGCGGTCGAGGGACATCCCCTCGAGGCCCGTGTGCGTATGGCTCGCGGCCGCGAGACAATGATCGATATCCAGCCCGGGAATAGCAGCCTTCTTCAACGACTCCTCGACGGCGTTAATCGGAACGCCGCACACATCGAGCGTCACCAATGCGGACTTGTGGCCGTCCCAATCGAAGACCAACGCCTTGGCCCAAATGGTGTCGTGCGTGCCTTCGGCGGGCTTGCCGTCGCGCGCGCCATAGCCGCCCAATTGCGTAGGAATCCCGGCCTCGAGCGGATTAATGCTCGCCCGGGCCACACCCGCTTTCAGTTCCGCCGCCGAAACCGCGGCGCACGTAAACAGCATGACGACCGCCATCATTCGTTTCATGAGCGCGTCTCCTTGGTTATTTCTTCTCCTCAGCCGCCTTGCCCTCAGCCGCTTTGGCCTCCGTGGCCTTGGCCTGCTCGGCCTTTTCCTCGGCCGCTTTAGCGTCCGCTTCCTGTTTCAGACGGGCACAAACCGCCGCGAGTTGATCCGGATGCTGCGAGATCTCCGTCAAGGCCTGCGTGTACCCAGGCAGCAGCGCGCGCTGCACCAGGTACGTGACGAATTGCGAGGCCGTGGTGACGCCCGGAGGAAGCTTGCGTGTAGCATTGGGCATGATGAGCAGCGGCGAGATGCTCTTTTCGTATTCGCCGCCGAGCGCAAACACGACAGCGACACTGCGGGCGAGGACTTCCTTCTTGTAGTCGTTATTGGCGTTGTAGAGCGGCAGGAGCGTGAGATCGGTGAAGTGGTCCGCCTTGAGCACTTCTTCATGCGCGGCGCGTTCCTTCGCCATCAACAGCTTGTTGTTCCGCTGCAACCAATAGGCAAGGTAATCGTCCAGCGATTTGACGTCTTCCGGCATGATCTGCACAAGCTGTCCCGTAACAAGCATATAGATCTGCTCGCCTCCGGCTGCATACTCGTCGGCCACCTGCTGCGCGATCGATGTCTTCATTTGGGCCTTCTCGTCGGCGGATAGTCCTGCGTAGTCCGGAGTGGCTGCAAGCAGATCGTCCACGTACGACTTGAAGGCCGCGTTGCCGCTCACGCTGGAATACATTTTGGCTGCGGCGGCTGCGGCTGTGTTGGCCGTGTCGCCGGTGGTCGTCGACGTCGCGGGAGCGTAGGTGCTGCCCGCGGGAGACGGGTAGGCGGCCGTGGACGAAGCTGCGGTAGTGGACGAAGTGGACGTAGTAGACGAAGTGGACGTGGCGGTTTCCGCGGGTTTGGTTGTCGAGGTCGCGGTAGAAGTCGTGGTTGCGGCGGATGCCGGCGCGGAATTCGTTGCCGGTTTCGTTGTCGATGTTGTGGTCGTGGCAGGGGCTGCGGTCGATGCCGCCGCGGGTTTGGCGCTTTGCTGTGTCGGCGTCGTCGCGGCGGTCGCCGGTTTGGAACCCGCTTCGACTGTTGCCGTAGTGGCGGCCGGCTGCGTTGAGGGGCGCGCAGCCGCAGTAGCCGAGGTCGTAGTTGCCGCGGGCGACGGTGCCGCCGGAGCTGCGGCCGGCGCAGATGTCGCCGCGGGTTGCGTCGAGGCCGAGACCGATGAGGTCGTGGGCCGCGTAGCTGACGTCACGCTGGGCGTAGGAGTCTGCGTTGGGGCCGGTGCAGTCGCTGGCCGCGGAGTGGGAGTCACGCTGGGCGTAGGTGTCGGCGTTGGCGCCGGTGGAGTCGCTGGCCGCGGGGCCGGCGCCACGTTTGGCGCTGCCTGGACAGGCGTCGCGGAGACAGGGGCCTGCGTAGGCGCGGAAACTACCGGTGCGGGCCTTGGCTGCGGCGCGGCGGGCCTTGGCACGCTCACTGGCGGAGGCGGAGCAACTACGGGCGCGGGCGCAGCCGCAGCCGGAGCCGGCGGGGCTGCGGCCGGAGCAGGTGTGGCAGCCGAAGCCGCGGGCCTGGCAAGCGCAGACGGGATGATACCCGCTACTATGACCATGACTCCAAGCGCAATGATCCCAGACTTCCAAAAACGCTCACTTTCCATGATGGTGCCTCCACTCCAGATTTGGACGCGTTACCGCCTGCCGCCTTGTAACATCTTTGCCATTATAGCGTATTTCTCCGTATTTCGTCACGTACCGCGATCTCGCTATGCTGGACGTTCCATGGACACGAGTGATAGGCTCGTGTATTGAGTTACTCTCAGAAGTGCAACGAGGTAAGCCGTCCCATGGGCCATTTGCCGTTATCCATTACCACCGACTATGCGCGCGACCACGGGTCGCCCGAACCGTGTCTGCGGTACATCGCCCAAGCCGGGTTTACCCATGTCCACTGGTGCCATCAGTGGAACACTGATTTTATCTATCACCCTTCGGAGATCGCGCAGATAGGGCGATGGCTCCGCGAATACGGACTCGCGTTGTGCGATCTCCACGCCTCGTCGGGTATCGAGAAGGACTGGTGTTCGCCGGTCGAGTATGAGCGGCTGGCTGGCATCGAGCTTGTCAAGAATCGCATCGAAACGGCGGCAGGGCTGGGCGGCAATGTGATCATCATGCACATCGAGCGAGCGCCAGACGAACCGGACGAATGGGACACGTTCTGGACGTGGATGCAGCGGACGTTCGATGCGCTCGAACCGGTGGCGAGGGAGCACGGTGTCCGCATCGCGCTCGAAAACGGCCCCTTCAAGACCATCCGGCACGCCTTGAGCCTGTACAGCCCCGAGTTCCTCGGGCTGTGTTACGACTCCGGCCACGGCAACCTCATCCCGGAAGGCCTGGACGAACTCGAATCGCTGAAAGGCCGGCTTATCTCGGTACATCTGCACGATAACGACAGCACGCGCGACTGGCATCGTTTCGTCTACTCGGGAACGATCGACTGGGATCGCCTGGTGCGCATCCTCGCGTCGTCGTCGTATCGCAAGTGCCCGAGCATGGAACTCAACATGGGCAATTGCGAATACACCGACGAGCTCGCGTTTCTCGCCGAAGCGTTTCGAGGCGGGCAGCGGCTTGCGCAAGCGCTCGAGACGGCGCGCGCCACAGCCTAGTGTGGATTATTCACACTATGTCTAGAGAAGAATAGTCCAATATGCGATCAGGACATTGCTTCGGTCTCAGATCTTGGCCTGGACTCGCCAACACTCTGTCTCGTGTCATTGCGAGGAGGGGTTCAGCCCGACGAAGCAATCCCCCGGCCTGTTGTGTACGGAAGATTAGGGGATTGCTTCGTCGGGCTGAACCCCTCCTCGCAATGACACCGCTGGTTTGTAAACGGCACGGGCTAGACGCTCCGCGCCAGCATCCGCGCGACCAGCGCGGGAATCTCCGATGCGCTCGACACGCGCGCGTCCGCGCGACGCAACTCCTCGTCCTGTCCAAAACCATATTCCGTCACGATGGCCGGAATGCCGCACGCGTGCGCCGCGGAAACGTCGTCGCCGCGGTCGCCGACCATGATCGCGGGGCGCGCGGAGTGCACGCGGAGGATGTCGGCCAGCATGTCGTGCTTGCCGGAGTAGGTTGTGCCGCGCGTGCGAATGAGATCGAAGTGCGCCCGCGCCATATGTGCGTCAATGAAGCGTTCGACGTACGAATCCGGTCCGTTCGAACAAATGGCCAGCGCGTAGCCTTGCGTCCTGAGCGTATCGAGCATCTCGCGCACGCCTGAATACAGCTTGCCTTCCGAACCGATGAGTTCCAGTTCCAGTTCGTTCGTCGCCTCGACGATCGCTGCCGCCTGTTCCGGCCCGGCCAATTCGCCAAGCCACGCTTCGTACTCTTCGTTCGGCCGTCCGAAGAACGAGCAGATCGTTGCGGCGTCAGGCTCGGGTAGCCCGAACGCGACAAACGTCCGCTGCACAGCGGGCACCGTGACGAGTTCCGTCTGAAACAACGTCCCGTCGATATCGAATATGACTAGCGGCATGAAGGCGCTGCTCCTGCACGTTGGTTTGCACTCTGTAGAAGATTTCATTTGCACGGGATAACAAGGTGGCTAGGATGCTTCGATCGTGAGCAAGAACATACTCGGACGCTTCTTCTTCGGCCTAGCGCATCGAAAGAAGACAGGCCAATTCGATCAAGAAGCCATCCTGCAAATCCTGTAATCCCGTCTGAAAAAGACACAACGATTTCTAGACGCCGTGCTAAATCACTTCCAGATAATCCCGGTCCGGTAGTTTCGGAAATGCGCCGTGCGGTTCCTTCTGATACCAGAACGCCACCGACGCGAGGTCGTCCTGCAGCGGAAGATAGCGTCCGTACGTCTGCCAGCCAAGCGCCTGCATCGTCACACGGAGGTCTTTCTCGAAGCGGATCGGGTCCATGATGTGCCAGCGATAGAGGCCGAAGCGCTGCTGTGACTGGTACGTGCCATCGGGCCTGATCACCTGGTGCATTCCCGCGTACGGCGTCGTGAACTCCTTGTATTGCCCGCCGATTTCGAACCCATACGAACCGCAGAAGTAATCCTCCGTGCCCGTGCCGCAGATCGTCGGCCACTGCTTGTCGCCATCCATGAAAAACTTGATCTCGCCCTCGCCCCACCAGCCGTTGTTGTTCACACCCCATGCGAGGTACGTGCCGACGAAATGCCCTTTGCCCTTGATCCCGTCGACGATCGTGTAGTCTTCCTTGTACGGCAGCGGATTGCTGCGCCGCCATTGCGCATGGAAGTACGCCGCGTCGTCCGGCACGTCGGTCAGGGTGTAGTTGATCTGGTAGAAGAGCACCATGTCCTCGTCGGCCAGGTTCTCGAAGGTCATCCGGCAATGCTTACGGAAGGGCATCTCCCAATACGAATTGAACGCGCTGCCCGGGTTCACGCAGACCGGCAGCGAATTCAGATGCGCGTACTTGCACCAGCCCATCCCGAAGAAATCCCCAATCGGACACTCTATGCTTGGCGTCTTCTCGTTATCCCAATACACGCGCAGGATGCCGAACCGCCAGTTGCCCGACGGCGTGAACCACATCTGCTGGATCGCGCCCGGCCCCTTGATGTCCGCCATATCGAAGGTCTGATGCGCCTTGACCACCACGCACGGCGAGATCTTCCAGCCACGGCCGAGGTCCCGCGCGGCATTCAAGCCCGTGCCTTCGGTGGCCATCCCGCCCTTGCCCTTGTCGCCGCCGTAATTCTCCGCCGAGATTGAACGCGTCTTCGCGTTCGACAATCGCGACAAATTCCCCAAGCTCAAGTTCAATCCGTTATACATGGTCTTTCTCCTCTGCGCCGGAAGGCCGCTTACTCTCTAGTGGCGTCGTCTACGATATCCATTTCAAGTTCAATCGCTTGCGGTTCGAGGCACAATCCCGCAAGTAAAGGTTGATAAGGTTCTGATAAGGCATGCCCAGTTCGTTGGAAAGACCCTTGAAATACGCGATCGTGCTTCTATCGAGCCGGATGGTGATGGGTTGTTTCAATTGCTTCGCGTAAGGGTTCTTCTCGCCCTTCATCTTGTCGAACTCGTAATGGTCTCTCATAGGTGTTTAGCTCCCGTACGCACGAACTTCGCGTTTGTTGGCCTTGCGCGCGGAAATGATGCGGATTACGGAATCGCCCGCTCGGAAACAGTGGCACACGACGAGTACGCGCAGTGTCCAGCTCATGCCAAGCATCAAGAACCGGTCCTCATTGAGGGATCGTAGAAACGAATCGCATTTTCGTCCAGGAAGACCGATTGCGCCTCCTCAAATGCAATCCCATGCTTGCGCGTGTTCGTCGTGTTCTTCGCCTCGTCCCATTCGAATCGCAAGGTTCGCATACATACAGTGTACATAATTCTCGAAGGGCAAGCAATGCGACGCCATCCCATGGAGCTAACACGTACTTCCATTCGGCCCGGCCGCTGTTCGTCGGCCAGAACGGCCGGCCGAAGAAATCCCTATTTCAAGGACAACACCAGCCGCAGACCGGCGTCGACATCGCGCATTACTGTATCTGAAAGACGCGCCACGCGCTCCGTCAAGAAGCTCTTGCCAAGAGTCAGGACTTGCGAAACGTTCACAACAGAGCGTTTCGGCAGCCGGCTCTGGCGCGGATCGAGGCCCACGTTTCCCGGCGCATCGCCCAAGCGGAGGTTCGTCGCAATGACGGCGGCTAGCACGGTGTCGATCCGGCTCTGATTGAACGCGTCGGCTTGCACGACCAGCACAGGCCGGCGATACCCAGGTTCGGAGCCCCGCGGAACGGGAAGTTCCGCCCACCAGATTTCCCCCCGCCGGATCACCACTCGTCTCTCGGCACGCTCGCGTGCTGCATGCGCTGCAGGACGGGATCGAGCCTTCCGTCGCCGGCGCCCTCCCCGTAAACGTCGTTCAAGGCAGCGGCAATTTGCGCTTCGTCTTCATGCTGTAAGAACTGGACAAGCGCGCGGCGATAGAGTTCGCTGCGCGAGAGCCGCGCCCTCTTTTTGAATCGTTCGGCGTCGTGGAACAGGTCGTCGGGTATCGAGATGGCCGTCTTCATAGCCGAAGTATAACTCAAGTTATACCGCATGTCAACTTGGCGAAGGCCCGGCCGTGAATCACGTCGATTTCTTGCGCGGCCGGAGGACGCATGCTATACTTCACGCAATTATCCGTACCCAATTCGTACTATTGGGGCAGTACGGAAACTACCAGAAGCACAGATAGTAAGGAGCTTACAGTATGCCACTCGTTCCGATGCGTCAGATTCTCGATGAGGCCGCAAAGGGCGGCTACGGCGTTGGCGCGTTCAACGTCAACAACATGGAGCAGATCCAGGCGATCATGCAGGCGGCCCATGACACGAAGAGCCCGGTGATCATCCAGGCGAGCCGCGGGGCGCTCAAGTACAGCAAGATGATCTACCTGCGCAATCTGATGCAGGCGGCGGCCGAGGAGTTCCCGGAAGTCCCGGTGTCGATGCACCTGGACCACGGCAACAGCGTCGAGACGTGCATGAAGGCGATCGAACTCGGGTTCACGTCGGTCATGATCGACGGGTCGCTGGCCGAGGACGGCAAGACGCCGAACACGTACGAAGCCAACGTGGCGATCACGAAGAAGGTGGTCGAGATGGCGCATCCGCTGGGCGTGACGGTCGAAGGCGAACTGGGTTGCCTGGGCGGTATCGAGGACGGACACGGCGCGGGCTTGACCGAAGACGAGGTCAGCGCGCATTTGACCGACCCGGCGCAGGCGGAAGCGTTCGTCGCCGCGACGGGCGTGGACGCGCTCGCGGTCGCAATCGGCACGAGCCATGGGGCCTACAAGGGCGCCCGCAAGGACCCGGTAACGGGCAAGATTATGCCGCCGAAGCTCGCGATGGAACGCATCCATGAGATTCATGAGCGGATGCCGAACTGCCACATGGTCATGCACGGGTCGAGTTCGGTCCCGCAGTCGCTGGTCGACATCATCAACCAGTACGGCGGGAAGATGCCCGATACGGCCGGTATCCCGCTGGACAACATTCAGGACGGCATCAAACACGGCGTGCGCAAGATCAACGTCGACACGGACAGCCGCCTGGCCATGACCGGCGCGGTGCGCAAGGTCTTCGTGGAATCGCCGGGCAAATTCGACCCGCGCGATTGGCTTGGCCCCGCGCGCGAAGCGGCGTATCAGGTGTATGTCGAGCGGATGAATGCGTTCGGGCAGGCCGGACACGTGGGCGATTATCCCCAGATGTCGCTGGCCGACATGAAGAAGGTCTACGGATTCTAAGACGATATAGGGCGTGGAGCGGAACCAGCGGTTCCGCTCCACGTTTTTGTCTATCGAGATCTCGGAATAATATTGACAAACCCCGAGGGTTGTGCTAGAGTCTTCGTGGGACGTAAGCCTTTGAACGCGATTCGGTTGGAAAGGGAGGGTCGCCTGGTGGTTACCAAGAAACGAGCTTGGGTAGTGGCACTGACGTGTCTGGTGATTGTGGCCGTGGCCTTGCAGGCGGCGCCCGTCATCGCACAGAGTTACGATCCCGACGAGGACCTTCCGAGGACGACCGGTGTCGAAAAGGCGTTGACCAAGCTGGGGCGCGGCCTGTCCAACGTGATGCTGGGCTGGGCCGAGATTCCGGTCACGTTCGACAAAGGCGTGAAGAAAGGCAAACCACTCGGTTATCTGCTGGGCGTAGCCCCCGTGCTCGGCACGGCGCGCGCCGTGATGCGGACATCGACGGGTGTCTTCGAAGTGGTCTCGTTTCCCTTCACAGACCGTGAAGTGAACTACGAGGCGGTGCTCGAACCGGAGTATATTTTCTAATCCAACCGATCACGTGGAAGAAACAGGGAACCGGCTGGGTTGGGGCGCTGTCGCTGACTGACGGCAGGCGGGCCAATATTGTCCTGGTAGGGTCCCGGCAAAATCTCAAAGGCGCCGTGCTTGTGCTTCCGGGCCAAGAGCCGGGTGCACCCGTGGAAACCGTGCCTTTGAATGAGGCGCTCTATCTTCTCAGTCTGCGCCACCTGTTTGAGGTGTTGTCCGTTCAGGAACGGGCATTCGGCCAAAGTGGTCTTCCAAGTCCTGAGGAATTCCTGGGGGCATCGTGACCCGAAAGTACGATATCGATGCGCTGCTCGATGAGGTAGTCTCGCTGCCGAGCCTGCCGAGCACCGTAGCGCATATCATGCGCTTGGTCAGCGATCCGCAATGTCCTTTAAGCGACGTAGCGCAGGCGATCTCGGCGGACCCGCCCCTGGCCATCAAAACGTTGCGCTTGGTGAACACGGCGTATTACGGCCTGCGCCAGAAAGTGTCGACCATCGAACACGCGGTGGTCTTGCTGGGCATCAAAGTCGTCAAGAATCTCGCCTTTACCGCCACCGTGTTCGACATCATGAAGGGCAGCGTCGAGGCCTTTTTCCGCCACAGCGTAAGCAGCGGCATGGCCATGCGCGTCCTGGTCCAGGCGGGGGGAGCGGGGGCGCTGGCGCAGTCGCCGGAAGAGGCGTTTGTGTGCGGTCTCCTGCACGACATCGGCAAAGTGTTTCTCGGCGAGTTTATGCCGAAAGAATGCGAGGAGGTCGGCGCCATGTGCCGGGCCCAGCGCCTGCCCTGGTACCAGGCCGAACAGAAGGTGATCGGGGTCGACCATGCGGCGATCGGGGCGCGTCTCGCGTTGAAATGGAAGCTTCCGGACGTGCTGGTGAACGGCGTTGCGGGGCATCACGAATTGCGCTACTGCCGAGACGCGAATCAGAAGAGCGTAGCGGCGCTCTTGTGCGTGGCCGACTTCCTGGTAACCACGTGCGCGATCACCAATCAGGAACGTCCGGTCATCGTCATCTCGGATGACATATGGACCGCGTCGGGCCTTAGACACGAGAGCGTCCCCTCCATCATGGAGCGTTTTGTAGCGGACCTTCCCGCCGTCGACGAACTGATGCGCGTTGCCTTGTAGCCCGCGCCGGATGCTACAATCCCTCCCGGCCATTTCAATCCTTTGTGGCGAGCATCATGCATCTCACGCAATTCACATGCACGGGGTTTCGCGCGCTGAACGCGGTATGCTTCGAACCGGCGCGCGGCATCAACGTAGTCCGGGGCGATAACGCCCAGGGCAAGACCTCGCTCCTCGAAGCGATGCTATTCGCCGCGACCGCCCGCAGCCACCGCACGAATATCGAAACCGACCTCGTCGCGCAAGGCCAGGATCAGTTTCACCTGCGGGCATGCGCCACGCGCCGCGACCGCGATATCGTCCTCGAGGCGAATTGGTGGCAGGGGATGAAGCGGTTCAAAGTCAACGGCGTGGCGCAGACGCGCGTCAGCGACATCCTCGGAAAGATCAACGTAGTGTTGTTCTCGCCGGAAGACATCGTGCTCATCAAAGGCACGGCCGCGCACCGCCGACGCTTTCTCGACATGGAACTCTCGCAGATCAGCGGCCCGTACCTTAATGCGCTCCAACAGTATCGGCAGGCGCTGCGGCAGCGTAACGAATTGCTCCGGGCGGACCGCCCTGCGCCGGATCTGCTCGACGTATGGGACGCGCAGCTTGTCCAGCACGGCGAAGTCATTGTTCGCGAGCGCGAGGGCTTTCTTGCGCAGTTGGCGCTGTTCGCGGCCGAGGCGTATTGCCGCGTGGCCGACGGCGAAGCGATGGCGCTGGCGTATCAGCCCGACGTGGGCACATCGGAATCGCTGGCCGCGGTCCTGGCGAAGTCGCGCGATTCGGATCTGCGCCGGCGCCAGACCACGCACGGTCCGCACCGCGATGATATCGAAATCGCTATCGCAGGCCAGCCCGCGCGGAACTTCGCGTCGCAAGGCCAACAGAAGACTGCCGCGCTCGCGTTACGGCTCGCGGAACTGGCCTTGGTGCGCAAGCGCGCGGGCGAATACCCGATCTTGATGCTGGACGAGGTCCTTTCGGAACTTGACGATTCGCGGGCCGGGCAGTTGTTCAACGCGATCGACGAGGGCGTTCAATGCGTGGTGACCGCGACCACGTTGATCAAGCACCCCGCGTTGACGCGACAGGGCTATACTCATTTCCACATCGAGCGAGGAATCCTTGAAAGAGCGTAGCCTCAAGAGCGTCGGCGACATTCTGGCCAAGCTGGTCAAGAAGACCGGCCTCGGCAAGCAGATCGATCAGGCGCGGATCTGGGAATGCTGGGAAGACCTGGCGGGCGCGAATCTCCATACCCACGGCCGGCCCCGGTCCATCAAGGACAACACGCTGATCGTCGAAGTCGACAGCCCGGTGTGGATGAACAAGTACGCTTACTTCAAGTGGGACATCCTCCAGCGTGTCAATCGTCTCGCGGGGAAGGAACTGGTCTCGGACCTATTTCTCGTGCTATCCGAGGACGAGACGCCGGAGATCGGGAGCGGAACGAAGTAAGCGATTACGATTACGATTGCGACCACGATCACGACTATGATTCGGTGAGGGCGCCAAACTGCGTGTCGTAGAGGCGTTTGTAGATCCCCCCTCGCGCCAGGAGTTCCGCGTGCGTGCCTTGCTCGACGATCCGGCCGTCTTCCATGACCACGATCCGGTCGGCGCGCTGGATGGTCGACAGCCGATGCGCGATGACGATCGCGGTACGGCCCGTGACGAACTCGTCAAGCGCTTCCTGGATTAGACGTTCGCTCTCGGAATCGAGACTGGATGTCGCCTCGTCGAGGATTAGTATCGAGGGGTCCTTGATAATCGCGCGCGCGATAGCCAGACGCTGGCGCTGGCCGCCGGACAGGGTGCTGCCGGCCTCGCTGAGCAGCGTGGCAAAGCCCTGCGGGAGGCGATCGACGAACTCGGTGGCGTGGGCGGCGGAGGCCGCCTCGCGGATGCGATCGTCGGTGTACGCGGTCCGGCCAAAGGCGATATTGTCGCGAACGCTTTCTGCGAAGAGGATGGTCTCCTGGGTCACGATGCTGATCTGGTCGCGCAGGCTCCGGAACGTCGCGTCGCGGATGTCGACGCCGTCGATCGTGATAGCGCCACCGGTAACATCGTAGAAGCGCGGGATGAGTTTGGCGAAGGTGCTCTTGCCCGCGCCGCTGAATCCGACCAGGGCCACCATCTCGCCTTTCTTGATATCGATGTCGATGCCCTTGAGCACTTCGGTCGTGCCGTCGTAAGCGAAACGGACGTTGTCGAAACGCAGGGACTCGCGCAGTGGCGCGATCGCGACGGCGTTCGAACGCTCTACGATTGTCGGTTTGAGATCGACGTATTCGAAGACACGTTCGGCGCTGGCCACGCTACGCTGGATCGCGTTGTTCACGTTCGAGAGTTTGCGCATCGGATCGAGCATAAATCCGAGCGCGAGGTAGATCTCGGTCAGTCCGCCGAGGTCGAGCTGGCCCCGCACGACGCGCTGTCCGCTGATCAGCACGAAGACCACGATGCCCGCGATGAGAAGGAACTCGGTCAGGGGATCGGTCGCGGCGTCGAGCCGCACGAGCCGCAGCAAGTACCGGCGGAGCTTGAGGACCGCGGCGTGGATGCGCGCGATCTCGTACTCTTCCATGGTGTAGCCCTTGACGATCATGATGCCCTTGAACGTCTCGTTGACCACGGACACGAGCGACGCGATCTTTTCGAGGGACCGGCGCGCGGCCTTGCGCATCTTCTTGCCGATTAACAGCAGCAGATAGAAGACGGGCGGCAGGACGCACACCCCGATCAACGCCAGCCAGAAGTCGACCGACACTGCCACGAGGAATAGCGTGATGGCCTTGAACGGTTCTCGCAGGAGTTTCACGAACACGTCGGTGAGACCGCGGCTGATCATGAAGACATCGTTGGTGAAACGCGCAAGGATCTCGCCACTGGAATGGGCCTCGAAGAACCCCATCGACTGCCGCACGACGTTCTCGTACATCGCGCATTCGAGGTCCGTCGTGATAAATGCGCCCACGGAACCGGCCAGATACTCCTGGAAGAACCGCGCCACGCCCACCAGGAACGCCACGACAATGGCAATCACGCAGATCGCCGTCAACGCACGGATCTTCTGTTCGCGCATCGTGTCGACCAGTCGAAGAAGCCGCTGGTCCCAGCCTTTCGGAGCCCAGCCAATCGTCCGCTCGACGCGCCCCGTGGCACTGACGATCTTCGCCGCGTACTCCTGCGCCGGGTCGGGCTTGCCCATGCTCTGCCCGGGATCGTACAGTGTGACCTTGACGACGCCGCCAATGCTCATGAGCATCCCGCCGAACGAGGCCGCGATAAACAACGCAAGCATCAGCGCCACGACGAGCCGGGCTTTGTACCGCCACGCGTACGTCAGCAGCCGCGAGTACACGTGCCACGCGGAGTGTTGCGGGCGGCCAGGGGCGCGAAAAACGGCGTCAGCCATGAAGGACCTTTCGGGATAGACGCCTGGATGCTAGCACACGGCCGCGGCGCGCCGCAAAAGGTGGCACGGGGGTATCGCACCCCTACCCGTGATCGTGATCGTGATCGTAATCGTAATCGTAATCGACTACGACCTACGACTACGATCACGATCACGATGATATGCTGGCGCCAAACTCAAGACGCGGGGTTCGAGGGGGCCACTAGCAGAACTCGGCCGCTCAGTCCTTCTTCATTTCCGCCAGGAGGTCGTCGAGGATGAGGATGCGCTCGAACCAGATCATAAGGAGGGTGGCCAGGTAGCGCCGTCCCATTTCGCGGAGGCGGAGTTTGGATTGTCCCCAGGTGCGCCCGGACCACGTGATGGGAATGGTCGCGATGCGGTAGCCGCGGATCAGGGCCGACAGCGACATCTCGATGGTGATATTGAAATGGCAGGCGTGGAGCGGGCTGATGTCCTCGATGACGCGGCGGCGGTAGACCTTGAAGGCGTTGGTGAGGTCATTGTGCCGCGTCATAAACATCAGGCGGATGACCGCGTTGCCCATACGGTTGAACACGAGTTTCAGGCGCGGGTAGTGCGAGACGCGGCTGCCTTTGATGAAGCGCGAGCCGAACGCGCAATCGTAGCCTTCCTCGATCTTCCGATAGCATGCGACGACGTCACCCGGACTGTCGGAAAGGTCCGCCATGACCACCGCCACCACCTCGCCCGTGAAATGCTTGAGGCCGAAGCGGACCGCGCGCCCGAGACCCCCGGGCGGCACGTTGTGGACGAGGCGTATCTCGGGGAACTCGGCCTGGGCGGCTTCGACGACGCGGGGGGTCCCGTCTTTGCTGTTGTCGTTGACGACCACGAGTTCGAAGGGGATGCCTTCGGCGCGCAACGCTTCCGCGAGCGATCGGATGGTGGGAAGGATGTTTTCTTCCTCGTTATACGCAGGCAGGATGATCGAGAAAAGCAGCGTGTTGCGCGGCGCCGGTACGAGATCAGATCCGCCCTTCAAAGCCATGGTAGATCTCCTCGAGAATCCGCTGGACGTTGTAGGCGTACCGCCATTCCGGGTAATGCCCCTGGAAGCGGCGCACGTCGCTGATCCACCAGATGTGATCGCCGATGCGGTTGTCTTCGACGTAGGTGTAGACCATCTTCTTGCCCGCAATAGCTTCGCACATCTCGATGGCTTCCATCATCGAGCAGTTGCTGTGGCGGCTACCGCCGATGTTGTACACCTCGGCCACGCGCGGCGCTTTGAAGAAACGGAAGAACGCGTCGACGAGGTCGCGCGAATGGATGTTGTCGCGAACTTGCTTGCCCTTGTAGCCGAAGATGCGGTACTCGCGGCCGATCATCGCGCACTTCATGAGGTACGAGAGGAATCCGTGCAGTTCCGCGCCCGAATGGCCCGGGCCTGTCAAACAACCGCCGCGAAAGACCGCGGTCTTCATATCGAAGTAGCGCCCGTACTCCTGGACCATGACATCGGCGGCAACCTTCGACGCGCCGAACACCGAATGCTTGCACTGGTCGATCGACATCGTTTCGTCGATGCCGTGCTCGGCGTACGGATGCGACGCATCCACTTCCCAGCGTTTCTCCTGTTCGACGAGCGGGAGGTAATTCGGCGTGTCGCCGTACACCTTGTTGGTCGACGTGAAGATAAACGGCGAATCGATGCAGTACTGCCGCGTGAGTTCAAGGAGGTTCAGCGTGCCGACCGCGTTGACGCCGAAATCCGTCAACGGTTCGCGCGCGGCCCAATCGTGGCTCGGCTGCGCGGCGGTGTGGACGATCAACGCGATGTCGCCCGCGTATTCTTTGAAGATGACTTCGAGTGCCGAATAGTCGCGGATATCCGCCGTGTGATGGCGGTAGTTCGGGAGGTCCTTCTTCAGGACTTCCGCCGACCATTTCGTCGAGCCTTCCGCCCCGAAGAAATAGGCCCGCATGTCATTGTCGACGCCCGCCACGGTGTAGCCTTCCTTGGCGAATCGCCGCGTCGTCTCCGCGCCAATCAATCCCGCCGAACCGGTTACCAGCACAACGCTCATAGTCTCTCCTTGGACGCCGTTGACATGCGCTGGCTGATACTAGCGAAGCCCGAGGAAAGGTGTCAAGGCGGGCGCGGCTACGGGGTGAGCGTCATGAAAAGGGGGTTGTGGGAAAGTTCTTCTTTTTTGCGGTGTTG
>CAYOCT010000098.1:0-19883 GCA_964402555.1 uncultured Nitrospiraceae bacterium | reverse complement strand
GTTCCGTTGGAATTCTCATCGTGAGACCCCCCTTGTTTTTGTACTCCTCCAGCAGGCGCCCGACGAGTTCTGAGGCGTTGTCTACATGCATCAGAACCCAATCGTAGAGCGGCGCAGGAATCGTTACGTTCAATGCCACTTTCTTTCTTGTACTGCTTTTTCTTTTCATTAGTCATATCCTCCAATATCAAATAAGTGTTATATATTTATTTATCCTACCATGGCATTCTTGCCATGGCACACGCTATGTGAAGTCAGGCACGCTCGGACCGAGCCAAAGGTTCGCGCATGTAACATCATGACATGGGACACCATCCTACTAACCGTGCAAGAACCCAAGCCTTACGCCTTACGCCTTTGATCAGTGCTCAGGACCTGTGGCGAACCATGAAGGTGAAACCATTTCACGAGCGCCATGTCCGTTTGGGCCTCTTCCCATTGTTCTTCCCACGCCCGCACCCGTTCCAACAGCTGGTCCTTCTCGGCAGGCGTCAGGCCCGCGTTCATGATGACGCCGTATTCGGGAGTGTTCTTGAAGCCCGGATAGAGAAGGGTCTGGGCCACCGCGAACCCGTAGTGGACGGTTACGGGACAATACCCCAGCAGATACCAATGCTCCTTATTCGCATCTATGCTCGGCAAGAGTTCGCGTAGGTAGCGCACGCCGTTGGTACCTCTGTAGAGGAAACCCGTCCTGGCACGCGCCCAAAATGCGAAGGCCGGTTGCCCATTGTATAAAGTGCAAGCCTGAAATAGGTGATCGCATTGGAGACGCTGGTGAAGGCTGCCGGTCTTGCGGTAGTCGAGTGTCCCGGCATAGACGCGCTGCTGCAAACGTTCCAGCGAGTGCCTGTTGAAGGTCACCACCTGTGGCTTCCCCTCGACAAAGATGCTCGGACGTGCGGATGAATAATAAATAGACTCGGTGTCCAACGGGAATGATTCCAGCGATAGAAAACGGACCTCGATGTTGTGGCCATCGTCGTGCACGTGAAACTCAAAATCATTTACGGGAAAGAACGACGAGACTTGTTCAGGGGTCAGGCGCTCCATCACGTAATCGCCCAGAAGAGAGGCAAACTCGGTTTCAAAAATCTCCTGGGCTTGACGCAGCAGTTGAGCCGTATACGGCGGCTTGCAGAAGTGCGCGTGCATCAGGTAATACCGGAACCCTTCGGTCAGGCCCTTGGACTTCATCAATGCCATTGTTTTGCGCAACGTGGTATCGCCGCGCGTGACATCCTGGAAGTGAAGTCCCTTCAGCACGGTACAAACCGCCGCAACGAAGGCCGGATCGGCCGTGGCGGTGTCAATGCGCAGGTCAGGGTAAGGCCCTTTGGCTATCCGCAACGGCAACGTAATACCCGGGTGCGCCGCCATTACGCAGACGGTGTTTCCTGCCGACGCGCTTGGCGAGAATGGTTGGTCAATCACTTGTTGGTTTAGCATCTATTTACCTCCTGTTGCTTAACTATGTGTGCCTGTGTTTGTTCTCGTGTGAACGTGGCGCAACAACCGTCCTCGGGATACGCTGAGGTTCAACTCGGTGGGCCGCTACAGGCTGAACCAAAGCGGCTACATAGGTTTGTTCACTCGCGAGTCTGGCGTTGGTGTTGGCAGGACGGAGCCGGTGTAAAGCGATTTGCGTTGGGAGGAATCGCGGCGCGCCGGATAATCGCCTTATCGGACAGCCACAAACGTTTGTGGCCCCGGGATAACCGCCTTATCTCGGGGCCACCGTCATTCCGGCGCGGATAGTGCCTTTTTCGGGCTTCAGAAGTAGAGGGGAGCCTGCTGGATCGTCACATACTCGTCGTCCCGGAGAGACTGCGCTACGAGTCTTTCGAGGTAGCCAGGATCTGGATCGCGAAGCAGCGCTAGGCCGGCAAGTAACTGATCCGCGACGGCTGGAAGCTTGGCCGCCTTGGTTGGACTCAAGAACGGCGTGAGCGCCGCGACGAAGCCGCGTTTGAAGTCGTCAACCTGGCCCGCTTGCAGGACGGGGAATAGACCCTCGGCGGCCTCGTCCATCCACGTATTGATGAGATCATAGGTCCACATCGCCACGGCCAAGAGAAAGAAATACCCCAACGGTGTCGTCTTCTTTCCCTCGTAGATGGGATGGCTGTCATAAGCGAACGGTCCCAACTCAAATGGAGCGAGTGCTTGATTCACAACGTCGTAATACTCCGCACGACGTGACGCATGTCCGGGGTCTTTGAATCCCATGCGCCCTGAGTGTAAGCCTGCCTTCCGGATCGTTCGCGTAGATGCGTCAGGGATCTCCACGACGCGGCTCTTGAGGTTTTGCTTAAATATATTTGAACTGTCATGCGTGATGTTCAAGGCAATCCCGTGCGTATGCCGCACAGCCCGTTCAACAACGGCGTGGATCAGTACGTCTTCAGGCTGGCTTTCGCCCAGGATGTGGAACGGGAGCGCCGTAAGCCTTCGTTGCCGTGCATATAGGATTAAGCGGGCTAAAGGAATCGCGTAGGAGAAGACGGGGATGCCGTCCATCCCTCCCGTCTGCGCCAAGCCTCCGGTGGCAAACCGACAAAACGAGTCGGCCAACCCCTCGCCGAACAGCAGGCGCTGCCAGATCATATAGAGGTGCGGTCCGCGAAAATGCAGAATGCAGTAGATCTTGTCGCGTACCGTTGCGGGCAGAGCCGTCGCCATGCGGTATGAACGCAGGTTGTAGTTAAAGATCTCGCGCGGCGTGGCGAATACGGAGTTGTCCGTCCCGGGGGCCAGATCGAGCGTGAACGAGTAAGTGTACCGGTCTCGATTCGCATCAAGAAAATCGTGGAAGTCACGCACGTAATCGTCCATTTGCACTGTCGGCAACTGGCCAAGTTGAACCTGGAAGCCGCCGTTGTCTACGAATAATCGAAGGCCCCGGAGGTACTCCGTGCTCGCGATCTTGTCGAACACGGATTGATATCGACGGACGGCGAGGTGGTTCTTTCCGGCGCTGGCATTATTGAACGATACGCCGATACTGGTGAGAAAGCGCATACAGTGTTGCCTCAAGAAGGCGTTGATCGCAGAGGACGAGAGATCATCCGGGTTATCTTCCAGCGCAGGATCAAACTGGCCTTTCACACTAGGCAAGCATGCGCAAACAAATCGACTAGCCATACATTATCTCCGGTGTGCGCCGGCCACGTTTGACTACCGCGACCGGCGCACACGATTGCGTCCAGATTACGTGAGCGGGAAGTTCCGCGTCATTCCGAACAGGTTGTCATACCAAAGTAACTGCCGCGTGGGCGGCATGCCATCGCCCATACTGGGCGCTTGAAGAACCGCATACGCATCCTGATCCGAGGATTCCGGCACTATTTCGAGCGAGGAAGCGGTGGAGTCCCAACCGCCAGACAAAGCGCCGTTACAGACGCGGACGGCCCATTGATTCCCATCAGGATCTGTGATCGACCCTTTCGCCAACGATACGTTGATCACGGCACGCTCGTCACGTAGAACAACGGTTGCAGTCTCAGTGGCCGTATCGGATGCCATATCGCTTTCCAAGGCGTCTACGTTGCCCGCCACGACCTCATCGACATCGTGGGCATGCAGCACATCAAAGTTGAGCGCCGGTGTCGCCTGGACCGTCTCCGTTACAGATCCGTCTGCCACGGGTGAAAGGACCGGTGGCGGTAGTGAGCCGGTCGTGTCCGATGCCGCCACAGGCACTGGCGTCTCGCGCCGACGTTTCTCCTCAAGCCACCTTCTGTAAATGTCCTTAAGGTCGTCAACGGTTAGTTGCCGTACGTCGAATGGCCCTTCCGTAAGCGCTTCCGACAGCAAGATCGCACCGTACTCATCGAAACGCCAATAGGTTTCGTCGAGCCCGGCAAGACCTACCAAAACGTCCAGTTTGGAAATCCCGATTTCCGCCAGCATCGCCATTGTCGTCCGTCCCGCCAGCAAATCAGGGTCAACGCACTCGACCACCCGCTTCCATAGCTGCGCCGTGGTCGCCGGGATCTTGAACTCGGCGTAGACATCCTGCAGGCGCAGAAGGGCCTTGTCCTGACGATCCTGATTGGATTCAACCCGCATGACCCAGTTCGTATGGAATACGACTTCGCGTCCAAACTGATAGTTGACCTGGAATCCACCCCGCGAGAAGATCTCTCGTACGCGGGAACGGAAATTGGTTACAACATCGTCAACACGCATCCGCGCCATTTCAGGGGTGAGTTCAAGCGGCGCGATGTCGGCAACCGACACGACCATCTCGATTGGCTCGGCGTTGTGTTGCCCGAACTCCGCCAGATCGTCCGCGCCAACAACCACGTAAGCGGCGTCCGAGTTCATCGTGTGTAGGCCATAGTTGACATGGCCCACCGAACGCTCCCAGCAGGCAAAACAGTTCGCTTCGACGCATCCGCGCTTATCGTCCGAGAAAGTGACGGGGCAATTATGCGCCCCCGCCGCCTGTCCGTCGCGAGTTACGGTGGAAACGGTGCATCCAGCCACACTGGGCAGATCAGCCGCTTGATCGATGTAGTCCGCCGACAGCCGGATATTCAGGTTATCCGGGATCGCGTGATCCTGCAGATACCCCCGGACGATATCGATCTCGCGAGTCGCCAACCAATGGCGGCAGCGCGGGGTTCGTTCCACCACCTCCACGATCTTGCCGAGCATTTCTGCGTCTTGGATGTCGCCCGTATCGAACCAGCGGAAGAGCTGCTCATCCGCGAGCAAGTACGCCGCCGCTTCGACCCATCGAGGATTACGGAACCCTTTCAGGCGACGAGCCATCTTTGAGTTGACGTTATCGAACACGAAGCGCCCGCCCCGTGCGTAACAGGTCGAGCAGATTGTGCCCGCCTGCTGGTGAAGGATACTACCGCGCTTACAGCATGTAGGGGAGATTCCCCAGCTACGGCCCGGCATCTTCTCGGATGCGGACAGGCAGACGATCTCGTCCGCTTCCGCCTTGGTATGAAAAGTCGTAACGCTTTTCATTTCATACAACCTCAATTTCGTGTCTTGTATCAGGCGGGGACTTCCCTGGTGCCTGTTCCGCACCGTTTGATCGCTGGGAAGCGCTCCCCTAATGGGCCGCCAATCGCCATACAAACGTTGGCTGCCTCCTTATCACCTCCTCTCGTTAGGGCGGATTTGGCTTTTACGGTTTTACGCGACCACATAGCCGCGCCGTATATCCGTAAAAGTCCGCCCACGTTATGCATCACGCCGCATCCGCCTCGTCGTCGGTGTCGAAAGATTCGTCTTCGTCGCTCGCCGCATTCGATGCCGCATTGATCTGAACGGCACTACGACCGCCTGTCGCTACCTTCGTCACTACGAGGATCCCACGTTCGCTGCCTACCTCAATGGCAGTTTCCAGCATGTCGCGACAGGCGCGGAAACGGTCCTTCAAGAACTCATGGAAGTCCCTGGCCCGGTCGTCGCGCGGATCTCTGATCGCGGATATGTTTAGACCTCCGTTTTCCATGAACCATTCGGCCATAGCTTCCGCCAACGCCATGGGCAGTATCGCTTCGTCCATGCATTGCTCCAGTACGCCCTCGAATTCGTGAAGGTGCTTGAAGGTGATGGGCTTGCTGAGCCTGCCGCCGTAGTTCGCCTTCGTGGTATCCAGGTATACGACTCCTTCCTCGGAGGTCATGGAGAAGAAGAGTCGCGTCGCATCCGTGAAGGCTGACGCACCGCGCGCACTGCCGGTTTCGAGCGCCGATTTCTTTGACTTGCTGACATGGTGGACCAGCAGTACGCTGGCCCCCGTGGAGCAGATCTCGTTTTCAAGCATCGTAACGAACCGGGTCGCGTCGTCGTTGTTGTTCTCGTTCGTCGCGGCCCACCGGGATTTCGGATCGAGGATGACTAGAGCCGGTCGGTTCTCAAGGACCTCTTTCTGCAGCCGCTCCATCATCTTCGTCGACACGAAAACGCCGTCTTCGTTCGCGCACAGCGGCGACGCCTTAGCGGGGTAAATCATCAAGTTCGACTTCAGGAGCGATAACTCTCGCCTTTCGAGAGGGAATCGCCTCGCTATGTTCCAGAGCCTACGCCGAGTGATAGGCTCGGGATCTTCACCCAGCAGAACCATGACGGGTGCGGGACCGACTGGAACGATATCCGGGAAGATGGCCACGCCGGATGCCAGGCTGTAGGTAAGCTCCAAGACAAATGTGGACTTGCCCAGTCCGCCACAACCGGCGAGGCCCGCCACGATCCCGCATGGAAACAGATTCTCAAACAAGAACGGGATTTGTTCCGGCTCGTGCGTGAGCCAGACCGACAGGTCCGCGAACACAAGTTCGGGCGCTTCCAATGTGCCTGCGGTACTTTCGTTACCATTCATTACACGTTATTCCTTCTCGCAAACGCCATTTGATCCTGCGTTTGCTACGCAATAGGAATCGCCCGCTGCGCGGCTGGATAGGCTGCGGCGATGGTTTGGTGAAAGGCTGATGCCATATGCTGCGTTGGTGATCATGTATGTTGCCTCTTGTCTCCTTCTTGCTGCGGTGCCTCGCCACGCCGGTGTTTCCATCAGCGGCTCGGGAAGGCCCGAAGTTGTCGTGTTGGCACAGAACAAAAAAAGACGGACGGGTAGCAGTCATATCTCGACTACTTTCCCGTCCGCCTAGATTTATGTTGGCAGGAGCCAGTAACGCGCTCTGGCCCGCCCTTGTTCAGGGCACCACTTCGCTTCAACTGTACGATAGCCTGTGTTCGCCTTGGGCCTCTCGCCCACGACTTGCGCGAATATTACCACAGAACTTCCGGTTTGTCAAAATCGCTTCAACTTTCCCTTTCTCGAGTATCCCCCTGAGGCAACGATCCTAATTCGAGCGCCTCTCTTGCTTGAGTCAACGGGATGCCCCTTCAAGGTCTTGCATGTTGAGACGCGAGATCCCGCTAACCGAGATCTTGACATCCGTCCACCGTAGTGGTAACATCCATTTGTTAGTCGGCGAATATGAGCCTTTCTGTGTTACACACCCTTCCAGCGTCTCCCCAAGATTCGTGCGCTCGCCGCCGCATGACGGTTGCCGCAGTCATAGCCTTCCAAGCCTAGATATCCTTGCACTGAGCGATCCAAGCTACGCCGCGGCTCAGCGAAGGCTTTCGCCACTATGCTATCAACGCCTTCTCACAGCGGTTCATCCGGCTGCCCCGCTATTCGTGTCTCCATCCGTTCCTGCGGCCCCGCCCGGAATACTCGCGACGCCCGTCTCGTGACGGCCCCCGCTCCCGAACATTCAAACCCAAGCATCGACAACTTCAACCATCAAAGCGGCAGGGGCGCTGGCGACGTGCCGGTAGCCCCCGTTTGGGAAATAGGAGAGACGAATATGTCTCAGAAATCACGAATCGAATGGACAGAAATGACGTGGAATCCCGTAACCGGATGCACGAAACTGTCCGCAGGATGCCAGAACTGCTACGCGGCAGTCATGGCGAAGCGCCTCAAGGCCATGGGCCAGGCGAATTACCGGAATGGCTTCAGGGTGACGTGCCATCCCGCAACGTTATCCGCGCCGCTGCATTGGCGCAAGCCACAATTGGTGTTTGTTAATAGCATGTCGGACCTGTTCCACGCGGATGTGTCGGAGGACTTCATCCAGCGCGTGTTCGACGTCATGACGCAAGCTGGCAAGCATACGTTCCAAGTACTCACAAAGCGTGCGGAACGGTTGGCGGCGCTGGCACCTCGCCTGCCGTGGCCAACGAATATTTGGGCGGGCGTGACGGTTGAGAACGCCGCATACACGCATCGTATTGACTTTCTCCGCGCAGTGCCGGCGGCGGTTCGCTTCTTGTCGCTGGAGCCGCTCTTGGGTCCCATTCCGAACATCGACCTTGATGGGATTCATTGGGTCATCGTAGGCGGAGAGTCGGGACCGAACTGTCGGCCCATGGATAAAGATTGGGTTCGCTCCTTGCGCGACCAATGTCTTGCGGCGAAGGTGCCGTTCTTCTTTAAGCAATGGGGCGGTCCGAATCACATGAAGAAGAAGAATGGGAGCGTACTCGACGGGCGCGTTTGGAAGGATCGTCCCGCCCGGTAGCGTACGCCGGATGAACTCGGAGGCATAATGATGCTTGTCTACCGCAATCGGCCATCTACCGGAACACCAGCCTTTCCCCCCTTCTTCACATCCAACGTCACCCCAGGAATCTTGCGCGCAGCCGCCTCGTGGCAGTCGCCGCGGCCGAAATCATCTGACCCCGAGTGCTCCAGCCGACGCTCCAGCACAGTCCGCAGATGCTGCGCTGGCAGCGAGAAGATTGACTAGGACGCGGCTACGGTGTATCGTGACAAGTGCAAGAGCGAGCCGATACTTCTCCGGTGGATAAAGGTAAGAAGTATTAGGTTTCGAGAAAACTATTTACAAGAAGCTATAGGACGGTTTTCTTGTTAGACTCTTGTTAGAGTTTTTTCATGAAAAAGATGCTAAATTTGTTAGATTTCGTCAATAGTCGCACAGAAACTCTAACAAGCAGTATTACTTGTAACTTATTTAACAAGAGGATGTTAGGAGGATTCTCTAGATGAAATTGGGTATGGTCACTTATAATATGGGCAAGGACATGGATTGCCCTACCTTGATCAAGTTCTGCAAGGACACCGGATTGAAGGGCGTGGAACTCCGCACTACGCACGCGCACAAAGTCGAACTCGAGTTGACCAAAGACCAGCGCGCGGAGGTCAAGAAGTTGTGGGCGGACTCGGGCATTGAGATTGCCGGGCTTGGCTCGACCTACGAGTTCCACTCGAAGGATCCCGCCGAGGTCAAGAAGAACATCGAAGGCGCGATCGCTTACGCGCAACTGGCCGCCGATGTCGGCGCGCCGGGGATCAAGGTCCGGCCCAATGGCCTGCGCGACGATGTGCCGGTCGAGCAAACCTGCGAGCAGATTGGCAAGGCGTTGCGCCAGATTGCAACCTTCGCGGCGGGAATCGGCGTGCAGGTGCGGCTTGAAGTGCACGGAAAGGATTCCTGCGATCCAAAGAACATTCGCAAGATGATGGACGCCGCCGACCATCCGAACGCGCTCGTGTGCTGGAATTCGAACACGGGCGAGCAAGATGCCAGCGGCAGCATCCAGGCCAACTTCGATCTGCTGAAGGACAAGATCGCGCTTGCGCACATTACCGACATTGGGGTGTATCAGTATCCCTGGCAGCAGCTTTTCGACAATCTGAAATCGATCAATTACCAAGGCTACTGCCTGGCCGAAATCGCTTACAATGCCGAGCCGGAGCGGTTCATGAAGTATTACCGCACCTTGTTCGATCTCTATACCGGCAACTACACGTATCCGCAGCCAAAAGCGTGATCGAGATCGCGCTCCTCTAATGCGGTTAGTACCCGCTGTAGACGCTCGACTGAAGAACTCGGCGGGGGCGCTGTCTTTCTACTAGGATCGACTTCGCTGCGCCGGGGCAAGGCCGGTTGAAACGGTTCTGGCCTCGGGCGCAACTATGAAATAGGGACATATTCCCGAGGAGGGCTTCACGTGTCGATAACGATTCCCTTATCGGTTCGCCGTTTTCTGTCATGGTGCCTGCTGGCGTGCATGGGAATGGCTTCCATCGAAGCGCTGGGCTATGGCCTCGCCGGTGGCGAAGGCGCGTCGACGCTGGCCTTGTTCGCGCAACGATTCTCGTGGACGTGTTGCGTGACGCTCGTCGCGGTCGTCCTTACGTGGCTGTTGGTTTGGTTCTTCCTCGTGTGGCTGGGCGGCGTTCGCTCGGGCATCGCCCTGTTCTTCATGTTGCTCTTCTTCACGGCGCTGGATTTCGCAACGCTTTGCCTGGATATGGCCTACCGCGGTTCGCCCAAGCCTGCTATTCCCGAACCGGTCATGTTCGTCGTGTTCGCGTATATCGTGCTGGTACTGTCCATGCTTGTGAGCGCCATTCTCGGCAAGATCCTCCGGAATAGAAACTTGGCCGATACCAGCCCTCGCCTATTCGCCGCGCTAGCGCTTGCGCTCACGGGGATTGCATTCGGGATATGGGCTGGCAAGACCGCTCTTATGCCGGTTCAGGGTTCGGCGCTCATGGCCGCACTTGTCGCGGCGGGCATGGTAGCCGTGGCCGTGCTGTGGTGGTTCGGCGGGACGAAGCGCCGCTTGCGCGTGGTATTGTGCGCCGCCTGGATTATCGTGCTCGCGCCGCTCCTATGGGCGCATTTCACCGCGCCGCCGCCCCCGGCGCCCTCCGCGAGCGAGACGGGCGCGTCCCACAACGTGAAACGCGTTATTTTACTTACCCTCGATACTTTGCGGCACGATGCCATGGGCTGCTATGCGCCCAAGACCGGAGCCACGCCGCGCCTCGACGAGTTCGCGAAGGAGGCCGCCGTCTTTACCAACGCCTTCAGCAGCGCGCCGTGGACACTGCCCGCGGTCGTCTCGCTTATGACCGGGACGTCGCCGCAAGTGCATCAGGTCCTCGAAGACGGCAACGCGGCCCCGGCAAAGCTGCCCACCCTTGCCGAATACTTCAAGCGCGCCGGGTATCGCACCGGCGCCGTGGGCTACAACACGATCCTGCTGCCGCGCACGAAGCTCGACCGCGGGTTCGACAAGTACCGCTGGTTTCCCGTCCAGACGGTTCGGCTCGAGACCTTTGATGCCGGCCTGACCCCGTGGCTGATGAGCGTCTTCACGGTCCAATCGGCCAACGCCGACATCCTCACCAACTTCGCGATCAAGTGGTGCAAAGAAAACGCCACGCAGGATTTCTTCTTGTGGGTGCATTACTTCGACCCGCACATGCCCTACGCCCCGCCCAAACCCTTCGAGCCTGCGGACCCCGAACAGGCGGCGATGGGCGGGCGCTTCGCCGACCTCGACAACGCGCGCATCGGCCATACCGGCCTCGACGCGAAGCGCCGTCCGTGGATTCGCGCGCTCTACGACGCGGAAGTCCGGTATATGGACGCCGAAGTGGGCCGCTTCCTGGACACGCTACGCGAGATGGGCCTCTATGACGATTCGCTCATTATCGTAACCTCGGACCACGGCGAAGAGTTCTGGGATCACGACCGCTTTGAACACGGCCACACGATGTACAACGAACTGCTCCGCATTCCACTGATGGCCAAGCTCCCGCAAAGCCACACGAGTACGACCGTGGATTCGTATGTGGGCACCCAGGCCATTCTTCCCACGGTGCTCGAGCTGTGTGGTATCGCCCCCGATACGCCGCAGGCCCTGCCCGCGTCGTTCCTACCGCTGCTGCGCGATCCGCACGCCCCGTTCAACGAAAAGCCTATCCTGGGGGGCGGCTCGCTCTTCGTCGATCATATGAACAGCGTAATCTTCGACCACATGAAGTATGTCCACTTTGAGATTTCCGGACACGAGATGCTCTTCAATCTTGACCGGGATCCCCAAGAACTCGATTCCATCGTGTTTCAAGACGCCGCGGCGCTCGCCAAGGGCCGTGAACTTCTCGACGCAGCTATGACCACGGCTCCGCGATTGCGTGATCAACTCGGCATCGGTCAGGAAAAGAGCGCCCCGCTTGCCCCCCAGGAAACGCTTTCACTCCAGGCGCTCGGCTACCTCTAGCCCCTATTGTTCACAAGCCTGTGGTGTCATTGCGAGGAGGGGTTCAGCCCGACGAAGCAATCCCCCGGCCTGCCGTGCGCAGAAGTTCAGGGGATTGCTTCGTCGGGCTGAACCCCTCCTCGCAATGACACACAACACGGCGTTATTGAGCGCCCGCCAAGACCTGAGACAGAAACGCTTCTCCGATCACGTGTTTGCTTCTTCTTCTCAAGACATAGTGCGAACGATCGGCACTAACGCATTTCCGGGAAATAGTGCGCTTCAATCATGGCGCAAAACGTGTGGTACAGCACGAGGTGCGCTTCCTGGATCTCTTTCGTGGTGTGGCCCGGGGCCTTCACAGCCACGTCCGCCTCCTCGGCCATCTTGCCGCCGCCAGGTCCCGTTAACGACGCGGTTGCCACCCCCGTAGCTTTCGCGATCGACATCGCCATCAGACAGTTCTCGGCGTTGCCCGAAGTCGAGATCGCCAGCAGCACATCGCCCGGTTTCGCAAGCGCGAAGACTTCTTGCGCGAAGGCCACGTTGCGCAACGGCGAATCGTTTTCGACCGCCGTCTTCAGCGAACCGTTCAGTCCCAGCGTCACCGCGGGCAGGCCGACTTCGAGATGCCGGGCGAGCTCTTTGCCCAGCGGCAGATCCTGCAACCGGATCACCAGGTCCGCCGGCACCGGCCGCTTCCGCTCGAAGCTCTTGCACAACTCGCCCACGATATGCATCGCGTCCGCACAACTGCCGCCATTGCCGCATACCAACAGCTTGCCGCCACCGTCATAACAACGCACCAGCGCTTCGTGAAACGCCACAAGCGTCTCGCAGCACCCGGCCAAATCGGGCCGCCGCGCCAGCATACCTTTCAAGATCTCATCTTCAACCGGCTTGAGTTTCATCGCATACTTCTCCCAGGCAGGAACCGCCCCAAGCATAACTGAAAGCCGTAGTGCGGTTCTAGGCCCATCCCAACTCGCGATCCCGTGCGTCTCGATTGCTCGTCACGCACCGTCGTGCCGACGCCGGTGTATCCCCGAGGGCCACGACTCCGAATTCCCGGTCCCGCTCCGGTCGATAGCCCGTTGCGGATTCGCGCAAGGCTCAGGCATAATCTATCTGGAGTTAGAGTGAGGTGTCGATGTCAGTCTTCAGTGCACATGTTGAGAAAGGTACAGTGGTCCTCGACGAGCCCATGAACTTGCCGGATGGCGCAGCCGTAGTCGTGATCTCGCGTCATGACTCAAGCACTCCGTCGTCTTGCGGTATGCAACGCCTCGCCTCGCTTTTTCCTAAGGCGGAATTAGCGGATATCGAAGCCGCCCTGAAAGACTGCAGGTCCATTGATCTCAATGGCTGGTAGATTCCTACTGGATACCAATATCGTTATCGCCTTATTGAAAGGCGAGCCATCTGTAGTCAAGCGCCTCTCGGATTCGGACGCCCTGTACATTCCGTTCGTGGCCATGGCCGAACTGTACTACGGGGCGCACCAATCCGCTCATCAAAAAGCTAATCTGGCAAGAGTGCAAGATCTGGGAAGCCGATTTGAGATTCTCTATGCGGACGCGGAGAGCCTACAGCTTTACGGTGTGATGAAGTCCGATTTGCGGGCCAAGGGGCGCCCTATACCGGAAGCCGATATCTGGATTGCCTTGCTGGCAGCGCAACACCGTCTTGTCCTTGTATCTCGCGACAGTCATTTCGGCTATGTCAGCGGCATCCAATGGGAGTCGTGGTGAGGCGCGGATGTTACGTTCTAGGGTGCGCGTAGTCGATTCTCCATTACCGTGCCAGCGCCTTCGTGCTCTTAACCAAGTCGGCGAACTCCGCACGGGCGCCGTCCGGGTCTTCGCCCTTGCCTCGCGCGGCGAGCGCGGACACCATGTCCATATTGGCGCTACCCTTGAACGGCGAGTTCTTCAGAATCATCCCGAACGCGGCCACGCTTGAGGCAAACGCAAAATCCGTTGACGGTGTGCGGTTCGTCGAAGCAATCACCGGGACTTCGAGTTTGGAACTCTCGTCGCGATCCGGCAGCTTGTAGCGCAGCTTCACCGTCATCAAGTCCGGCGACGTAGACGTGGCACGTTCCGGCGCCTTTTCGACGGGTTGGTACTTGAGCGCGTCGACCTCCGGGGCCGGCAACGGCTTGCCCGCAGGCACGATCTCGTAAAGTGCCGTCACGGTCTGGCCCGCGCCGATCTCGCCCGCATCCTTCTTGTCGTCATTGAAATCGCGCGCGGCGAGCGCGCGCTTTTCGTAGCCAATCAAGCGGTAACCGGCGGCCTTCGCCGGATTGAATTCGACCTGAATCTTCACGTCCTTGGCGATGGTCACCATCGTGCCCGTCACCTGGTCCATCAAGACGCGCCGGGCCTCCTTGAAACTGTCGACATAACAGTAGTGGCCGTTCCCCTTATCCGCCAGCGATTGCAGGTTCGTATCCTTGAGGTTGCCTTGCCCGAACCCGAGCACCGTGAGGAACACGCCGCTCTTCGCCTCGCGTTCGATCAGTTGAACCAGTTGCTCTTTCTCGGTGATGCCGACGTTGAAATCGCCATCGGTGCACAGGATGACCCGGTTCGTCCCGCCTTCCGCGAAGTTCGCGCGCGCCATGGCATATGCGACGGCGATGCCTTCCGCGCCATTGGTCGAACCGTCGGCACGCAACGAATCGAGCACTTTCTCGACGCCGCGTTTGTCTTCCAGAGGAGCCGATTCGAGCGCGACACGCGCGGTTGACGAATACGTGACGATGCCGAGCCGGTCGCGCGGCGAAAGGCTGCCGAGCAAGAGCTTCATCCCTTTCACGAAGAGCGGCAGTTTGTCCTCGTCGGCCATCGACCCCGAGGTATCCAACAGAAAGACGACATTCGATCCGGGACGGTCCTTCTTCGGGGCTACGTCGCGCCCCTTGATTCCGATGCGCGCCAGGATATGCTCTTCCGCCCACGGGCAGGCCGCCGTATCCACGTGAACCGAAAACGGGACGCGCCCCTCGGGATTCGGGTAGTCGAATTTGAAGTAGTTGATCAATTCCTCGATACGGATGGAGTCCTGCGGCGGCAAGGATCCTTGCGAAAGGAATCGCCGCATGTTGGTGTACGAAGCAGTATCGACATCGATCCCGAACGTCGAAAGCGGCTGATCCTTGACCGGCACGAACTCCTTCTCCGCGTAGGCGGTATACGCCTCCGTGCTCGGCGCTTGAACCGTCGGAACCGAGGTGGGTGATGGAGGCGCCATGTAAGCCTGATAGAGTGAGATATCTGCGTGTCTCGCTGGAGCGGGCGGTGGCGGTGGTGGCGGCGGGGGAGGGGCAAGCTCGAGTTTCGGTGACGGCTCGGCTGCCGAGGGTGGTACAGGCGGCAGAAGGGTCTGCTTCGCGGGGGTGGCACATCCCGCTACAACGCCCGCCAATGCCAACGAGAACAAGAACACCCCAAACGTTTTTCCGAGATTCATGGACCCGCTCCTCCTCATACGCGCACGACCCTCACCCAAACACACCGCTCTATTGATGCCCAAAGGACGAAAAGAGTTCCTTGCAGGACTGCCCCCGGCAGATACGCGCGTTCAGTTCCCCTCGAGTTGCCGTCTCCGAGCTCTCCTCGATGTTGACTCCACTGAAGCCTCGAGGCAGCCGGTGTTCGGCGGGCTTCTATTGCGTACCGGCGCTCCACGGGTTCAGCACCTGGGCTCCGGTTGCCTTCAAGTCCGCTTCATTGCGTGTAACGACAACCAGATTGTGTGCTACGGCCGTGGCGCCGATCAGACCGTCGACCGTCGCCACGGGAGTTCCCCTACGCTCCGCAGCCGCCTGGGCCACTCCCCATGTCAACGCCGTTTCTTCGTCGACGGGAAGGATGCGACCGGAAAACCGCCCGAGCAGATCGCGGTCCAGCCATTGCTGAAGCGCGTTCTTGCGGCGTCCTGCCGCCAGCCGGGCTATTCCTTTCTGGATCTCGCCGACGGTGAGCACGCTCAAATAAAGAGACTCTTCCTCGCACCCTTCGAGCCATTCCAATACCCGCTTGTTAGGCGCGGGTTTCGCGAGCTCGGAGAGAACGCACGTATCCAGGAGATACGTCATAGCTTAATCTGTCGCGGCACGTCCCGGACGCGCTCCAGGTCCAGGCCTTTCAACGGAGCCCGGCGCAAGAACGCTACGAGGCTTTCCTTGCGCCCCTTGAGACAGTCGTAGTCTTTTGCCGACATGACCACGGCCGCGACCACGCCGCGCCGGGTGATGCGCTGCGGGCCTTCTCGTGAAGCCCGATCGACCACCTCGCTAAGTTTGTTCTTTGCGTCCATCAGTTGCCAGACATTATCCATGGCATCGTGCCTCTCACCATAAAAAGCTAGACTGTCTAGATTGTAACACACTGCCGCAATCCGCTCAACGACTTGCGCTTACTATCGGGTCACCTGCGCGATGCGCAGCACCACCGGGCCAATCAGTCCGGACTCGGGCAGCGGATCGCTCTTCTTCCACAAGCGCCACGTGGTGAAGGTATAGCGGCCTGTCGGACTGGGCTTGCCTTCGTTGAGTCATTCGGGCCAGGACTTGAGCGTGCCATTCGGGTTGCGGTCGCTGTCTTCGGGAAGCTGCTCGTCGCCGATGAGGCGGTTGACCCACAGGTTCGTGACTCGGACTTCGAGCCGGTTCTCGCCGTGCTTGGCGGCCGAGGTGATGTCGCACCGGTAGGGCGGTTTCCATGCGAGCGGAAGCTCGATACCGTTCACCACGGCCTGCGCCATGACGCAGACCTTGCCGAGGTCGAGCCAGATCTCGCCATGCCCTGCGCCCGGATCCTGATCAAGCTGGAACGTCGTCGTATAGGTGGCCGTGCCGGAGAAATACTTCACGCCCGGGTCGGGATGCTCGCTCAGCGAGACGAGCGTGTCCATCGCGACAGTTGCCGGTGCGCCGGTGTTTGGCGGGAACCGGACTTCCCACGGCGCTTTCAGCGCGACAAGCGCCGGCAACGACGTGGCATCCACTTCCTGCGTCTTTCCGGACGCGGTCTTCAATTCGTAACGCCCCGGTTGCCATGCGCGCAAAGCCACGCCGCCGTCTTTGCACAAGACTTCGGCGGTCGGTTCGGATACGTTCGACGACTGCGGGGCCAGATGAATGGTCTCGGGATCGGTTCCCACGGCGGTGAAGTGCTGGCCGCCGATCGTGTACTCGACCGTAAGCGTCTTGACCACCATGAACGCGGGATCGTCGCCTTCCGCCATCCGCGCCACTTGGAAGCTCGACTCTCCGGCGTCGACGAGCCGCTGCAATTTCTCGCGCACGTCGCGCGTGCGCTGGGCATCGCCCGGCACGCCGTAGACGGCCTTGTCGATGGCGATCTGCGTCGCGTCGTCCGTCAGATGCACCGTGTACGTATCCTGGCCCGTTACCGAGAACGTCTGGTCGCCGATCGTGTATTCGACCAGCAGGGTCTTGACCACCTTCGGCGCGGGGTCGCCGCTCTCGGCGCATTGCGAAACCGCAATATCCTGCTCGCCGCGGTCGACGCGTTCTTGCAGCGCATCGCGCACGTCGCGCGTGCGTTGCGGATCGTCCGGCACGCCGTAGATCGCCTTGGTCACCACGATCTTCTGCGCGGGTTCGGCAACCGAGACCAGCGGCGTTCCATCGCACGTTACGGCCACCACCGGATCGAAGCCCTCGTCCGGACTGCGGAACACGACGAACACCGATCCGCTCGGTTCCAAGTCGAGCGTGACACTCGTCAGGCCGTCTTTCGCGATGCACATCGGCGCGGGGGCCATGACGCCAGTATCGGGACGCCACAGTTCGGGCCGCTTACCGGCGGCGCGGAACGTGCACGTCGTCGAGACGTCGTGCGGCAGGGGATTCGCGACGAAGTAGATATCCTCGTTGTCCGTCACGCGGTGGATAAAGGTCAGGCGCGCCTGTGCCGCGAAATCCGGCCGCACGCCGTCTTGCGCGAGGAACCGCTCCGCCGCCACACCGCAGACGATCCGCCCCTTGCCGACACGGCGTTCCTTGACCGCGCTACCGTCGCAATCGCCCCAGAGTTCCGTCGCAAGTTGCTTTACTTCATCGTCGCACTGCGGGAAATCCTGGAGGCTTGGCGACTTTTGCGGGCGCGCGCCGATCACCGTTGCCCCCGCCTCGACCAAGTACTTGATCTTGCGCAACAACCCGGGCGTCATCGTCGTGCAATCCGGCAGCACGAGCACGCGATAGTTCATACCGTCGGGCAGCATGATGCGCCCGTCTTTTACGCTCATCCGCGTCAGCACGACTTCGGCGCTGCACTCGTCAAAGTCGCAGCCCTTCTTCGTGTGGCCCATGAAACTCCTGGGCGCGGCTTCGGGCTGCAAGTAGCAGATGTCGGCCGCGAACCGGCCTTGGCGCAGCATGAACTGGCAGCGCGCGAGGTATTCGTGCCACGGCTTCGACTGATCCCACCACGTCTCCGTGCGCTCGTAATGCAACCCCCATGGCCCCATCGTCATGCCGGGCTTGCGGTCGGTCCACGGCTGCAAGGCGTAACGATGGAACACGAAGCGGTTGATGCCGTCGCAGAATGCGCGGTCGCCGAGCGCCTTGATCGAGGCCGGGTGTTCCTGCCATTTCTCCTGGTCCGCCGCGGTGAACGCTTCCGCGCCGAGGATCGGCTTGCCATAGGTATGCGCCGCCGAGGCCATTTCCTTCGGCGTCGGGAATCCGCCGCCGCCAATCCAGAACTCCGCCATCGGTTCGTCCGCACGCCCGGCATACGGCGCGTTGTCGCAAGGGCCGCCGTAGGCTTCGATCGAAAGTTTCAGCCCGTGCCGCTGTGCAAGTTCGCGCATGTGGCCCGCGTAATTCTCGACCACCAGATCGGAGATGGTTTGCCGCCAGTCCCACAGAAAACGCTCCGTCGTTTCGAGGCTTCCAACGACGCGCCCCATGATCGCTGGCAAGAACGGCATCGGGTCGTAGCCACGCCGCGCCTTGAATTCTTCGCGCATCTTGGCGGTCCAGTTCTGTGCGCCGTTCTCCCAACTGTCGATGTGCGTCGTTACGAGCGTCCTGCCCGCGAGCGGCCCTACGTCCGCGATCAGCTTGCCCATCATGCCATTGAACTGGGCCTCGATCCCTTCCTTGCTGAGTTTGTCGCACTCGAGGCCGCGGCCGCTCGCCGGCGAAGGCGCGTTTTCGACCCCTGTGCTCGTGTGGCCGAAACGGACAATCGTCCACGCGCCGGGCGGAACGTCCCACACCAGCTTGCCGGATGCGTCCATGTTTGCGGTCAGGTCTACGAGCCGCGGCGGATCGATCTTCATCTCGGGCGCGACGTCTGTGCCGATGACCCCCGGCGCAACGTAGCCGCTCTGATAGCACGCCTTGACCGGCAAGTTGTCGATGCGGTACGCGCCCGTCGCCGGGAAGGCCTGGACGGCGATGTCGCGATAGAATCCCGCTATCGTCTCCGGCTGCGGCAGCACGTCCTCGAAACGTTTCGGTCCTTCGACGCCGGTCTCGGTAAAGACCACTTTCTGCATCGATTCTTCCGGCTTGATCCACGGCCCGCCGCTGCCATTCCATCCGGCGTCGTCATTCATATTGACTTCGAGACCCAATCGGCTCGCCTCGCTCACGACAAACGAGAACAACTCGCGCCACTCGTCGCTCATGAATCCCACCGGCCCGTGAGGGGCGCCCTGGTCCACCTCCATGATGAGCACCCCGCCGACACCCGCACGCTGCATCGCCTCGAGGTCCAGCGTGATGCCTTCCTTGGTGATGTTCCCATTCAGCCAGAACCAATACACCCACGGTCTGGCCGCATCCGGCGGTTTCGCGAACGAGGCCGCAAGCCCGTCTATCGCGTCCGCGGCATGCGCTCCGGTTCCAACAAACACCACCAGCATCGCCCCACACAGCAACCGCGCAATCGTCCGAATCGAGCATCGCGTGATCATGGCCGAATCCCTTCCGTTAGCCCAAAGACGTTTCCCGCATACGCATCATAGTGCGCCATGGCGGCCGAAAAAACAACGGGGGAACGGTGATCGGTTCGTGGTCGTGATCGTGATCGTGATCGTGGTCGTGGTCGTGGTCGTGATCGAAGTTGCGAGTCGCTCCTCAAACCACTTCGATGCTCCTATCATTACGATCTGAGGGTGGGTGCAGCGAAGCGGAACCCACCGAATCGCTATTCTTGATGCCTCAGAAATGCGCGTTCGAATATCGGGCCGTCTGGAGGCGAGATCCTTCGTTTCGCTCAGAGCTTGTGAAGAAATGACAAGGTCCCGCGATTTCGTTTGTCGGCTTCGTCCTT
>CAYOCT010000097.1:0-20543 GCA_964402555.1 uncultured Nitrospiraceae bacterium | reverse complement strand
ACACAAATGGCAAGACGATACTACCTCCGGTAAGATTTTAGATGGCGCGATTCGTCCCCTTGAATTGCGCCGTCCAGATAGCGTACAAGGGTAAAGAGGTAAGAGTCTCGCCTGTTCGGCTACGCGCAAGATTCGGCGTCCTGTCTGAGCCGACACATCAACTGGAGCAGTTTGGCATCAACCATTTCCTTCTGGGAGGACATTGGAATGACCAGAACTCTACTCTTAGGGCTGTCGGGATTCGTTATACTTCTTGGCACGGGGATCACCGGCTGTAACAAGACCGGTTCCTTGCATGTGAGTATACTCCCGAGTGAGGCCGTGGATGCCGGAGCGCAGTGGGCTCTCGAAGATGGCGTATGGCACGATAGCGGCGAAACCCTCGGGAATCTGGCCGTCGGGTCCTACCCGGTCAGTTTCAAAGACATTTCAGGATGGACCACCCCCGAGACTCAAAGTGCGACGATTGAGAACGGCCAGACACAAGTCCTGAGCGCCGAGTACACCAGGAGTGGCGAAGGTGAGGGCGAGGGTGAAGGCGAGGGCGAAGGCGAGGGCGAGGGCGAAGGCGAGGGCGAAGGCGAAGGCGAAGGCGAGGGCGAGGGCGAGGGCGAGGGCGAAGGCGAGGGCGAGGGCGAAGGCGAAGGCGAAGGCGAAGGCGAGGGTGAGGGCGAAGGTGAAGGTGAGGGCGAAGGAGAAGGGGAAGGCGAAGGTGAAGGTGAGGGCGAAGGAGAAGGGGAAGGCGAGGGCGAAGGCGAAGGCGAAGGCGAAGGCGAAGGCGAGGGCGAGGGCGAAGGCGAGGGCGAAGGAGAAGGCGAGGGCGAAGGCGAAGGCGAGGGTGAAGGTGAAGGTGAAGGCGAAGGCGAGGGTGAAGGTGAAGGTGAAGGCGAGGGCGAGGGTGAAATCCCACCCGATCCGTCGAGTGTAGCCCCCGCCATTGATCCGACCGCTACGACCGACCTGTCCGAGTCAACCGCATTTCTCTACACCGGCGATCACCCCATTCAGACAGGCGTGAACCCGGAGGATATCGAACCGCAACGCGTAGCCGTAGTGAGGGGCCGTGTCATGGATCGGGAGGGGGCGCCGATATCCGGCGTGGCCATTACGATCTTCGGCCACCCGGAATTCGGCCGCACGTTGTCTCGCCACGACGGCGCATTCGATCTAGCTGTGAACGGTGGCGGCCGGTTGACCATCGACTACGCGAAGCAGGCGTTTTTGCCCGCGCGCCGCACCGTCGACACTCCCTGGCGCGACTTCGTGCAAGCGCCGGACGTGGTGCTGACAGGGCTGGATCCCGTAGCCACGGTCATCGATTTCTCGGAGCCCATGCAGGTCGCCCGAGGCAGCGAAGTCGTCGATGCGGACGGCGTACGCCGCGCGACCCTCCTGTTTCCGCAGGCGACTAAAGCGAAACTCGTGTCAAAATGGGGCGCGGAAAAGGCACTCGGCAGCTTGACCGTACGGGCGACCGAGTACTCGACGGGCGAATCCGGCGCCGAGGCCATGCCCGCCGAACTCCCGCCGAACAGCGGGTACACGTACTGCGTCGAATTCAGCGCGGACGAAGCGTTGAAAGCGGGCGCGGCGTCGGTCGAGTTCGATCCCCCTGTGGTCTCCTACGTCGAAAACTGGCTGCACGCCGAGGTCGGGGGTCCCGTGCCGCTCGGTTACTATGACCGGGACGCCGGCGCATGGCTGGCCTCCGAAAACGGCCGGGTGGTCAAGGTGCTGAGCGAGGATGCCGGGGCCGCGGTGCTGGACGTGGACGGCAGCGGGACGCCCGCCTCGGCCGACGCGCTGGCCGCCCTCGGAATCACGGACGCGGAATTGCGGCGCGTCGCGGAACTCTACGAGCCGGACGACAGCCTCTGGCGCACGAGCATTCCCCATTTCTCGGCCTGGGACTCCAATTGGGCTATAGGCCCCCCGGAAGAGGCCGAGTATCCCTCGCAAACGCCCAAGATGTTTCCCCCGGTCGAACCCGACTGCGAAGGCGGACTCTCCATCGTGGAATTCCAGAACCAGGTGCTCGGCGAAGAGGTGGCGGTCGCGGGCACGCCCTTCAAACTGCACTACCGGAGCGACCGAGTGCCGGGGAGCCGTACAGGCTATTCGCTCTCGATTCCCCTCAGCGGCGCCGAGGTGCCCGATAGCCTCATCGGCATCGAACTCCTCGTCCAGGTGGCTGGCCAGAGTTTCTCCTATGTCGTCGAACGGGATGATCTCTGCGTCAAGGTGCCGCCATCGATTGGCAGCTACGTTGCCAAATCCTTCCGCCCCAAGCTCACGCGTTCTCCCGACTCGCGCGCCGACGCCAAAGAGGTCGTAACCAACTTGGCAAATCAGTTGTACACCTACGAATGGGACGGGCTGGACGCCTACGGGCGGGAACTGCACGGAAGGCAGCCGGTGACGGTTTGGACCGGCTATCGCTACTGTGGCGCGTATAAGACGACACCTCGTTTCGGCTACAACGGAGGGGGAACCATCACGGGGAGCAAGACCCGCCGGGAGATCACCCTGTGGTCGAAGTGGACCGGCGTCGTAGGGGTGGCCCGCGATCAAAGTGAGGAAGGACTGGGCGCATGGTCGCTGACCATACACCACGCGTACGATCCCTTGGGACATATGGTGTACTTTGGGGATGGCAGGCGGGAAGGCGCTTCGGGACTGCAATCGGTTATCACGACCGTCGCCGGGACGGGGGAAATGGGTTTCAGCGGCGATGGCGGGCCAGCCATCGAGGCGCAACTCAATAGGCCCATGGCCCTTGCCGCAGCCCCAGACGGAAGCTTGTACATTGCCGATATGAATAACAACCGCATCCGCCGAATAGGGCCGGATAGAATAATAACCACCGTGGCCGGCAATGGAAGGACGGATTTCAACTTTGGTGGCGACGGAGGTCTGGCGACGAATGCCTTTATCGCAGGCCCCAGGGCGCTGGCGCTCGGACCCGACGGCAGTCTGTACTTCGGGGGGAACATCAATAGGCGGGTCCGCAGAGTGGACCCGAATGGCATCATCTCGACCGTCGCGGGCTCGGATGCTCCCTGTTCCTTCTCCCCCTGCTCGCAAGTGGATATGTGCGGCGACGGGGGCTTGGCTATCGATGCCGCGCTGCCCAGCAGCATAGGTGGATTGGCCGTCGGCCCCGACGGCAGCCTCTACATATCGTCTCTTTCCTGCAATCGTATCCAGCGTGTCGATTCGAACGGGATTATCACGAACGTCGCGGGCGTCAAGGGTGTCCAAGGGCTGGATGAGGATTTTCCTGCGGCGACCGCGCGCCTGGCCCAACCTCACGGCTTGGCTATCGGGCGCGACGGCAGTTTGTACGTCGCGGAGGGAGCGGGTTGCGTTCTCCGAATGGGACCGGACGGCATGCTTACGCGTGTGGCGGGAACCTTCGGTAACGGACAGGGCGCGGACGGCATCCCGGCGCGGTCTTCGGAAACCGGCCCGGTCGCCGGCGTTGCGGTTGCCCCGAACGGCGACATCATACTGACCGAGGGAAGCAACTATCGCCTTCGGGTGATCAAGTCGGACGGTACCATCCAGACCATTGCCGGCAGCGGAACCTATGGGTTCAGCGGCGATGGCGGACCGGCCACGCAGGCCTCTCTGAGCGAGGCCGCCTATATAGCCGCCGCACAAGACGGCAGTATCTACCTGAGCGAAAACGCCCGGATACGGCGTGTCAGCCTGGCGCTTCCGTCATTTAACGTGAGCGACATCGTCCTCCATTCCCCGGAGTCGGAGGAGGTGTACGTGTTCAACTCGCGTGGCAAACACCTCCAAACGTTGAACGCGCTGACAGGAGCGGCGTTATGCAGTTTCAACTACGACGAAGACGGCCGCTTGACGGATGTAACGGACGGAAACGGCAACGTCATCGTGATCGAGCACGATGCCGAAGGCCATCCCACGGCCGTCGTCGCGCCGCACGGCCAGCGCACGAAACTGACCGTCGACGCCAACGGGTATCTTGCCAGCATTGCCAATCCCGCCGGAGAGTTGGTCCAGTGCGCCTACGATCGCAAGGGCCTGTTGGAGACGTTCGTTGACGCGCGAGGTGGAGTGCACCGGTTCGGCTACGACGAAAAGGGCCGTCTTGTCGGCGACGAAGACGCCTCGGGCAGCGTCACCACTCTGGCCCGCACGGATCTGAACAACGAATTCGAGGTGGCCGTCACGACGCCTACAGGGCAGACGCAAACCTATCGTTACGATCACCTTGCCACAGGCGAAACTCGCATGGACAATCCCACGTGCTGTGGCAATGGCGTCGAGGTTATCATCCGTAAAGACGGCAGTTACGCCATCACGGAACCGGACGACACGAAAAGCACGATTACCTTTGGTCCCGATCCCGTTTGGGGCATGCAGGCGTGGCGGGTTACCGGCATGACCGTGGCCACGCCGGGCGGCCTTACCGCCCAGTTCGCCTCGATCCCGCAAGTCTCGCTGGCGGACCCCGTCGACTTCTTTAGCATCGTGTCGGCCACGGATACGTCGCAGCTCAACGGCCGGGTCTACACAAACGACTACGACGGGAGCAGCCGCACCTACACCGAGACCACGCCCGAAGGCCGCCAGACCACCACCACCGTGGACGGACAGGGCCGTGTGCTCGTCGAGCAAACGTCCGGATTGCATCCCATAAGCTACACGTACGATGCCGAGGGGCGGGTGGCCGCCATCGTTCAGGGAAGCGGGGGCGACGCCCGGATGCTCAACTTCAGCTACGATGCCGCAGGAAACCTGGCGTCTGTAACCGGCCCGGAAGGTGGCGTACGGCAGTTTGCCTTCGACGCCGCGGGCCGCATGACGCAAGAAACCCTGGAGGACGGAGCCGTTTTGCGGTTTGCCTACGACGCGAGCGGCAATCGGATATCCGTCACGCCCCCAGGACGCCCGGCCCACTCGTTCGGCTATTCACCGGTCGACCTGCCGACCTCATACGAGCCGCCCGGCGGAACGGGAGCCACTTTCTATAGCTACGACGGGGACCGGCGGCAAGTGCGTACCACGCGCGCCGACGGAACGAACGTGGACTTCGAGTACGATGCCGAGGGACAATTGGTCAAAGTAACGGCAACCGATACCGTGCTCGATTACACCCTCGATGCGGCCGGGCGGCTGACCGCGCTGACAACACCCGTTAGCGCCCAGGCCTTTACCTACGATGGCTCTCTGCTTACAGGCCAAACGTATTCCGGCGCCGTCTCAGGAAGCGTGCAGTTGACGTATAACAACGAGTTCCGCGTGGCTTCGGTCATCGTCAACGGTGCGGACGCGCGCGTCATCGAGTACGATGGCGACGGACTGCTGACACGGAGCGGCGATCTCACGATCGCCCACAGTCCGCAGAACGGCCTCACGACGGGTAGCGCCCTCGGCAACGTCACGGACTCGTGGACCTACGACGGATTTGGCGAGCCGCTGGCGTACGCCGCGTCGTTCGGCGGGGATAGCCTCTACGCGGTCCAGTACTCCTATGACAAGGGCGGCCGCATGACGAGCAAGAACGAAACCGTCGGCATGGACAGCCATGTCTTCGACTATGCCTACGACGCGCGCTCGCGCCTGATTGAAGTGAAGAAGGACGGAGTAGTCTTCTCTACGTATACCTACGACGTCAACAGCAACCGCTTGAGTCGCACGGGAACCGGCGGCGCCGTCAACGGTACCTATGACGGCCAGGATCGGCTCCTCCAATACGGCACGGCAACGTACGAGTACGCGCCCGGCGGCGAGCTTGTCGGCAAGACCGACAGCGGCCAATCGACGGTCTACCGCTACGACGCCCTCGGGAATCTCACGGGCGTAACCTTGCCCGACGGCAAACAGATCGACTATATCTCAGACGGCCACGGACGCCGCATCGGCCGCAAAGTTCACGGCGCGCTCGTCCAGGCGTGGCTCTACCAAGACCTGCTGCGGCCCGCCGCCGAACTTGACGGCGCAGGCAGCGTGATAAGCCGCTTCATGTACGCCGAGGACATCAACGTGCCGGCGTACATGATCAAGGGCGGCGCCGTCTACCGATTCATTACCGATCATCTCGGCGGACCCAGGTTGATTGTGAATGTGCAGACCGGTGAGATCGCGCAACGCTTGGAATACGACGCGTTCGGTAACGTGATCGAAGATACCGCACCTGGCTTCCAGCCCTTCGGTTTCGCCGGCGGCCTATACGATTCGGATACCGGTCTCACGCATTTCGGCGCCAGGGAGTACGAAGCCAACACCGGCCGATGGACCTCCCGCGACCCGTTGTTCTTCACCGAGGACGATACGAACCTCTACATCTACGCCGGCAACGACCCGGTCAACGCGACGGATGCCTACGGCGCGAAAGGGGACCCTTTAGGCCTTCAAAGATACCTCCTTCGGAAGTTCATCCAAGCGACGGACTGGGCCAAAACTTGGGCAAAGAGAAAGGGCAAAGAGATAGTAGACAGAACCCCGCCTCTCCGGCTAACGTACGATTTCGGACGATGGGTGTGCAAGAAGCTGCCCTCCGTCGACAGGGTCAAGGAACTGGCCTGGCAAGGTATTAAGAACGCCCCGACCTATGGCGTGGATCCCTCGTTATTCCAGAGTCCGCAGACAAAGACGACACCCATTTTGGACAAGATCGCGGCCGCGGCTTGGCGCACAGTCGTCCCGACCTCATTCACGCAGGGAGACTTCTATTGGGCCTACGGATTCGCCTTCGGCACTCTGGCCTCCCGAAGGTAGCGCCAGCGGCAGTAGTCTCTTGAAACGACGCCTGCGCCGAAGAACCGCGCGATCGGGATGCCCATGCACTGACCGAGAACATAGGTATTCTCGGGGATTGTGGAATGGTGGGCAATCGCAGACTTGAACTGCGGACCCCTTGCATGTCAAGCATAAAGCGCCTGCTTGCTTGAAATTGTCCGTAGTTGTTTCTACTTGATTCTAAAGGCTTTATGGATAACGCCTCTTGGCTTCAAGTAGCTTCTAACGGGGTATTCTTGGTTCTAGTACCGCACAAAACCCGCACAATTTTCAAGGTGCGAAGGGACCAAGAACGGATTCAATTTTCGTCTTGAGTCTATCGCATGTCTTCCGCGATTGCAAGCGCCCGCGCCTCACGTCAAGAGCACGCCCGAACGCAATCACGTATGCACCACCAGCAAGCACGGCCCACCTAAGCGCCCACGAGCACGCAGAGAGCGCGGGCACACGGTGCACGCAGACCACCGAAGCACGCACCAACGCAGGGACAAATACCGCGTCTTCCCATGCCAGCAGGCAATTGAACCGCGCTCTTTTGCTCGTCCACGCTCTTGAAGTCGCCACTCGATAGGTCTAGACTACGCCACGCAGAATAACACGCTCCTCAGGTGCTTCTTACTTGCACCTTGCAGGTGCGCCAGAACTCACACGAGGGGACAGGCTACATGAACGTTTTACTCCTGCATCTCAGCGACCTTCACCTTAAGACTTGCTCACCATCAATTGAAAAACGTCTTCACGCAATTCCCAAGGCGCTTCATGACCATATTACAAATATTGAAGCAATTTTGCTAGTGTTCACCGGTGACGTCACCTACTCTGGGGAGGAGCATCAGTATCTGGCTGCATACACACTCCTTGACGATCTCGCAATATCGTTAACCACTGCCCTTCAGGCTGTTTCTCCGTCAGCAATTCCAGTCTATAGAGTGGTTATACCCGGCAACCATGATTGCTCTTTCCCCTCTAATGACACTGTTCGCGAATGCATTTTGCCGGAAGCCAGGCGGCAGATCGACAAGCTTCAGAGCGAAGGTATCGTGACGATTTGCACAAGCCCGCAAGATGCCTTCTTCAAATTCAAAACAGACTTTGTCTCTTTACCAGAGGATACCCGCGACACGATTTACAGTACTAGAGTCTACTGGGAACAGACTTTGAAACTCGGTACTGAATCTTTTCGATTCCTATGCTGCAATACCGCAATGTTAAGTCAAAGGGAAGAGGCCCCCGCATCCATTCTGTTTCCACCCGACGCTATTACCGCAGACACCATTCCAGATACCGTCACGATCGCGCTCTTACACCACCCCTTGAGCCGGTTAGAACAAACGAACGCGCGAGAACTGAAGAAGCGATTAGAAAAAGCTGCCGATCTAATTCTGACGGGTCACGAGCACGATCCTTCATACACCGAAACTACTTCAGGAACAGGCTCCTTCCATACTTATCTTGAAGGTGCAGCTCTCAACCCACCCGACCAGAGACACAGCGCTTTTAACGCCCTCTTAATTGACACGGGCCGTAGACTGCAAAAGCACTGTTTGTATGAGTGGGATTCCGATCAGCGTTTCGTGCATGCCACTACGAATGAAGAGTGGCGGCCATATCACATCAATAGGTGCAAACTGGCGCCAAACGAGAAGTTCAGAGACAACTGGTTAAACGAAATAGGTCTGCATCTTACTCACAGACACCATCCCACACTCCTTCTCTCAGACGTTTTCGTCTACCCAGACCTCCAAAGCGTACCCTTAATTCAAACAGACAGATTTCAAGTCTTGCGCAGCCAGCACGTTGGTCAATACGTTCTTGACAATGACTATCTGGTGATTACCGGCGACGCAAAGTCAGGCAAAACGTCACTAGCCAAGGTGCTATATTCCTTGCTTTACGATTCTGGATTCTTTCCAGTACTCTATACTGGACATATTGCACATGGCGAAAGGCTAACGGCAGCGCTTGATAAATGCTATACACAACAATACGCCATTCGCGATTCTCACGACCTTCAGGATGTGCCTCGTGCACAGCGTTGCGTAATTGTTGACGATTTCCACAATTTACCCGGCAAGCCAAAAGACAAACAGCGGTTCATAGCAACACTTACAAAGTACGCTGCAAAAGTACTGATAATTGCCGACAGCGTCTCTCTGACTGTGGAAGATATGGCGGGATCTGCATGCGTTTCTCATGATGGCCAATTCTTCGAATACTTCGATATTTTGCCATTCGGCCACCTAAGGCGAGATGATTTGATTAAGAAATGGCTTCTACTGGATAAAGACGTGGACCTGTCAAGCGAGCGTTTTATAGAACTCCTCCACCATTTAACTCGCATAATTGATACATTCATTGGGCATAACTTTGTCCCTGGGTATCCCGTCTTTATCCTCAGCGTTCTTCAGGCGAATGAAAGCGGGATGCAAGCTGACACCAAGGAAAGCACGCAAGGCTATTTCTACGATTTGCTTATTAAGTCAGCGTTAATTGAAGACAAGAAGGATATTGACGTGAATCTCACGTACAACTTCCTGGCTCATTGCGCTTATGATCTGTTTACAAAGGAAGTTCGAGAACTTACCACAGCGGACATTGAACGTATTCACTGTCAGTATGAGAACGACTTTGATACGCATTTTGATCTTAAGGAATTACTAACACATCTTACAAATAAGAACATCATATACAAGAAGGATGGCGTATTAGCGTTTAAGTACGACTTCGTCTACTATTACTTCGTTGCTGTATTCTTCAAGGACCATCTTTCGCGCACAACCGTTTGCGACCACATAAGAGGGATGGCCACTGCGGTGTACGTTGATGAATATGCAAACATTCTGTTGTTCTTAGTGCATTTGGTAAAGGATCCCATTGTAATTGATGAATTGGTGCAGGCTGCCGCTAAGCAATACTCCTCTTCCAGTGCGCTTGGACTCGATGATGATGTTAAGTTCATTGATGATATACAACCAGAACTCCACGAAGTGAAATTCGTTTCCAGACCACACGAAGAAGTCCGAAAGGAAATGTTGGAGAGACTTGATCAGGTTGAAACGCAAGAGAGTGGCACTGAGATATCCCGACGCGAGAAGATAGATGTCGATCTCAATGAACTTGATTATTGTTATAACATGATTATTCTGTAATGTCAAGTACTTTCTTGTCAAGGATTCAAAAGGTGCTAAGCGCCCAAACACCTACCCGCCTTGCCATGCCGGGAACCGGGGTTCCTTGGGTTGGATTGTGTGTTGTACGTGTCCGAAGGAACCGCCGTTCTTGCGCCCGTAGCACGCGCTACAATGCCCTCAGAGCAACGACAGGAACCCAAGACGCAATATTCCCCCGCCCTGAGAATCAACGCTTAGTAGGCCGTGTGGTGCTTCGGGCGGCGGGGACTTCTGAGGATTGATGCGTCATGAGGATTGAAGATGCACGCGCTACAGTGGCCGTAGGGACACGCACGCGATACCGGGCGGTGGAATATTCACCTTGTGCTCTGAGGGCGGGAATCGTAGGCGCGGCATACCACGGGGGCGATAGCGAATCGAACGAAGCGTATGTGTTTGATAGTACACCTAACGCTGGCCACTGTGGGCATTCGACGGCAAAACGATTTTGAAGTGTGCAATCCATTGGTGCACATGGCGTTATGAATGCTTGCCCCTCTGTCGCGGCGACTTGACAAAACGGCCAAAATGTGGTATACTATAGGTGTCATAACTCACTGGTAATAAATTGGTTAGGAATCATTATGCAGAATAAAACGAATATACTTGAATTTCCGAAAACTGAAGGATATTTAGACCTTAGACGGATTGAAGAATTGCTTTCGCAGATATTGGAAGCAACACGCACCCCGTTCAAAGAACGGCCATTGACGCGGGAAGAAGCCGCCGCCTATCTGCAAATTCACCCGGACAGCGTGTACAAGCTGGCGAGAGCGAACAAGATCACGTATCACCGCTTGGGGGACGGGGAACGGCAACCCCTACGTTTCTACCGCAAGGATCTAGACGAATTTCTTTCGGCGGGCAAAATCGCCGCCCTGAATTAGCCCTACTCGATATCAGGATCGTACCCATTCCCCAAACTCGCGTAGTGCCGTTCCGTTGTCTTGACGCTGGCATGTCCAACCCACTTGGACACCTTGAAGACGTTCTTTCCGTTTTGGCAGTGAAGGGACACAAAGGTTTCTCTGAGACGCTGAAACGGTTTTGCCGTGGGTAGCCCCGCTTTTTCCAGTGCCGATACCAGTGAACGCTTGCAATCGTAATGGTAGTAGTGTTTCCCCGGTTGCCCGTTGCCGAAGACATAACCCTCATTCTTTCGGAATGGGTTCATGGCCTCATAGATCCGCGAGTGCATCGGCAAGGATCGTTCCTCAAAATCCTTGATCGAAAAACCGGGATAGCCCTTGATGTGAATCATCCGTTGATCGAAGTCTAGCCATTCCCACCGCGCCGCGAGAATCTCGCACTTGCGTAAGCCCGCGTGACAGCCCAACAAAACAACCCATTCAATCGGACGGCCAATCTTTGCGGCTTCTTCGATTAAGCGATCCCGCTCTTCTTCCGTGTGAAATTCCGGCATCTTCCGTAGCAGTCTGTAACGGGGAACGCCCACCACGGGATTGATCCCCGTGAAATGCCCTTTGGAAATCGCGAAGGTGTACAGCGCCGAAATATCCTTTAGGGCATTGTTAGCCGTCTGCTTGCGCCGCCTGAGCGCTTCTTCGTCTTTGGCATCCTTCGTTAGATGCTTCTTGAAGCCTTCTATCTCGCGTTGCGTTATCTCGCCTAGACGCTTGGCCCCTGTGTACGCGACAAGAAGATCCCAGAAATATTTCTTCGTGGCTACCGTGTTCGGTCGGCAGTGTTCGGAATCGTTAGCCTCTGCCAGCTTCCAGAATTCTTCGACGGTGGGATTCTTCTTGGACTTCACAAGGAAGTTGTGTTCTTGGTACTTTGCATCCCTTGCGCGTTGCTCCCGTTCGGCAACCTGCTTGATCTGCGTGTGCAAAGATTCCCGAATTTCTTTGCCGTTGTAGTTGCCGTAGTACCAGAAAATCCCCTTCTTTCCGCGTCTCTTAATGCTGCTTGCCATAGCCGCTTTCCTTTCATGCCGTTTTGATTACCGCACAAAACCCGCACAAAATCAAGCAAGGCAAAAAAGAAACACGGGGCAATCTCACGATCACCCCGTGTTTACAGGCTTTTATGGTGGGCGATACTGGACTTGAACCAGTGACCCCTTGCATGTCAAGCAAGTACTCTAACCAGCTGAGCTAATCGCCCACGAGGCATTGATTATATATGGTGGCCGGACGGCATGTCAATTTCGCTGTGAGGGAATGTCTGCATAGCGTTCGGTAAGAACGAAACCTTTCCCGGTCAAAGGAGCAGGCCATGTCATTCGAGTTCGACGCAAAGCAATACGAGCGGGCATCGACGCATCAGAAGGAATGGGGAAACCGGCTCATTGAGGAACTCGAACTGTCGGGGACGGAACGCATTCTGGACTTGGGTTGCGGGGATGGCGCGCTGACGGCGGAGTTGGCGCGGCGCGTGCCTGAGGGTTCAGTGCTCGGGATGGACGCGTCGGCGGCGATGATCGAACGGGCGCGCCAGCGCGCTCTCCCCCATCTTGCGTTCGCTCGCCAGGATATCAATGCGCTGGATTTCGATGGCGAATACGATGTGGTCTTTTCAAATGCCGCGCTGCATTGGGTCAAGGATCATGTGCGGCTGCTTGCGAACGTGTATCGGGCACTTAGGCCGGGCGGTATCGCGCGATTCAATTTCGGCGGTGACGGGAACTGCCGCTATCTACTCGCCGTGTTGCGTGAGGTCATGGCGCAACCGGAGTTCCGACGCCACTTCGTTTTCTTCGACTTGCCATGGTTCATGCCTACAGTCGATGCCTATCGCGACTTGCTTGCGCAAAGTCCTTTTCGGGAGGCGAAAGTGTGGGAGGAGAACGCGGACCGATTCTTCCCCGATGCGCAGGCCATCACGCAATGGATCGATCAGCCCAGTCTCGTGCCGTTTCTGCCCAGCGTCGCTTCCGAGGACCGGCAGGATTTCCGCGATGCCGTAGTCGAGAAGATGCTGGCGGTCACGAGGCAACCGGACGGCACGTACTTCGAGACGTTTCGACGGATTAACGTGCTTGCGCGCGCCTAGCCCGGCTATTCGGGCTTCGGACGCCACGCGCCCTCTTCGGAAAAGACGAGGCGGCGTTCGCCTCGGGGGAATTTGAGTTCGACCCACGCCAGCGGGACATTGGTTTCGGGCAAGTCGAACAAGTAGGCGACTTCGCTGCCGCTTCGAAACTCGGGTGTTGCATTCAGGACTTGGCCGGCCGGTTCGCGCAACAGGATCGGCATAGCACACTTGAGCCCAGCCCATGCCCCTTCCAGCTTGAAGGTCACTTCAACCTTGGAACCCGAATGCGTTGCGCCCGCGAGTTGTCCGTGCCATTCAGCGACAGGCGCCGCCCCAATCATTCCTTTGATGTCTTCCTGGTAGCTTTCCCAGGCGGGATGCGCTTCGCGCACGCGTTTGGCGATTTCTTCTTCGGAGGGTTTGGGCGCGCACCCCGTGCATGTGACGAGCGCAACAAGACACACAGAGAAGAGGACGGAGGTCAGGCCCCACTTCGTCATGGGGAACCCGGCTTTCTCAACGGTCCGTGCGGCGGCGGTCGACAAAGACCACGCTCTTGCCGTCGGGCTGCGCCATCTGGCGGACTTGGGCGAGCACTTCGAACATCTTCTTCGCGCTCTTGTACTGGCGATGCTGAGTATGAGCGACGCCGATGGACAATGCCATGAGCGGCGCGCGGACTTCCGCCCCGCGCCGGTCGAGGGTCGTGATATAGCCCTGCGCTATCTCGGCGGGAGTGTAGAGTTGCGGGATGGAATGGTCGAACGTTTCGATGAGCGTGTTGCAGAAGCGCTCGTAGTCCTCGAGATTGACAAGCACCACGAAATGCTCCCCGCCCATGTGGGCTACGAAGCTCTCGTAGATGCCCATGGTCCGAAGGAGATTCGTCACGATACGGGCGATGGAACGCAGCGCGTTGACTTGGCCGTCCTGTCCGCGCGAAGCGCAATAGGGTTTGAAGCCGACCACGTCGATGTAGCACGCGGCGATGGCCGTGCCGCGGGAGAGGCGGTGATTGATCTCGCGCTTGATGGCGTCGGTGCCCGGCAGATTGGTAATGGGATTGCGCTTGTCGACCGACTGCAACAGGGTAATCAGCGACGCGAGCTTCTCGACGAGGCGTTCGAGCTTGAACGGTTTGACCAGATAATCGTCGGCGCCCTGCTCGAGTCCATGGAGGATCTCGGGTTCTTCGCCCAACGCCGTCAAAATGAGAATGGCAATGCGGTACAATTCGGGGTCTTTGCGCAGCCGGCGGCAGATCTGGTAGCCGGTGACACCGGGTAGCATGATATCGAGAATGGCAATGTCAGGCTTGACCTGCTTGGCGTACTCGAAGGCGTTTTCCCCGGTATGGATCGTAAAGACCTGATAGCCTTCGACCGCCAGTTTGGTCTTGACCAACTCGGCCAAGTCGACATCGTCATCCACCAGAAGAATTCTGCTCATGCTACTCCCTTTCGCTCAGGAGCCGCCAACGGCCCCCAGCCGTTACTACGGCTCATTGGCCCTATCATACCGGAAGGCGTGCGCCCGCGCAATAATCGCAGGGCAGCCTTGACCACTCCCATCCGCTGTGTTACCATCGGTTTGAGGCGGGTAACCGAACAAGGGAATGACATGCGGCGAACCGTAGCGTCACTGCTGATCGTGTGCGCCATCCTATGCGGATGCAAAGGACCGGGTTCGTCGTCGCCCACGCCGGCGCCCGTTCCGGAGGTCACGAAGGAGGAAATCGCGGCCGAACTCCGGCAATGCCTGGCCCCGTTGATGTCACTGACGGTCCCGGTTCCCAATGCGGTCGGGTGGGGCGAAAACGGACAAGGCGCACCGGCCTTCCTCGCGGACGACGTGCGCGCTCAGGTCCTTTCATGCCTCCAGACCGCGAAGGCCAAGTACGGCCAGACGGATAACGGAAGAAGCGCGATAGCGGAGGTCACGAACGACTTCCCCCCCTTCTTTCAGGCGGCGTGGGACCAGTCGCGGTGGCGCGTGGTGGTGTGCGCCGCGGATTGCTATGATATCTTGAATCCAGGATCGATCCTGGCGGCGCGATGGCGGGACAAGGCCCAAGTTCGGGCGAATCGTCCCGATGTCCACGTCAAAGGCTTCCTGGAAGACAAGGAGAAGAACGACGTGTTCGTGTTCCTGCACGTGACGCTTCACCCGAGCGGCGAAGTCAAACAGTTGCAGGTGCGCAAAGGCGAGGAGTTCTGCGGGCTGCGCCTGGTAGACTTCGTCGGAAAACTCAAGGGCGTGGTGCTGGAGTATCTGGATATACCCGGAGAAACGTTTAGAGCAATGGGGCCGTAGGCGTACGCCGCGGCAGGACTATCAACCTATCGACAACGTAAGGAAGTGATCATGAGGAATTTGCTCATCGTAACCATGGTGGTGCTGGCGTGTGTCTCGCTTACGGCATGCACGCAGGCTCCGCCGCCCAAACCGGCGACGCCGCCTCCGCCGCCGGACCCGACTCCTGAAGAAGTCGCCGCGGAGATCAGGCCGTGCATTCAGCCACTGGGCACGCTGCTGCAGGACTCCGGAGGTAAAGGCGCGGGCGAGAAGGGTATGGGCGCGCAGGGCGGTTTGGAGGATGCGGTCAAGGAGCAGGCGCTTAACTGTCTGCGCACAGCGCGATCCAAGCACCAAGTGACCGAGTATGGCAAAGCAGGCCTGGCTATCATCACGCACGAACTAGAGAGCATCATCAGTGGAGCGCGCGATCAGCAGCGCTGGCGCCTTGTCGCGGGCGCGATAGAAGCGTTCGAAGTGCTCGAGCCGGGCAATCCGAAGATGAACCGTCTCAAGGAACGAGCACTGCTGCACATCAATCGCCCGTCCGTGAGCGTGCAGGGCTTCTTCGACGATAAACAAAGCGGCGAGACCTACGCCTTCCTCGACGTGATGCTCAAGCCGAGCGGCGAGCATGTGAAAGTCAAAGCGCGCGAAGGCGAGGAGTTCAACAACATTCGCCTGAAGGACTTCTACGGAGACAAGAAGGGGGTGGAACTCGAGTATCTGTTGATCCCGGGCGAGACGTGGGTTGTCAAGGGACCGTGACGCGCAACGCATGGACGTTAGCGTGGCAAGCAGAATGAGGCGAATGTGAACGACAGCGTGTCTTGCATTTCCCCAGCCCCGCCATGTGTCTCGGATTCCATCGTGACATGGGCGACGGCCGTGGCGGTGTGCATCGCCGGGCTGGTGGCCTACTCGAGTACGTTTTCGAACGATTTCGTGTGGGATGACGCATCGTCGGTCCTCCTAAACAAGCACATCCAAGACCCGCGCTTTCTGGGCCAGCTCTTCCTCGAGGACCAGCATCCGTTCGGACGCGGCCAGGGCAACTTCTATCGTCCGCTACTCGCGGCAACATTCATGCTGGACTTTGCCCTGTCGTATTCGCCTCCGGCGGACGGCGCCCCCGAGGCGGGCATTCCGAAGGTCAGCCCTTTTGTCTTTCACCTGACGAGCCTCGCATGGCATTTGTCTGCGGCGCTGTTACTGCTGGTATTGCTGTCGCGCCTGCGCGCCCCTGTGTTTGTCCGCGTCGCAGTGCCCCTCGTGTACGTCGTCCATCCGTTGCACACGGAAGCCGTGGCCTACATTAGCGGCCGCGCGGACATGATGTCGGCAACGTTTCTGTTTGCGGCGTTGGCATTCGCTCTGTGGGATGCCTCCCCGATTAAGCGCGCGATAGGAGCGACGCTTGCCTCGCTGTGTTTCATAGGGGGCCTTCTCAGCAAGGAATCGGCCACGATCTTCCCCATCCTGTTGTTGCTGTTCGTCGTGCTCAGGCCGGCGCCCGAATCGGAGCGCAAAGCGGAATACCTACGGCGCGCGATACCACTCGTACCGGCTCTCGTGCTGCTCGCGGTCTACGCCTATCTGCGTACAACGGTACTCAAATTCGCGTCCGCGTCCGCTCCGGAGACATCGTTCGGCGGGCGCCTCCTGGAAACCTGCCAGGCCTTCGGCTACTACATCCGCCTCATCTTCGTCCCCACAAGCCTGCATATGGAGCGCACGTTTTCCGGCATCGAATGGGGCATGGTGCTGCTCGGCGCAATCTCGCTGGCTGCATGCGTAGCCGCGTTCGCGTTGAGTCTCAGATCAGGCCAGCGGCGCATCGCGCTCGGCATCGGCTGGTTCCTTGCGACGTGGTTCCCCGTATCCGGCCTGATCCCGTTGAACGCGCCCATGGCGGAGCACTGGATGTACGTGCCGCTGGCGGGATTCCTCTGGGCCCTGGCCGAAGCCGCCGCCTTGGGATGGCAACGGCCTGCCGTGCGGACCTCGGCATGTCTGGCGGCATGGGCTGCCGGGGTGTGCTTCCTTGCGTTGACCGTCGCGCGCAATAAGGATTGGCGCGACAACGAAACGATCTTCCGCGACACGCTGGCCAAGAACCCGAACTCGATCCGCGTTCATTACAATCTGGCCGTGACCTACGAGGACCTGCTCAAGAACGAAGCCGGCGCGCGCCGCCATTACGAGTCGGTGCTTGCGCTCTACAAAGAGCAAAAGAAGCGCGGTCCCAGCGCCCGAGGCGCGGTGTCGTTCTGGGACGAGGAACTCGAATCGCATCTGTCGCTTGGAAGAATCTTCTTCGAACAAGGGCAGTTCAACGCGGCGGCGGAACACTACATGGCCGTGGTCTCGATCTCGCCGGACGAGGCGCACCGGCCCATGATTGGCGCCGCGGCGCTGAATCTGGGCAAGTGCTATGTGCAAATGGGAGACGGGCGCCGCGCGGGCGAAGCCTTCAAGAAGGCGCTGTCCATCGATCCTGGATTGAAACCCGAAATCCAACGTATCATCGGCGGTCTCACAGGGAACGCCTAACGGGAAACGCCGTGCGCGGATCGCCGCTGCGGCAGGAGTTTTAGCATGCTGGCTCAACGATTGATACACCCGGAAATACTTGGCGCGCTCGCCTCGGCGGGACACGGCGCAAAGGTTCTCATTACGGACGGGAATTATCCGGCGAGCACGCGCGTCGGCGACAACGCATCGCTCATCTATCTCAATCTCGCGCCTGGCAAGCCCACCGTGACCGAAGTCCTCGACATCCTGCTGACCGCAATCCCCGTAGAGGATGCGGCCGTCATGGAACCTGACAGTGGCCCCGAGCCTTCCATCTTCCGCGAGTTCCACAGTATCATGCCGGATATCGAATTGACGCGGCTGAGCCGTTTCGAGTTCTACGAAGAGGCCAGCGGCCCGGACACGTGTTTGCAGATCGTTACCGGCGATCAGCGGCTCTATGCAAATCTGTTGCTCGTCATCGGAGTGATGGCGCCATAGACGCGCAGGACTTAAAGTACGCAACCGAAGCAAGAATTCGAAAGTCGAAGACAACAAGATATACGGGTAGGGCTGGCGCCCGCCCCATGATATGGTGCCAAGGATCGCAGAGACGTTGTTTTTGTGCGCGGTTATTCCTTGACAGCGATGCCGCGCCGTGTTAGAATGCGCCTATGCTGAAGACGTGTGGGCGTCCAGTGAGTGCATGGGTCTACGGAGGTGGATGGCATGGCCAGCGACAAAGAAGAAAATGGCAAGAACGGCGCTGAGGGCGCGAAGAAGTCATCGGACGACAGCGGACTCGGTAACCTGCCGCCGCTGAGTGACTTCGACTCGGGAGGCTTTCAGTCCGACAGCAATCTCCCGCCCTTGGGCAGTTTGAGTTCGGATTCGGGCCAAGGCTCCGCGGGAGGCCTTCCTCCTATTAGTGACATTTCAGTAGAAACACCGAAACCTACGGGAGGCAATATCAAGCCCTCGCCGGCCGGGTTCCAAATGGCCGATGCCGATTTCGAATCGCCGGTCTTCGACACGCCCGGGCAGAAGCCCCGCAAGGCGCGCGGCGGATTCCAAGACCCTGCGGCCGACAGCGATTTCTCGCCGGAAACGCCCGAAATCGGACCCGGACCGGATTCGGATATGGACACGCCCATGTTCGACAGCGCGTTCGGCGGCGCGAGCGCAGGCGCCGCGGGCGGCTTTGCCCCCGCGTTCGACACGCCCGCTCCCACGCAAGCGATGGAAACGCCGATGTTCCCCAGCGGACGCTCGGGCGGCCCGATGGAAGCTCCGGCCTTCGACGAAGGCGCGTTCATGCCCGGCGGAGGATTTGACGCAGGCGGCACACCCGCGCCCGATTTCTCGCCCGACACCGCCATCGGCGCCAAGATACCGCAAGCCCCACTTCCCGAAGCGCCGGTCGAAAAGAAGAAACGCGCCGCGGGCGGCGGACCGGGCACATTGGTAACGGTGCTCGCCGCGGTCATCTGCCTCGTGGTCGGGATCGTCGCGGGACCGTTCGCAAGCACGAAACTGTCGTTAATTCCCAATCCATTGCGGCAGGTCATCGCCGACAAAGAGGATGAGATTGCCAAGCTGAACAAGACCATCAAGGGAATCCAGGACGCTGGCGGAGACAAGCCGAGTCCGGTCAATGTTGACGAAATCAACAAGCTGCTCGAACAGAAGAAGACCCTGAACGCAGATATCGAGACTCTCAACGGCAACAAGCAGCAGGTCCAGGGCGACCTCGATAAGACGACGGCGGACTTGGCGCAGGTACGCAATGATCTCGACGCCAAGAACGAGGAATTTGTCAAGACCCAGGATGCCTTCGAAGACCTCCAGAACCAGACCGCAATCGTGCAGGCGCGCCAGCAAGGTCTGCTTGCCGAAGTGGACCGCCTCACGGGTCTGATCGGCACGATGGACGAGGCAAGCTCTCGGACGCGCGCGACGCGCGAGGCGCTGCAATCCGACGTCGAACGCCTCTGCATCCAGATTAAGGAAGGCATTCCGCTGACGCCGGAGAAGTATGCGTACGACAAGCGGCTTGCCGATGTCGAGAACCTCAAGGCGAAGGTCAGTGAAGCGAAGTGGGTTACACCGGACCTCCTGTCCGAATACACCACGCTCTATCAGAAGGAACTCGATATCGCCGCGTCGACCGCCTATTTCTTCGCGAAGATCCCGGTTACGAACGGGGTAGGCGTGCGTGAGATGAAGTGGGCCGAATGCCTGATGAAGGGCAACTGGGCGGTCTACTACCGCACGCTCGACGGCAAGAATATCGGCAGCTACGAAAGCGTCGCCCCGGCGGGCGCCACGCCCGACTACAAGTTCCGCGAAGATCTGCCGAATCAAATCAAGAAGCAAATCGAGACGGAAGTCATGGCCGCACGCACACCTGGCTTCGAAGACAAGCTCCGCGCCCTCGCAGAAAAGCAAGTCATCACCGACGGCAGCGAGACCGCTTGGCAGCACACCTTCAACTCGCTTTAGACTATAACGAGCGTTTCAAGCCATGCATTCGCAGAGCGAATGCGTGGCTTTTGTTTTATGAGATCTGGTTGCCCTCTTGATCTTAGAAGATGCCTCGGTTCCACGATAGCTCATTTCGCAAACCGCTGTACTGGCGCGATACAGACTTGTATCCAGCATGTTGACATGCAGTGGCAAGATCCTTGCCTGGAGGCCGGTGCTTACCGTGATCGCTCCTGTAAACCAAAGTGATTAGAAGGTGTGCCGCGCCCGGTTCCCTGGACACAAGTTTGCGTGAAGGATCTTGCGTTT
>CAYOCT010000096.1:0-21281 GCA_964402555.1 uncultured Nitrospiraceae bacterium | reverse complement strand
ACACAAATGGCAAGACGATACTACCTCCGGTAAGATTTTAGATGGCGCGATTCGCATGCTACATCCCGTGTTCCGCTTTGTGATACACTTCGCCTCTATGACATCGCGGGATAACAAACCTCTAATCGTGCAGTCCGACCGGTCCATTTTGCTCGAAACGGACAATCCGGCCTTCGAGGAAGCGCGGGATGCCCTGTCGGCGTTCGCCGAGTTGGTCAAGTCGCCGGAGCATATCCACACGTACCGTATCACGCCGTTGTCGCTGTGGAACGCGGCGGCGGCGGGCATGCAGGCCCAGGCCATCCTCGACACACTGTTCGAATTCAGCCGCTACGAAGTGCCGCAGAACATCGTCGCGGACGTGAAAGACAACATCGCGCGGTACGGGCGACTCAAGTTGTTCAAAGACGAGAAGGGGCAGCTTGTCCTCGAATCCGACGAGCCGTTGCTGATCACGGAGTTGATGAACCAGAAGGCGCTCCAGCCCCTCATTACGGGATCGCCGGACCAGCGCCGCATCTTCGTCAAGCCGGGCGACCGGGGCAACGTCAAATGCGCGCTGATCAAGATTGGATATCCGGTCGAGGACCTCGCCGGATACATCCAGGGCGCGCCGCTGCCCTTCTCGTTGCGCGACACGGCGCTGTCGAACCAGCCGTTTGCCTTGCGGCGCTACCAGGTCGAGTCGGTCGACGCATTCCATATGCACGGTTCGAACTACGGCGGCAGCGGTGTCGTCGTGCTTCCGTGCGGCGCGGGCAAGACGATGGTCGGTATCGGGGCAATCCATGCGCTGCAAACGCAGACGCTGGTGCTGACTACGAACACGGTGGCGTTGCGCCAATGGAAGAACGAACTGATCGACAAGACGACGCTGACTGAAGACCAGGTCGGCGAATACAGCGGCGACGTCAAAACGGTCCGTCCCGTCACCATCGCGACGTATCAAATCCTCACGTACCGCAAGGCCAAGGACAGCCCGTTTGTCCACTTCGGCTTGTTCGACCAAGGCAACTGGGGGCTGATCATCTATGACGAAGTCCACCTGCTCCCGGCGCCGGTGTTCCGCGCGACCGCGAGCCTTCAAGCGCGCCGCCGTCTCGGTCTGACCGCGACGCTCGTGCGCGAAGACGCGCGCGAAGACGACGTCTTCAGCCTGATCGGCCCGAAGAAATACGACGTGCCGTGGAAGGTCCTCGAGAAACAGGGCTGGATTGCGCAGGCGGTCTGCACCGAGATCCGCGTGCGGCTGCCCGAAGAGGAACGGTTCCGCTACGCCATATCGAACAAGCGCGACAAATTTCATATCGCGTCGACCAACCCCGTCAAGGATCATATCTGCGAAGCGCTCCTCGAGCGGCACCGCGACGACAACGTGCTCGTCATCGGCCAGTATCTCGATCAGTTGAAACTCTTGACGAAGCGATTCAAAGCGCCGCTGATCACGGGGCGCACGTCGACGCGCGAACGCGAGCGGCTCTACGGCGCGTTCCGTAGCGGCGAGGTCAAGCTCCTCGTCGTGTCGAAAGTCGCCAATTTCGCTATCGACCTGCCCGACGCCAACGTCGCGATTCAGGTCTCGGGCACGTTCGGGTCGCGCCAGGAAGAGGCGCAGCGCCTTGGCCGCATTCTCCGTCCCAAGGCGTCGGGCAGCGTGGCTCGCTTCTATTCGCTCGTTTCGCGCGACACATGCGACCAGGATTACAGCGTTAAGCGGCAATTGTTTCTGACCGAACAGGGGTATCGGTACGAAATCACCAATGCGGAAGACCTCTAGAACGAGGATTGTCAATTGCGGATTTTGGATTTCGGATTGTTGATCTATAACGACACGCGTAATCCGCAATCCGCAATCTGCAATCCACAATAATGGGGGCTTCAGCCATGGCCCTGGTGCGTTTATTGTGCGGCACGCAAAGGTCGGGACGCGCGGCGTACGTCGACGCAATGATGCGCGAGCGCCGGGGGCGGGCGTTGCTATTGGTGCCGACACGGCAATACGCAGCGCGCCGCCTTGAGTCCATCGCCGAGAACGGCGTACTGGGGCGCGCGGTTCTGACCTTCGACGATTTTGCCGCGCAGTTGCTTCGCATGGAGGGACGCGACCCAACTCCGCTACGAGATTTCGAACGCCGCCTCCTGATGGATCGCGTGATCGAACGGGTGCGGCGCGAAGGCGGCTTTGCGGGCTTCGAGGCCATCGCTGACGCCAACGGTTTCCGGGCGCACGTGCTGCGCGTCATCACGCAGTTGAAACAGGCCGCCATCGAACCCGCTCTGTTCCGCGAACGCGTGGTGCGGCATCGGCGGCGCGGGCCGATCGACAGCGTCGTCGCGGCGTGCTACGCGGCCTACCAGGCCATGCTCGTCGATTCCGGCGCGTACGACGTGCCGGGCCTGTTTTGGGAAGCCGACGTTGTATGTCGCGCCGGGCTTCCTGCGATTCTGCGCGATGCGCGCACGGTGACCCTCGATGGTTTCGACGACTTTACCCCGTCCGAGTTTCGTTTGCTCGAATCGCTTGCGCCGCACCTCGATACATTGGTGTTCGGATTGTGTTACGACACTGATCCGAACCGTGCCGACTTGTTCGCGCTGGCCGCGCGCACGGCCAGGACGATTCAAGAACGATTCGGCATCCTCTACGAATCGTTTGAGGAATCGCCGCCCGCGCGATTCACCGAGTTCGCAGCAAGCACGATCTTCTGGCGTGACCCGCCGCGGCTTCCCGAGGTTCTCGAAGTGGACCTCGACGTGACAGCGTGCCCTGACTTCATCCAGGAGATCGAGATAATCGGGCGGCGCGTCAAATCGCTGGTGCTGGACGAACATGTCCCCGTCAACCGGATCGCGATCGTGTACCGCGACCTCGGCGAAGCCGCGCCGGTTATCCGTTCGGCGTTCGAGGAGTTTGGAATCCCCGTCCGCATGATGCAGGACCCGCCCTTGGCACAGAGCGGTATCGCCGCATTCCTGGCGGCGTTCTTCGACGCCATCGAGACATGGGCGCACGAATCCGTGGTCGAAACGTTGACCTCCACGTGGTTTGGCAACACAATGGGCTTCGTCGATACCGTACCGCTCCTAGCGCGCGTGGCCCAGATCGTTTCCGGCCGCGAAGAGTGGCGCGCGCGAACGGAATCGCTGATACGCCGCTTCGACACGAAGGCCGGCGAAGACATCGAGGCGCTGCTCGCACGTATGCCTCACGCGCCGGAGGCCGCGCGCGCGATGCTCGCGCGGATCGACGCCCTCGACGGCCTCGCCAGAACGCTTCCCGCGAAGGCGGCGTCCCAGGATTTCGCGGAGGCCGTCGACCGCCTGCTTGACGCGCTGGATGTTGAAGCGTCGGTGTCGCGGATTACCGTCGAGTCGATACGCGAAAGCGAGGGGAGCGCGATTCTCGCGCTGCGGAACCTGCTCGGAGAATGGATGCTGTGGAGCGGCCAGGACAGCACGCCGCAGTCGCGTAGCGAATTTACCGGGACGTTGCGCCAGGCCATGCAGCAGACGACGTTCTCTGTTCGGCAACCCCGGCACGGCGTGGCCTGCATGGACGCGCAGAGCGCGCGGCATCTGCAATTCGACTACGTCTTTTTCGCGGGCGCCAACGAAGGCGCGGTGCCGCGCCCGCCTCTCGCCAACGCCATCTATTCCGAAGAAGACATCGAAAGCCTGAACGAAGCCGGCATCGCAATCGAAGGACGGCGCGCGCACAGCGACCGCGAGGCTGCGCTGTTCGGACACATTCTGAATGCCGCGCGTACGCGCCTCTCGATTTCATGGTCGAAACTGTCGCGCCGCGGCCAGGAGCAGTTCCCAAGCCCTTACGTCCGAGACACGCTGGACCTCTTCAGCGGCGCGCTCGCACAACGCAACGTGCCGCATCTGCACGGCCTCGTGCCGCGTCCGCACGAAGCGGCCTCCTGGCGCGACCTGCGCAACGCGGCGCTCGTGTGGGAGCCGCGGATTCAGGCGATGTTCGAGGAGGGGCTTGCGCCGGTGCGGCGTGGCGCGGACATCGAGACCCGCCGGCACGATCGCACTCCGTTCGACAGCTATGACGGCGTGATCGAGGACCCGCGGCTCGTCGCGTCGCTTGCGGAGCGCTTCGGGCCGGCCCATCAGTTCAGCGTCAATCAGATTGAAACCTACAAGGCGTGCCCGTTCCGCTTCTTCGTCGAGCGCGTGCTGGCGCTCGAATCGGTGGATGTGCCCGTGGCCGAGTTCGACCCGCGCGTGCGGGGCACGCTCGTGCATGCCGTGCTGCAAGCGTTTCACGAACACTACGTGGGCCGCGCGGCGGCCGAGATTCCGGAAGAAGAGGCGCGCGAGACGATGCGCACGCTGGCGCAACAAGTGTTCGACGACAAGGCGTGGCGCAGTACCAACGCGCCGCGAGGCGTCAATGCGGTCGAGCGCGAACGACTGGCCGCCGTACTCGACCGTTACCTGAGCATCGAGTACGGCCTCGCGGAAACCGAGTGGAAGCCGGCGCATTTCGAAGTGTCGTTCGGGCGCGCGCACGGGGAGGCAAGCGACGCGTTGTCCCGTTCCGAGCCGTACCTGCTCGGAACCGACGCGGGCGAGGTCGCGTTCGCGGGCCGTATCGATCGCATTGACGAATCCGAAGGCGGCATGCGCATCGTGGACTACAAGTCGGGCGCGCCACCTGCGAAGAAGGACATTCTCGAAGGACGGTCGCTCCAACTTGCCATTTATGCGCTCGCGCTCGAAGAGTTTCTTGAGACCGGGACCATGTGCGTCGAGGCGCAATTCGTTCAGGTGGGACGCGCGAAGCGGCTTGAGGCGCTCGGCCGCGGCGAAAAGAGCGTCGCATGGCCTGAGCGCGAGCAACTCGCGCGCGACGTGGTGGCCTCGTGTGTGCGCGCAATCAGGGCTGGGCAGTTTCCGCCTTCGCCGGATGACAACGCGTGCGCGTATTGTCCTGGCCGAAGCGTGTGCCGCTACGAGCCGGGGCGCATCGAGGCGAAGGAGGCGCGGCCATGATGCGCACGCCGGACCAGACTGCCGCAATCGAGACCATGGCCAAGACCTTGTGCGTGGACGCCGGGGCAGGTTCGGGCAAAACGAGCGTCCTAATCGAACGGATGATTCAGGTCATCGCGAAGGGCGGCGCGACGCTTGATCAGATTGTTGCGATTACGTTCACCGACAAGGCCGCGGCAGAGATGAAGGTGCGGTTGCGCGCGGCGTTTCGCGACAAGGCCCCCCGCGACGATCCCGAGGAGATGAGCCGCTGGCGCGACATGGAGCGCCGCGTCGAAACGGCGCGCATCTCGACCATTCATTCGTTCTGCGCAAGCCTTCTTCGCGAGAACGCGCTCCGTATCGGACGCGACCCTGACTTCGCCGTCCTCGCTGAGAGCGAGGCGTCACTGATGCGCAACGAAGTCGTGACCGACGCGGTTCACCGTTTACTGGAACAAGGCGAAGCGTCGGCGGTGCGCGTCGCGGTCGAGTACGGCGCGCAGAAGACCATCGGCATCATGGAGACGATGCTCGCGCGCCGCGCGCTGATCGATCGCATTGTCGCGGATCACCCCGTGCGCGACGCCGCCGCGCTTGCTGCGCATTGGCAGAGCGTCGTGGTCCAGGAGGCGAACCGGCGGCTACGCGAATTGGTGGAGAACGGAGAACTCCTACGATTCCGCGACGCCCTGGCTTCGTTTGAGGGGCGGTGCGCGAAATCCGACGACGGCCGCGAACAGCTTCGCGTCGAAATGCTCGAACTGGCCGACAGAGCACTAAGATCGAAGAACCTTGTTGAGGCCGCGGCCTCGATCGCGCAACTCGCGGAAGCCTCCTTGGGAAAGCGGCGTGGGTTCAAGAAGAATTGGGACTCGGAAGACGCAATGGACGATCTCAAGAACGTCCAGGAGGGCCTCAAGAGACGCGCGCGCGAGTGCATTCCGGAACCGGTGTGCGAAGAGACGGAAGCGAGAGCGGCGCAGATCGCGGTCGACCTGTTTGCCACCTTTGAGCGAGTCGCGGCTTCCTTCGAGGAGGCGAAGGCCGCGCGAACGAGCCTCGATTTCGATGACTTAATCCGCGAGACGCTCGCCGTTCTCAGGGAGAACGAGGAAGTCCGCGGCCGTGTTGCGCGGAGTATGAAGCACCTGCTCATCGACGAGTTTCAGGATACAGACGCGACGCAACTCGAGATTGCGCGCCTGCTCGCCGAGGTTAACGGCGGCCCCGACCTGTTCATGGTGGGTGATGCGAAGCAGTCCATCTACGATTTCCGCGGCGCGGAGGTCGAGGTGTTTCAGCAGGAAAAAGGCGTTGCCAATCGCGTCATTCCACTTCACGTGAATTTCCGCAGCGCACCGGACGTGCTTGCGTTCGTGAACGAACTCTTCGCACGGACGGGCCTGCTCGCTGCTGTCGAGCAAGACTACACGCCGCTTGAGGTCCATCGTCCATTGGAGAGCGAGAGCCGCATCGAGTTCCTCATTCCGGGCGAGACCGACGGCGCGCGTGCCGACTACTACCGGCGCGTCGAAGCGGAACTGATCGCGGGGCGAATCGCGGCGATGTGCGCGGAAGACAGTCCGGCGCGCGTGTCGAACAAGGATGGCACGCGGCGTCTGATTGGATTCGGCGATATTGCAATGCTGTTTCGATCGACAAGCAGCGTGTATCTGTACGAAGCGGAACTTCGGAAGCGCGAGATTCCGTATAACGTCGTCGCCGGATCGGGATTTTACGAGCGGCAGGAGATCCTTGATCTGCGCAATCTCCTGACGCTGCCCGTGGACCCGTGGGACGAAATGGCGCTGCTCGGTTTCTTGCGCGGGCCGCTCGGAGCGATGTCCGACGAGGCGCTCATGGGCCTTTGCGACGGCGGCCGCCTCGTGCAATCGTTTCATTCGGAAGATTTGCCGGAAGACGCCGCCCTCGCGGATCGATTGCGCGCCGCGCGCACCATGATCGCGGATCTGCGGGCGCGTACTGAGATGCCGCTTGCGGCGTTCCTACGCTATGTGCTGGACCGGACGGGCTACGAGGCCATCGCGTTAAGCCAGTTCCTCGGCGCGCAAAAGGCGTACAACGTGCGCAAACTCGTGGACCTTGCCGAGGATTTCGCGCGGACGCGTCCGGCGAAGTTGGCCGCGTTCGTGCATTATCTCGATGCCGTTTCGGCGCAATCGGAAGTCCGTGAAGGCGACGCGGTATTGCAGGCCGAGGATACGGGCGCGGTGACGTTGATGACGATCCACAAGTCCAAGGGCCTGGAGTTCCCCGTGGTCATCGTTCCCGACTTGTCGCGCGACCGCAAAGGGCCCGACGCGCGCGATCTGGTGTTGCACCGGACGCTTGGTCTGGCGGTACGCGTGATGGGCGGCGACGGCGAAACGGTGAAGCCCGGCATCTACAACGCGATTCAGAATGCGCACAAAGAGAAGGATGCCGCAGAGCACGCGCGGGTCCTGTACGTGGCGATGACACGCGCGCGCGATTGGCTGCTGCTAGGCGGCGGACCCAAGGGCGGCGACGGAAGTTGGTTCAAGACCTTTGACGACTGTTACAACGTGACGGGCCGTAGCGATGGTGAAACCATTGCCGGCACGGGTTGGAGCGCCGTGATTCGCCGCAAGGTTTCGCAGACCGCCGTCGCGAGAATCGCCGAAGTGGCGGCCGCGCCACTCGATCGCGAGGCGCTTGTCGCGCATGCCGATCCACTTTCCCATATCGAAAGCCAGCGTATCACGCTATCCGTATCGGAGGTTCTTGATCGCATGGCCCCGTCCGGGGATGAGGCCTCAAATGAAACCGGCGCCCCGCGTGGCGTCATCGATCCGCGGCTGCGTGGCACGGTGATTCACCGTATGCTCGAAACCTGGGACCTGCGTGGCGAGCCTCCCGTTGCCGCTTGCCTCGCGCGCGAGTGTCCCGCCCGCAAGACAAGCGCGATGCTCGAACCGGCGCTGCACGAGGCTGCGCGCCGTTTTCGCGAGTCTGTGGCGGGACAACGCATGGCCGCGGATTCGGACTTGCAGCGTGAGGTTCCGTTCGCGCTGCGCGTGGCCGAGACGCTGGTTGCGGGTGTGATCGATGCGCTGCTAAGCGACGGCAGTATCGTCGACTACAAAACCGGGCGTCCGCACGCGGCGTTGCAGGAACGCTACGAAAACCAGTTGCGTCTGTACGCCGCGGCGGTCCGCGCCTTGCGTGGCCAATCCCCTCCGGTCGCGTATCTGTACTACGTGGATTCGGGCGAGACGCATGAAATCGATATATCGTCGACGCGGCTTGACGAAGTGCTACGGCTCGTGGAAGACACGCTCGCCGCGCCCCAATTGGGATCCTCATGAAGCCCGTTCTCCTGGGACTTGCTTTGACCTGCACAGTCTTTGCCGCGTGGGCTGCGAACGGCGCGGACTCGCTATCGGGCAGTCTTTTCACGATTGAATACCGTGCTCCCGATGAGGCCCTTGCGCGCGAAAGCCTTGCGATCCTGGAAAAGGCGCTTGGCGAGTTCACCCCACGATTGCCCGCGGGAAACGCGCCGATTCGAGTTGTGCTGTGCCGGTCTCTGCAAGAGTTCCGTGGCCTTGCGGGGGCCTACGGACGCGCGCGCGTCGGCGGGATAGCGCGGTCGCGCGAAGGGCTCATTGTGGTGAAGGCCCCGTATCTGCTGCCGCAGGGCCAGGATTACCGCGGTATGCTGCGGCACGAACTAATCCACGTGCTTCTTGCGCGCAATACGAACGAGGCCAACGTGCCGCGCTGGTTCGACGAAGGCATCGCGATGGTCATTTCGGGGGAGCTTCGATGGGAGAGCGGACTCCGAATCGCGCGCATGTACGCGGTCCATCGGCTGATTCCGTATCCCGAACTGAACATGGCCTTCGCGCCGCTCGGCGACGAGGGAACGTTCGGCGACGCGTACGCGCAGGCGCTGTCGATAACGCAGTTCCTCGTGAAGCGAATCGGAGACGATCGTTTCTGGGATCTCGTGCTGGCGATGAAGGAGATGCCATTTGAAGAAGCGTTGCGAATCCACGCCGAACTCAGTCCCGCAGACCTGTATGACGCATGGCGGCGATCGCTATGGAAAGTTGCCCTCATCGCGTCGCTTGTGTCAGGATTTTCGGCGTTCCAACTGATGGTTGTGCTCCTCCTTATAGCCTATGTCCGAAGAGGCCGGCGGAATCGCAAGATCCTGGACCGATGGGAGGAAGAAGAGCGCGATCCCGGCCCGTACACGTGGGACGAGATCGTTGACGAACCGTATCCGTGGGAAGAAGACGATGACAGGTAGCGCCGTAATGCCGATCCGCGGGTGCTTTCGATGTTAAGCGCCGTATCCGATATGCAGCCGAGTACCGTCCCGGCGCATCCGCGCGTCGCTGTGATCGGCGCGGGCGGCATCGGCAAGCATCACGCGAAATGGTGGTCGCTCACAGGAGCCGAAGTATGCGCCTTCGCGGGCACTTCGGACGCGTCGGTGGCCAAGGCGAGCGAGGGATTAAGCGCCTTGTTCCCGTTCGCAGGGCGCGGTTACACGAGCGTCGATCGCATGCTTGATGTGGAACGTCCCGATATTGTTGACGTATGTTCACCGTCTGTGTGCCATGCTTCGCACGTTCGCGTCGCGCTGGCAGCGGGGTGCCATGTGCTGTGCGAGAAGCCCTTTGTATTCGACTCGTCGCTTCCGCGTGAACTGCTAATGGAAGAGGCGCGGGGCTTGGTTGCGCTTGCGGAAGAACGCGGGCGTCTGTTGAGCGTGACCACGCAGTACTCCGCGTGCGCGCGTGTGTTCGAACGGATTTGGGCTGAGCGGCATGCAGGAGAGACCGTGACGCATTACCACGGCCATCTCGAATCCCCTGCGAAGAATCGTCCGCCCGATCCGGACCGCGTGTGGGTCGACTTGTCCCCGCATCCGATCAGCGTGATGCTGGCCATGGCGCCCGGCCTCGAGGTGGATTGGGATTCGGCGCGTGCCACGTTCGATGGCTATGAAGCCTTGGCGGAATTCGACGCGCGGCATCCTGACGGCAGTTCGCTGCACGCGCTGATTGTCACGCGGAACGCTGTGCAACCTCCTTTGAACGTGCGCCACTTCAAATACAACGGTTATCCATTCATCGTCGAAGGCGAGAACGGCGAGGACGGCGTCTATCGAGCGCGCATCGAAACGCCGGACGGGAGCTACGTCGAACCGGACATGATGCATGCGTTGATTCGAGACTTCGCCGCCGGACGTCCAACAGTCTCAACCTCGGACTGCCTCGCCAACCTCGACCTCATGCTGCGTCTGCGTGACGCGGCGCAACGCCAGGATTCATAGATGGGCTTGACCGATCGTACCAAGTTTCACGTAATGCCCGGCCGGGCCTATCCGCTCGGGTCGGCTATACGCGACACCGGCGTGCGGTTCGCAATCGTAAGCCGCCACGCGACGCGCGTATGGCTTGCCCTGTTCGACTCGATCGAAGACCGCACGCCCGCCGTCGAGATCGAGTACGACCCCCTCAAACACCGGACGGGCGATATCTGGAGCATCTTCGTCGAAGGACTGTCATCCGGCGCGCTGTACATGTACCGCATGGACGGCCCTTTCGATCCCGAGCGAGGCCATCGCTATGACCCGTCGCGCTACTTGCTTGACCCCTACAGCCGCGTGGTCGTTGGCAGCGCCGAAGACGGCACCATGAAAAGCATGGCCGTCGAGGAAAAGCCCGATTGGGTCGAAGATACGCGTCCGCGCGTGCCCAACGAAGAACTCGTCATCTACGAGACGCACGTGCGAGGCTTCTCGGCGCACGAGTCGTCGCCTGTCGAACACCGCGGCACCTACACAGGCATCGTCGAGATGATTCCATACCTGAAGGACCTCGGCGTGACGGCCGTCGAGTTGCTGCCGATCCACGAGTACGGCGAACTGCGCCTCGGGCGTTGCAGTATCGCAACGCGGGAGGAATTGCGCAATTATTGGGGGTACAACTCGATCGGGTTCCTCGCCCCGACGGGGCGTTACGCGATTGACGATTCGCGCGGCCATCAGTTGGACGAGTTCCGCGCCATGGTGTCGGCGCTGCACAACGCGGGGATCGAGATCATCCTCGATGTCGTGTTCAACCACACATCCGAAGGCGGCGAAAATGGACCCACGTTGAGCTTCCGCGGCATCGACAACGCGGTCTATTACATGCTCGACGAACGCGGCGCCTATCGCAACTTCTCCGGGTGCGGCAACACCCTGAACTGCAACCATCCGCTTGTGCGGGATTTCATCCTGGATTGCCTGCGCTATTGGGTCACGATCATGCACGTCGACGGCTTCCGCTTCGACCTCGCTTCGATCCTCGGGCGCGACACGAAAGGGCATATCGTCGAGAATGCCGTCCTCATCGAACGCATCGCCGAAGACCCCGCCTTGCGCGACACGAAACTGATCGCCGAAGCGTGGGATGCGGGCGGCGCGTATCAGGTCGGGTCGTTCGGCGACGTGCGATGGGCCGAATGGAACGGGCGTTATCGCGATGACGTGCGCCGGTACTGGTGCGAAACGCCGGGAATGAAGAGCGCGTTTGCCACGCGGCTCTCCGGCAGCGCGGACCTGTACCAGGTCGCGGGCCGCACGCCGGCGCATAGCATCAATTTCATCACGTGCCATGACGGATTCACGCTGCGCGATCTCGTGTCGTACGAAACGAAGCACAATCTGGACAACGGCGAGAACAATCGCGACGGCTCCGATGCGAACTTTGGTTGGAATTGCGGCGTCGAGGGCGAGACGGACGATGCCGAGATTGGGGCGTTGCGCCTGCGCATGCAGAAGAACTTCATCGCTACGCTGTTCCTGTCGCTCGGAACGCCGATGCTGTTGGGCGGCGACGAATTCGGGCGCACGCAGCGAGGCAACAACAACGCGTATTGCCAGGACAACGAAATCTCGTGGTACGACTGGACGCTGCTCGAACCCTACAAAGACTTGCGGCGGTTCTGCCGCGCGATGATCGCGTTCCGCAGAGAGAACCCCGCCTTGTCGCGCCTGACGTATTTCGACGGCCTGCCGTGCTCCGCGAACGGCGAACCCGATCTCGCGTGGTTCAGCCCGAATGGCCATGCCATGGACTGGGACGACTCTGACCTGTGTGTTGCGGCGTGTATCAATGCGGAAGTTAACGCGGGAACGTGGCTCTATCCTATATTCAATCCCTCGACCAGCGACTGCGCCTTTACACTGCCCGCCGGCTCTTGGCGCCTGCGAGTCGACACCAGCCAGAACGCGCCGGACGATCTTCCCGCCAAGAGTTCCCGCAAGGCAAACCTCTCGTCGGCTATCACGCTCCGGGGAAAATCCGTCGTCGTGCTTTCGCGCCCCGGCACGGCGTGAGTCTTAGAAGCTCGACGTGTCCACGGCATGGAGAATCAGCCCTACGAGGAACAGTGCTATGCCGAAACTCACGGCCACCGCATAGATCGCCACAACGGCTTTGGCCGTCCGTTCGACAATACGATTCCAATCGCGGGCGAGAGGCAGCGCGCTCAACACCGACAGGGGCAGGGCGATTGCGAGTGCCGATACGAAAAGACTCCAACCGTTTGCGTGCAGCCAGTTCCAGCCACCGAGCGTGGCCTTGGTTCCCGGCGCACCCAGCCTCTGATAGACATCGAGCACGGCAAACGTGCCCAAACGCGCGACTGCGTATATGGACACGAGGACACCGAACGCCGCGGCTACGTGCCGGGTAACGCGATAGCCATCGATCCTCGGGATATGCGAGTCCCGCACCGAGAAATACATGTCGAGATACAGCGCGAGATAGATCAGAAGAATGATCGGCCCCGTGATGCCTAGCAGGATAAACGCGCCGCGCACGTACCGGCGATCGACGTTCAAGAACCGTGCGAGGCCGCCGCAAACGCCAAGCCACACACGATGATCCACGGACAAGGTGAGCGACTTCGAGATCCCCGAGCGTTCGATGCACTCCGCGGCTTGCCGCCTAGGGCTTCCGAGCGATTGCAGGACATCCGTAATCTCGTCGTCGAGGAACAGGCCCTGATTCGTCTGCGTACTGCTCAAGCGCCGGTCGATGCGCGACCGAACCCGCGTCAACACGCGCTCGCGCGCGGCATCAGGGATGTCGCCCAGCGCCGCTTCCACTTCGCGCAGGTACCGTGCGATAGCCCATTCCTGCCGTTGCGTCAATCCCATGTGTCGTCTGTCCTGAGGAATCGAGTCCACCCTTCGCGCGTTATCTTACTCATGGCGCGACGCGAATGGAACCTTCGTTTGTAATCGCCTCATCCGTTGATGTAGCGTCCGAAATCTGTCAATAGGCCCGAAACGTCTCGGGCGTCCTCGGAGATACCAGATGGCCTTTCGATTCCAATTCAGGCACGTAGCACGATCGAGCACGGTGGTGCTATGCGTTTGGATGTTCTTGAACTCGGGCGCGTGGGCCGCGGGCGGGCGCACGCATATGGAGATGGGGCGCATCATGCTGCGCGACTACATCGATGCCGAAGCCGCGACGATGTTGCCGGGCATCGATACGCTCATCGATACGGACGATCTCAGGCGCGCTTTCTACGCGGGCTGCTATCTGCCGGATTGGGGTTTCACGGGCGTGCCGTGCCACGAGGAAGGCGAGGCGTCGCACTGGATGCCGTTCCAGGACGCCTACGTGGAGGTGCTGCGCGAGCGTTATCCGTGGCCATGGGACCCCGCCGAGGCGAAACGCCAGATCGCGTTCTTCCTCGGGTACATCGTGCATTGTTACACGGATGTTCCCTGGCACTTCAGCACGCACGAAGACTACTCCATGGTCAAGAAGACGAAGCAGATGGATGGCGGTATCGATCCGGATATGCCCCTGGACCTGCATACGTACGCAACGATCCAGCTTGACGTGCAGATGGCGGGCCACGCGTGGTGGCCTATCGATCTCCTGCTTGAAGTCTTCAAGCGCCGGGGGTTGAACGTGACGCGCGAAAACCTGGTGCTCGGCACGAACGCGCTTCAATCGTTGTTCAGTCTTGGCACGCAGTACGGCGCGCTCGGCAACCTGCCCTACCGCAGCCAATGCCCATGGGCCAAAGCGCATTATTTGGACTATTACTTCGGCGGGGTCAACCACTGCGCCGCCTACACGTCCATCGCGCACAAAGCGTTCTACGCGCGACTACGCGGCTGGTACTGCTTCCAGGACTTGCAGCGTTCCCCGTGGCCGCATCCACCGTCGTTCGACCCGTACATGGGCATCGAAGAGGTCCACATCGCGCAGCAGCACCCCGACAACAACGCGGGCGGGGAACCCTACTTCGAACTGACCGGCGACGGGCCGGAGGACGCGCGCGCAGGTCTGATTCGTATCGACACCGGCAGCGTGCCGTCACAAACGAAAATCAAACAGGCGCGCCTCTGGCTCTACTTCGCGGGACGGCGCGGCGCCGCGCAGACAGCACCGAAAACCATCGAGGCCTTCGTGGTCAATCGCGATTGGAAGGCTGGCATCGGAATGACCGATCGCGTCTCGGGCACGTCAGGCCGCGCTGCCGAAGAAGGCGAGGCAACCTGGAGTGCCGCGCGTCAAGGCCAAGTGCCGTGGAAGATCCCCGGCTGTGGCTCGGTTCCAGAAGACCATGCCGCAACGCCATTGGCATCGCTCACGATCCAGCCCAGCGATCCCGAAGGGCACTGGAAGTGTTGGGATGTTACCGCCGCCGTCCAGGCCTGGGTAGCCGCGCCGGAAAGTAACCACGGGTTGTTGCTGCACGAAACGCCTGCTTCGGCCGCCACACCCGGAGTGATGCAGTTCTACTCCTCGGAAACGTTCAAAGCCGACGAAGGGGAGTTCGGCGGAAGCAGGCGCGTAGCATGGCACCCGACTCTTGTCGTTATGCCGGAGCCCTAGCGCGTGTCATTGCGAGCGTAGCGAAGCAATCTCCCACCGATCGATCAGATGGCCCCGCGGGGGATTGCTTCGCTACGCTCGCAATGACACCTATTTCCAAGCACAAGGGGGAATCGAGAATCTGTGTCTTGAGCCCGCTGCCGTCTATTTCTTGCGCATCGGAAACCGCGGATGATACTGTCGGAGTCAGACGCGTGCAGAGGAACATTGGAGTTGTGCACGCCTCAGGAGGCTGAATCATGACGAAACGAAACGCGCTTATGCGAAGCGCCTTCCTTGTAATGCTCGCCTGCCTGTTTGCAGGCAACGCCCTCTCGCAAAGCACCGTCGAACGAGCGATGGACGGCATTGTCACGCGCCTGTACGCAACGCATAGTCCCGACCAGTTGTACGCGATTACCGATGCGGATGTTCAGAAGGTCCTTACACCGGACGAACGGCGCGTTCTTGCGACGAAGCATTGGTACTTCGACGTGGATGTTCCGGTCGTCGTGTCGGTTTTACACGACATCGATCAGGAAGTGGTTCCGTTCTGGTTGCCCGAGTCGGGGTTCAGCAAGACGGACATGCGCGCGTCGAACGTTGAAGGGTGGGTCTACGAGGTCTGGCAGAAGAAGTTCCCCGCAGGCCGCGTCGAATTGGGCATCAACGGCTTTGACAACTTCCGTCCGCACTACCTTGTGTGCGTCGGCCCTCAAACACCAGGCGCGCATGTAACCCTCTCAGGATTCCATCCTGAGTCGCAGACGGTCGTCGCAATGCAGCCGGGCGCGCTGACGTATTACGACTGGACCGAGCTTGTACTCAAGGACGTGCCTGAGGCGCTGCTCGGGCAGCAGTTGCTGCCGACAACGCGCGGCCGCGCCGTCGAGTCGTGCCTGGTAAAGTCGTTTCGAAAGACGCCGTTTCCTTCGTCCGAGAAGCCCGAGCCGGTGTATCTGACCTGGAGCGACGACCCGCGCACTACGCAGACCGTGCAGTGGCGCACGTCGACGCACGTCGAGGACGGCGTAGTCCGGTATCGCAAGAAGGGCGGCGAGACGCCCTTTGCGGAAGCGCCGGCAACAAGCCGCGTCATGGACGATAGAATGCTCGCGAACGACCGCACATGCCGTTGGTTCGCCGCGACGTTGCGGGATCTGGAGCCGGGCGCCGCCTATGAATATCGCGTCGGAAGTCCGAAGCGGGACGTGTGGAGCGACGGTTCGGATTTCACGACTGCGCCCGGCGAACCCGCTCCGTTCAGTTTCTTCTGGTGCAGCGACACGCACAGCCACGAGTCGTGGGGCGATCTGCTGGAAGCGACGCTTGACCGCTATCCCAAAGCCGCGTTCTGCACCGTCTCCGGCGATCTGGTGCCCACCGGCATGGAACGCGATGGCTGGGACAGGTTCCTCGCATACGGCGAACCGATGTTCCGGCGCCGTCCCATCATGCCCGCGATCGGCAATCACGATTCGCAACTCGGACTTGGGCCGGGTATGTACCTCGATATCTTCAATCTACCCCACAATGGCCCGAAGGAGATCGAACCGGGACACGCCTACACGTTCAAGTACAGCAACGCGGAATTCTTCGTGCTTGATGTCATGAGCGACACGATGGCGCAGAGGCCCTGGTTGCGCGACCAATTGGCCGCCAGCAAGGCCGCGTGGAAGTTCGCCATCTTTCATTTCCCGCTGTACTCGCAAGAACTCGAGTATGCCGGACTACAACAGGAATGGGGCACCCTCTTCGACGAGTTCCACGTCGATATCGTGCTGACGGGCCACGTGCACACGCATCTTCGAACCTATCCGATGTACGCTGGGCATCGGGCCGAGTCGCCTGCCAAGGGCACGGTCTATATCACGTCGGTGTCGATTCCCGGCGACCCTGCGAACGAACCCAAGCCCGATTTTGCGGAGACGTGGATCGGCGGCGGCGCGTTCTGCGATGTCTTCGAGATTGACGGCAACCGCTGCACGTTGCGCGCGGTGACCGCCGATGGAAGCGTTAAGGATTCGATGACCATCGAGAAATAGCGGCGCGCGGGTTCCGCGTGGCTGCGGATTTGTGTAGAATGCGGTGGGCGACGAACAACCATAAGGATGGTGGACATGCGGTCATGGGTAGCGGCGATTGCGGTTATGGGAATTGCCGGGGCGGCGTTCGCGCAGTTCCGGTTCGAGGATAACAAGGCCAGCTTGACGATCCTGGAAAAGGACAAGCCGGTGCTCGTCTACAACTACGAACCGGTCAAAGCGCCGGACGGCGTGCCGCCGAACTTCACGCGCGCGTGTTACATTCACCCGTTGTACGGCCTGGACGGCGAGATCATGACGCAGGACTTCCCGATTGACCATTTCCATCACCGCGGCGTCTTCTGGGCGTGGCCGGAATGTAAAGTCGGCGACCGCCGCATGGATGACTGGGCGCTAGCAGATGTCCATCAGCATCAGAAGAAATGGATCACGAAGAAAGCCGGCCCGGACAAGGCCGAAGTCGCGGTCGAGAACTTCTGGGCCTTTGACGACGCCCCCGACAAAGCCCAAATCAAGGAAGACGTCGCGTTCACCGTATTGCCTGCCGATGCCACCGGGCGCGCGATCGACTTCGACCTCAAACTCACCAACGTCTCCGATCAGGTCGTCACGTTCCTGGGCGCGAAGAACAAGGGCTACGGCGGGTTCTGCCTGCGTCCCGATGCGAAGCGCCTTCCCATGACCTTCACCACCGCGTCCGGCGTCTGCAAGGAGGACGCCCTCCGTTTCGACACGCCGTGGGCCGACGTGTCGTTCCAGGTTCATCCCAAAGGCCCGTACTCCGGCGTGGCGATCTTCGAGCATCCGAAAGATCCCGGCTTTCCGTTTCCCGGATGGATCTTCCGCCACTACGGATTCCTCGGCGCGTCGTGGCCGCACGAACAGGAGCACACGCTGAAGCCCGGCGAATCCTTCGAGTTGCTCTACCGGCTGTACATTCATCGCGGTACAGCCGAGGAAGCCGGGGTCGATTCCAAGTTCGACCAGTACCTCTCGGCGGTCAAGTAAGACCCCAAGGCTCCATACCGGCGCCACTTTGGACTGCGCCTAGACTTCGGCGTTGCGCTTCTCGCCATGCGAGGGAGGACGCGCCGACAGTTGCTTTTCCCGATCGCGGACGGTAGGCTTCTCGTATCTGGGGTTGTTGACTGTATAGGGAGGAATCGCTCATGAGCGAGCGACTGGCTATTGAGGGCGGAACGCCATCGTTACAGGGGCCGCTGCCGCCTTGGCCCTGCTTCGATGCCCGGACGGTAGACGCCGTGGCCGATGTGCTGCGTAGCGGCAAGGTCAACTACTGGACCGGCCCGCGCGGCATGGAATTCGAAAAACGGTTCGCGCAATGGCAGGGGTCGAAGTTCGCTATCAGCACGACCAACGGCACGAGCGCGCTCCATACGGCGCTGGCGGGACTGGGCATCGGACCCGGCGACGAGGTCATCGTACCGAGTTACACCTTCATCGCCAGTTCCTTTTCGGTCTTGCAGGCTGGCGCGATCCCACGGTTCGCCGATGTTAACCGGGAAGACCATTGCATCAGCCTCGATTCCGCGGAAGCGCTCGTAACCGAACGAACCAAAGCGATCATGCCGGTGCATCTCTACGGCAACGTCGCGGACATGGACCCGGTCCGCGCGTTTGCCGCGAAGCACAAGATCCTCGTCATCGAGGACAACGCGGAAGCCTTCGGCGGGGTCTACAAAGGCAAGAAGACGGGCAGCCTCGGCGACGCGGGCGCGTGCAGTTTCTGCCAGAACAAAACCTTCACCACCGGTGGCGAAGGCGGCATGGTCACCACCGACGACGAAGAGGTGGCGTGGCGCTGCCGGAGCTTCCGCGACCACGGCTACGACGTCCGCGAGCGGCTGCGCCTGCTCGAAATGGAGCAGAAGCTCCCCTACATCCACACCATGCTCGGCTGGAACTACCGTATGACGGAGATGCAGTCGGCCATCGGGCTTTGCGAACTCGACCGCATGGACGAATGGAACATGCCGCGCAGGCGGCGCAACGCCCAGATCCTGCTCGATGCGCTCCGCGACGTGCCCCAGATCCTCTACCTCCCCGTGGACACCCCGGAACGCCGGAACGGCTGGTACGTGTTCCCCATCACGCTTGACATCGACGCGATGCGATGCGATATCGCGCAGTTCCTCGAAGCGCTTGGCGCGGAAGGAGCGCCGTGCTGGAAGGTCTTCTGGCCGCAATGCCATACCGAGCGCGCGTTCCAGGAGCACCACGGTTTCGCCAACTCGACGTTCCCCTTCGAAAGCCGCGAATACACGAACGCCGCGTCCGCCGATTACAGCCACGTCGACGTGCCGAACGCGGTCTGGCATCAAGCGCGGACCTTCATCACGTTCATCTTCCCGACCTACGAAACGTCTCATATGGAAGGGATCGCCGAAGGCATCCGCAAAGTCGCCGCCGCGTACGCGCGCTAACCGAAAGGAATCCGCATGAAGGTCAAATGGGCCGTGTGGGGTTCGGGCGGCATCGCCCGGCGCCGTACCATTCCGGAAGGCTTGATGAACGCCGCGAACGCCGAACTGGCCGCGGTGTACGACGTCGATCGAGACGTGAACCTGGACGTGGCGCGCGAGTACGGTGTGAAGGCGTGCGCGACGGAAGAGGAACTGCTCGCCACGGCCTGCGACGCGATCTACATTGCGACGCCCGCAAGTCTCCACTGCGAGCAGACCATCCGCGCAGCCTCGCTCGGCAGGCATATTCTCTGCGAGAAACCGTTCGGCTTGACCATCGAAGAGGCGCAGCGCATGGTGGACGCCTGCTGCAAACACCAAGTGTCGCTGGGTATCGGCATGATGATGCGCTTTCACGCCCAGCACCAAGCCGCGCTCGCCATGATTCGTGAAGGGCGCCTCGGCAAACCCGTGTTCGCCCGCGCGCAACTCTCCTGCTGGTACCCGCCCATCGAGGGCGCGTGGCGTCAAGACCCGGCCACGGGCGGCGGCGGCAGCCTCATGGACCTCGGCGGGCACTGTATCGACTTGCTCGAAATGTTCTTCGGCCCCGTGTCGCAAGTGGCGTGTTCAACGGGCCGCCTCGTCCAGGACTACCCGAGCGAAGACACCGCCGTGGCCCTGCTCGAATTCGCCAACGGCGCGAAGGGCGTAGTCGATTGTCTGTTCAACGTGCCGGACGAGAGTTCAATGAACCGCCTCGAACTGTACGGATCACGAGGCAGCATCCTTGCCGAAGGGACCATCGGCCAGGGCGAAGCCGGAACCATGGTCGCGCGCGTGCAGGCCGAGGAACAGGACTACGAAGCCCAACAGGCGCGTTCCGAGGGAGGCGGCATGCCCCTCTCCCCCGCGCCGGTCAACATGTATCGCGCCGAGATCGAGGCGTTCTCGCGGGCCATCCTCTCGGGGACCCCACCGCCCGTCGGCGCTGAAGCCGGCCTGTCAAGCCAGCGCATCCTGGCCGCATGCTACGAATCGGCCGCCACCGGCCGCGCCGTCGCGCTTTAGCGGAAACCGACTCGCATCTTCAGCGGTCCAAACCTGCACGAGGCCGTCCTATGCGGACGGATACATGGCAGCAGGCTTAACGCGGAAAGGAATAGACGCATGAAGAAGCTCACGATTGGATGTGTGGCGATTGCCATGGCGATTGCGGTGTGTGGGTGCCAGACGGCCAAGGGGCCTTCGGACGAAGAAGTGCTGAGCAAGGTCACGCAGGAATGCCTTGCGACGGCCAAGGCCCAGGATATCCCCAAGTTGATGACGTATTACTCCGAGAAATTCTCCCACCCGCAGCTTGGTGATAAGGCCGGACTCCAGAACTTCCTTCAAAGCGCCAAGGACATGGGCTACCTCGAGAACCTCGAGATCGACATGAGCCAGTCTAAGACCGTCATTACCGGCGCGACGGCCAATGTGGGCCCCGTCGTCATCAGCGGATCTTTCGGCTCGACCAACGCGATGTTCGACGCCGCCAAAGAGAACGGCGTCTGGAAGATCACCTCGATGGACATCGACATCTAGCACTTGGAGTCGTGTTCGTGCCTGTTATCGAACACGGGGAGCCACCCGATCTGGCCAAGATGCCCCGCAAGCGCTGGATCGAATAGAGCACGTGTTTGAGTTGTCGGTATTTGTTGGACGAGGCGCCCGTGCCTCGTCCAACAAAACTGTTCTATCCCCGAGAATCGACACCCTGCATACCCCGCCACAAACTCCCATTACAACCGACCACTTTCCGAATTCACTACCGGTCTCTTGTGCCTTTTGCGCCCTTTGTGGCTAATGGGCAAACCCTCGATGGCGTCAAGCTGGGTCCTGTCAAGCCATTTGCTAATCTTACCGGGAGGGTCCTCGTCGCGCCATTTGCG
>CAYOCT010000095.1:0-22313 GCA_964402555.1 uncultured Nitrospiraceae bacterium | reverse complement strand
TGCGAACAACGGTTCTCCAACGCCGCATAAAACCCCACATCCTGACGCACACCCGCGGCTACGCGTACGAACCGAGTTCCTTGGCAAGCGTCGTGATGTAGCGGAAGTTATCGAGGCTCACGCTCGACGGAACCGAGTGGTCCGACGAGAAGATGTAGCCGCCGGACTCCTTGAGCGTGGGCACCACGCGTTTCATCTCGGACGTGATCGCCTCGACGTCGTCCCACAACACCGCGTTGATGCCACCGTGCAGCACCAGTTTGTCGCCGTACGCCTGCTTAAGCGCGACCGGGTCCATGCCCGCCTTTACCTCGAGCGGGTTGAGCGCGTCGATGCCGATGTCGATGAACTCCGGCACGAATGGCCGCACGTCGCCGCACGAATGCAGATGCGCCTTGATCCCGTGCGCGTGCGCCCAGTCGACCGCGCGTTTCTGTACCGGCTTCAACAGCGCGCGATACGTGTCGAGCGAAAAGAACTGGTTGTGTTTGAAGCCCATGTCATCGGGCCACATCACACTGTCGAACGTGTAGCCCTCGTCCCACACCATCTCGAGCAGCTTCAGGTTAACGTCGAGGAAATGCGAGAACATATCGAAGCACCATTCCGGTTCCGTCAACATCGCCGTGAGTACCCGTTCCGTCCCGACCGTCCACGAATGCGTCACGTCGAATCCGAACCAAAGCCCGCCCACGATCCAATCGCCCCGGTCCCTCCACTTCGGATAATGCGTCTTGAGATGCTCCCAGTTGACCCGGTCGCGCGTCGGCGTCATCCGCGCCTTCGCCTCTTGCCACGACGCAGGATCTTTGATCGTGAAATCCAGAAACTCCGGTGTCGACGCTGCATGCTTCCAGTTCTTCAGCGTCGCCCCATACGACGTCGTCACGATCGTGTACACGTCCGTTTCCTCGACCACCTTCGCCTCATACCGCGGGCTGATATCCACCCCGATATGCGCCACATGGTCCAGCCCGAAGAAATCGACAAAGTCCGCCCCTTCCGGCATGCCCTCGCGATGCCACCGCTCGATCGTCGCGCCCCACGGCCCGTCAATCACCGGCACCCGGTCCGCATCCCGATGCTCGAACATCCGCGCAAAACGTTCCCGCGTAGTCAACGCTGCCATGCCCGCTCTCCCAATTCAGCATCCCGCCTCGATTCGGTCCCGCAGAGTATACTCGACCCAACACGCAACCGCTAAACATCTTGCTCACTCCCTCGTGCCGGCCGCTGGCATCCAACAAAGATACACGTGTTCTACTTAGATCAGCGCCTGTGGTAATCTGGCTCCGTTGATTCGACCGGGTAATTACTGGGAGCAAGGTCATCGATCAATTGGTGAGCGTCGAGGAAACGAATGGCCTTCACGCGCGCAACCATTGGCGTCCATTCGCGTTCATTCGCGGTTGAAAAGGACAGAGGAACCGCGAATGAACGCCAATGGACGCGAATTGGTCTCGAAGGACGAGGTCTATGTCATCCTCGGCGCGGCGATGGCAGTTTCCCGCGAATTGGGTTCGGGAGTAGTTACGTGCTGCGGAAACGGGCGATCACGTTTGTTTCTAAACCTCTTTGCGCTGATCAAGTAATCGCAATCCCTACGATTGGAGTGAAAAGTAATGGTTCTCGTACGTGTGATTATTCGCGTGAATTCGCGTTCATTCGCGGTTGAAACAAACGGAGGAACCGCGAATGAACGCGAATGAACGCGAATTGATCTTGAAGGACGAAGTTTATGCCATCGTCGGCGCGGCGATGGAGGTGTCCAATGAACTGGGGGCTGGATTTCTCGAAGCGGTATATCAGGAAGCCCTCGAAATCGAACTGAGAGAACGACAGATTCCTTTCCTGGCGCAGGTGCCGATTGAGATCTCATACAAGGGACGAAAGCTTGCGAAGGAGTACATTCCTGATTTTCTTTGCTTTGATAAGGTAATTGTTGAAATCAAGGCCATCAAGCAGTTGACTTCTGTCGAGGAAGCGCAACTTCTCAATTACCTTAAGGCGACGGGAAAACCGGTCGGCGTCTTACTCAACTTTGGAGCCACAAAACTTGAATGGAAACGGATGGTCTTCACACGCGCAACTATTGGCGTCTATTCGCGTTCATTCGCGGTTGAAACAAACGGAGGATCCGCGAATGAACGCGAATGAACGCGAAGCGGAGAGGGAGACACCAATGTTCCTTACGATATCGTTGGCCGTTGTGCTCGGGTTGGCGGCGGGTGTTGGCGGGGGGACCGCGCCGCAGCCTGAAGCGGAACTTGCGACGATGCTGCATATTACATGGTCGCGGGGGCCGGATTTGCCGCAGGGGTTTCAGGACAGCAATGGCGGGGTGTACAAGAACCGGCTGATTTCGATCGGGGGCTTTTGCGCGGGGCATGACAATGACAAGAAGCCTGGGAAGTATCCGCGCGGGTTTCTCAAGAAGGTGTGGGCGCTAGACCTGGCGGACGAGGCGGCGGGATGGAAGGACTTGCCGGAGTTTCCAGGCGATGCGCGGCAGGGCCTGCTGGCCGTGGCGATGGAGGACGGGATCTACGCGTGGGGTGGATTCAGCTATTCGGAGCCTTATTGCTATCGCGACGGCTACCGTTTGTCGGAACGCGACGGGGCATGGACCTGGACGCCGTTGCCCGCGCTGCCGTGGGCGATCTGCGGCGCGATGAGTTGCGCGATCGGGTCGAAGATCTATGTCTTCGGCGGGGCGGACTATGACCGGGAAGCGTTCTATACGCAGACGGACCGGCATGGCAAGGAGCCGAGGCTCGGGGCGCGGCTGATTGTGCTCGACACACGGAACCTCGAGGCGGGCTGGACACGCCTCGCGGAGTGTCCGGGTACGCCACGCTGGGTCGGGGCGATCGCCGCGGTGCATGGCAACCTCTACGTTATCGGAGGGGCGACGGGCGGGACGTCGTATTGTACCGTTGTCGACAACTGGCGCTACGATCCAGACGCGGACCGGTGGACGCGGCTGCGCGACCTGCCCATCGCCAGCGGCAACTTCCCCGGTGGGGCCATCGTATTCGAGGACCGGTACCTGGTGCTGGGCGGAGGCTACCAGTACAGCAAGGTCATGAACCCCGACGGCACGACGCGCGAACCCTACGGGACGGCGCGTAGGTTCCATGACACGGGGGCTTACTACAACGACATGTTCGTCTACGATGTCGAGACGGGCCTGTTCGGCCGGGCCGATTCCATGCCGCTGAACAACAACTTGTCCATGACGGTCATCCACGATGGCCGCATCTACCTGATCGGCGGCGAGATCGGCGGCGCGGTCGTCGAAGGGGTGTTTTACGGACATCATCCTGAGTTGTGCCTCGAGGGGAAGATCGAGAAAGCGCGCTGAAGTCTTGATTGTCACACCAGCCGTGCGTTTACATTGTAAACTGATACTCACCTATATAGCACACGCGATGACTAGAATATAGGTCACGACGATATTGGGATCTTGCACAAGTCCAGAAACTGGAAACATGAAATCTGTAACGCTTCATGGCAGGAATTGACCATCGTGGTGGGACGGCGTAGTATCAGGACGCGCGATTGTGGGACGAACGGGGAGGGCAAGTGGGATGGGCGACGGCAGGCTGGCTGGGCGGCGGGCGATTGTGACCGGCTCGGGCACGGGCATCGGGCGCGAGGTGGCGCTCGAGTTCGCGCGGCAGGGCGCGGACGTGGCGTTGCATTTCGCGCATAGCGGCGCGGGGGCGGAATCGGCCGCCGAGGAAATCCGGGCGATGGGGCGGCGCGCGCAGGCATTCCAGGCGAATTTCGACGACGTGGATCAGGTGGTCGCGTTTGGCGCGTCGGCCATCGGGTTCTTGGGCGGCGTGGATTGTCTGGTCAACAACGCTGGGATCACGTTCAACAAGCCGTTCACGAAGGTCACGCGCGAGCAGTTCGACACCATGTATCACGTGAATATCCGCGCGCAATTCTTCCTCACGCAACGCGCGGTCGAGTCAATGCTGGAACAGGGCGGCGGTGCGATCTGCAATGTAACGTCGATTCACGGCGTCCAGGGCGCGCCAGAACATTCGGTCTACGCGGGCACGAAAGGCGCCATCGTGGCCTACACGCGCGCGCTCGCGATGGAACTCGGCTACCGGAATATCCGCGTCAATGCAATCGCGCCGGGATGGGTTACGGTCGACAATTACTTCACGGTGCTGCCAGGGTTCGACCTCGAGCAGGCGAAGAAGGACGCGGCGGAGAAGGTGCCGCGCGGACGGTACGGCCTGCCGATCGACATCGCGAAGCTGGCCGTGTTTCTGTGTTCGGACGACGCGGATTACATCATCGGCCAAACGATTGTGGCCGACGGGGGAACGACGTCATTGATGTCGTTGATCTCGGACTTTCGTAGCGAAAGCGCGGCGCGGTTCGGCACGGGATACTTGCCGGGCGTCTAGCGCAACGATTCGGAATGGCTTCGACCTAAACTTGAACGCACGTATCATAGCGAGCGTAGCGAAGCAATCTCGCTACGGGCCAACGCGCGATGTAGAGGGAGATTGCTTCGCTATGCTCGCAATGACACGGAGTCCGTGTGGCCTTATCGGCTGGTTCCCAAGCTGTGCTTGGGAACCCCCTTGTACGAGAAGCTGTGCTTCGAGGTCCGCAAAGCACAACTTCGCGAACAATTGCGTTCCCAAGCACAGCTTGGGAACGAGATGATATGAGACGGCGCGCGACGGCGGATCGAACGGCCATCGGCGTGGCTCAAGAGACCGGCGGGAGAGGAGCGGGAATGGGAACGGACGAGAGCGGAGTGGGCGGCCGGACGCGGATGCAAGCCTTTGCGTACGCGTTTGTCGCGTCGGTGGGCGGATTCCTGTTCGGGTACGACCTTGCGATCGTGTGCGGGGCGAACCTGTATCTGCGCGACACGTTCCACCTCACGCCCGCGGCAATGGGCTTCGCGACGGGCAGCGCGGCGCTGGGTTGCATCGTAGGGCCGTTTCTCGGAGCGTGGCTGTGCGACGCGATCGGGCGTACGCGAACCATGATGGCGGCCTGCGCGTTGCTCGGCATCAGCGCCATCATGACGGCGCTCCCGAACGACATCACCACCTTTAATGTCTTCCGGATCGTGGGCGGCGTGGGCGTCGGCCTGTGTTCGGTCGCGTCGCCGATGTACATCTCCGAGATGGCGCCGCCGCGCATGCGTGGCGGACTGGGCGTCATGTATCAACTCGCGATCGTGGTTGGCAGCATCGCCGCCCCGTTCGTCTCGTTCATCATCGTCAAGACCGCGTCCGAGTCGGCGTGCTGGCGCTGGATGTTCGCGTCGGAACTCCTGCCCGTCGTGGTCTTCCTCGGATTGCTCTGGACGCTGCCGCGGAGTCCACGGTGGCTCGCGGGCCGCGGGCGTTACGACGAAGCGCTCGCCGTGCTGACGGAGGTGGACGGCGAAGCCTTTGCGCAGGCGGAACTCAAGGAAATCAAGGCGTCGCTCGAAGTGGAAACCGGCCGGTTCTCTGACATCTTTCAACCGGGCATCCGTTACGCCTTCCTGATTGGTCTATGCCTCGCGTTCTTCAACAACTGGACCGGATGGAGCGTGATGGGCGGCTACATCCCGCTGTTGTTCGAATCGTCCGGCCTGCAGGACCGCGCGCTGGCCTTCCTCCAGTTCACGATCACCTACGGCATGATGGGCTTGATGACGTTGCTCGCGTGCTGGTTCGTCGACCGTGTCGGACGCCGCCCGCTGTGGTTGTTCGCGTCGCTGCTGATGGCGGCGGTCACGGCATTGACCGGGGCCGTATTCCATTTCCATCTGCACGGCGGGGTCGTGTTGCTCGTGATCTGCCTGTGCACCATTCCGCACGGCCTCGCACTCGGCCCGCTGCCGTGGCTGATGATGTCCGAGATCTTCCCGACGCGCCTGCGCGCGAAAATGGTGTCGCTGACGACGGCCTTCCTCTGGGTGACCATCTACAGCGGTGCGCAACTGTTCCCGATCCTGAAAGACTACTCCGAAAAGCGCTGGGGGTCGGTAGGCCCGGCCTTCTGGTTGTTTACGGCGATCTGCCTGGTTTCGTTCGTGTTCGGATTGCGGATGCTGCCCGAGACCAAAGGCAGAACCCTGGAAGAAATCGCCGCGTCGTGGCGGAAGATGTCCTGACAGAGGAGACACGCGATGCCAACTCGAAGAGAGTTCCTGCGATCGACGGCCGCGGGCATGGTAGCAGGCGCGATAGCCGGACCACTCGCCGACGCCGCCGAACCCGAGCGCCGCGCGTCCGGCAAAGACGCGCTGATCGACGTCCTCGACAAGGCCGGCAAACCCGTCCGCGCGGTAACGCAGCCCGATGGCAGCGTGGTCTTGCTGCTGCCCTACGGCGGGCGCGTGCTCGGCGTGTTTGCGCCCGGCAGCCAGGAGAACTTCTACTGGACGAATCCCGCGCTCGTTTCCGCCGAGACGGCACGCGCGTTCTATTCCGGCAACGAGTGGCAAAACTCCGGCGGCGACCGCACGTGGCTCGCGCCGGAGGTCGATGTGTTCCTGCCCAACTTCCCGAGCACCGACGGCTATTGGCAGCCGCGTGAACTCGACCCCGGCAACTATCGTGTCGAGGAAACCAACGGCGTGATCCGCCTTGTCAACCGATTGACCGTGACCCTGTCGAGGTCCAAGGCCAAAGTCTCGATGGAGATCGCGAAATCCGTCGGTCCCGCGCCCAATCCCCTTCGTTACGAAACGGGTCTCGACTTCGAAGGCGTCGAGTATGCCGGGTACACGCAATACACGTCGCTCGCGCTCGACGCGCCGGGCGAAGCGCCCGTCGGCCTGTGGAATCTCGTCCAGATGCCGCACGGCGGCGACATGCTTATCCCGACCTACACCAAATCCGAACCCACGATCTGCTTCGGGTCGATCACGCCCGACGACCTGATCGTCGGCCCGCACCTTATCCGTTACAAGATGCGCGCGACCGGCGAACACAAGATCACGATCCGCGCCGTCGCCACGACTGGCCGCGTCGGCTACGTCTACGCGACCGGCGATCGCTACGCGCTAATCGTGCGCAACTTCGTCGTGAACCCGAGCGGCGAATACGTCGACGTCCCCTGGAAAGAGCCCGGCCGCCTCGGCTACTCGACCCAAGCCTGCAACGTCAACAGCAAGCTCGGCAGCTTCAGCGAACTCGAATACCACATCCCCGCCGTCGGAGGAACGACAGGCCGCACCCGTTGCGACGACGCCGCCCAGGTCTGGGCGTTCCGAGGTTCGCGCGACTCGATTCGCACTGTGGCAGCCGCCTTGATGTGCAGCGACGCGGTATGAACATGGGAGCCTGCTAGGATCTAGTCGGACGCCTTTTGATGGCGGATCTCTTCCATCCATTTGCGCAGACTGGCATTGCGTTCGCGCCAATAGGCTATCTGCTCGTCGCGGCTCTTGCCTTTTAGCGCTTCATAGATTCGCTTTCCACCCGCATGCTGCATCTCGACGCAGTCAAATCGTTTCTTCGTCATAACAAATTACCTCCTGCGGGCTGCAGATCGTGACTTCAGGATATCCGCGTATTGCGTTTACCGCATTGTACAAAGGCGCCTTCTGGAAATGGACGATGTGTTTGAAATTCCAACTGACAAGCACGCGGGCACGGAGGACCGCAGCCATCGCGACATGCAGCGCATCTGCAAGACACCCTTCGCCAACGATGCCTTTGTCGAGATACGCGAGCTGAAGGTCGACCGCATCGTCCAGAACTTCGTGCATCTCCATAAGAGCGCCTAATTCTTGAAAGAGCACGCGTACTCTTTCTGGGGCTGCGGCAACTTCATCCCGGACTACTGCTGAGGAAAGAAGCTTGAACCGCCCGGAACGCACCTGGTCGAAGAACACAGTACTGGGTCTGGCAAAGAGGTCGTCGAAGACCCCTCCAAACACGGATGTGTCAGCATAGGCGCGAATCGGAGCCATAAGGTTTGCCTCACCATTCTCAACTGAATTCTACGCGCAATACCCCTTCCACGCAATGCCCTTGGATAACTCCGATTAGCGGATAGGCCAGAAACTGTGCTATCCTTCCAGCGTTTCGGGGCGTAGCGCAGTCCGGTTAGCGCGCTTGGTTTGGGACCAAGAGGTCGCGGGTTCGAATCCCGCCGCCCCGACCATCTATGAATTCTTCCCGCGCCACACGTGGTTGCCGCGATTTGTTGCCGTAATTCTTGCCTTAAGTCTCCTCATCGGCATATAATAGTGAGGTGACTCTTGGATTCCATAAGAGAGGTGCGGAATATGGAGAAGTTGCCTTGGCTGGAGTACGGCGGACAGACAACGGAGGAACTGCTGTCGCTAGAGGGTCAGTATAGAACCGACTCAATCGTATGCGCGTTCGAGCAGGCGCTACTGCAAAAGACGGGGACGAATGATGGCGCCGATCTCTCTGCGGAGGAACAGGTTGTCTTGGCGGTGGAGGCGCTCGAGCGGGAGGTCAATAACGGCGGCTATTCTCAGTTCTTCATTAACTCGTCGGTCTTCTTCGTTCCGGTTGTCGTACAGGCGCTTGAAGCAATTCAATGCCCTCATGTTGCTGCTCTCACAAAGAGAGCAATCGACTGCCTCGGCATTCTGGAACCCCTTTCCGCTGAAGCTATTGACGCCGTTATGCGCGAAGATGATGATGAACGCGAGTCAAGACTTGCCGTGTGCGACGAGGAATATTATGAGACTGCCGGCGACTTGGCGGAACCGCTGCTGGATTTCATCAAAAAGCACCGTGACACGATTCTTTGTGTCGCATAGCCTGGCTGGCATCTGTCTCCACGGATAGATTTTCCCAGTCGAGACTCGAATGCTCGACCATTAACACGTTGAAGGCTGAATCTGGTTTATAGACATCCGCCATGCGGCGGTGCGGCCATAACCCAAGGTTACGAGCGGGTAGTACTACCCGGAACCGAAGGAGCCGCGCCAATGAAGCCGCAGAAAGTCCCATCGTTCCGCCATCACAAATCCAGTGGCCAGGTTTCGTCGAACTCCGAGGCCGTCGCATCTACCTTAGAAGATATGATCTGCCGGCGATCAAGGAATCGGCTCGCTCACCTGTTCGAAGAACTCGTCCATGTCGCCGAACCGCACCACACGGAATGCTTCCCCAAGACGGCCTTCTCCCAGGCTGTGGGCTTCGGCCACCGCCGATGTCTGAGCGTACAGGAAGCCGGTGACCAATTGCGTGAGGTCGCCGGTCATCGCCTCGTCGAGCACGGGAGCGCGCCGGCCCCAAGTCCGCAACTGCAGACGGAACTGATTGATGGTGTTTTGCATCATTGTCCGGTGCGCCGCTAATGCCGCGACGCGCTGTGAGAAGAAATCGGTAATGTCCTCTACATGATTCGGGCTGGACATCTCACGGGCAAAGTACCACCGTTCGCATACCGAGAAAGGCGCAAGCCCTTCCTGAAAATGCTCCGGATGGTGCAAGTCGAAACACGCCACCCAAAAAGCCTCCTCAACCGCTTGCGCAACCCGGATATGGTCGAGGTTGCCCTCATAGGGCGCGAAGGGGTCAAACGTGAAGACCGTATGGGGTTGGTATTTCCTCAGCAGGTATACGAACCGTTCGCGCAGCGCGGTCTCAGGCACGTCCGCCAGCGTGTCGGTCGGAAAGCCGAGTTCCACGATTTCGCTGATTCCTAAGGCTTGCGCCGCGGCGTGCAGTTCCTCTGTGTTGCGCCGGATCGTCTCTTCAATGGACAACCCCACCGAATCCCGCGCATCGTCCGTGACGCGCACCAAGACAACCCTCCAACCTTCGGCGGCGAACTTGGCTAACGTGGCGCCGCAAAACGCTGCCGCGTCATCGGCGTGGGGACTGAATACCATGGCAGTCTGCATGACACCATACGCTCCTTGGTTGTAAATCAAACATCGAGTCCACGAAACTTGCCTCCTATTCCCAGAATCGAATTCGACAGAGAATTAAAGGGCATAGATCTAGTCACCTAGTCTACGGATTCATGATTCACGCGCATTGAGTTGTCTTCTTCGGGAACGATATGGAGCACCGGGTACGTGGCAATGGCCAGCATTCCCAAGAAGCCAAAGAAGCCGGCAACGGGCCCGACCATAAGCACTCCCAAGGCATGGCCCGGAGAATTGCCAAAGTAGTTCATCGATTGCGTCGCCAGGAGAATGGAACCGCCCATGGCGGCCTTCCACACGAAACCGCTGAGCCCGTTGTACAGGGCCTCGCGACGCTGTCCGGAAAGGGTTTCATCGTAATCGATGATCTCCCCCAGCATGGGCGTCAACATGGCATACATGAAACCTTGGCCGATCCCGCAGTAACCGAAAACGATCTTGGCCAATAGCTGCTTCATCTCCACGGAGATGGCGCTCACGCCTATGAAGTAGATGCTCGGCAAACCAGTGGTGATGATCAGCAGTGCAATGGCCAGCACCCATTTCTTGTGCAGCACGCGCGAGACGAATGAGACGCATCCAATAGCGACGACCGCCATGACGATGAAGGGCAACAGCAGGCCCGTCACCATGCCTTCGTCGCCGGACAGGCTCAGTTCAACCCAGTACGGCAACACGCGCTGTACGGCGAGAAAACCAACGTTAAACAGGAGAAACGCGAGGGTGTAAATCAGAAAGAGCCGGTTCCGAAACGCGTCAACGAACCCTGAGAAACTCGGCAACTGTTCCGAAGGCACCGCTTCCGAATCATAGCGTTCTCTAACCAACCAGACTGGGAACTGGAACAGGATGAAGGAAACGAAGGCCAGGATGGCCGCAAGACGGCGATAGCCGACAGCGGAGTAGGTGTCCGCGACGCGGGCAGGGTCGAGCAAGACGATGATCTTTCCCGGAAGCGCCGCAGCCAGCGCAAGACCGACGATCAGCCCGACGGCAGTCCAGACACCGATGCGGACCCGCGCTTGTTCCGAGCGGGCGATTTCCGGCCCCAAAGCATTCAGCGGCGTCAGCGCAAGGCCGAACATGGTCCAATGCAGGCAAAGCAAGAGCGTTCCGTATAGGAAATTCACGAAGGAGGTCTGTGATACCGGCGGATACCAGAAGGCAATCGAAGTGGCAATCATCAGTATCGACCCCCAGAATATGAAGGGGCGGCGGCGTCCGGCCGGCGCCAGGAACGCGAACCGGCCACGGCGGGTCTTGGTCCGGTCCGACCACATGCCGATGAGCGGGCCCGTGAATGCGTCCCATGTGGTGCCGATAATGAAGATGTAGCCGACTAACGCGACGGAGACGTAAATCGTTCGCCCCACTCCTGCCGAGGGCGAGTAGAAATACGTCCCCCATTGATTCATCACCTCGCTGGATAACTGGACGCCAATCATCGCGAGGCAGATCGATAATCCTTCAACCCATGAGAATTCAGGTTGTCGTTGTTCGGTCATGCTGGCCATTGTTCATCTCTCGTTCACGGGCTTTCAAAAAGCGCGTCAAGCATCTCGCCGATTTGAATGGGATCGATGATCCGCGTGTCGACACAACTGAAGAAGAAGTTCTTTTCCTTGACGAAGTCCTTCAGGGTTACAAGGCAGCGTTCGACCTCTTGGCGGGTAACGCCGGGGACGCGATAGCGGAGACCAAGCCTGTCCATGAGGTCGACGGCCCATTCATGCCGGTTGTTCTGTACGCGTGTCATGAGGAAGATTCCGAGGGCGACCAAGTCCCCGTGGACAAAATGCCGGCGCGTGAGGTGTTCAAGGTTGTACGCGATGAGGTGCTCGGAACCTTCTTCGGGCCGGCTCGTGTTGATGCGGGCACAGAACTCGACCTCGCGCCGGTACAGATCGATGATGGTGTCTATGCCTCTCGGCGTCACGTTGTAGACTTCGGATGCGTTGCGATCCAACTCGTCGAGGCACTCTTGGGCAAGCAGCGCCACGTCGGCATCATATGCCTCGTCATTGGCCTCATGCGCGAGCCGCCAATCGAACAGAGCCGTGTGAATACTGGCGATATCGGCGGCGCCGGCCCTATTGAGTTCAGGAGCCGCGCGCCGGATCAGATCGTAGTCTACGAGCAACTCTTCCGGATAAATGTCGCCAACGTATCGAACAGCCTTATCCACGCGCACCGCCACCATGTTCGTCAACGGCGCATCGACACTGATGATGGTTGGCACAAGGACCATCCGAGCCCCGCGCTTCCATGCCAGGTATTTCGCGGTGTCGCAACATGAGCCGCCACCGAGGCCCACAATCACGTCGAATGGCGGCAGTGTCGCGTCGAGTGTCTCGAGCGTCGAGAGATCCATGTTGTCGACCATGTGAACCTGAGCCGGATTCCAGGCGCATTGTTCGCCCAGCAAGGCCCACGGGATCTCCATGGTTGTAACCAGTACCTGGCCGGGAAGGTCGCGGAGCGTCCGAGCTATGCCGGCGCCTGATTCGATTCGGGGAGCCTTGTACATCGTATTGCCTCCTTACGGCCTGGGATTGCCAAGTGTGATTAACCGCTTTCAGGTCTCCGCCTGCCACCTATAGGTCGCCACAGTTCCCGCGGGCAGTTCCGCTTTGAACATCTTCTTGCCACATTTTACGGCGAACGGCTGCGGCTCGCGGCCCGCGTTGACCGCCACCAGAACCACGCGGCCATCGGGATTCACAAAGGCCACGTTTCCAAACGTGCGGATATCGGGCAGAGAGGATTCTACGCGCACTGCGCCGCGCTGGATGTACTTCATGAACTGGCCCTGCATGTAATAGTCGAAGTTGTACCGGACCGAGCCGTCGTCAAGCAGTTCGACGCAGGTTGCGCTGGCGTCATGCGGCCCGCGGTTGGGTTTCTGGTGTTCGTCAAGCATGATGACCCATGCGTTGTAAGAGCGGGACCAGTTGCGGAGAATTTGCGTCAGGCGTATCGCGCCGTGGCATCGGAACACCGACCCTTCCGTGAAGTAGATTTGCTTGTCCGGGAATTCCGCGTGGAACGCGGATTGGGCTTCCACCTTCCCCTCGTAGAGGTGAAACGCGGCGCCGTCCACGTATTGTGCCGCCTGCGGGTCGGAAAGGATAGTGCGCGGGAAACTGAGAAGATTCCAATTGTGGTCCCAGCACCAGATGAGTGTCTTGACGTTGTTCTGTTTGAAAAGCGGGCCGAGATGGTCGCGGATGAAATCGCGTTCCTCCTCGCCGGTCCACAGCGTGGTGGGATAGTCTTTGTCGGACATGCGAGGCTCGTTCTGTACCGTTATCGCGTGCATCGGAACGCCTTCGGCCTCGTATGCCTGGATGAACTTGAGCAGGTACTTCGCAAAGGCCGGATAATACTCCGGCTTGAGACTGCCCGTTCCGAGCTTGCCCGAGGTCTTCATCCATGCCGGAGGGCTCCAAGGAGAACCGAAGAACAGTAGGTTCGGATTCCTTTTCTGCGCAATCTTGATCGCGGGAAGCACGTATGCCCGATCTTTCTCGATGGAGAACTTGGCAAGTTCCGGGTCCGTCTCACCTTCGGGCAGGTCGTCGTAGGTGTAATAGGGTTCGCCGATGAAATCCGACGCGCCGATGCAGATGCGCATCAGGTTCATGCCAATCCCGCGTTCCGGATTCACCAGCTTGTCGAGGACTTCTTCGCGTTTCTCCGCAGGGAGTTTGGATAGATTCTCGCAAGTCGCGTGATCAAACGACGCGCCCAGTCCAAGGATTGTCTGCCCCTTCTTCGAGAGGTCCAACTCGATGAGCGGTTCTTTCGTCTTTCGCGCGTTGCCAAATTGCAGCGGGCCTTCCACACTCAGGCTCTTGGAACCGTCCTGGGTGGACATCACGACCTGCACAACATCCTCGGCGGCGGCGAGCAGTGCAACGATGAAAGACGCCGCCAAGACGAAGAAGATACGCATCATCGGGAGATCCTTTCCGGTGTTCGGCTGCCGCTTTCGAGGCGGCGCCTCTTGGGGCTGCGTTTCGAGCGGCATGTGATGATCATCTGAATCAGCTTCCAACCTTCTCCCACCGGTTGATGTTGTACCGCACCCCATTGTAGTTGCCCTTTCGCTCCACCGTTCCGGCGCCTTCTTGCCAGGCCAGCCGTACCGTGTTGAACGCGCCCGTTTCGTAGTCGAAAGAGATACCGTCGTCTTCAAACAGTTCAAAGAAGACAGGGACCTCGCCATAGACGCGCACGGTGATGTCGAAGACCGTGTCGTCGGGCACCTGTTCCAGCGGCGCGGCCAGCGGCAGAAGACAGTTGTCCCGGACAAAGATCGGTATGTCTCCCGCCGGCGCGGCAACCTGGACTTCCGCTCCGCCTTCGTGGCGTTTGCCGGTGCGGAAGTTGTACCAATCCGTCCCGGCAGGCAGATAAACCGCTCTTTCATTCGACGCGCCCATGAACGGCGCAACCAGCACGTTGTCCCCGAAGAGAAACTCGTTGTCGATGTCACGCAACTTCTTGTCTTCTGGAAAATCCAGCAACAACGAACGCACCGGCGGCAATCCTTCCGCGTGGTAGCGATGAAAACAAGCGTAGAGATATGGCAAGAGTTGCATGCGCAGCCGTCCGATGTCCCGCATTCTCCCGGCCACCTGTTGCTGTTCATCTTCCGGCAATAGTTCGCCGTCCTTGTTCTTCGCCGCGTTATATTGCATCCAAAGCGGGTGGGGGATGAACCATGCGTCCACGCACATCTGCGGCGCGAAACTGCTCATGGCAATGCGGTTCAAGTACTCCTCCAGAGAGGCGGCCTCGCGTACTTCGGGCGACCAGAGCAGTCCGGCGAAGGAAGCGTTCAGCAACTGCCGCAAGTATTCGTCAAACGCGTACGCATCGCTGTACAAACAGAAGGGCAGCGGCGCCGCCAAGGCGGTGGTGGCGCGCACGTCGCCCCAGGTTCGCCGGTTCTTCCCGCGGAAGACGGAATGGATGCTGCGCTGATAGAGATAGCCGTACAGTTGCGTCATTTGTTCGCCATCAATGCCGGAAGGAAAGACCGAACAGTAAGGATAGTTGAAGGGCTTGGCGTCGGTCACGGGCTGCCGATCGCATTCATCCGCCTTAAACGCCGCGATACCTTTGGCTACCAGCTCTTTCTCGTGATATGACGCAAAGATGCGGGACGCTTCGGGATCCGCAAAATCCACAACCAACCCGCCCCAGACCAGGTAGTCGCCAGAACGAGTCAGCAGCGGTTCGAACAGGGGCGACGTCGGATGGATATAGGCGTGCTCCCAGAGATTCAGACGAAGCCCCATCTCTCCCATCACTCTAACAAATCCGTCGGGATCCGGGAAGCGTTTCTTGTCCCATACGAACGAACAGGAATAGGCGTGGGTTTGCCAACCCGGTTCGAGTCCGAACATGTCGGCCGGAATGCCGTGCTTCCGGATACTCTGGGCATGCTCCAAGGCAATGGTCTGATCGGCTTTCGTCCAAGTACGGTATTTCATGCCCAACCCCCAGAGGGGCGGCATGCAGCCGCCGCCTGAAAACAGGTTGTAGCGTTGCACGGCGTGACGCATCTCCGGCCCTGCGAATACGAATACCTCTACCCCCTGGCCATTGCCTCGCAAGTCAAAGACCACTTCAGTCTGGCCCTGCGGGCGCCGCGCCGCATACAGTTCCGCTTCCGAGGTCTTGAGTTCTCCCCCGTCCGCAGCTTGCTTTGCAGCAGACGGTTTTGCGGAAAGGCGCGCCACATCCACCACCGGTACCCGCGCCGTGTCCACATAGACCCCATAGCCTCGGGTACTCAAATAAAAGGGGACGGGGCCGTGGCTCGCGCCCGTCTGCGTAATGGGCGCCGCGGCCACGGTCAGCTCCTTGCGAAAGCCCTTCTGTCTGTAGCACGCCGGGTCCAGGCCGAATCCGTAGATTTCCTCCGAGGCTTCCGCGCACGGGACGTAGACGACAGTACGCGATGGCGTAATGCGGCAGCGGATGCCATCAAGGGGAAAAGGCGGCTCAGGCGTTTCTCCCAGGGCGTTCAAGCCATCCAGGGCCATTTCACGTTCCCTGAAATGCAGCGGCGTGAAGGCCTCCGGCGTCCCAAAAGACACTTTCCAGATGCCCGGGGCGATTGAGATAATCTTGGGTGTTACGGGCTCTGCGGCTACGGCAGAACCGGCCATGATCATCATGCACAAACCACACTCCAACAGTCGTCGCAGTTTCTTTTTCAACATCCCGAACCGACTCCTTCACCCCTCGTCTTTGGGGCCAGCGTTTATTTCAACGACTCGTTGAGTTGAACAAGTTCCTGAAAGTCCGACTCATTTCGCGCGGGATCGAATTGTAGCGCCTCCTCGGCGGCGATGAGTCGCTGACGTTTGGTCTCAAGGGAAGCACGAAGACGCACGTCGGGCGTCGCGACATAAACGGCCACGCGGCTCGCTTTTGCGCTAATCTCCACGGCGGAGTCTTTGTGCAACCATTCGGCGTCATACACGCCGTCAGCGTCAAGCCTGAAAACGTCTTTCACGTCATGAAGGTAAGCGGGAAGCGAGAATCGCCACTTGGCCTTCCGTGGTTCGCCGAACGTAAACACTTTCTCATCGTGGTCGGGCGCGTAATCCAGGTCGAGCGCGAACAGCAACGCCGCACGAGGTCCGCATACGGAGGCGGTGTCCCAATCCAGTTTCTTGCCGCGCTTTATCCGTTCAAATTGATAGGCGTCCCCTTCAAGCAAGAACTCGTCAACCATGCGCAACTCACGGCCAATGCGTCCAACCTCGTCAAGTGTGTCCCGCCACTTCACCAGAGTCTTCAGGCTCAAATTGAACCAGTAGAGGGAGGTAATTCGGGTTGAAATGGCGTGATAGGCTTGCACGCGGATCTCATCAGGAGTCGGTGATGTCCGCTTCCGGCCGCCATAACGTTCCCAGCCTTCATGCGGTCCTTGCGACCAGATTGCGCAGGGCATCGGCCGGTTCAACTCACGGAGCGAACGGCACATGTCGCCGATCGTTTCCAGCGGGGCGCCCCAGCCGATCTTTTCTTTGCCCCAGCGTTCGTACTTACGCCACGCATCGGGCGACGGCGCCGTAACGCGGTAAGCGTCGTAATGAGGGTAGTCGCTGACTCCGGCGTAGTCCCGCCATATGCGCTCCTCACTGTGCGTTACCGTCGTTGCGAGGCGCGTGGTCGCATAGGGATGAAGCTTTTCCCAGACTTCCTGTGGCGGGACAGGCCTGCCGCCGCCGTATTGGGGTTCGCCCAAGAACTCCACTGCGTGGATCTTGGGAAGCATCGCGTCCGTGTCGTAGGTTTCAATGGGCTTCATTGCGCCAAAATACTTTAGCGGATACCGGTCGTAGAGCGGACTGTCGCTGTAGCCGGGTGTAAGCTGGAGGTGGGCCGCGTTGATATAGAGGCGTTTAAGGGCCTTGAGAAAGACCTCGTGGGTAATCGGATTGCCCTTGCTGTTCACCCAGCCCCCGGAGATATCAAAGCGTTCGGGCTTGATCCGGAGATATGCCCAGAGGGAGAACGTCTCGCCACCGGATCGTGCAAGCATGACCTCGACTACGGCGTAGGTAAGCGGAAGCGGACCGGTCTTGATCGAGAAACCGCCACGGTCACCCGCGGGAAACGTGGCGTGGCCGTTGAACGGCTGCAGGGATTCCAGAGGGGACTGCGCAAACAACACGCGGGGCGATTTGGGATCTTGGGGCAACCACAATCGGCACGAACGAATTTCTACGGCCGTATCCGACGCGTTGACAACGTGGACCATCATACCATCGGGCTGAATGGCAGTATCCGGCCCGAGAAAGGTTACGGCGGAGAGCCAGCAGGCGGGTTTGTCGAGCGAGATCTCTGTGGCAAGCCATGGGTTCTTTTCCGGCCCAACCTCGAGATGGACTTGTCCTCCTGGCCCGAATTGCGCCGTTCGGCTATTGAATGTCCAGACCGTCAATGCCCCCGGCGGCAGCGCGGTTCTCTCATCGGGCGTGGCCGCCGGTGTGTCGTGCCAAGACCAGGCGTGGGTATCAAGAAGTTCTACGGGGGTCTTGCCGTCAAACGCTATTCCGGAGTCTTTATCCATGACGAGCGGCTCGGTGTTTACGGCATCTTCGTTGCGCAGGAACAATTGTACACGGGCGCCGACGGCCGGTTCGGGGTCCTTCGCATAGCGCATGGAATCCGCCATCACGTGCGGGGTGACGGAAACACCGGCCATACCGAGATGGGGATTATCCGAGTGGGCGGCAAGGGCGGGAGCCAGCCCCATGGCAATCATGGCAATTGAACGTATCGTAATCATCTTCACCTCCTCACATCGCATCGAAAGGAGTCCGTTTGAGCCGAGTCTTCCTAGTAAGGGCGGGTGGTGGAGAACCCTTCGGAATCTCCCTCATCGGGCGCTTGCTTTTAGCCGCTCGCCACATCGGAGTTCTCAAAAACCCTTGCAGACCGATGCTGCAAGTGTGCCGTAAAGCGCGCAAGTCTTGCAATGGGCAGGACTATTGATTACATTTGTGAAACTATGATCTGGCCGGAGTCCGAGGGCCTCCATTCCAGCACCGATGGTCATTGAGGCGTTCGTCTCACACGAAGGCCCGTTTCCGCATACAGAAAGGATCTGAAAGAGTGCCACGTGCGCGCACGGTTCAAAAGATTGGCGATGTGATGAAATGGTCGCCCAAGTGCCGGGAGCATTTCTTTCCGTGGGTTACCATGGCGGCGGACGTAATGCGCGCGCATTCGATTGCGGAGGCCGGAATCACCGAATGCCACCCAGGTTACGTCCTGGAACGAAGCGCGCCCCGGTTTCACTTGCTGGTCTATCCGACGAAAGGCACTGGCGAAGTCTACGATACCGCCCGTTCCAGACCCATTGAGCCGGGACAACTGCTGGTCACACCGGCACTCAAGCCATTCGGATACCGTCCCTTGACTCGAACCTGGCGCTTTATGTGGTTTCACTTGCCCGACGAAGAGGCATGGTCGTTTCTGCGAAAGGAAACGCTGACCATTCGAAAGACGCTGTTATCCGATGCGTTATGCAGAGCGACGGAGGGATTCCTGGAGGAATCACGTGGACGGGCCGAAAGCCATCGTGAGGCGAGCGGGCTTTACATCAGTTTGATCGACATCTACATCAAGCGGGAGCTGGGAACGGGAACTGCCAACGCCCAGATCGCCACCGGGAACCGGCTGGACCACCTCTGCGCGCTGGTTAACGCAGACTTGGCCCGAAACTGGAACGTCGAAGCCTTGGCGGAAGCCGCAGGCGTATCGTGCCCTCACTTGCATTACATCGTGCGGGAACGTTTCGGGATTTCCCCGATGAAACTTGTCACACGGTTGCGCATGGAGCGAGCCCAGGAATGGCTAATTATCTACGATGTCCCACAACGTATCATCGGGGAGATGGTCGGTTATCAGAACGAATTCGCTTTTCTGGTGGCGTTCAAGCGGTTCTCCGGCGTAACACCGAGAGAATTCCGCAAATGGCGGTAACCATCGAGCTTGATGTCTGTTTGCGGCGATAGAGCCGTTCACGCCTTCGTGTACGTCTGGCACGTCCGAAAACTGTCCTTGCGGAGAGTGTCCTTGAGCTTTGCAGCAGCCAAAGAACGCGGCATTTGTCGCTTCTGCGCGGCAAGCGTGGCCGGCGGTCAAAACGTCTTCAACCCCCTTGGGAAGAAAGACTCCACATCTTCCTACTGGTCTTTACAACCAACCTTCGATAAGGCGTTCAGAATATCCATCCGAACCTTATCGGCCAGGCCTCGGTCTTGTTGGTGACGCCACGAGAGGCCGGCTGGAGAGGCCCCTGCCAAGACGCGTCCGGGCGCTGCCTTGAGCAAGGCGTCCGCCTGTTCAACCGCATCGCGCGTGGCGCGGCGATCCGTGTGGGCGCGGGCGATGGCGTCTTTGAGCATCGCGAGATATTCGAAGTCTTCGATGCCCTCGCGACAGGCTTCCATTTCTTTACCAGGGCAGACGTTCTTGGTATCGATAAAGAGCGGCGTGTACGCGCAAGTGGCGACGCGATATTCGTTAAAGGAGGACACAGATCCGCCGCTGCCGAAGGCCCAGAAGTACATGCTTGACGCGCCGTATTGCCACGCCGTCCATGCCTGAAGCCGGTAGTAGGCGTAGGCGTCGAGCAGCCGCGCGGGTCCATTACACGAATACATGTCGAGCTGGGCGCCCTTTTCTCGCTGGGCGGCGAAGTACTCCGCAAAGTGCGCGTCGGCAAGGGCGGTAGGACGGTTGACGCAGAGGACGTGGCACGCGGCGATCATGTCCTGGTTGGCTTGTGTCATGTCGTCCCAGATGGGGTCTTCCCAAATGCGCATGCCGGTGTTGGCGGCTCGGATGGCCTTTGCCCATTGCAGGATCAGCATATCCTGCTTGGGCTCGCACGGTTCGTCCACGATCACGAGCACCATCTGTTCGGGCTGGACGTTCTTGTCTTTGACGTAACCGGCCCAGAACTTCGCCCATGCGCCGACGGCGCGGTCGAACGCATCGGTACCGGCTTCGAGATCGCCGAGGCGGTCGCCGGCGCCGATGTTGACGCAGTATTGGCCGGCGTTGGGCCAGCGCACGAGCCATCGAGCCATGTGGGCCGTATCGGGCGGCGAAATCATGACGCCCTCGTTGTCATAGGCGCCAAAAGGCATGCACGCGGAGGTGCCCCACGGAGAATCGACAAAATGCTCCCGCAGATGCGTTATGAGCGCATCGGTGTTTTCCGGCGTGACGTTGTATCTCCGGTCCTGATCGGTGTAATCCCAACCGCCAAAATGGAGCCGGGGCTTGTCGGGAAAACGGATGGGATGGATCGACACGCTGAGCGGAAGGGTTTGCGCAAAGCCTTCGCCGCTCTTCAACGAGATCTCGGCTTGATATGTTCCGGCGGGGATACCGGCGGAATGGGCCAAGAGCCAGATCTGGCGCGTCATGCCCGAGGGTACCGCGACCTCGTACGGAGCGCCGTGGGCAAGCGGCATCAGGGCTGCGGCTACTGGTCTGCCTGCGGCTGTGTCCGTCCACGTCACCTCGTGCACGGTGATCCAGTCCGGATTGGCGCCGCCTGGAAGGCCTGTGATCTCGAATCTAATCACGGCGGGTTTATCCATGCTATTGCTGATATTGAACGCGGCCGAGCGGTATTCGTTCTGCATCATCTCAAGGGCCACCGCGGGCTGGGCTCCTTGTCCTTCTGCTTGCTTTGGCGGATCGTCCAGAAGTTGCAGTGGGTCGTATGCGCTGGCCTGTGTCCACACGGAGAGTGGGGGAGATCCCAGGCCTCGCCAGAGCCGCGCGTGAGAGGAAAGGATGCGCGTGTGCAGATCATTCAATGGCAGCACCGCTTGGAAGGACTCGCCGTATTCCTTGGGCTCATCCCGAACCGCAAGTTCCGCCTCGTCCAGCTCGGCCTCAATCGCTGCCTTGTCGTTCTCGGGAAGCGGCGATCCGGCGACTTCCCCGCGAATACTGGCCGCGTCATGCAGCAACCGCCGAACTACACCCGCATGGATAGCCCGGCTTTCCATGAAGCTCTTCAGGTCGGGCGCAAGTTCGCCTTGAACTTCGTCGCTTGGAGACGCGGGATCTCCCGAGAAGACTTCGACTTCATCCACAAAGACGAATGGCTGCCCCCAAACACCCAGCGCGACATAACGCCCGCTCGTCTTGAGCCGATCCGTTCTGAACGCATACGCGGCGAACTCACCATCCGGCGGCATGCCATGTTCAGCCAGACTCATCGCCGTCAGTTCGCCCGCAAACCGAAACTGGTTGTCCTCGCCCGAAACAAAGATGTAGATGGCGGTAGGCCACTCGATGCTGGCGACGCCTGGCATGCCGGCCCTATCGGTCAATGTGCGATAGGAGATTCCAGCGATAGGGTGCTCCTCCCCGAGATCGATCGTGATGATGACGGGCTTGGCCTTGAACCATCCGAGAGAGGCCGGCTGGTTCCAAAGCGGATTAGGCGCATACGCGCCATCGGTGAGCTGCGCCGCATCGCCCGCATCGACGCAGTCTACCCAGTTGGGCGCGGGTTCAAGCGTGTACGGCCTGTGAAGCGCCAGATTCTCTGCTGACGCCATACCGGCAATGGCCATAACACTAAGTATGGCTATATTACCTATGTATATCATTCCGGTCATCCCGTGAAAACGCAATTCGAAATTCCAGGGCCTGCTTTCCGGGCATCATTCCAATGTGCATACACGTGCTCGCGCGATGAAACCTCGCAGGCAAAGTCTCTGCATAGACTACTGCTTCGGTGACGAGTTCTTGATTTGTCCAAGAATTGGTCCGCATTGTTCACACCCCCACGGTGTCATTGCGAGGAGGGCTTCAGCCCGACGAAGCAATCCCCTGATCTTTCGCACACAAC
>CAYOCT010000094.1:0-22511 GCA_964402555.1 uncultured Nitrospiraceae bacterium | reverse complement strand
CAAATGGCAAGACGATACTACCTCCGGTAAGATTTTAGATGGCGCGATTCGGCCTATTGACAAACAGAACACGTCGCGATATGATGAATTGTAATTACAATATGCAAGGTGGATACGATCATGAATGGGCGTACAACTTGCAGTTGGAATCAAAGTCTGTTCAAGGGGGGGAAGGGGAGAACTGCACGCCGATTGCGAGGCGCCCGCCGCATTCCCTGGCTGTCCCAAGCGTCCACGTTTCATACGCCCTTTGCGACGTTTCCGGCGTTCGTTCCTCGCGCCATGCATTCCCGCGCTAGAAGATCTAGCAACGTGCTACGGCTGCGCCTGTCGCTTCAGGCTTCGCGATACCGGGTACTTGGCAGACCCGTGTCATATAGGAGGTACTTGTCTTTAGGGAAGGGAGATTTGGGCTAGGACGCGGTGCGGTCCTCAATTCAAAGGAGATGGAGTCATGAAAGTACGAATCGTAATCTCTATAGGTCTAGTTCTTATGACGGGTGCGGCGTGGGCAGGCACGGCGTACTACAGTGGCGTGGCCGGGGAGACCGGGGTTCCCCTTCGGCTGACCACGATCAATTCCGGGTACACCTTCGAGTGGGTATCGAACGGTGACGCTCCGCCAACGTGGCGTATCGATTCGAACAATACAAGCCGCAAGAAAGGGGTGTTCACGCTGAACGACGGCAGCACCCAATTGACCGTTGCCAACGGGAGCGACTACTACGCGCTGGCGGAATTCGACGTACCGGCGCAAGGCACCTTCGATGCGCTGAACGAATCGACTGGCGCCACCGAAACCGGGACGTACCGGTTCTTTTTCGGCGTGGATATCGATGCTACGCCAGGGTCCGGCAACGGCCAGCTCGGCGTGGCCGGCATCGAATTCCGGACCAGCGATAACAAGTGGCATCTGTCCAGCGACAACGAAGCGCTCATCGGGTTGGGGACGGCGCTGGATACGGCCCCGGTTCACTTTGCGACCCGGACCACACGGACCTCCGCCGGTGACTTTGCGGTCGAATACAGCATCAATGGCGGGGCGTGGACCTACTATCCGTCCGCCGTGGCCCAGCCAATTCCGGCTGCCACCTTAACAACGTATGGCTTGGACGCCGGCGACGACTATCCTGCATGGAGCATTCGCGGTCCCCTCCAATCGATCAGCCCTGTCACGGTGACGGGAACGGGCGTGACCGACGTGAATTTCGTCAGCGGTGAAGGCGAGGGCGAAGGGGAAGGTGAGGGCGAAGGCGAGGGCGAAGGAGAGGGTGAAGGCGAGGGCGAGATAGCGTGCCCGATCCTGTCGACCTTCGATGCCGAAGGCCAAAACATGGCCGTCGCGCTGGCCGGGTTCGGATTCCCGCCGGTATTCGAAGACTACGACCTCGATGCGGACGGCTTGGCCGATAGTTGGGCGCTTGGCCTGGTCGACCATTCGTTGTGCAAGCAGGATCGCGTTTCAGTAGAGGCCAGGGCGGCGTTCCTCAACAACGTGGCCCAACTCGAGGCGGAGCCCCTTGCCGCGGCCCTGGCGCCGTACAAGAACGTGTTGGCGGGGCTCATCCTGACGAGCCACGGCATGCGCGACTATATGGTCACGCACTTGCTGCTGACGGGATCGTATGTGGTCGTAGACCCTGCCAAGGGCGTGGGCACGGAGCCGTTGGCCGGCGGAGGTGACCTGGACGGCGACGGCCTGACGAACCTGGACGAGGCCAATCAGGTACTCGCGGTACCTTCGGACCGGGCCACGTTTGTGATTGCGGCCACAGACCCATTCAACCTATGGGTGGGCAATCCTGGATTACCGGTAGCCGGCGCGCTTGGAGTTGCCCTGCTGGCGGGCGCCGGCCTTCTTTTCGGCGCGGTTCGCGCGAGAAGGAAGTAAACGGTCACGGGCAGTCCTATATCATACGTTCCGTGGCGCCGCGTGCGACGCCACGGAGCTACATCCTATCGAACGCGATGCAGAGCAACCGAACTCAACATCGAGGGAGGGTCTTGATATGCGGTTTATAAAACGTGACAAAGGCGGTTTCACTCTAATCGAGTTACTGGTGGTTATTGCGATTATCGGTATCCTTGCGGCGATTCTTCTCCCGGCGCTTGCCCGCGCCCGCGAGGCGGCGCGCCGCGCCTCCTGCCAGAACAACCTCAAGCAATGGGGCCTGATCTTCAAGATGTACAGCGGCGAGAACAAGGACAAGTTCCCCTCGGGCAGCCAGTACGGCGACACCGTGCTCGCCATGGGCATCAATGGCGTCGTGCTGTTCCCTGAATACTGGACAGACCCGAACATTGCCGTGTGCCCTTCGGACGCGAGAGGCCGTGAAGGCGTGTTTGCCGACTACGCCACGTCGGTGCAGACATCTGCCAGTCTGCGCGACGGAACCGACCTCGGCGAGGCGTGCTTCGGCAGCCTAACCTCGACGGCGCTCTCCTACGTCTACATCCCCTATGCCACACAGACTTCCTGCCAACTGACTCTCGTGCTGGCATGCCGGCTCGCCTGGGCTATTGAAGCCCCTCCAGGGGTCCAGTATACGATGAGCCAGCTCAAGCCTTACGGTTGTGACCGTGGCGTGCAGTACAAAGCCGGTCTCTTCGACGGGGATATACCGAACAACGTCGTACAACTGGCCCTCTCGCAGGGCGGCAACGGAGTGGACGACACCGGCAACGCGATGCCCACTTCCTATTACTTCCTCCGTGAAGGCATCGAGCGGTTTCTGATCACGGACATCAATAACCCGGCCGCTACCGCCCAAGCTCAGAGCACAATCCCGGTCATGATGGATGCCTGGGCGCAACAAAGCGGACTCGCGGCAACGGGCGGCGTCAATGTGGTCCCCAACTTCAACCATGTTCCGGGCGGCTCGAACGTCCTGTATATGGATGGCCACGCGCAATTCATTCGGTACGGCACGGAATTCCCCGTGGCGAGCCAGCCCGACGACGTTAACGGCCAGCCCACGTATAAAGCCCCGAGCGTCGGTGGGATGTTGAATCTTGGCGAAGCGCTGGGATTCTCCGGGGTTCTATAGTATCTGGCGACGAATACTGCCGTTCCTGGCCGTGGTCGATTACGACTACGGCCAGGAACGTTACCTCCCGTTAGCGCCTGCGTTTCCTGCCCGTCCCGGTGTGCTCGTTCTTGATTCCCTCTTCGTCCGAGGCGGCTAAGGACTTGCATTCCGGGCCGCATCTCGGAATAATCCCCCCTTCGCTCGGCTGAGGAACAACCGCTGTCGCTGGGTTGTTCTCGTTACCATGTGAAGGAAGATGTCATGAAGAGTGCAGCGTGGCTCGTAATCTCCGCCCTGTGGATTGCCGTGGCTTCCACGGCCTATGCCGGCGACTCGCCGCAGTTCCGCGGACCGCATCGCGATGGCAAGTTTGACGAGAAGGGCCTGCTTAAGGCGTGGCCGGAATCGGGACCGCCCGTCCTCTGGACAACCAGAGACCTCGGCAGTGGATACGCTTCAGTTTCCGTTGCGGCGGGGAAGATCTACGTGCCGGGCATGCTCGACGATAAGAACGGCTACATCTTCGTCCTGAACGCCGACGGCAAGCTAGATCGCAAGATTCTCTACGGAAAAGAGACTCTCGCGGACGCCGCGCCCGGTTCGCGCTCGACGCCGACTCTCGACGGCAGCCGCCTGTACATCCTTTCCGGTCTCGGCGTCATTTATTGTATCGACCTGACGACGGATAAGATTGTCTGGCAGGTCAACATTCTCGAACGGTTTGGCGCGAAAGAAATCGAATGGGAACTCGCCGAGTCGTTGCTGGTGGACAAGGACCGGGTCATTTGCACGCCCGGCGGCACGGAGGCGTCCGTCGCGGCCCTCGACAAGAACACCGGCGAGACCGTATGGAAGACGCCGGGCATCGGCGAACAAACGGGCTATATTTCGCCCATCATTGTGAATCATAAGGGCCGCCGCATCCTTCTCGACGACCTCGCCGTTTCGCTGATCGGGGTCGACGCGGATACCGGCGCGCTGCTTTGGAAGCATGAGCACCGCACCGAATACGACATTCACGCGGTGACGCCGGTCTATCACGACGGTTGCGTGTACTACAGCGCAGGCTACAAGTCGGGCGGCGGGCTGATCGAGATCGCGCCGGACGGCGCCTCGGTCAAAGTGCTGTGGACGGATACCAAGCTCGATTGCCAGCATCACGGCGTGGTGCTGGTCGACGGGTATCTCTACGGCACGGGCCATCGCAACGCGAAACTGATGTGCCTCGATTGGAAGACGGGCAATCAGATGTGGGAGACGAAAGACATCCGCCAGGGCGTAGTCGAGTACGCCGACGGCATGCTCTACGTGTACGAGGGCCCGAAAGAAGGCGTCGTGAGTTTGGTCAAACCATCATCGACGGGATTCGAGCGGACGGGCCAATTCACCGTGACCGAGGGCCAGGGCAACCATTGGGCGCATCCGACCATCGCCAACGGCCGGCTGTATATTCGTCACGGCGACACGCTAATCGCGTATGATATCAAGGCCAAGTGAGCGTATTGTTTCTTTGACAGGATAACGGGATTGATAGGATGTCTTCTCGGCATCAAAGACCGGACGAAATGAACCATTGCATCGAGCGTTGCGGTTCAGACATCGCAAGAGAAGGCATGGGAATGCAACGTCAACCTGTTCATCCTGCTATCCTGTCGAGAGAGTCCATTGTAGGTTGTTTGGGTCGACGACGTAGCAAGTGCTCCTGAGGTGTTCGATGCGAAAACACGGTTTTACGTTGATTGAACTCCTGGTCGTGATTGCCATTATCGGCATTCTTGCGGCCATTTTGCTGCCCGCGCTGTCGCGCGCGCGCGAGTCTGCCCGCCGTTCGAGTTGCGCGAGCAACCTCAAGCAGATGGGGCTGGTCTTCAAGATGTACGCGGGCGAGTCGCACGGCATGTATCCGCGCGTCCATGGCGATCAGCCTTGGGGCGCGGCGCTGCCGTCCGAATGCGAAGGCGGCGGTACGCGCGCGAGTCTTGCGCCGCACATGCCCGCGATCTATCCGGAATACCTCTCCGGATTGAAAGTCTTGGTTTGCCCATCGGATCCCGAGGGCGTTGGCGACAACCCGCTGGGTATCGTGGCGAACGCGCCGGGCCAAACCTGTCCGTATGCCGGGTTCGCCTCCAAAGCCGATTCGAGCTATCTCTACTACGGCGTGGTCCTCGACAAAGTGCGCGACACCGATCCTTCGTTCGATACCGCGATGTTCGGCTTGCCTTCCGCGTCGATCTCGGCGCAGATGGCCTACATCATGGGATGCCTGTCGAGCTATCCCCCGTTGTTCAACGGCGCGCTGGGCGACCACGATCCCACTAACGACGGCAAACTCGATCAAGACCTTTCCGACCCGACGCTTTACGCGCTCTTCACCAGCATGTCGACGCCGCACGGAGCGCCGATCGGTAACGGCTCCGGCTCGACGATCTACCGTTTGCGCGAAGGCGTCGAGCGCTTCCTGATTACCGACATCAACAATCCCGCCGCGGCCGCCAAGGCGCAGAGCGAACTGCCGGTCATGTGGGATGTCGTCGCCGCGAACACCACCGAGAGCGCGCAGTTCAATCATATCCCCGGCGGTGCGAACACGCTCTACATGGACGGCCACGTTCAGTTCAATCGGTATCCCAACGAGTTCCCGGCGTCGAAATCCTTCGCCGCCGTTGCCGCAATGTTCAGTCTGGGTGGCTGACCGTTAGCGAAGCAACATAGGTTGCGCTAGTTCCTGCTCGTGCTCGTGCGCGTAATCGTAATCGTAATCATCTCGTTCCCAAGCTGTGCTTGGGAACGCCATTGAACACGAAGCTGTGCTTCGTGACCCGTGAAGCGAAGCTTCTAGCCCAAGTGGGTTCCCAAGCACAGCTTGGGAACCAGTCGACGATCGATTACGATTACGAACAGGGACTAGCAGTTGGAATAGATACGATTGAATGACTAGGTTGCTGGAGACATACGCATGCATGTGAATTACCGCAAGAGCGGGAACGGCCTGCCCATCTTGGGGCTTGCCCTGATGTTGGTGGCAAGCCAGGTTTCGGCGCAAGAGAACTGGCCGCAGTGGCGCGGCCCTGACGGGAACGGCGTGTCCGCCGCGACGGGCCTGCCCGAGACTTGGAGCGACACCGAAAACATTGTCTGGAAAACCCCGCTTCCTTCGTGGAGCGGCGCGACGCCGATCATCTGGGGCGACCGAATCTTCGTGATGTCGCCGTCGAAACCCGAGGAAGGCGCGGGCGATCAGCCCGGCGGCGGACCGAAGGTCCTGCTGCTGTGTATCGCCAAGAACGACGGCAGCATAGTGTGGGAACGCGAACTCGATGCGAGCAATCAGCTCGCGTACCGGGGCAACTACGCGTCGCCTTCACCCACGACCGATGGCACGCACGTATGGGCCGCGACGGGTTCGGGCACGCTCGTTGCGCTCGACATGAATGGCGAGGTCGTGTGGAAGCACAACCTTCAAAGCGAGAACGGCCCGTTCGGCATGCAGTTCGGCTACGCGCCGTCGCCGGTGTTGTGCGACGGCAAGATACTCGTGCAGGTCTTGCAGGGATTCAAGACCGACGCCCCGTCGTACCTCGCGGCGTACGATGCGAACGATGGCGCGCTCAAGTGGCACGTCGAACGCCCGACGGAGGCGGTCCACGAGTCCCGCGATTCCTACGCGACGCCCGCGATCCTCCGCTGGGAAGGCAAGGCTCAGGTCATCGCCGTAGGCGGCGATTGCGTCACCGGGAGCGACGTCGAGACCGGCGCGGAGCTATGGCGCGCCGGGGGCCTCAACCCACGGCACACCGAAAAGAACCGTATCATCGTGTCGCCCGTAGCCGTGGACGGCATGATCCACGCCGCGTCGAGCAAACGCCCCGTGATCGCCGTGCGCGCCGGAGGCAGCGGCGATATCACCGCCACGCACGTGGCATGGACCTACAACGAATTGCACGGTCCCGACGTGCCGACGCCCGCCTGCGACGGAACGTACTTCTACCTGCTCGACGACATCGGCGTCATTACCTGTTTCAACGCGAAGACCGGCGCAATCGTATGGGGTCCCGAGCATACCGCGCGCGGCCCGGTCAGCGCGTCGCCTGTCGTGGCCGACGGCAAAATCTATTTCACCAACGAACACGGCATCACGACGGTGCTCGCCGCCGGTCCGGACTATCGTGTGGTCGCCACGAACACCATCAACGGCGAAGGCCGAACGCTCTCCTCGTTCGCGATCTCGGAGAACCGCCTCTACCTACGCACCGCCACGCATTTGTACTGCATCGGGAAGCAACCGCAGTAGGCTGTGGCAGGTTAGGCGACAGAACGATTGCGGACAGAACGATTGGACGGGATAACGGGATGGACAGGATGATTGGGTTCAGAGCCAGACATGGAGCTGCTCTCTTTCTGATGATAGCCGGTTAGCCCGGATTGTTCACACTATGCCGTGAGGCGAAGGCGCTAACAGTTGATCGGAGAAACGCTTCGGTCTAGGAACTTGGCGCGAACTCAACAACAGTCTGTATCGTGTCATTGCGAGGAGGGCTTCGGCCCGACGAAGCAATCTCCCGGCCTGTTGTGCGAAAGATCAGGGGATTGCTTCGTCGGGCCGAAGCCCTCCTCGCAATGACGCAGTGGGAGTGTGAACAATGCCGGTTAGGCTCAAACCGTTTCCTTCCATGATTTGCATCGCGGTCGGGCCAGCGCGTCAATCCTGTTATCCTGTCCAGAGATAAGATCCGGCCACTACAAATCACGACACTCTTCTTCGCCAGCGCGGAGTTTTCTACTCAATCGTTCTGTCCGTAATCGTTCTGTCATCGCTCAAGAAACCGGCATCGCGCTCATCGTGTTCGTGGGCGGCTTGCGCGTGGCCTTATCGAAGCGTCCCTGCCCTCGGTCCCGACAGGTCGTCCTTGAGAAGCTGGCATTCGGCGACTTGGCCGATCTGGGTTCCCGTCACTTGCCAGAGCACACGCTTGTCGTCGCCGACTTGGAAGATGTGCGCGCCGGTCTTGCCGTCGGTGTCTCTCGTGTTCCAGTTGCAGACGATCGTGTCGCCGTTGTCGAGACGCTGGATGCCGGCCAGCGCACCAATTTGGATGTCGGGGATGTCGTTCTGCCAGAGTTCCCACACGACGGTGTCGTTGCGGTCATATTCGGTCACGGCCCCGTCGGCGCTGATGAGCGTGTTGCCGTTTTCGAGGCGCAACGCACAGACGGGCATCGGGCGTTTCGGGAATTCGCGGATCACGTTGCCGTCGCGGTCGTATTCGCGCACCGCGCCCTCGGCGGTGAACGGCACGAGGTACGTGCCCTCGGGCGTCTTGCGGCACAGGCGGAACTGCGCGTGCGGCGTCTTCTCCGTTGTGGCGAGTTGGACCTGATGCACGATGGCCCCCTGGCGGTCGATCTCGATCAGGCGGCATTCGCCTACGATCCCGATCATAAGATTCCCGTCGGGCAGCGGCTGGCAGTTCGGGATCTCGTTCGGCTTTTCGGTCGTGTACTCCCACACGATCCGCTTGTCGCGCGTGACCTCGCGCACGCCCTGATAATACGTCGTGACGATGTTGCCGTTGGGCAGCATCCAGACGTCTTGCGGGTGCGGCACCGAGTACTCCCAGACGATCTCGCCTGCGGCATTCATGATCGCCACACGGTTGTGCTCGTGCTCCGAGAAGAGGATCGGATACGGCCCGCACGTGTTCTCGTGCCAGAAGTTTGCTTTAAGCGCAGGCTGCGCGCCTTCGACGCCCAGCACATTTGCGGGATCGACATCGAGCGCGGGCCACACAAGTTGTCCAGCGAGTTGCGCGCTTTCGCGGACGAACGCGCCGAGGCGCAACGAGTTGCAGTCGAGCCATTGCACAACTTGATGCCGGTCCTCGGGCGAGACGGCGCTCGCGTGCGGTTCGGTGAGCAGGGCCTGCCCGATTTTCGACGCGCGCGCGCCGAAACGTCCGGGGATCGTGCGCGACCCTCCGTGGACGCCGCTATACGCGGTCGTCATGTCGGTGAACATCGCGCCCGAGAACCAGAACGTGTAGTCCTCTTTGAGCGCTTCGTAGCTCATGTCCTGCGGGCCTTTGCCCTTTTCGCGATGGCACGGCAGGCATTTCGTGTCGAAGATCGGTTTGATCTGGCGATAGTAGCTGACCGGTTCGACGGGACCGCATTCGGGCTGCAACGGCGACGGCGCGCGGCGCATGGCCATCGGCACGCCGCCTTGGCGCGGAGAACTCTGCGTCTTCTCGTGGCAGCCGGCGCACGAAAGTTGCTCGCCGGGATGGACGAACGCCACGGACCGCATCGATTGCACGGCCATGTAGTTCTCGTCGAGGACCTGGAAGATGAGTTGCTTCGCGACGGGCGCTTCGAAATACGTGCTGCCGTCGTCTTCGACGGGCACGATGCCGAGCGGAATGCGCGGCGTGTTTTCGCGCTCGTATCCGATCATCGGTTCGCCCATCGCGTGATTCGTCTTCGGGATGTTCTGGACCACGCGCAGCCATTTGATCTTCGTGCCTTCAGGGAACGGCAGGTCGGAGTCGTAGACGTTCATGACCGAGACGGTCGCCTTCGGACGCGGGATCGCGGGCACTACCGGCGGACACGGTCTCGGGCGCACGGGAATCGGATCGATGAGCCGCAGGCGTTCGTCCTGCGCGCACGGCATCGAACGCAAATCGCATAGAAGGTCCTTGTTGCCGTAGCGGTCGACCAGCGCCAGGTCCTCCCACACGTTGCAGAGATAGAAGTCCTCGCTCAACGGCCACGGCGTGCCGTACTTGTAATGACGCCGCCCGGGCATTTCCGTTTCGGGGAACGGTTCGTCCGGTGTTACGCGTTTGATCTGGGCCATGTGGTGATCGTCGGTTTGGCGCAGGTCGAGCATACAGAGCGAGCCATACACTTCGCCGTGATGCGGCGCGGCCGTGAACAGGTACAACGGCGAATTCGGCACGGCGCGGATGCCCATCTCGACGAGCGGCGCGCCGAACCGGCTGTCCCACTCGCGCCCGTCGTGCACGGCCCACGGCGTGTGATCGGGGAAGGTGTCGTACGGCAGCGGATAATTGCCATGCGGCGCGCGTGGATTAGAACCATCGGGATTGCTGATCCAGAACCGCGTCCCGAGGCAATTTTCGCGATCGACGTAATCCCAACGCGTGTAGACCACCTGGCCCTCGTTGTTGACGGAAGGATTCCACTCGCTGGTCTCGAAATAGCTCATCGGCCGGATGTCGCTGCCGTCAGCGTTCATCGAAAACAGCGTGTAGCTGCGCACCTTGAGATACGCCGAGAAGCAACGGATATAACCGCCGCGCCGTTCGGACACGAACGCGATGCGCCCGTTCGGCAGCCAGCACGGATCGAAATCGTTGACGTCGCCGTCGGTAAGTTGGACAAGGTCCGACCCGTCGACGTTGACCTTGAAGAGATGGAAGCACCGCTTCTTCGAGTAGGTCCACTGATGGCTGTCGTTCCCCGTCCACGCGAACACAATCGTCTTACCGTCGAACGAGAGGTCGGGCGTCGCGAATGCGCCGTGGTCGAGTTTGCTTCCCTTGAGGCGTCCGTTTTGTACGACCGAATCCGCGAGCACGTTCACGATTTCCGGCGCGCTCTTGAAGTTCTTGACGAGATAAAGGCCGCCGCCTGGCAGCGCGTTGAAACCGAAGTATTGCGTCACAAAATGCCCGCCCTGCACGTCGGCGGTCGCGGGGTTGGATCGGACCGATCCCTCGAAGGTCCCGCGCGCGCAGCACAGCAGCGTGTCGAAATCCAGCAGCGGATTCAGCAGCGCAATCCGGCGTCGGAGTGCGCATGTGGCAAGGTAACGCGCCCTGTAATCGTCGGAGTCGCGCGGCGGCGCCGGCGCGGATTGCAGCGCGCGGAAATCGGCCACGAGCGCGTCGAGACCTTCAACCCGCCCCGCGGCCAGATTGGCGATCAGCGCGTCGGTCCGGCGCAGCACGGTTCCCAACGGCCCGCCGTCCTCCTCGCGGATCAACGCCTGTGCGTCGTACGTTTCGCGAGCCAGTTTCTCGGGAGGCGGCCCGCCGGGTCGCTGATCCGGGTATTCCTTCTTACCGTACCACTGGAAATCGTAGCTCCACTCGCGGAGCACGGCATCGCCGATCGTGTCGGCAATGATGCTCTTGAGTTGAAGCTGCTGCGTTACGGAACCTAACGCGGCGCGCAACGGCGCGGCGTCTCCCGGCACGGGCAGCGGCTGAAGATCTGTGGACATCCCGCCCGGGATCTCGTGGCCGCTCGGGTCGAGCACGATCTGGCTCGATTTGAATTGCCCGTCATGTCCGTTGCCCGAGGCGTCCTTGACCTCGGCGCCTTGCGCGAAATGCCACAGACCGTCCGTCGAAGCATCCGGTTCGAACTCGGCGTCCGGAATCGCCTGGACGTCGCGGACGCCTTTCGAGATGCGCACCTCGTCGATAAGACCATTACACCCGAACCCGCCTTCGGATAAGCTGCCGAGGGCCAGCGGACCTTCGACGGCATTGCCCTGCCCGGCGACGCATTCCTGTGAGGCGCATTCCTTGCCGTCGACGAAAATCCGTATCCATTGCGGCTCCATCTGCACAGCGACCCAATGCCACTGCCCGTCGGCGATGGCCGTCTGCGTGTGGACATGGTCCGGCGCGCGTCCCGGCACGTAGACATGCAGCACGCCGTCCTTCGGCGTGGTAAAGATCTCCCAATGCGTGGCGGATGCCTTGGGTTCGTTGCCCACGAGGATGTTGTATTGGTCTTTGCCGAGGAGTCTGACGCGGCATTCGACAGTCAGCGGCAAGGCCTTGAAGTCGGCCGCCGGTGGAATGGCTACGGCGCCTTTGCGCGCATCGAGCGCCCGGCCGAACGCCCCTTCCTGCGCGTCCGTAGCGGCCCACGCGGCTGCGGCGAGTCCCAGAAATCCAATCGCGAACAGAGCTGATTTCATTGAAGGCCCATCCTGCTTAGTAACGTCGCTCGGGAATAGACTACCAGAAACGCGGGATCGGAAAGGAATGCGCGCTACATCAAGCTCGTGCTGAAGTACCGCTCAGCGCGATCCGGGAGGACCGTCGCGATGTTGCCGTCTACCTTCGACGCAAGTTGGCGCGCGGCCCACACGTTCGCCCCCGACGAGATGCCCACGAGCAGCCCGCGCTCTATGCTCAATGCGCGCGTCGTGGCGATAGCGTCTTCGTCGGTGACTTCGATGACTTCGTCGACGAGCGAGACATCGAGTATCGCCGGAATGAACCCGTCGCCGATGCCCTGGATTTGATGCAGACCCGGTTCGTGCCCGAGCAGCGCGGAAACGTTCTTGGGCTCGACCGCGACGATGCGTACGCCGGGCTTGTGTTCGCGCAGGAACTTGCCCACGCCTTGAAGCGTGCCGCCGCTGCCGACGCCCGCCACGAAACACGCTACGTCGCCCTGGGTCTGACGCCACAACTCGCGCGCGGTCTCCTCGTAATGGACGCGTGGGTTGTCGGGGTTCTCGAACTGTTGCGGCACAAACACGCGCGGGTCCTCTTCCCGCATCCGCTGCACGGCATCGACCGCGCCGCCGATGCTCGCCTCGGCCGGAGTCAGCACGAGTTCCGCCCCGAGCGCGCGAATCAGCTTCTTGCGTTCCTCGCTCATGTTCTCGGGCATGACGATGCGCACGCGGTAGCCCTTGAGACGCCCGACGAGCGCCACGCCAATGCCGGTGTTGCCGGAGGTCGGCTCGACGATGACCGAGTCCCGATGAAGCGCGCCGCGCGCCTCCGCCCCTTCGAGCATGGCCAGCGCGACGCGGTCCTTGATACTGCCGCCGGGGTTGAGGAATTCCGCCTTGGCGAAGATGCGTTCTTCCCCGAGCCGGATAAGCGGAGTGTTGCCGATGAGGTCCAGAATATTGTCGGTCAGCATACGTCTATCGTTGCCTCGTTCAACCTTCGAGGCACGGCGTACTCCGGCCTCAGCGCATGGAAATGGCCGCCAGGCGAACCTGGCGGCCAAAGATTACAGGATCAGCGCTTCGATTACAACGGCCACTGGATCGTGAAGGTCGTGGGCACGTCGTACGGCAGCGTGTAGCGATACAGCTCCCAGGACGGGCCGGCGAAGAACCAATTCTTATTGACCAGGTCGATGTCGAAGATGCTCAGTTGGTATCCGATCCCGGCGTTGACGCCCGCGCCAAGCACGAACACCAGCGGCGACGGAATGAACTGCGCATCGGCCGACAGGTACGGCTGCACATAGCCCGTCAGGTTCGACGCGCCGTACAGGTTCAAGCCCGCCTTAACCTTCACGTAAATGTCCAGGCCGGCATTGCTGGACAGCGTGATGACCAGCGGATGCGCCGTCGGCTGGAACGTGCCTAACTGCGACACGTCCGACCATTTCCCATCGGAAAGCTGTGTGCCGATCTTGACGTGCGTCGTGCCGTCGAACCCGCTCTCACCGGAGATTGTCCCCTGTACCGAACCCGAAATGCCGAACGGGAAGCTCAACGAAGCCACGCCCACGACGGGAACCGGTCCGATGTAGAACAGGAACGGCTTCGAGATCGGCGGGATGATGTCGGTTTCCCAATTAAGATTCTGGGCGCCCGTCACCGAAAGCATAAGGTTCATGTCGACCGCCAGATCGGTTTCCGTGACCGCATAGAACGAATTGAGCGTGTGGTCTGAGAACTTCGCATACAGCGTGACCGTTGGCGCCACCGTAATCGATCCGTGGCTGACCTTCAGCGTTACGCCGTCTTTGCTGAAGATGACCAATCCGCTCAAGTCAATCGTGGTTCCGCCCGCCTTGGCCAGCGGCACGCCGCTCTTCGCGAAATCGGCCGCCGTGAAACTCACCGTGCCATTCAGGGTGCCACTGTCGATGGCTTCCGCCAGCGAAACGAACTCCGTCTCCGTCGAGACTTTGCCGCCGCTGTGGTCTATGCCCGTCAGCTTGCGGAGGAAACCGCCTCCCGCGGTGCCGACGATGATGTCGCCGACTTCAAGTGGCGAACTGTCGCCCCCCGAGTAGAAGAACGACACGAAATCGTTCCACAGTTTGTCGAGCGAAAACTCGGGGAAATTGTCGATGACCACGACTTGGTTCGACGGACAACCCGCCATGAATGCGCAGCACACCACTAAAGTAAGACCAATGGAACCCCTAAACACGAGCTTTTGCATCATGATACTACCTCCGTTCCTTACGTTTCCCACTGCCAGCTAGGAACTCTCACCCTTACGCTGACTATGTTCTATCACGGGTCATCCCATCTGTCAAGAGAAAAATGCGCAAAAACCGGAGCTTGATATCCGATTACGACCGGCGATTTCACGGCGCTCTCCGAATGACAAGCTAATCCCGCAAAATGGGAAACAGCCATACCGACGGATCCTCGGGTAGCGCTACATGTTGAAGTACGCCATTTCAGAACACGTTCTTCGATGCCCCAGACAAAACCTGTGATTCCCACCGCCATTGCCGGATTAGCCCCGCTAGTCCGTGGAATCCAGCAGAAGTTGTAGCACATGAAGTCCTGAACAAAGTACTGAAAAACGGTTCTTGCAAAACGGAGTCGCACGTGGTAGACTAGATCAGATTATCCCGTCATAACCTCGAGTTGTGGCGGCCCCAGCCCTTCCGGGGGTTGGGTTTTTCTTTGTATGGCCCGCGTGCAGCTTTTCATAGATGGCTTCAATCTCTACCACGCTATAGTAGAAGATGCGGCCTTGCGCCGATGCAAGTGGCTCAATCTGCATAGCCTTGCAACCTCCATCCTATCGAGTAGAGACTCAATTACCGGGGTCTTCTTCTTTACAGCCTTCTATCCTGGGAACCCGGCGAAGAGGATGCGCCATGAGGCTTATATCAAGGCCTTGGGGTTGTATGGAGTCACGACTATACTCGGCGACTTTAGAGCTAAGGACAAGTACTGCAAGAATTGCCATCAAACAACCACGGGTTATGAAGAAAAACAAACGGACGTAAGCATAGCGATACGCCTCTTAAGAAACGCGGTTCTAGACGAATACGATAAGGCACTCCTCCTGTCGAATGATACAGATTTGATTCCCGCAATTAGGGCCGTCAAGGAACTCTACCCGATGAAGTCTATTAAAGTTGTTTTTCCGCCGGGACGAGCCGCATGCGAGTCACTCAAGCTGGAGGCGGATGAACATATGCGGTTGAAACTCAAACATCTCGCTCATAATCAACTTCCTGACCCCGTTGCCATGGCTGGACACGTGATTCATAAGCCATCGGACTGGTGATTTTGTCAATCGAGATCATGTAAGTCTCTTCATTCGTTGAAAAGACTCTCAAATCAAAAAGCGCCTCTGCCGGTCGTAGCGATTATGAACGGAACACCTTCCCGATAGCCTCCAGATAGCCCATGCCGTGTACGGTATCCGGTTCAAGATACGAACCCTCTGTCCACTCGTTCCACGCATTGATCGTCAAGATCCGGCGGTCCGGGGCCTGGGTGTCGAGGAACGCGCGCGCATCACGCAGGGCTTCTTCGAACGCTGCAGGGGTATTGTCGACAAAGACGGACGTGAATGGGTAGCCGTGGTGCTTGAACGCGTCGGCCTGGTTCGTTCGAGGCGAAGCGTCCCATCCCATGCTGACATTCGGGTAGTACGGCACGGGCCACTGGGCGGCAAACTCGGGCCACAACGCCGCAGAGCGTTTGGCCCAATCCGGGTAGGATGTCGCTGGAAAACCGCCGGGATAGAGGTGATGAATCCAGCAGTACGAGGTGACACTGTCAAACCCCAGGTCGCGGAGCATCTCGACGGGGTTTGTCAAGACACGTTCGTTCGGCAGGAGTTTGATACCCCACATCACGGCGTTGAGGTGCAGTTCGCCCAGCCCCGCCGCGCGCGTTCGATCACGGAAGCTTTCCAACGCCTCGCGCGTGCGTTCGACGCCGCCCAGCCCCTCGGCAAGCGTCATAAGTTCGTAGACCGAAAAGTAGAGGCGCCCCGCGATTCGCCAATAGTTGGGCTCTGTGAAGTACGTTTGGATGATATGGTCCGTCGCGCGGTCGAAGGTTTCGCGGGTGACGGCGCCCGGATACAGGAGTTCCGGCGCGACGCCCCCCTTGGCCGGGAAGATGTCGAGCCAGTCGTGGTTGGCCCACATCAACGCGAATTTCAGACAGTCCCGGTTTGGCGCCTGGAGCAATCCCTCTTCCAGCGCGCGGGCAAGATAGGGGCCTTGATTATGCCAATACCAGTCGAAAAGGAACGCCGTCACGCCGTGGTCCGCAGCGGCATCAATCTTCCGAGCCATGGCCTTCGGGTCTGCTTCGTCCTCGTATCCCCACGCAGGAACCTTCGGCTGCACATGGCCCGCGAACCTTGGCCGCGCCGCCTTGACCAGATCCCACTCGCTCCACCCCTCGCCATAGCGCCGCGCGTTCCTTGGGTCGGCGTGATAGCTTGGAAAATAGTATACCGCGATTTCGTAATGATCCTGCTCCATCAGACTCCCGCCTCCAATTCGTGATCGTGATCGTAGTCGTATTCGTGATCGTGATCGTGATCGTGATCGTGATCGTGATCGTGATCGTGATCGTGATCGTAATCGTTATCGATTGCCGATTCGAGTTCCTTCGCGCCCTTGGGATCGCCGCGATGCCTCGTGAAAAGAGCGCGTCCAAATGGTAGAATAACGGAATAGACCCAACTCGAGGATGGTTCCCTTCTTCCATGCGAACTGAGTTTGCCAGACTACTGAAGTTGATCCGTAAGAATACGCCCGACGCCAACTTGGAGCTTGTGCGGAAAGCGTATCGCGTTGCGGATCAGGCGCATCGCGGCCAAACGCGTTTGTCTGGCGATCCGTATGTTTCGCACTGCCTCGCGGTCGCGCGCATCCTCGCCCACCTCAAACTCGACATGACGACGATTGCCGCGGGCCTCTTGCACGACGTGCTCGAAGATACGCCGCTTACGCGCGAGGAATTGGTCAAGGAGTTCGGCGAAGTCATCGCGTCGTTGGTCGACGGCGTCTCGAAGATCGGGACGCTGCCGGTATCGCAGGGACGCACGCTGGCGGAGAAACAGGCGGCCAGTATCCGCAAGATGCTCGTGGCCACGGTCAAAGACGTGCGCGTCCTGATCATCAAACTCGCCGACCGTCTGCACAACATGCGCACGATCGAGTACCTGCCGCCCGAAAAGATCGAGCGGATCTCGCGGGAGACGCTCGATATCTACGCGCCGCTCGCGCACCGGCTCGGTATTGCGCGCTGGAAATGGGAACTCGAGGACCACGCGTTCCACCGGCTCAACCCGGTCGAGTACAAGGAAATCGCGTCGCGCGTCGTGATGAAGCGGCGCGAGCGCGAGTCGTGGCTTGAATCCACCATCGCGTTTCTCCAGCAGAGCCTCGAGGATGTCGGCATTCAGGGCGAAGTGGTCGGCCGCCCGAAGCACCTCTACAGCATCTATCGAAAAATGATCCATCAGGGCAAGGACTTCAACGAAGTCCGCGACATCCAAGCGTTACGCATCATCACGACTCGAGAAGGGGAGTGCTACGAGGCGCTCGGCGTCGTACACGGGTTATGGACGCCGATCTCAGGGCGCTTCAAAGACTACGTCGCCATGCCCAAAGCCAACGGCTATCAATCGATCCACACGACCGTGATGTGCGAAAAGGGCATGCCGCTCGAAGTCCAGATCCGCACCCAAGAGATGGACCATACGGCGCAGGAAGGCATCGCGGCGCACTGGCGCTACAAAGAAGGCGAAGCCACGTCCGATCAGAAGATGGAAGAGAATCTCAAGTGGCTGCGCCAGATGTACGAGTGGATGCAGGAAGCCTATACGCCCGACGACTTCCTCGAAGGCGTCCGCCGCGACGTGCAGATGTCGGAGATCTTCGTGTTCACGCCGAAGAGCGAGATCCGCGAACTCCCCGCGGGCGCGACGCCGCTCGATTTCGCCTACTCGATCCACTCCGATATAGGCGACCATTGTATCGGCGCGCGGATCAACGGACGCATCGTACAGCTCAACTACAGTCTGCATACCGGCGATACTGTCGATATCCTCACCTCGAAGAACCAGACGCCGCACGTGGACTGGCTCGACATCGTCGTAACGCCGCGCGCACGCACGAAGATCCGCCAGAAGCTGCGCGAATTGGGTGAACTCGAACCCGCGGACGTGGCGAAACAGAAGGTCGAAACGCCAAAGCGTCCGCCCGCGCCCAAGCCCGTGGTGCGCGTCGTCGACGATGCGACCCGCGAGAAGCTCATTCGCATCGAAGGCACGAAAGGCATGGCCGTGCAGTTCGCCAAGTGCTGCAATCCGATGCCGGGACACCTCATACTCGCCTACGTAACGCGCGGCGGGATCACCATTCATCGCCGGGAGTGCAGGAACTTCGCAAAAGTGACGCGCGATCCCAAACGGTTCGTCGAAGTGTCGTGGGAAGGCGAGCGGTATATCCAGGCTGCGTTGCGCGTGACCACCAGTCCGCGCGCCAGCATGCTCGCGGATCTGACGAACCGGATCGCGCCGCTCAACATCGCTATCACGGAAGCGCAGTTCCAGCCCGGCGACGACGGACAGCGCTATTTCGATTTCGTATTCGACGCGCCGGACCGCGCGACGGTCGATCGTGTGAAGCGCACGTTGCGCACCGTCGCCGGCGTGGCCGATGTCACGACGCGGTATGTCCACGACACGTCGCGGCCGCAGCTCGTCTAGCCGAACCGTTTGAGGCCGTCCATGGAAGACCGATTCCAACTCGTCAGCGATTTCAAGCCCGAAGGGGATCAGCCGCAAGCGATCCGCGAATTGGTCGAGGGACTGAACGAGGGACGGCGGCATCAAGTCCTGCTCGGAGTGACGGGGTCCGGCAAGACGTTCACCGTCGCGAACGTGATCGCGCAAGTGAACCGCCCGGCCCTGGTCATGGCGCACAACAAGATCCTCGCCGCGCAACTCTACGGCGAGTTCAAAGCCCTGTTCCCGAACAACGCCGTCGAGTATTTCGTCAGTTATTACGACTACTACCAGCCAGAAGCGTACATTCCGTCGACCGATACGTACATCGAGAAGGACTCGTCGATCAACGACGAGATCGACAAGATGCGGCACTCGGCGACGCGCGCCATTCTGACGCGGCGCGACTGCATCATCGTGGCGAGCGTGTCGTGTATCTACGGTATCGGCTCGCCGGAAGTGTACAAGCAATTGCGCGTCGACGTGACGCCCGGCGCGCCGCTGTCGCGCGAAGGGCTAATCGCGGGCCTCGTTGCCATGCAGTACGAGCGCAACGACGTCGATTTCCATCGCGGCACATTCCGCGTGAGGGGCGATATTGTCGACGTGTTCCCGGCGTACGAAGGCGATCTCGCGATCCGGATCGAGTTCTTTGGCGACGAGGTCGAATCGGTGACCGAAATCGATCCGTTGCGGAGCGTTGCGCACCGGAAGCTCCGCCGCGCCGAGATCTATCCCGGCACGCATTACGCAACGACCGCGGAGACGATGGAACGCGCGATGAAGACGATCGAGCAGGAACTCGAGGAACGGCTCGCGCAGTTCAAGGGCGAGAACAAACTGCTCGAAATGCAGCGCCTCGATCAGCGGACGCGGTACGACCTCGAAATGATGCGCGAGATCGGGTATTGCAGCGGGATAGAAAACTACTCGCGTCATCTCGATGGGAGGTTGCCGGGGCAGCCGCCGTTCACGTTGATCGATTACTTCCCCAAGGACTCGCTGCTCATCATCGACGAATGCCACATGTCGGTCCCGCAGATTGGCGGCATGTTCCGCGGCGACCGGTCGCGCAAAGACAAGCTCGTGGACTACGGCTTCCGCCTGCCTTCCGCGCGCGATAACCGCCCATTGACCTTCGAAGAATTCGAAGCGCGCGTGGCGTCGGACGACGTCGACCGCCAGATCATTTACGTCAGCGCGACGCCGGCCGAGTATGAATTGACGAAGAGCGAAGGGCTGATCGTCGAGCAGGTCGTGCGGCCGACGGGTCTCACCGATCCGTTGGTTGAGGTCCGGCCCGCGTCGTCGCAGGTCGACGATCTTCTCGACGAGCTACGCACGTGCGCGAAACAGGGCCAGCGCGCGCTGGTCACGACCTTGACGAAGCGCATGGCCGAGGACCTGACCGAGTACTACAGCGACTTGCACGTGCGCGTCCGCTATATGCACTCGGACGTGGATACACTCGAACGCATCGAACTCGTGCGGGCGTTGCGCAAGGGCGATTTCGACGTGCTCGTCGGCATCAATCTCCTGCGCGAAGGGCTCGATATCCCGGAGGTGGCGCTCGTCGCGATTCTGGACGCGGACAAGGAGGGGTACCTGCGGTCCGAAACAAGCCTAATCCAAACGTGCGGGCGCGCGGCGCGGCATCTGCACGGGCGCGTCCTGATGTACGCGGACAAGCTCACGGGGTCGATGACGCGCGCCATCGGCGAGATGAACCGGCGGCGCAAGAAGCAGATGGCCTACAACAAGAAGCACAAGATCACGCCGCGCTCGATCGAAAAGGCCATTCCCGATCTCCTCGCGAACATCTGCGAACGCGACTACGTCACCGTGTCGCTGGCCGCCGAAGACGAAGACGTCTACGTACCCGCACACGATCTCGCCAAAACCATCGGCAGGCTGCGCAAACAAATGCGCGAGGCGGCGTCGAAGATGGAATTCGAGAAGGCCGCGCAGTATCGCGACCGCATCCGCGCCCTCGAACAGCGCCAGCTCGAAGAAACGTAACGCCCCGCGGGCTTTCGGCCCACGGGGCGTGTCCTGCTATGCAATCTCGCCGGCGAACGTTATTTCGCCGTCAGCGAGGCGACGTCAATTTCTTTGCCGTCCTTGCACGTTCCGGTAACCTCCACATTCTTGCCCGCCAGCTTTTCGGCGTCCGCCGCCTTGGCGCCGGTCAACTTCACTTCCTTGCCTTTCATGTCCGCGCAGCAGGTCTTGCCGTCGGCGCTCTTGCATTCCGCCATCGTGAGGTACGCTACCTTGGCGTCCTTTCCGTCGACCTTCTCGGTCTTGACATCCACCTTGCCGCTCATCGTGGCCTTCGCGCAGTCGGCCTTTGCCGCGCAGCAACCACCTTCGGCCTTGGCGCTGCTTGCCGCAGCCTTGGCCGGACAGCCGGCCGCGCCCTTGGCCGCCGGACACGCGCCGCCTTCCGCTGCCATCGCCGTATACCCTACGAACAGCACCGCTACTGCCAGTGTCAACGCAACCGCGAATTTCTTACTCATTGTCTTCTCCTTTTCCAATGGAACTCAGCGCGTCGTCGCGCCTCGATTCCTGTTAAGCTGCCCTACGGTCATGCACTCACCTGCAATGGCATACATAAGCAAGGGTCATGCCAGCCTTTCTGCCTCGGAGCCGAGTTGCTCGATACTCCGTATCTTATTCAACATTCATGGGTTAGAGAAAGTAAGCGTTCGCCGCTCGCTCCCGTTCTCCACCACAATTGAGGTACGCTGCCCCAAACAGGGTTTTCCTTCGCCGTCCATGCTTAGATAACGCGCAAAAGCCACTCCTCATTCCTGGGACGCGTTCGGACTCGGACGTGGCGGACGTCCCCCTTCGCGGATGCGCCGGAAGAACTGCGTCAGCATCGCCCCGCACTCCTCGGCAAGCAGTCCTGGGTACAAGGCCGGCTGGTGGTTGAATCGCGTGTCTTCGAGCAAGTTCATCAGCGTGCCGCACGCCCCGGCCTTCGGGTCGTACGCGCCGAAATACACCTCGGCCACGCGCGCCAGAATGATCGCGCCCGCGCACATCGGACACGGTTCGAGCGTCACGTAGAGTCTCGTGTTTTCGAGACGCCAGCTTTGCAGATGGGCGGCGGCTTGGGTAATCGCGAGGATCTCGGCGTGAGCCGTCGGGTCCTGCAACAGCTCGCGCTGATTGTGCGCCTTGCCGACGATCTCACCCTCGTGGACGATCACGCAGCCGACTGGCACCTCGCCGATCTCAAGCGCGCGTTGCGCCTCGCGAATCGCGTATTCCATGTATCGCACATTGTCGTCAAGCATAGGCGCACGATTCTGGGCGCTGCGCCCATCGATGTCAAATCCGGCGCGTGCCGGGCGTCGCAGTCTCTAGGTCGCCGGACTTCTCTTGCTCTTGCTCGTGATCGTGATCGTGATCGTAGTCGTAATCGAACGAAGACCGGAAGGTCACAGCTTGAACAGAACAGCGGCTCTGCCGCAGGTTCTGGCCACTTGCGATACTCGGTTACGACTACCCCGATTACGATTACGAGTCGACATGAAGTGTGGCTTCACTCGGGAGGATGAAGATGCGGCGTTTCTTAAGTGGCGCGCCGATGCATCAAGCAACACTGGACCCCGTGTCATTCTGAGCGAAGCGAAGAATCTCCTGGCAGGCGAGGCCTCTATCGCGGGTGAGATTCTTCGCTTCGCTCAGAGCTTGTGAAGGAATTGCGAAACGCGGGCGCTTT